>MKXX01000010.1:0-471741 GCA_001914055.1 Parahaemophilus parainfluenzae | reverse complement strand
CGGCTTCAGAAGCAAAAGATACAGTTGTAGACAAAGTAGTTAAATTCAAAGATGCAGTTGTAGATAAAGTTGCTGAAGTAAAAAATGCAGTTTTTGAAGCAAAAGATGAAGCTGCTGATAAAGCGGCTGAGTTAAAAGATGAAGCTGAAGATAAAGCTGCTGAAGTGAAAGATGCGGCTGAAGATAAAGCTGTAAAAGCAAAAGAAGCTGTCGAAGATAAAGTTGCTGAAGTAAAAGATTCGCTTTCAGAGGCAAAAGATGTAATGTCTTCTAAAGTTGAAGCTGCAAAAGATGCCACAGTAAGCGCGGCAGTACAAGTTAAAGATGCTGTGGTTGCAGCAGCTAACTATGTTAAACATGTTGCGGAAAATAAAATGACTGAAGCAAAAGATGCTGTGTGCTCTAAAGCAGAGGAAGTAAAAAATGTAGATTCTGAAACAAAAGATCAATCTGCAGCCGTAAAAAAGTAACTGAAAAGTAAAAGCAATAGTTAAGGATTATTCAAATTAACTGAGTGGGATTGTTCAAAAAAAATACAAAAAAGTGATTTTTTATCTTTACAAAAAATAAAATTTTTATAATGAACTTTTTTACAAATCTTTTAATTTCATTGGGTTATAGTTGTTTTAGAGAGGTATTATAAAAAACTATATCTTTAGAAATGTAAATTTTTTTGGAAGATGTTTTATTTTAAGTTTTTTTTACGTAAACTAGATCACACAAAGCAGATAGCTTTGGATTAATTCTTAATTATAAAATGGAGAATGACAATGAAAAAATCAGTATTAGCCGCATTAGTATTAGGTGCATCTTTAGCCGTAACTGGTTGTTTCGATAAACAAGAAACAGCTCAAAAAGTTGAAGCAGCAAAAGATGCAACAGCAAATGCAGCAACACAAATTAAAGATGCAGCAAAAGAAGTTGCAACTGATGTTAAAAATGCGGCAATTGACGCAAAAGATTCAGCTGCAAATAAAATGGCTGAAACAAAAGAAGCAGTAGTTGATAAAGCTTCTGAAATGAAAGATGCTGCTGCAAATAAAATGGCTGAGGCAAAAGATGCAGTGTCTTCTAAAATGGAAGAAGTAAAAAATGCAGCTTCTGAAGCAAAAGATGCAGCAGCAGATAAAGCAGTTGAAATGAAAGATGCTGCAGCAAATAAAATGGCTGAAGCAAAAGATGCGATGTCTTCTAAAATGGAAGCAGTAAAAAACTCAGCTTCAGAAACAAAAGATGCGGCAGCTGATAAAGCGGCTGAAGCAAAAGATGCAGCAGCAAATAAAGCAGCTGAAGTAAAAGAAGCTGTGACTAAATAATTAAACTTTCGTAAAATAAAACCTATCAGAGATTATCTGGTAGGTTTTTTCTTTTTGGAGCAATATGAAATGTTATGTGCAATTTATAAAAGTAAACGTAAACCAGGCTGCTATCTTTATATTTCCAAACGAGATGATTTTTCAGCTGTACCGGATATATTAATGCAGAGTTTTGGTAAGCCTCAATTTCTTATGCCTTTCAATTTGAGGGGGAGTAAACCGCTTGTTCATGCAGATAAAGATGAGGTTATGGGGAAAATTACTCAGCAAGGATTTTATCTTCAAATGCCAAAACAAGATGATGGCTTGTTTAATAGTTTGAGTGAGATCAAATAAGCCTTTTATTTTTTCCTAAAAATATCCAAATCTTGCTTTATCTCAATATTTTCCTCAAAAAACTCCTTTAGAATTGACCGCACTTTTAAAAGGAGAATAAAAATGAGTAGTTTCTTTGTGGCAGGTACAGATACTGACGTGGGTAAGACCACCGCCTGTCGTGCCATTATTCAGGCATTACAAGCAAAGGGCGTGCGAATTGTGGGTTATAAGCCGATTGCTTGTAGCTGTGAAGAGGGGATTTATCCTGTCGAAAATCAGTCTAATGAATCCCAAACAGATTATGATGCTGAAAATAATTCAGACGTGTTAGCTTTAATGGATGCAACGAATGAGCCAGTATCTTATCAAGAAGTAAATAGCTATACTTTTGCTCATTCCTTGCCGATGCTGACTCGAGATAAATCACGCATTAAATTAAGTAAGATTAATCAAGCCTTAACGATATTAGTTCAAAAATATCAATCTGTTGTCGTGGAAGGTTCATTTGGGTTACTCACACCAATGGCAGAAGGTAAGAGTTTTGCTGATTGGGTTGTTGAGCATAAAATGCCTGTTGTGTTGGTTGTTGGTATCAAAGAAGGCTGTATTAACCATGCATTGCTGACAGCTCAAGTGATTAAACAGCTTGGCGTTCCTTTATTAGGCTGGATTGCAAATCGAATTAACCCTTGTTTAGGGCATTATAAAGAGGTGGTAGATATTTTAGAGGCTCAGATTGATGCGCCTTTGCTAGGTAAAATCCCTTATATTCATAAGCCAGAATCCCAAGAGTTAGGACATTATTTAACGAATATTGATCGTTTGATGTATATGCAAACAGAGCTAGTTAAATAGTAAGTTTGAAATAAAAAGTGCGGTTAAATTTCATTAGATTTAACCGCACTTTTTTTATTCTTCGTTTTCTGGAAGTTCTTTTTTCAGGATATCTTCTTCCGCGAGGCTAGATAGGCGAGCAATCGCATTACGGTAAGAGATTTCAAGAGTTTCCCGACTGGTTGCAATAACACCTTGATCTACTAAGAATCCATCATTTACATCATATACCCAGCCATGTAGGGAGAGTTTTTGTCCACGTTCCCAAGCGCTTTTTACGATAGATGTGCGTCCTAGGTTATAAACTTGCTCTGCAACATTTAATTTAGTGAGCATATCTGAACGTTTTTCTGCTGAAAGATTGCCTAATAGATGCCCGTGTTTAAACCAAATATCACGAATATGGAGCAACCAGTTATTGATTAACCCTAGATCGTGATCTTGCATCGCTGCTTTAATACCACCACAATTTGTATGACCGCAAATAATAATATGTTCAATTTTGAGTACATCAACGGCATATTGTACAACTGAAAGGCAGTTAAAATCCGTATGAATAACTTGGTTAGCAACATTACGATGAACAAATAATTCGCCCGGTTCAAGATTTGTGAGTTTTTCAGCAGGAACACGGCTATCAGAGCAGCCAATCCAAAGATAATGAGGTGTTTGGTGATCGGCAAGTTCTTTAAAATAAGTGGAATTTTCTTCTTTCATTCTTTGCGCCCAACTGTAGTTGTTTGCAAAGAGTTGTTTAATTTTGTCCATTTCTACTTTCCTTAATATGATGTATTTGAAAGATTGATTCAAACACAATAAATAAAATAGGGGATAAATTTATCGCCTAAAATGATGACCGCACTTTAAAGAAAGTGCGGTCAATTTAAACAATATTTTTAGAAATTTGCATTTCTTGGTGCGCGAGGGAATGGAATCACATCGCGAATATTTTGTACGCCAGTTACATAAACAATTAAGCGTTCAAAACCAAGACCGAAACCTGAATGTGGTACAGTACCATATTTACGAAGATCACGATACCACCAGTAATCTTCAGGATTTAGGCCCATTTCTTCCATACGTTTATCTAATACGTCTAAACGTTCTTCACGTTGTGAACCACCGATGATTTCACCAATTCCAGGTGCGAGAACATCCATTGCAGCTACAGTTTTACCATCGTCATTTAAACGCATATAGAAGGCTTTGATATCTTTCGGATAGTTTTTCACAACAACAGGTGATTTGAAATATTCTTCTGCTAAGAAACGTTCATGTTCAGAAGATAAATCGATACCCCAAGATACTGGGAACTCGAATTTTTTACCTGATTTTAATAATACATCAATCGCATCGGTATAGTCGATTTGAGCAAAATCAGAGTTTACAAAGTTTTCTAAACGAGTAATCACATCTTTATCTACATGTTTTTCAAAGAATTTCAAGTCATCTTTGCGCTCAGCAAGTACTGCACGGAACACGTATTTCAACATGTCTTCTGCTAATTTAGCATTGTCAGCAAGTGTTGCAAAAGCGACTTCAGGTTCAACCATCCAGAATTCTGCAAGGTGACGAGTTGTATTTGAATTTTCAGCACGGAATGTTGGACCGAAAGTATAGATTTTGCTTAATGCACACGCGTAAGTCTCACCATTTAACTGGCCTGAAACGGTTAAAAATGATTCTTTGCCGAAGAAGTCTTGACTGAAATCGACTTTACCATCTTCACCACGAGGAAGATTTTCTAAATCAAGCGTTGAAACACGGAACATTTCGCCCGCACCTTCAGTATCTGATGCAGTAATTAATGGGGTAGCCACCCAATAGAAACCTTGCTCATGGAAGAAACGATGAATCGCTTGCGCTAAACAGTGACGAACACGCGCTACAGCACCGATAATATTGGTACGAGGACGTAAGTGAGCTACTTCACGTAAGTATTCAATTGAGTGACGTTTTGCTGCCATTGGATAAGTATCAGGATCTTCTACGAACCCTGTCACTTCTACTTTTTCAGCTTGAAGTTCAACAGCTTGACCTTCAGCAGGTGACTCAACAATGGTGCCGGTTACGATAACAGAACAGCCCGTTGTTAAGCGTAATACTTCACTTTCATAATTTTCAATATCGTTATTGACGATGACTTGAATAGGATCAAAGCAAGAGCCGTCATAAACAGCGAGGAAGGAAAGACCTGCTTTAGAATCACGACGGGTACGAACCCAGCCACGTACGGTAACTTTTTCGCCAATAGCGACTTTACCTTGTAACACATCGACAATGGATGCAACTTTAGACATATAAACCTCTGTAATTCATTATAAATTAGGCAATAAAACTGCGTTAGTTTACCTTAAATCGCAAAATTTTCCATAAAAAGTTAGTGTAAATCGGGCTTGCACAGTAAAATAACGCCTTCACTTTATTTTAGGAGAAAACTATGTGGTCTGATATTTTGACCGGCTATGGCATTTTTATTTTAGAGATTTTAACGATTTTACTTGTGATTGCCGCTATTGTTGCAATGATTATTTCAGCAAGACAGCGTAATGCAACACATCATGGTGAATTGGTCGTGACAGATCTCTCAGAAGAATTTAAGGAAACGGTAAAGCATTTGCGCGATTTTCAGCTTTCAGAAGAAGAACTTAAACAAGCAGAAAAAGCTGAGAAAAAAGCGAAAAAGCAAGAGGCAAAGGCGTTAAAAGCGAAATTAAAAAATGGTGAGAAAGAAACGCCTAAACCTTGTGTTTATGTGCTCGATTTTAAAGGTGATATTTCTGCATCCGAAACGACCGCACTTCGAGAGGAAATTTCAGCGATTATTAATGTGGCAAAAGCCGATGATGAGGTCTTGCTACGTTTAGAAAGCCCTGGTGGTGTTGTTCATGGTTATGGTTTGGCTGCTTCACAGTTAGCTCGCTTAAAACAAAAAGGGATTAAATTAACGGTTGCCGTAGATAAGGTTGCTGCAAGTGGTGGCTATATGATGGCTTGTGTGGCAGATAAAATTGTTTCCGCACCTTTTGCGATCATTGGTTCTATTGGAGTGGTTGCGCAAATTCCCAATATTCATCGTTTGTTGAAAAAACATGATGTCGATGTTGATGTGATGACAGCGGGAGAATTTAAACGCACCGTCACAGTGTTAGGTGAAAATACCGAAAAAGGGAAACAGAAATTCCAAGCAGAACTTGAAGAAACTCATCAATTATTTAAACAATTTGTCACTCAAAATCGACCGCACTTAGATGTCGATAAAGTCGCAACTGGTGAGCATTGGTTCGGTCAGCAAGCGCTAGAGCTTCAGTTAGTCGATGAGTTAGCAACTAGCGATGATATTATTCTTGAAAAAATGAAAGATAAGTCAGTGATCGCTGTGAAATATAAAGTGAAAAAGCCACTTTTACAAAAAATAGGTAAGCAAGCTGAAGAGAGTATTGAGGGAATAATCCATCGAAATTTAACAAAAAATGGACAGGATTTTATTCAATAAGAAAAAAATTTACTTATTTGACAACTCTTTACACAACTTTACAAAAAAGTTCCATAAAAAATCATTTTTTAATGTTTTTTTATTTACAAGTTAAAGAATTATGACTACCATACGCCATGAAACTTTTTATAGTTTTATTTGTAAAATTTATAAAGTTTAGTTGTGTAGGTTCTTCTTGCAAGGATTGCACCTTAACAGTAAAAAGGTAAAGAAATGAAATTATCTCGTATTTTATTATCTGCAGTAGCAGTAGCGACAGTTGCTGCTTGTGGTAACTTAAGCAAAGTTACAGAAGCTGGTACTCCAGAATATAAAGAAGTTGATGGTCAACAAGTACCACAACTCGTATGGCCTAAGATTGATAAAGCTGGTTTCAACCATGACGGTAGCCAATTTGGTTCATGGCCAAACTGGGATAACGTTCGTATGATCGAACGTGGTATGAACAAAGACCAATTATATAACCTAATCGGTCGTCCGCACTTCTCTGAAGGTTTATACGGTGTTGAAGAGTGGGATTATGCGTTCAACTATCGTGAGAACGGTGTTCACAAAATTTGTCAATACAAAATATTATTTGACAAAAACCACAATGCTCAAAGCTTCTTCTGGTATCCAAATGGTTGTAATGGCAACTCAGCATTTACTTTAAGTGGTGACTTCTTATTCGACTTCGATAAAGATACTTTAACTCCACGTGGTAAAGAAGTTGTTGATAACGTTGCTGCACAATTAAAAGAAACTGGTGCTAAAGAAGTTAAAGTTGCAGGTTATACTGACCGTTTAGGTTCTGATGCTTACAACTTAGATCTTTCTCAACGTCGTGCAAACCGTGTTAAAGCTCGTTTAATTGAAGATGGCGTAACATCTGAAATTACAGCTGTTGGTTACGGTAAAGTGCCACAAGTTAAAGCTTGTAATGGTTACAAACACGCAAGTAAAGCTGAGAAAGACTGTTTACGTCCAAACCGTCGTGTAGAAATCACTGCTTCTGGTTCTGTATTAAAATTACAAGAAGGTGGTCAAGTTAACGGCGGAACTCAAGGTCCAGCACCTCTTTATCAAAAATAATAGATAGAGAAGATAAAAAGAGCGTAATGAAAATTACGCTCTTTTTTTATCTGATGTTTAAGAAATTATTCAAGTAGAAGTTCTTCAATCAATTTAGTGGTTAAGTTGATATAGCTTCCATTAAAACGATGACTGAAATTTAGCAGATAATAGAGCTGATAAAGGTGTTTTCTTTCTTCAAAACCTTCTTTATCAAGTGGGAAAGTGCGGTCATAAATTTCATAGAATTCAGCTGAGAACGGTTGGAAAAGCTCACTGAATGCTAAATCACATTCTCTATCTCCCCAGTAGCAAGCAGGATCGTAAGTAAAGGTTTGATTTCCTACAATAGCGGTATTCTCAATCCATAAGTTACCATGTAACAAAGAAGGTTTAGGATTATGTTTTGAAAGTTTGTGTTTTACTTTTTTAATAATTAAATCAATATCGCCAAAGTCCAAACCTTTATCTTTGCAGAGTTGCAATTGCCATCCGATACGTTGTTCTGCAAAAAACTTCGCCCAACTTCCATTCCATTTATTCGGTTGATACTCAGGGCCAAGCCAAGTATCAAAATCTAATCCATAGTTTTTAGTGCCAGATACTTGATGGAGTTTTGCTAATTCTTCTGCAAAATGTGGCGTTGCATTGGTTTGTTGAGTAATAGGAAGCGCTTCTAATAACAAGAAACTATGGTTTTGAGAACAGCCTACGCCATATACTTGCGGAAGTCGAATTGTATTGGTTTTGCCTAGTAGGTTTAATTGGTCAGCTTCTGCACGAAACATTGAACGATAGGACCGTTCATTCACTTTAACAAAGACAGGTTGGATTCCATCTGTAATAAGCCAAGTTTCATTTACTTCGCCACCAGGCACTTTGTTTTTTTCTTTGATGTTATAGTAAGCACCAAATTGATCAGCTAAGACTTGAGAAATTGATTTCCACATAATACGCCTCCTAGACATGGTCGATTCTTCTTCATTCTAACGAAAGCGTTAAAAATTACTGTGATATATCTCAAAAAATAGCAAAAAATTTTGTCATTTTTCATCTGAAACATCAATTCACCAATAAACGCGTGATTTTTTAATGAGTTAGTATTATCATTAGGTGTATTTTAGTTAGAAAAGATAATCAGGGGAAACTATGCAACATCTGAAAGATCTTGTTGAGAAAGCAAAATCGGCGATTGAACAAATCGAAAATAAAAGTTTAACCACATTAGATGAAATTCGTGTGGAATATTTTGGTAAAAAAGGGCATTTTACCCAACTTATGCAGGAATTGCGTAATGTTGCAGCGGAAGAGCGTCCTGCAATGGGCGCTAAAATCAATGAAGCGAAACAAGCTGCGTTAGATTTTTTAAATGCTAAAAAAGCAGAATGGGAACAAGCTGAACTCAATGCGAAATTAGAGAAAGAACGTATTGATGTGAGCCTTCCTGGTCGTAAAACAGAAACTGGTGGTTTACACCCTGTGACCATTACCATCAATCGCGTAACAAAATTCTTTTCAGAGTTAGGTTTTTCTGTGGAAACCGGTCCCGAAATTGAAAGTGATTATTACAATTTCGATGCATTAAATATCCCTAAACATCACCCAGCACGTGCTGATCACGATACATTCTGGTTTAATCCTGAGTTATTACTTCGTACACAAACCTCTGGTGTACAAATTCGTACCATGGAAAAAATGCAGCCACCTATTCGTATTATGGCGCCAGGTCGTGTATATCGTAACGACTACGATCAAACGCACACACCAATGTTCCATCAAATTGAATTGCTTTATGTAGATAAAAAAGCAAACTTCACCGAGTTAAAAGGCTTATTACACGATTTCTTACGTGCATTTTTTGAAGAGGATTTACAAGTTCGTTTCCGTCCTTCTTATTTCCCATTTACTGAACCTTCTGCAGAAGTTGATGTAATGGGTAAAAATGGTAAATGGTTAGAAGTACTAGGTTGTGGTATGGTGCATCCTAATGTGTTACGTAACGTAGGTATTGATCCAAATGAATATTCTGGCTTCGCAGTAGGCATGGGGGTTGAGCGTTTAACCATGTTACGCTACAACGTCACAGATTTACGTTCATTCTTTGAAAACGACTTACGTTTTTTAAAACAATTTAAGTAATTAACTGTTTAGTTAAGGTTAAATTGACGATAATGATTAATTTAGAACGTAACACGTTCATCAATAAAGGATACAGAGATAATGAAATTTAGCGAAAATTGGGTGAGAGAATGGGTTAATCCATCAATTTCAACAGAGCAGTTATGTGATCAAATCACGATGCTTGGCTTAGAAGTAGATGGCGTTGAAAAGGTAGCTGGTGAATTTACCGGTGTGGTTGTAGGTGAAGTTGTTGAATGTGCTCAACACCCAGATGCAGACAAATTACGTGTCACTAAAGTAAATGTTGGTGGCGACCGTTTATTAGATATCGTTTGTGGTGCACCAAATTGCCGTCAAGGTTTAAAAGTGGCATGTGCAACTGAAGGTGCGGTATTACCTGGTGATTTTAAAATTAAGAAGACTAAATTACGTGGCCAACCCTCAGAAGGGATGCTTTGTTCATTCTCTGAATTAGGCATTGATGTAGATGCAGATGGTATTATTGAGCTACCGTTAGATGCGCCAGTGGGTACAAATCTACGTGAATATTTAGATTTAGATGATAAAGCCATTGAAATTAGTTTAACGCCAAACCGTGCAGATTGTTTAAGTATTGCAGGTGTTGCACGTGAAGTTGGTGTGGTGAATAAACAAGTTGTTAATCAACCGCACTTTGATGCTGTACCTGCAACGATTTCAGATAAAGTTCAAATTGAATTAAAAGCGCCAGAAGCGTGCCCTCGTTATTTATTGCGCGTGGTGAAAAATGTGAATGTTAAAGCGCAATCACCAATTTGGTTACAAGAAAAATTACGTCGTTGTGGTATTCGTTCTATCGATCCTATTGTAGATATTACCAACTATGTTTTACTTGAATTAGGTCAACCAATGCATGCTTTTGATGCATCAAAAGTGTCTCAACCTGTTCAAGTACGTTTAGCCAATAACGGCGAAGAACTTGTTTTATTAGATGGTACAACCGCAAAATTACAACCGAATACTTTAGTGATTGCAGACCAAACTGGTCCATTAGCAATGGCAGGTATCTTTGGTGGTCAAGCTAGCGGTGTTGATGCTGAAACAACAAAAGATGTAATTTTAGAAGCGGCATTCTTTGCACCATTAGCGATTGCGGGACGTGCAAGACAATACGGTTTACACACAGATTCTTCACATCGTTTTGAACGTGGTGTAGATTTTACGCTACAACGTCACGCAATGGAACGTGCAACAGCATTGTTACTTGAAATTTGTGGTGGTGAAGCAGGCGAAATTTGTGAAGTGGTGAGTGAGCAATATTTACCAAAAGTCAATGAAGTCACTTTACGTCGTGAAAAATTAGATAGCTTATTAGGTCATCATATCGAAACAGAAACCGTGACTGAGATTTTTGAGCGTTTAGGTTTTGCGGTGAAATATGCTAATGATGTTTGGACCGTGACTTCAGCAAGCTGGCGTTTTGATATTGAAATCGAAGAAGATCTCATTGAAGAAGTAGCACGTATTTATGGCTATAACAGCATTCCAAATAATGCACCATTAGCACATCTTCGTATGCGTGAACATAAAGAGTCTGATTTAGATTTAAGCCGAATTAAAACCGCACTTGTGGATGCAGATTATCAAGAGGCGATTACTTATAGCTTCGTTGATCCAAAAGTACAAACTTTACTTCATCCAGAAATTGAAGCACTTGTATTACCAAATCCAATTTCAGTTGAAATGTCAGCAATGCGCGTTTCATTGTTAAGTGGATTACTCGGTGCAGTACTATACAACCAAAATCGTCAACAAAACCGCGTGCGTTTATTTGAAACGGGATTACGTTTTGTTCCTGATGCCAATGCAGAATTTGGTGTGCGCCAAGAATTTGTTCTTGCAGGTGTGATTACCGGTACAGCAAAATCAGAATGTTGGACAGGTAAAGCAGAAACGGTTGATTTCTTTGATCTTAAAGGTGATTTAGAAAGTATTCTTTCTCTTACCGAAGTGGGTAATCGAGTTAAATTCGTGGCAAAAGCATACAGTGCCTTGCACCCAGGTCAATCTGCTGCAATTGAATTAGATGGAAAAGAAATTGGTTTTATTGGAACTATTCATCCACTTATTGCTCAAAAACTAGGATTAAATGGCAAAGCGGTTGTTTTTGAAATTTTATGGGATGCCATTGCAAATCGTCGTGTGGTTCAAGCCAAGGAGATTTCAAAATTCCCTGCGAACCGTCGTGACTTAGCTTTAGTTGTTGCAGATAATATCCCTGCAGGAGATATTATTGATGCATGTAAACAAGCCGGCGGAGAAAAATTAACACAAGTCAATTTATTCGACGTATATCAAGGCATTGGCGTTGCTAGCGGACATAAGAGCTTAGCAATTAGTTTAACCATTCAAGATAATGAAAAAACGCTTGAAGATGATGAGATTAATGCGGTAATCTCTGCTGTATTAAACGAAGTTAAACAACGCTTTAATGCGGAGCTTAGAGACTAAACAGGAGACTAACATGGCAACGATTACAAAAATTGATATTACTGAATACTTATTAGATAAGTATCAATTACAAAAAGCGGAAGCTAAAGCATTAGTTGAAGACTTTTTTGAGGAAATTCGTTTATCGTTAGAATCTGGTGGTGAAGTGAAATTATCCGGTTTTGGTAATTTTGAACTTCGTAATAAAGCTTCCCGTCCAGGGCGTAATCCAAAAACAGGAGAAAGTATTCCTGTTTCTGCGCGCCGTGTAGTGGCATTCAAGCCAGGGCAAAAATTACGTGCTCGCGTGGAAAATACCAAGCCAAAACAATAGTAAGAAAAGTGCGGTCGTTTTTGACCGCACTTTTGTCAGGATTGAACATGAATAAGATTAAATGTGCTTTTTTAGTCGCAGGAAGTTTTTTGCTTTTTGCTTGTTCAAGTGGTGTTCGTGAAGAATATGCCATGAACTATAAAGGTCAGATTGGAGATCCGATTATAGCGATTGCCATGTTAAGTGAACAACAATACGAATGGGCGGGTACACCTTATGTGTTAGGTGGGCAGTCTCGTGGTGGTATTGATTGTTCTGGTTTTGTGCAAAAAACCTTTATTGATCGTTTTAATATCAACCTTCCTCGAACTACGAAAGATCAAGCGGGTTACGGAAAACTTGTTCGTAAAGAAGATATCCAAACAGGCGATTTAATTTTCTTTAAAACGGGACGCGGACCAAATGGCTATCATGTGGGGATTTATGTGAAAGAAGATAAATTTTTACACGCTTCAACTAAAGGTGGCGTGATTTATTCTTCGATGAATAGTCCTTATTGGAAAAAAGCTTTTTGGCAAGTTAGACGAGTATAGTGGAAATAAAAAAGTGCGGTTAATTTTAACCGCACTTTTTCTTTATGGATTTGTTGTAGGACGAATACCTAATGTATGACAAATTGCATAAGTAAGTTCACTACGATTTAACGTGTAGAAGTGGAAGTCATTCACACCTTCACGAGAAAGGATTTTTACCATATCCATTGCCACACTTGCCGCGACGAGATTACGAGTAGTAGGATCATCATCTAATCCTTCATATGCCTTAGCCAGCCATGCTGGAATTTTTACATTCGTAAATGATGCCATTTTTTGCAGTTGTTTGAAGTTAGTGACAGGTAGAATACCCGGAACAATTTCAGCCTCAATACCAATGGATGCACAGCGATCACGGAAGCGAAGATAACTATCAATATCAAAGAAGAATTGAGTAATGACGTGATTAGCGCCCGCATCAATTTTACGTTTCAAATTGATTAAATCTGCTTGTGCTGATTTTGCTTCAGGGTGAACCTCAGGATATGCTGCAACTGAGATATCAAAATCAGCTACGGAGCGGAGTAGTTCTACTAAATCAGCCGCATAGAAAGGTTTTTTAGCATAGCCTTTTGGCTCATCACCGCGTAAAGCCACAATGCGACGAATACCGCTATCCCAATAATCTTTTGCAATTTCTTTTAATTCTTCAGGTGTGGCATCAATACCCGTTAAATGTGGTGCAGCTTCTATACCTGTTTCTGCTTTAATGGCTTTCACGATGCTATGTGTACGATCACGCTCGCCAGAGTTTGCGCCATAGGTGACGGAAACAAATTTAGGATTTAATACTTTTAAACGATGGATGGAATCCCAAAGCATGCTTTCCATTTTTTCATTTTTAGGCGGAAAGAATTCAAAGGAGACATTGATTTTTTTGTTAGTATCAGCAAGATGTTGATTTAATGTATTAATTTCGTTTGCGTAGCTCATAGCATGCCTTCTTACATTTTTTATTAGAATGCGCTTATCATAAGATAAGAACTAATATGCGTCAATTTCAATGATTTCATCAAAATGATGAATGAAATTAATGATTATTTATTACGCGTTGTATTTTAAAAGAAAATCAATTTATTTGCACAAAAAGTTAGCATTTTTTCTAAAAATAGGTATAATACGCCGACCCTGTAAATGCACGGATTCCCACCGTGCATTATTTTATCGAGATCACACTCGAAGGGGTGGAGATTAAGATTAATGGTTGTGTTTCAAACAATATGGAACACTGGGTATCAAACTTATATTTTGGTAATTAATTAATGAAAACTTTTGTAGCAAAACCGGAAACAGTAAAACGTGACTGGTATGTGGTAGATGCGACAGGTAAAACTTTAGGTCGTTTAGCTACTGAATTAGCACGCCGTCTTCGTGGTAAACACAAGGCTGAGTACACTCCACACGTAGATACTGGTGATTATATCATCGTTATCAACGCAGACAAAGTGGCAGTAACTGGTCGTAAAGAAACAGATAAACTTTACTACTGGCACACTGGCTATGTAGGTGGTATCAAACAAGCGACTTTCAAAGAAATGATCGCTCGCCGTCCTGAAGCGGTGATTGAAATTGCGGTTAAAGGTATGTTGCCAAAAGGTCCATTAGGCCGTGCAATGTTCCGTAAATTAAAAGTGTATGCGGGTGCAGAACACCAACACGCAGCACAACAACCACAAGTATTAGACATTTAATCACGAGGTTTAGGAAATGGCAGAGAATCAAAACTACGGCACTGGTCGCCGCAAAAGCTCTTCAGCTCGTGTATTTATCAAACCGGGCAGTGGTAAAATCACTATCAACCAACGTGAATTAGACGTATATTTCGGTCGCGAAACAGCTCGTATGATCGTACGTCAACCGTTAGAATTAGTGGAATTAACTGATAAATTAGACCTATACATCACTGTTAAAGGTGGTGGTATTTCTGGTCAAGCGGGTGCAATCCGTCACGGTATCACTCGTGCATTAATGGAATATGATGAGACTTTACGTCCTGCTCTTCGTGCAGCTGGCTTCGTTACTCGTGACGCACGTCGCGTTGAACGTAAAAAAGTTGGTTTACACAAAGCACGTCGTCGTCCACAATACTCCAAACGTTAATTTTTTATTATCGTTTCAAGAAAGCAGAGAGCAATCTCTGCTTTTTTTATGTCTGTAAAAAATAAATTAATTAAAAATTACCATGCTTTGATTTCTTGTTGTGTATTTGTAATTGATTGATTTTAAAATAAAAACAAGAAAATATTGGCAATTTTGATCTCGGTTATGTTAAAATAATCGCCCACTTTTAGTAGAAGTATATAGATTATTTTGGATCTTCGGAGGAATAAATGTCCAATGCATCAAGTAAACGTTCAGTAATGACTCTTTTTTCAAATAAAAATGACATTTACTGCCATCAGGTAAAAATTGTCTTAGCTGAAAAAGGTGTCGCTTACGAAAACGAAGAAGTTGATTTGCAAGCATTATCAGAAGATTTAATGGAATTAAATCCTTACGGCACATTACCAACATTGGTGGATCGTGATTTAGTATTATTCAGCTCACGCATTATTATGGAATATCTTGATGAGCGTTTTCCACATCCTCCACTTATGCCAGTTTATCCCGTTTCTCGTGCGAAAAGCCGTCTTTTAATGTTACGTATCGAACAAGATTGGTATCCAACATTAGAAATTGCTGAAAAAGGTACGGAAGTTGAACGTGAAGAGGCATTAAAACAGTTAAAAGAAGAATTGCTAGCGGTATCGGTTATCTTCCAACAAACTCCTTATTTTATGAGCGAAGAGTTTGGCTTGGTTGATTGCTATGTTGCACCATTATTATGGAAACTACGTAATATGGGCGTTGAATTCAGCGGTACAGGAAGCAAAGCAATCAAAGGCTATATGGATCGTGTGTTTAGCCGTGATTCATTCTTGCAATCTGTAGGTGAAGCTGCACCTAAAAATTTAATGGATGATAAATAATGGCTCATACACCTTCTCCAAAACGTCCTTATTTACTAAGAGCCTATTATGATTGGCTAGTGGATAACGATTTCACCCCATATTTAGTGGTGGATGCCAATTATTATGGTACCAATGTGCCTGTGGAATACGTGAAAGATGGGCAAATCGTTTTAAATCTTTCTGCTGGTGCGACGGGGAATTTGCAATTAACAAATGACTTTATTCAGTTTAATGCACGTTTCAAAGGTGTGGCTCGTGAGTTATATATTCCTATGGGCGCAGCTTTAGCTATTTATGCACGTGAAAATGGTGATGGCGTGATGTTTGAGCCAGAAGAAATTTACGATGAATTAAATCGTGAGCCAACATCAGAACAGCCATTAAGCTTTGCAGAAGCGGTAGATAAGCCTAAGACGGAAAAGAAACCACAGAAATCAGCATCTCATTTACGAATCGTGGATTAATGAAAGAAAAATAAAAGTGCGGTTAATTTTAACCGCACTTTTTTATTTATTATTTTGTTGCTGCTTTCATATTGCGAACAAACTCGGCAAGTTCAGATAAGCATTGAGCCTGATTATCTAAATTTCGCTCAATGATTTTTACGGTTGCAGAGCCTGAAATTGCGCCTGCAGCACCCAGTTGAAGGGCTTCTTTCACTTGAGCAGGTTGAGCAATACCAAAACCTTGTAGAATTGCTGGAGCCTTGTGGGTTTTAAGTTGTTCTACAAGTGTATCTAAGTTTGCGGCATGAGCTTGATTCTCTGCACTTGTTACACCTGCACGAGAAACTAAATAGGTATAGCCTTCGCTGTTTTCAGCAACGCCTTGTACTGTTTTTACATCAGCATTTGGTGGGCAAATAAAGACAGGTTGAATGCCATGTTTTTTAGCAGCTTGAACATAGTCTTCTTTTGCCAATAATGGAATATCTGCCACTAAAACTGCATCCACGCCGACTTCTGCACAGCGTTGATAGAAATTATCTAATCCTTTTGCAAAAATTAAATTTGCACAAAGGAGTAAACTAATCGGAATTTCTGGATATTTTGACCGTACTTTAGCGAGTAATTTAAAGCTGTCTTCAGTGCTATGGCCCGCATTGAGCGCACGGTTATTAGCCGCCTGGATAACGGGACCGTCTAATAGCGGATCAGAAAATGGAAAGCCTAATTCCAACGCATCTGCGCCATTTTCAACTAAAGTACAAATAATCTCAAAAGAGCGATCAAATGTTGGATCGCATAATGTCACGAAAGGTACAAACGCCCCTTCTTTTTTCGCTGCAAGTTCTGCAAATTTAGTTTCAAAACGGCTCATTATTGCATTCCTTTTTCTTTTAAAACTTTATCAACGGTGAAAATATCTTTATCACCACGACCAGAGAGATTCACCACTAAAATTTGTTCTTTATTCGGTTCTTGATGAATCATTTTTAATGCGTATGCTAATGCATGCGAACTTTCCAATGCAGGAATAATCCCTTCATGTTTTGCTAATGCTTGGAAAGCGTTTAATGCTTCATCATCTGTAATACTTGGGTATTCTGCACGACCAATGCTTTGTAAGTAAGCATGTTGAGGCCCTACAGAAGGGAAGTCTAATCCAGCAGAAATAGAGTAGGATTCTTCTACTTGACCATCTTCAGTTTGCATTAAAGGTGATTTCATACCGAAATAAATACCAACTTTTGCATGGCCTAATGGTGCACCATGTTCACCACTTTCAATGCCGTGACCAGCGGGTTCTACACCAATTAAGCGCACACCTTTTTCATCAATAAAATCGGTAAACATACCAATGGCATTCGAACCACCACCGACTGCTGCAATAACAGCATCCGGTAAGCGACCTTCTTTTTCTAAGATTTGACGTTTGGTTTCTTCACCAATCATTTTTTGGAATTCTCGTACAATGGTTGGGAATGGATGAGGGCCTGCCGCCGTACCCAATAAATAATGGGTATTTTCATAATTAGCTGACCAATCACGCATCGCTTCACAGCATGCATCTTTTAATGAGCAAGAACCTTTTTGTACAGGAATCACTTCCGCACCCATTAAACGCATACGGAATACGTTTGGTGATTGACGTTCTACGTCTTTTGCCCCCATATAAACACGGCAAGGCATATCTAACATTGCACAAGCAAGGGCTGTCGCAACACCATGTTGGCCCGCACCGGTTTCCGCGATAATGCGTGTTTTACCCATGCGTTTTGCCAATAAAATTTGACCTAACACTTGGTTGGTTTTATGGGCACCACCGTGAAGTAAATCTTCACGTTTTAAATAAATTTTTGCTTTAGTGCCTTTGGTTAAATTACGGCAAAGGGTAAGTGCGGTCGGTCTGCCCGCATAATTTTTAAGTAAATCTTGAAATTCACGTTGGAATTCAGGATCGTCTTTTGCTTCAACAAAGGCTTTTTCTAGCTGTTGTAGTACCGGTACGAGAATCTCCGGTACATACATTCCGCCAAATTCACCGAAATAAGGATTTAAAAGGGTTTCTGACATAATATTTCCTTGTTATTTTTGAATTCTTGCGACATTAAGTGGTGCAAAGGTTTGAGCAGTTGGCATCACTTCAATGCGATTAATATTGACATGTTCAGGTTGTTGATTGAGCCATAGAACAATATTAGCAATATCTTGTGGACTGACATATTCCACATTTTCATAGAGTTTTTCTGCTCGGGCATCATCACCTTTAAAGCGAACATTCGAAAATTCAGTTCCACCACAAAGGCCGGGTTCAACATTGGTCACGCGAATTTGTGTGCCTGCAAGATCGGCTCGAAGATTTAAACTAAATTGTTTGATAAAAGCTTTAGTGCCACCGTATATATTGCCACCTGGATAAGGATAGGTGCCAGCAATTGAGCCTAAATTAATAATATGGCCTGAATTACGTTCTACCATTTGTGGTAACACAAGACGTGTGATAGTGACGAGTCCTTTAATATTGGTATCAATCATTTGCATCCAATCGTCTAAATTCGCTTTATCTGCACTTTCTAAGCCTAATGCTAATCCTGCATTATTCACCAATAAATCAATGGATTGCCAACTAGCGGGAAGAGAATGGAACGCATCTTCTGTTGCTTGGCGATCTGAAATATCAAAGGCAAGAAAATGGAAGTTATCACCTAATTCTTGTTGTAATTGTTCCAAACGAGCTACACGGCGTCCCGTACCAATTACACGATAGCCATTTTCAATGAGTGTGCGACAAATTGCCGCACCAAATCCGGCAGTTGCGCCAGTTACTAACGCTGTTCTTTGCATAATACTTACCCTTAGCAATCAGATTAATTTGACAAAATCGTCTTAAAAACTGACCGCACTTTTTCGCTATCTTTCACGCCAGCGGCAGTTTCTACACCAGAATTGAGATCAACCCCTAAGCAACCTTGCTTAATGGCTTGTTCAATATTGTCAGGTGAAATGCCACCAGCCAAAATAATTTTGTGTTTCAAGTTTTCAGGAATGAGTGACCAATTAAAGGTTTTTCCTGTGCCACCTTGTTGATTAGCAGATTGGCTATCGAAAATATAGCGAGTGATATTTAAATCATCCGTAAAATCAACCGCACTTTGTGCTTCAGTATCTACTGAAATAGCTTTCCAAATTTGTATTTCTTCAGGCAGTTGGTGACGAAGTGCGGTAATAAATTCAGCGGTTTCTGAACCGTGTAGCTGAACGGCATAAAGCTGCAATTGTTTAGCGATTTTTACAATAAAATCAATTTCTTGATTCTGGAATACGCCCACAAAACGAAGTGGTGATGCTGTCACTAATTCTTGGGCTTGACGTAGGCTCACACAGCGTTTTGAATGTTCGACGAAAATTAAGCCGCCGTATAATGCTCCGTTTGCGTAAACCTCTTTGACATCTTGTGTGCGAGTTAAACCGCATACTTTATTTTCTCCAAAAATCACTTCACGCACAGCATTGTTTAAATCAGCACTGCCCATTAGGCTACTGCCGATTAAAAAACCATGTGCCACTTTTTGCAAATCACGAATTTGGCTGTGATTATAAATCCCTGATTCGCTGATAATACGTGCATCAGCAGGAATGCGATTGGCATATTTTTGTGTAAGTTCTACCACGCGGTTTAAATCAACAGTGAGATCGTGAAGATTACGATTGTTAACACCGATAATTTTCGCACCTAATGCAAGGGCACGCTCAAACTCTTCCTCGTTACTGGTTTCTGTCAATACGCCCATGCCGAGAGAATGTGCAAGATCAGACAATACGCGATAGGTTTCATCATTTACCACTGAAAGCATCAATAAAATAGCATCAGCTTGATAGTAGCGTGCAAGATAAACCTGGTATTCGCTGATCATAAAATCTTTGCACAATACAGGTTGTGAGACAACCTCACGTACTTGAGGCAAATAGTCAAATTTACCTTGGAAGTATTTCTCATCCGTTAGCACAGAAACAGCTGATGCATAATGTTTATACACATTGGCGATTTCATCTAAATTAAATTCACCACGAATTAATCCTTTAGAAGGTGAAGCTTTCTTGCATTCTAAAATATAAGCCGGTTTTTGATGGGTGCCTTTAGCCAACGCATCATAAAAAGAGCGGTCAGATTTTTGAATGTTTTCTTTAAATTGTGAAAGCGGAAATTCAGCTTCCTTTGCCTTAACCCATTGTGCTTTGTCTAAGACGATTTTTTGCAGCACCGTCGCAGAGTCAATTGGTTTAGTGAAATCTTGCGTGATCATAATCTTTCTTCTTATTGTGGCTTATCAAATCAGCTTTTATCTTAATATTTTGTTAAATGTTGTAGTGTCTCAAGCGCTTTGCCTGATGCAAGATGAGCCAATACATTTTGAACATTTTGTTTTAAGTCATCATGACCAAATAATTTCAGTAATAATGCCACATTTGCGGCTACCGCATTAGCATGTTCCGCTTTGCCTTTACCTTGTAAAAGTGCGGTCAGATATTGGGCATTTTCTTGCGGTTCGCCACCACGTAAACTTTCTAAAGATTGTGTTTTTAAACCAAAATCTTCAGGTGTTAAGGTGAAGTAGTCAATTTTGCCGTTTTTAATTTCTGCCACTTGCGTTTCACCATGTACGGCGACTTCATCTAGACCTGCACCATGAACCACAAAAGTATGTTGATGGCCTAATGCAACAGCGGTTTCAGCATAGGTTTTCACTAATTCAGGGGCATACACGCCAAGCAAATGATAAGTTGGGCGAGCAGGGTTAATTAATGGACCTAAAATATTAAAAAGTGTACGCGTTTTTAATGCCGCGCGAACAGGGGCAACATGTTTAAACCCACTGTGATATTGTTGAGCAAATAAGAAACATACTCCAATATCGTCAAGTGCTTGACGAGCTTGTTCTGGTGTTACGTTTACATTTACACCTAGTGCGGTTAATACATCACTGGCACCCGATTTGCTCGATACACTGCGATTCCCGTGTTTGGCTACTTTTGCACCCATAGAGGCAGCAACAACGGCACTCGCAGTAGAAATATTAATTGTATTTTGACCATCGCCACCCGTTCCTACAATATCCGCAAAAGGGTAGCCAGGTCGAGGGAATGATTTGGCATTTTGCAAGGATGCAGATACCGCACCACTTAATTCCTCAATAGTGGCACCACGTACTTTTAACGCAATCAGCATGGCAGCGATTTGTTCGTTATTCAGTTCGCCTTGCATAATGGCATTAAAAATGACCGCACTTTCTTCTTTATTAAGTGTTTTTCCGTTGTAAAGTTGTTCTAATAATTGAGCCGTTTGCATAATCAATCTTCCTTATACGTTAAGATCATAGACTAAGTCTCGCGCTTCATCACCTGTCATACCACGGAAGCCCCAACAATGAGCAGGCTGTTCCTTAATGGTGATTTCTACATCATAGGATTTAATACCGATTTTGTATTCTAATTCGCTAAATAGCATTTTGATCAGACGTTTTTTAGTCCCTTCTAAACGTCCCTGCATAAGATTAATTTCGATTGCGATATAGTTTTCGCTACGATCTTCTGGATAGAAAAAATCTTCTTTATCCAAACACTCGAATCGAATGGTATGCTTGCCATGCGGAATATCCAAGCCTAAATTAAGACTGTCATAAATAGCCTTGGCAATAGCTTTACGACGTGGGGTAAGGGTTTCTTTTAATCCATATACGGTAATCATTTTTTCTTCCTTAATCTCTGTTTAATAACCATTCCACAGATTGTTGTAATAATTTGGAACCTTGCACAGTAAGGATGCTTTCTGGGTGGAATTGGAAAGCACAAATTGGCAAGGTTTTATGACGAATTGCCATCACGATACCATTGTAATCGGCATTGACAATAAATTCGTCAGGCAGATTTTTACCCATCAAAGAGTGATAACGAGCCACAGGCATTGGGTTGGCAATATCTTTAAACATGGCTTGGTTATCGTGTTGAATGCGCGATACTTTACCATGTAATACTTCGCCTGCATGTACAACCTCTCCACCAAAGGCTTGAATAAGCGCTTGATGGCCTAAGCAAATACCAATAATTGGCATATCATTTTTTAAACGTTCAATGAGCGGGAGTAAGATCCCAGCTTCTGCCGGGGTACCTGGTCCTGGAGAAAGCGCAAGAATTGTATCAGGTGTATTTAATGCCTCTTGCACCACTTGTTCTAAATTGGTGTCATTACGATAAATTTTTACGTTATGCCCAAGCACACGGAATTGATCCACTAAGTTATAAGTGAATGAATCGAAATTATCTAAAAAGAGAATATTAGCCATAATGTATCGTCCTTATTTTGCTTGGGTATTGATTTGTTTGATTGCTTTAAGCACTGCAGCCGCTTTATGGCGAGTTTCATCCGCTTCCATTTGAGGATCAGAATCCAACACTTCACCACAACCCGCTTGAATATGAGCAATGCCATTTTGTACAAAAGCAGAACGAATCACGATACAGGTATCAAAATGACCATCAGAGGTGAGATAACCGACCGCACCACCGTAGCTGTGACGTTTTTGTTGTTCAAATTGATAAATTAACTGCATGGCTTTAATTTTAGGCGCACCAGTTAGTGTTCCCATATTCATACAAGCTTGATAAGCATGTAAGGCGTCAAGTTCAGGACGAAGTTTACCCACTACGCGAGAAACCAAATGCATGATGTGCGAATAGCGATCTACTTGCATTAATTCAGCGACTTTACGTGTACCGCTTTGGCATACGCGAGCAATGTCATTACGCGCTAAATCCACCAACATTAAATGTTCGGCTTGCTCTTTATGATCAAGGCGTAATTCTAATTCCAAACGTGCATCTAATTCTGGATCAATATTACCATGTGCATCAAAACCACGCGGGCGAGAACCTGCAATTGGATAAATTTCTAATTGGCGATTGTCTGGCGCATATTTCAACGCACTTTCAGGTGATGCGCCAAATAAAATGAAATCCTCATCGTTCATATAGAACATATAAGGACTTGGATTGTTAAGCTTTAATTGTGCGTAGCTCGCAAGGGTATTCGGACAAGCTAATGAAAAACGGCGGGATGGCACGATTTGGAAAACATCACCAATATTAATATGATGTTTTAACGCTTTAACGATACCTGTAAATTCAGGATCTTCAAAGTTGGTGCTGACCTCATCACTTGCTGCTTTAATGGAAAGTACGCCATCAATATTTTTTAATTTTTGTGCAATAGAAAGTGCTGTTTTCGCGACTTCCACTTGTTCTTCTTGACTAAAACAGAAGCTTTTTAAGGTAGCTTGTTGGCTTTGATGATCGATGGTAATTAAGTTTTCTGCGAGATAGAAACTGTAATCAGGGCAGTGAATACCATCATCTTTTAATTCAACACCTTGCATTGGAATAAAATTTGCCACCAAGTCATAAGCAAATAAACCACCCAAAAAGACTGGCGTACTGCTATGTTGATAATGGTTAGAAATGACACGAAGTCCATCAAAAATGGTTGCAGCTTGTAATTTACTGTCTTCATCTAATTGATTATCGAGCGGTGCAAATTGCACAGAAAATTCATCATCAAAATTGACCGCACTTACAGTACCGAGTTGGCTTAATACGGGATGAATTTCTTTTAACACTTGTTTACCGTTCGCATTTAACGCTCTAAATGTCACTTGATTGCCTAAACAAGTAATTTTAACGGCAGCATTAATTAGAATAAGGCTCTGTAAGCTATTTTTACTACCAATTTCGGCAGAGTCGAGAAGAAGAGAATTTGAGTTCTGTTGGCATAATGTATTAAAAATTGCGGTGGTGTCGGCATGATAGGGAACCGGTTGAGAGGTCACCGCAATAAATGGGGTATTTTTCATAATGAATCCTTTATTCTGAACTTTTGCACTATTAAACTAGTACACGATACATAAGTCAAGAAAATAATCAAAAAATTGGCGTAATTTTACAATATTTTTTTAATTTTTAACCAACAAGATTAGAAATAGAGATTTTCTGTCAGAAAAAAAGCCATTTCGAGGCATATCTCAAAATGGCTTAATAGAGGGAATAGATTCAGAGATTAGAGAGAAGCAACAATCTCATCAATTTTATTTCTTGCTGAACGCTGTGCTTTTTCAATCGCTTCAGCACCTAATCCGATACCTTTTGCATAAGCAAACTGAACATCGGTAATGCCAACAAAACCTAAAATCGCTTTTAAGTAATTCGTCACATTGTTGTTTTCATCATACATGCCACCAAAGCTCGCTAATACAATCGCTTTTTTGCCTTGAAGTAAACCTTCAGGGCCATTTGCGGTGTATTGGAAAGTTACACGAGGGCGAGCGATAAAATCAAAATAAGATTTAAGTTGTGTTGGGATGCTTAAGTTATACATAGGCGCCCCAATGACGATAATATCTGCTGCTTTTAATTCAGCCACTAATTCATCAGATAAGGCTAAAAGAGCATTTTCTTCCGCTGTTTTAGGTTTACCACGTACTGCAGTTGCCGCTGTTGCATCAAAATGGGGAAGGGGGTGCGCCGCTAAATCACGTACTATAATATTGTGGCCTTTTAATTTTTCAATGGTGTAGTCGGCTAATTTATTGCTTTGAGAGTTATCTGCAAGGATGCTTGATTTTAATACTAATACGTTCATAGAGTTTCCTTTAATTTGTGTCTATCAAAAGTGCGGTCATTTTATCGGAAATTTTGAATAGATAAAGTAACTATTAGGAAAATCATTGTTTACTCATTGGAAAGAATTAAGCGAGATATTAACAAGCGTGGTGGAAAGTGCTAAAATTCTCCGCCGCACTTGGTTTGCTCAATAGTGGGAGTGAATGAAAGTGCGGTTTGTTTTTAATCATTATTTGCATGTTGCCTTTCGTATGGGCGACCACTGTAGAAGGAAAAATTATGCCTATTATTACTTTACCGGACGGTTCTAAACGCGAATTTGATCGTCCAGTTTCTGTGTTAGAAGTGGCTCAAGATATCGGAGCCGGTCTTGCCAAAGCAACCATCGCTGGCCGTGTAAACGGTGAACGTCGTGATGCCTGTGACATCATCAATGAAGATGCCAACCTTGAAATTATTACTGCAAAAGATGAAGACGGTTTAGAAATTATTCGTCACTCTTGTGCACATTTGCTTGGTCACGCTATCAAACAATTATTCCCAGATGTCAAAATGGCAATCGGTCCAACGATTGAAAATGGCTTCTATTATGACGTGGATTTAGACCGTTCTTTAACGCAAGAAGACATTGATGCTATCGAAAAACGTATGCTGGAATTGGCGAAAACCAATTATGACGTCATCAAAACTCCGGTAAGCTGGCAAGAAGCAAGAGATACTTTTGAAAAACGCGGCGAGCCATACAAAATGGCTATCTTAGATGAAAATATCGAACGTACCGCAACGCCTGCGCTTTATCATCATGAAGAATATATTGATATGTGTCGTGGGCCACATGTGCCAAATATGCGTTTCTGCCAACATTTCAAATTAATGAAGATTGCAGGTGCGTACTGGCGTGGTGATAGCAAAAATAAAATGTTACAACGTATCTACGGTACGGCTTGGGCAGATAAAAAACAATTAGCGGAATACTTAACTCGCTTAGAAGAAGCGGCAAAACGTGACCACCGTAAAATCGGTAAAGCGTTAGATTTATATCATATGCAAGAAGAAGCACCGGGTATGGTGTTCTGGCATAACGATGGTTGGACAATTTTCCGTGAATTGGAAACCTTCGTACGTACAAAATTAAAAGAATACGATTATCAAGAAGTGAAAGGTCCGTTTATGATGGACCGTGTGCTATGGGAGAAAACAGGTCACTGGCAAAATTACGGCGATTTGATGTTTACTACACAATCAGAAAACCGTGAATATGCGATTAAACCAATGAACTGTCCTGGACACGTTCAAATCTTTAACCAAGGTTTAAAATCTTACCGTGATTTACCAATCCGTATGGCGGAATTTGGTTCTTGTCACCGTAATGAACCATCGGGTTCTTTACACGGTTTAATGCGTGTACGTGGCTTCACTCAAGACGATGCACACATTTTCTGTACTGAAGATCAAATTGAAAGCGAAGTAACCAGCTGTATCAAAATGGTTTACGACATTTACAGCACTTTCGGTTTCCAAAATATTCAGGTGAAATTATCTACTCGTCCTGAAAAACGTATCGGTGCAGATGATATGTGGGATCGCGCAGAAGCAGGTCTTGCGGCAGCATTAGCGCATAACGGTCTTGAATATGAAATTCAAGAAGGTGAAGGTGCATTCTATGGTCCGAAAATTGAGTTTGCATTACGTGACTGCTTAGATCGTGAATGGCAATGCGGTACTATCCAATTAGACTTTGCATTACCTGGTCGTTTAAATGCGTCTTATGTGGCGGAAGACAATGATCGTCGTACACCGGTTATGATTCACCGTGCGATTTTAGGTTCGATTGAACGCTTCATCGGTATCATTACTGAAGAGTATGCAGGTTTCTTCCCTGCATGGTTAGCACCAGTTCAAGCGGTTGTGATGAATATTACTGATAGTCAAGCTGATTACGTGCAAAAAGTCGTGAAACAACTATCTGATGCTGGATTACGTGTTAAAGCAGATTTACGTAATGAGAAAGTCGGCTTTAAGATCCGTGAACACACCTTACGTCGCGTACCTTATATGCTCGTTTGCGGTGATAAAGAAATCGCTGAAGGCAAAGTGGCTGTACGTACCCGTAAAGGTGCAGATTTAGGCACTTTCACGATTGAAGAATTTGCTGAAATCTTAAAATCCCAAGTAAGACAACGTGAGTTGAAATTGTTGGGTGAAGAGTAATTGACTCTTTAAAATCTTAATTAAAAATGACCGCACTTTTATGTGCGGTTTTTTTATATTCACAGTATAAAAATAAACTCAAGTTTCTCTTTCTTCTATATAATAGCCTTATCACAAGGAGGCGAATATGACAGCTCAAATTCAACAATTAACATCAGAATTAACGTTAGAACATATCAATGAAATCCCTGTTTTAACCTTAAATCACCCTGTAGGATCGGCTCGAATTGCACTACAAGGGGCACAGCTATTAAATTGGCAGCCTAAAGGGACAGAGCAGGATATTTTTTGGTTAAGTGAGATAGAATCTTTTACACAAGGTGTCGCGATTCGTGGCGGTGTACCGCTTTGTTACCCTTGGTTTGGAGGCGTTAAACAACCTTCACACGGTACAGCGCGTTTACGTTTGTGGCAATTGAGTGATTATGATCTCCAAGCGAATAAAGTGCGGTTAGAATTTTCACTGTTTTCTGGATATGGTGTGATTGAAGCCAAAATGAAAATGGAATTTACCGATAAATGCACAATGACTTTAACGCATTTAGGGCAAGAACCTGCTCAAGCCGCATTGCACAGCTATTTTAATATCGGTGATATTTCACAAATTGAAGTCCAAAATTTACCAAACCGTTGTTATGACTCATTACAAGGTAAATATACAGAAGTACCTGCAACTCGCAGAATTGAACAGGGCGTAGATTGTATTTATTCATTAGAAGAAAATAAAACATTGTTGGTGGATAAAACATTTAATCGACGTATTCAAATTACCCATCATCATGCAGATTCAATTGTTCTATGGAATCCTTGGGAGAAAACACCAAGTGCGATGCAACCAGAAGGATATAGAACAATGGTATGTATTGAAACCGCAAGATTAGAAAAATTGCTTCAATTTGGAGAGAGCATTTCAGCTGAAATAAGTGCTTTAACCACTGATATTTAAAGGAATAGAAATCCTTGTTGCATAAACGTAGCAAATACTATAAAATTTTGCCCGTTTTTTGTTTGTTTTTATAGCAAATGATTTAATAAATCTTCTGTTTGAAGACAGTAGGTTTTTTCTTAAATAAATAGAAGGAATAACATTATCAAAACCGTAAAAAAAGCTCCGGCAGCTAACCGCCCGAATCGCATTAACGATGAAATTCGAGTAAAAGAAGTTCGTTTGATTGACCAAGATGGTGAACAAGCGGGGATTGTATCAATTCAACAGGCCTTAGAGATGGCAGAACAAGCAGCGCTTGATTTAGTTGAGATCAGTCCGAATGCCGAACCACCGGTTTGTCGTATTATGAACTACGGCAAGTTCCTCTATGAAAAGAGTAAAACTGCAAAAGAACAGAAGAAAAAACAAAAAGTCGTACAAGTGAAGGAAATTAAATTCCGTCCAGGTACAGACGAAGGTGACTACCAAGTTAAATTACGTAGCTTAATTCGTTTCTTAGAAGATGGTGATAAAGCGAAAATTACCGTACGTTTCCGCGGTCGTGAAATGGCTCACCAAGATATCGGTTTAGACGTATTAGAACGCGTTAAAAACGATTTGGCTGACATTTCAGTAGTGGAATCTGCACCGGGTAAATTAGAAGGTCGCCAAGCGGTAATGGTGTTAGCACCTAAGAAAAAATAATTTTTTATTTAGATTTGATCTAGATAATAGAATTTTCACTTCGGTGAGAATACAACTGCACATTGGGCAAACTACGCAGCCTAATTGCTTTTGGAGAAGGGCAATTCAATTTGCCATATTGGAATAATTAGTGCCTACAAGTAATCTTCGGATTCGCCTAATTATGTGTTTAACTTAAAATGCGGAGTTTTTTAACAATGCCTAAAATTAAAACAGTACGTGGTGCTGCTAAGCGTTTCAAAAAAACAGCTTCTGGCGGTTTCAAACGTAAACAATCTCACTTACGTCATATTTTGACTAAAAAGACAACTAAACGTAAACGTCATTTACGTCATAAATCAATGGTTGCGAAAGCAGACCAAGTTTTAGTAGTAGCTTGCTTACCATACGCATAAGCCGTTATTTAAGCAAAACGTACGATTAGTTAAATTAGTTAAAAATATTACATAGGAGATTAAATAATGGCTCGTGTAAAACGTGGTGTTATTGCAAGAGCACGCCATAAGAAAGTTCTTAAGGCTGCTAAAGGTTATTATGGTGCACGTTCACGCGTGTATCGCGTTGCTTTCCAAGCGGTGATCAAAGCTGGTCAATACGCATATCGTGACCGTCGTCAACGTAAACGTCAATTCCGTCAATTATGGATTGCTCGTATCAACGCTGCGGCTCGTCAAAATGGTTTATCTTACAGTAAATTTATCAACGGCTTGAAAAAAGCGTCAGTTGAAATCGACCGTAAGATCCTTGCTGATATCGCTGTATTCGACAAAGTAGCGTTCGCTGCATTAGTTGAAAAAGCAAAATCTGCACTTTAATTTTTTTAAAGTTTAGATTCAAAAATTAGGACGCTGAAAAGCGTCCTTTTTTATTACTTCTAAAAAAGAAAAAACCGCTACTCAAAACTTGAATAGCGGGGAGGTCTTAATTTATAAGAAACTTCAAAAAGATAACTGCAATATGCAGTGCACTAGCAATGTATCAGACTGTGTGTTTTTGAAATAGTTCGATATTTTTGAAAAAATTTTTAAAAATATCAAAATTAAACCAAAATGAACGAATTTAGCCCTTTATAAAGGCAATAATTTGCTCTTCAATCCCTTTTTCATCTAATTTAATTTCAGCAAGGGCTTCTTGTTGTGTGCCTTGCGGAATAAAGATATCAGGTAAACCAAGTTGTAAAAGTGCGGTTGTTTTTCCATGAGAATTTAGCACTTCTGAAACAGCAGAGCCTGCACCACCTTGAATCGCATTTTCTTCCAATGTCACAATGACGTCATGAGTATTCGCCACTTCTAGAATACGAGCTTCATCAATTGGTTTCACAAAGCGCATATCGACAACAGTCGCATTGAGTTTTTCTGCCACAGATAAAGCAGCAGGTAAGAGTGTACCAAAATTCAGAATCGCAATTTTTTGACCTTGACGAACCATTTTTGAACGACCAATTTCTAATTGAGCAAGTGGGGTTAATTCTACGCCGATTGCATTTCCACGTGGATAACGTACCGCAGCAGGTTTACCACATTTATAACCCGTGTAAAGCATTTGGCGGCATTCGTTTTCATCGCTTGGAGTCATAATGATCATATTCGGAATGCAGCGCATAAAACTTAAATCAAACGCACCTTGGTGAGTTTGACCATCAGCACCTACGATACCTGCACGATCGATGGCAAAGAGAACAGGTAAGTTTTGAATAGCAACGTCATGAATAAGTTGATCATAAGCACGTTGTAAGAAGGTTGAGTAAATTGCCACAACCGGTTTATAACCACCAATTGCAAGACCTGCTGCAAAGGTGACAGCATGTTGCTCTGCGATGGCAACATCAAAATATTGTTGAGGGAATCGTTCTGAAAATTCTACCATGCCAGAACCTTCACGCATTGCGGGGGTGATGCCGACTAATTTATCGTCTTGTTCTGCCATTTCACATAACCAATCACCAAAGATTTTTGAATAGGTTGGTTTGGCGTTTGATTTAGGCAGTTGTCCACTGATTGGGTCAAATTTGGGTACACCATGGAAGCCAATTGGATCTTTTTCTGCAGGCTCGTAACCTTTCCCTTTTTTGGTTTTAATGTGTAAGAATTGGGGCCCTTTGAGATCGCGCATATTGCTTAAAGTAGCAATTAATTCATCAATGTTATGCCCGTCAATTGGTCCAATATAGTTAAAACCGAGCTCTTCAAAAAGCGTACTTTCTGGAGAGAACATCACGCCTTTCATGTGCTCTTCGGTTTTCTTCATAAAGTTTTTAACAGTTGGTACTTTATCTAAGATTTTTTTACTGCCATCACGAACGGTTGAATATAAGGAACCAGAGAAAATACGTGCAAGGTGATTATTTAATGCACCGACATTTTCAGAAATCGACATTTCATTGTCATTTAAAATGACCAACATATCAGTATGTAAAGAGCCCGCATGATTTAAGGCTTCAAATGCCATACCCGCAGTGATTGCACCATCACCAATTACACAAACGGTTTTACGGCCTGCATTTTCACGTTCTGCCGCAACAGCAATACCCAGTCCTGCACTGATTGAAGTGGAAGAGTGTCCAACACTTAATACATCAAACTCACTTTCTTCACGCCAAGGGAAAGGATGAATTCCACCTTTTTGGCGGATGGTCGACATTTGATCACGACGACCTGTCAAAATTTTGTGTGGATAAGCCTGATGGCCCACATCCCAAATTAATTGATCAAAAGGGGTTTTGAAAATGTAGTGTAGAGCAACCGTTAATTCAACGGTACCGAGACCAGATGCTAAATGGCCGCTGGTTTGACTAACAGACTCCAACAGATAACTCCGTAACTCCTGACAAAGCTGCGGAAGCTGCTCTTTATTCAACAGACGCAAATCTTCCGGCGAATTAATTAAGGATAAAAGAGGATAGTTGTTCATATATTCGTTAGTCCTAAAATGTGAAAAAAGTGACCGCACTTTGAGAAATTAAAGTCAGTGCTGTCACCATTAACTTTTACGATTGACAATAAATTCAGCTAATGCACGCAATGCAGTGGTATCAAAAGGTAAATTGTCTAATTCATGTAAGGCGGTTTGATAGAGTTCTTGCGCTTTTTGTTTCGCGCCCTCTAATCCTAACAGTTTTGGATAAGTGCTTTTATCTAAGCCTAAATCAGATCCCACCGGTTTACCTATTTCCGCACTGTCACCTTCAATATCTAAAATGTCATCTTGTACTTGGAAAGCTAAACCAATAGCTTGTGAATAACGTTCTAGTTGTTGCTCTAATTCTTTGTTTTCAAAGTGAGGTGAGCAGATAAAACCCAGTTTTAATGCAGCTGTTAGTAACGCACCCGTTTTATTGCGATGAATAAGCTCTAATTCGGCTAAATTAACTTGTTTATGCTCAGAAATTAAATCTAAGCTTTGCCCTAAACACATGCCTTGTACGCCAGATGCTTGAGCCAATACTTTCACTAATTGCAACTTTTGTTCTGCAGAAAGAGAAGGGGATTCAGTAAGAATTTCAAAGGCAAAAGTTTGTAATGCATCGCCAGCTAAAATGGCCGTGGCTTCATCAAAAGCGATATGACAGGTTGGTTGACCTCGACGAAGTTCATCGTTATCCATTGCTGGCAAATCATCATGGATTAAAGAATAGGCGTGAATAGATTCAATGGCTGCCGCCGCGTAATCTAAAGCAGGCATTTCTGCGCCCAGCATTTTTCCCGTTGCATAGACAAGGAAAGGACGAACGCGTTTACCGCCTAGCAATAAACCATATTTCATGGCATCACGCAAAGGGGCTCTATAAGAGTCAATTTCTTCAAATTGATTGGCTAAAAACTGATTAATACGATCTTGAACTTGTTTGAGTTCAGTGCCGAATTGATAACTCATGAATTACTCGTCCCCTTGATAATCACTTAATGGGGCGGTTTCGCTTTTTTGTAACAAAATTTGAATACGTTGTTCTGCTTGTTGCAAGCGTTCTTGACCAAGTTGAGCCAATTTAATGCCGTTTTCAAATTCTTTCAGCGCATCTTCCAATGGTAATTCACCGCTTTCAAGTTTTGTCACAATGGTTTCTAATTGTGCAAGTGTTGTTTCAAAATCAGGTTCAGCATTTGCTGGTTTACGCGCCATTAAATTATCCTTTTCAGATGAATAAATTGCTCCGTATTGTACTTGATTTTTATAGGGATGTTAAAAACTTATTTCAAAGTGCGGTCAGTTTTTCGTGAGAATTTGAACTTTGTGGGATCTGGAATTTAGCGTACAATACGACCATTTTTTATTATTCACAGATTATTATGAAATTTATCGTTAAACTTTTTCCTGAAATTATGATTAAAAGCGAAACCGTGCGTAAGCGTTTCGCGAAAATTTTGACCTCTAATATCCGTAATATTTTACAAAAATATGATGAAGAAACGGCAGTGGTTCGTCATTGGGATTACATTGAAGTGCGGTCAAAAAATGAAGCTAATCGTGAAGAGTTGATTGCGCTTTTACAACGCATTCCGGGTATTCATCATTTTTTAGAAGTGGAAGAAAAACCGTTTACCGATTTACATCATATCTTTGAGTTGACCTTAGCGGATGTTGCAGCTCAACTTGAAAACAAAACCTTTTGTGTACGTGTAAAACGCAAAGGGAAACATGATTTTAGTTCCATTGAAGCAGAACGTTATATCGGTGGCGGTTTAAATCAGCATATTGAAAGTGCAAAAGTACGTTTAAAAAATCCTGATGTGACCGTTCGTATTGATATTGAAGATGACAAAATGATGCTAGTGAGAGCTCGTCATGTTGGTCTTGGTGGTTATCCAATTGGGACGCAAGAAGACGTGCTTTCATTGATTTCTGGTGGCTTTGACTCAGGCGTATCCAGTTATATGCTTATTCGTCGTGGTTCTCGTGTGCATTATTGTTTCTTCAATTTAGGTGGGGCTGCTCACGAAATTGGTGTGAAACAAATGGCTTACCATATTTGGAGTCGTTATAGCTCATCCCATAAAGTCCGCTTTATTGCCATTCCTTTTGAAGGCGTAGTGGGCGAGATTTTAGAGAAAGTTGATAACGGTCAAATGGGCGTCGTGTTAAAACGAATGATGGTGCGCGCTGCAAGTAAAGTTGCACAACGTTTTGATATTCAAGCTATCGTTACCGGTGAGGCGCTCGGGCAAGTATCTAGCCAAACTTTAACCAATTTGCGTTTAATTGATGAAGCATCCGATGCCTTAGTATTACGTCCACTCATTACTCATGATAAAGAACAGATTATTGCAATGGCGAAAGAGATCGGCACGGATGATATTGCCAAATCAATGCCTGAATTCTGTGGGGTGATTTCTAAAAATCCAACGATTAAAGCGGTACGTGAAAAAATTCTTGAAGAAGAAAATCACTTTGATTTTGGTGTGTTAGAAAGTGCGGTTGAAAATGCACAATATTTAGATATTCGTCAAATTGCAGAAGAAACTGAGAAAGAAGTGGTGGAAGTAGATACCATTTCGGTGCTTGGTGAAAACGATATTATTTTAGATATTCGTAGCCCAGAAGAGACAGATGAAAATCCATTTGAATCAGATGAACATCAAGTGATGCAATTACCATTTTACAAATTATCTTCACAATTCGGTTCATTAGATCAAAGTAAAAACTATGTGCTTTATTGTGAGCGTGGTGTGATGAGTAAATTGCAAGCGCTTTATTTAAAAGAAAATGGTTTCACGAATGTGAGAGTTTTCGGGAAAAAATAAGCCAAAAATGACCGCACTTTAACGTGCGGTTTTTTTATTCGTAATCTAATTCACCCACTAATTCATCGATAGCTTTGGCAAGTAATGTTCGGTCATGACGATAGCTGATATCATCGGCATTCAAGCGTTTAGCTAAGATTTTAACGGAAGAAATGGTGGACAAATCGACTGCACTTTTTTCGCGATAAGGTGTAATGACACCATCAATAATGGGCTCGCCAACAATTTCATGAATTTTCTGAATACGATCAGCCAAAGATAGATGAGAGGCAGCGCCAATTTCTACTCCTAAATTATCAATAAAAATTACTTTCCCTTTGCTATTACGCAGGGCAGTCGCTAATTCAGGTAATAATAATGGTGGCATAATACTCGTCATGAAACTTCCTGGGCCAAGTAAAATGACTTCCGCTTGCTCCAATGCTTGGATGGCTTCTTGTGCGGCTTTAACCATAGGCACTAAGAAAAGTGATTGGGGTAATTCTGTTAAATTATCAATGCTCACTTCACCTACAATGCTGGAACCTGAACCTAAACTCGCGGCAAGATGAACAGGTTCTTCTGACATGGGAATAATGTGAGATTTTACTTTGAGTAATTCACGAATTAAGTTAATGGCTTCAATAGGGCGAATATGCATATCTTCTAAGGCTTTGAGCATTAAATTGCCTAAATTATGCCCAGAAAGTTCACCTTCGCCAGTAAAGCGGTATTCAAATAATGCGGAGGCTGTACTTGGCTCAATGATGATTTGGTTTAAGCAATTACGTAGATCGCCCCATGCGATACCACCTTGTTCTTGGCGAATTCGACCCGTTGAACCGCCGTTATCTGTGGTGGTGACAATACCGGTTAAACGCTCTTTCATAAAACTAAGCGCCGATAATACACGCCCTAATCCATGACCACCACCAATAGCAACAATATGTTTGATTTCGTCTAAATGTTCATGACGGCTGTGACGAGATAAATCAGACATTTTTCTTCCTTTTTTACCTATAAATAATTATAAAAAATGATGTTATATATTTTTTTATATAAGTTAATGCTGTTATTTTTATCAATATAGTCGGGTTATTCTACCAGATTATTGCTATTAACCGCTTGCTTTTATTACAATACCAACACAATTTATTTTTAACGCATAACTCCGAGCTTGTTTAGCCTAAGTTTCACAAGAAATACGGTGGCAAGCCAATAACGCGGTACGTTATTCAGGGATACGCTGGAAACGGTTTATCCTCTCCATATTTAGAAAGGTGTAAAATGCAATCCATTCCTATTAAAAACGTAGGAGAGTCTCGCTTAGTCGATCCTTTCCAACGCCAATATTACTATCTACGACTGTCGATTACCGATCAGTGTAATTTTCGTTGTACCTATTGCTTGCCTGATGGTTATCAACCTGAAGCTAACAAGCCAAGTTTCTTAACGTTAAAAGAAATTACCCATCTTGCTCAAGCATTTGCTGAAATGGGCACAGAGAAAATCCGTTTAACGGGTGGCGAACCCACTTTACGCAAAGATTTTATTTCTATTGCTGAAAGCATTGCTAATATTGATGGAATCCGTCAATTAGCTGTTACGACAAATGGCTATCGCATGGCAAAAGATGTGGCTGCTTGGAAGAAAGCAGGAATTACATCTATTAACGTCAGTGTTGATAGCTTAGATCCGAAAATGTTCCATCAAATTACGGGTATCAATAAATTTGATGACGTGATGCGTGGTATCGATCGTGCATTTGAAGTGGGTTACAACAAAGTCAAAGTCAATTCAGTTTTGATGAAAAATTTGAATGACAAAGAGTTTGAGCAATTCCTTGTTTGGGTAAAAGATCGCCCAATTCAAATGCGTTTTATCGAACTCATGCAAACGGGCGAAATGGATAGTTTCTTTGATAAATTCCATCTTTCAGGACAAGTATTAGCGGATAAATTGCTGCAAAACGGTTGGCAATTACAACACAAATCTCATACTGATGGTCCAGCTAAAGTATTCACGCATCCTGATTATGCTGGCGAAATTGGCTTAATTATGCCTTATGAGAAGAATTTCTGTGCAAGCTGTAATCGTCTCAGAGTGTCAGCGAAGGGCAAACTTCATCTTTGTTTATTCGGTGAAGAAGGCATTGAATTACGTGATTTATTGCAATCCCATGAACAGCAAGATATTTTGCAAGCACGTATTTTTTCTGCACTGCAAGGTAAACGTGAACATCATTATTTGCATATCGGTGATAGTGGCGTAAGAAATCATTTAGCTTCTATCGGTGGCTAAAAGTAAATAAGTGAATAAACTATTCACTTATTTTGCTTTTGTCACATATGTAAAACATTCAATATTTTAACCGCACTTTATTTTATTATGACTACATTTACGCATATTAATTCTCAAGGTGAAGCCAATATGGTGGATGTTTCTGCAAAAGCAGAGACTGTTCGTGAAGCTCGTGCTGAAGCCATTGTGACCATGTCAAAAGAAACTCTTTCCATGATTGTGGAAGGCAAACATCATAAAGGCGATGTATTTGCTACTGCTCGTATTGCAGGTATTCAAGCCGCAAAACGTACTTGGGAACTTATCCCGCTTTGCCATCCATTGTTACTTTCTAAAGTAGAAGTGAATTTAGAACCGTTACTTGAAACCAACCAAGTTCGCATTCAATCGCTTTGCAAATTAACCGGAAAAACCGGCGTAGAAATGGAAGCATTAACCGCTGCAAGCGTTGCCGCCTTAACCATTTACGATATGTGTAAAGCCGTACAAAAAGACATGGTAATTGAGCACGTTCGCCTGTTAGAAAAGAGCGGTGGAAAATCTGGTCATTTTATTGCGGAGGAAAAATAAGATGTTAAATGTTTTATTTTTTGCTCAAACTCGCGAATTAATTGGGGAAGATTCTATTCAGCTTGAAGGCGATTTTGCGACAGCAGAAGAGGTACGTGAACATCTTGCTCAAAAAGGTGATAGATGGGCGTTAGCGTTAGAAAAAGGGAAACTTTTAGTAGCGATTAATCAAACTTTGATGCCTTTAGAAAGTGCGGTAAAAAATGGAGATGAAATTGCGTTTTTCCCACCTGTAACTGGGGGCTAAATGACGGATATTCAAATTTCAGTACAAGAACAGCCCTTCGATCAAAATGCCGTTTACCAATGGCTTTCTGAGCAACATTCGGTTGGTGCAACGGTTATTTTTGTAGGTAAAGTGCGCGATCTTAATTTAGGCGATGAGGTATCCAGCTTATACTTAGAACATTATCCCGCCATGACAGAAAAAGCCTTACGTGAAATTGTAGAACAGGCGAAAGCGCGTTGGGATATTCAACGAGTGTCAGTGATTCACCGCGTGGGACTTTTACATACTGGCGATGAAATTGTTTTAGTTGGCATCAGTTCTGCTCACCGAGGTGATGCTTATCATGCTAATGAATTCATTATGGACTTCTTAAAATCAAAAGCGCCGTTCTGGAAAAAAGAACAAACTAATCAAGGTGAGCGTTGGATTGAAGCTAGAGAGAGCGATAAAGAAGCGTTAGAGAAGTGGTAATTCAATATAAAAAATATGGTCATTTTTATGGCCATTTTTTCTTTCTGTAAAAAGTATAACTGTATTTTAGTATATGATGGAATTGTTTATAAATTTCTTTATCTTTCAATAAGAAAGATTGTTTTATTGTAATGATATGTAAAGTAATGTAAATCCAGTATTCATTGTAATAAATGTTGTATTATACTTGCACAGTATTAATCAAGGTTCTTTGTACTTGAATATTTATAACCATATACAATAGGAAATTAATTATGAATCATGTTTTTAAAATTATTTGGAATAAAGTAAACCAATGCTGGATTGCTGTTTCAGAACTAAGCAAATCTGTAGCTAAATCATCTCAAACAGATAAACGTAAAACATTAACAGCAATCATTGGCGCTACAATTTTAGCTGGTGCAAGTACAAGTGCGATAGCTGAAACCAATGTAGTATTAAATAATGATGGAAATATTGTTGGTGGTACTGATGTTAGTGCAGTTGCCGGAGTTGGTACCACAGGTGATTCTGTTGTTTTAGGCAAAAAAGCAAAATCAGAAGAAACAGAGAGCATTGTAATTGGTAATAACGTGACAAATAAAGCACGTTGGTCAATAACATTAGGAAATAATGCAACAAGTCAATCAGGATATGGTGTCACTCTTGGTGATCGCGCATCAAGTGGCACTGGTTCAAACTCGGTTGCTATCGGTTTGATGGCAAAAACCTCTAATGAGAAAGCTGGGGGAAATAGTCAAACCGCAGTTGGTGTAGCATCTTATGCTGATGGAGAAGGATCTTCAGCTTTTGGTGCAAATGCAAATGCAACAGGCTCAACTGCGACAGCTATAGGTCGAGCCACGAAGGCTATTGCGCAAAGTGCTTCTGCTTTTGGGGATAGCGCATCAGCTTCATCATGGGGAGCGACTGCATTAGGTGTAGGAGCATCGGCTAGAGCAGATAATTCTATTGCTGTGGGTTCAGCTGCTGTAACCGAAGGACGAGAATCAACTGCGTTAGGACGTCGTTCTTATGCTGGTGCTCAAAGTGCGACGGCTCTAGGTACCTTGGCTAATGCTAGTGCAATTGTTTCAACAGCTGTAGGTAATGGGGCTAAAGCGAGTGCTTTAGGAGCTTCAGCATTAGGTAATACTGCAGCTGCTAGTGGTAGAGGTTCAATGGCTTTAGGTTATGCATCTAAAGCTTCAGGTGTGGATGCAATGGCATCTGGCTCTAATGCTAGTGCTTCATCAATGAATGCCGTTGCGGTTGGTAAAGATAGTAATTCTTCTGCGGTTAATTCCATTGCTCTTGGTACATCTAGTAACGTCTCTGCAGTTAGTGCTGTTGTGATTGGTAATCAAGCAAAAGGTACGCATGAAAACTCTGTGACATTGGGTTCTTATTCAAGTAGTGCGGCGAACGTATTTGATAATACAGCAAAAACTTTATCTTCTTTTGACGATAATGCGGCAGGCACAACAGTTAACTACAATGGTACTTCTTCAACTCAAAAAGGCGCAGTATCTGTCGGTGATGGAACACTTGTTCGTCAGATCCAAAATGTAGGTGCGGGTCGAATTACGGCTACTTCAAATGATGCGGTAAATGGTAGTCAGTTATATCAAGCATATTACAATGCAGGCTTTAACATTCAAAACAATGGTACAGAAACATCACGTATTAATACCCATGGCAAAGTAAATTTTGTGAATGGTGAAAATACCGAAGTTGTTGTAAAAGATGGTGAGAATGCAGCAGAAATTAAAGTGAATGCAAAAGACACTTCAGCATCAGTTGAAGCAGGCTCAGATGCAATTACTGTAACAGTGGGCGAACCAACCAAAGTTACTGGAAAAGACGGTGTAACTGTAACTACAGTGACCAATTATAAAGTGGATCTTTCACAAAAAACTAAAGATGAAATTAAAAATGCGGCGGGTCGTGGATTTAACGTGACTGCAAGTGCATCTGAAGGTACTGTTGTAAATGAAGTAACAGAAGAAACGGTTCAATCTACAGCAACAAAAATGGATAAGTTAACACTTGATGCGGGTAAAAACATTAAATTAACCCACAAAAAAGGCAAAGTGTTAAGTGTTGCGGTATCTGATACGCCAACATTTACCAATGTCACAACAACCGGTGATATCAACGTTGGTGGTACAGTCCATGCACACGGTGGCTTGGATGTTCACAATAATCGTATTGTGAATGTGGCTGATCCTAAAGACCCAACTGATGCAGTAAATAAACGTTATGTTGATAATGCAGTGAAAAATATTAATAACAACATCAATCGTTTAGACAATAAAATTGATCACGTTGATCGTCGATTACGTGCAGGTATCGCAGGTGCGACAGCAATTTCTTTCTTACAACGTCCAAATGAAGCAGGTAAAAGCTTAGTTTCTGTTGGTGTTGGCGGTTATCGCAATGAAAATGCATTAGCGGTTGGTTATGGTCGAAATTCTGATAACAACAAAATTTCGATTAAAGTTGGTGCAAGTATCAATACCCGCAGTGATGTGAACTGGGGCGGAAGCATCGGTTACCAATGGTAATTGTTTGATAAAAAGGCAGAGTAAAATCTGCCTTTTCTTTTGATATGTTGAGATAAAAAAGAGCGGTCAAATTTAACCGCACTTTCTATTTTTATTGATTAAAGCACTTTAACGATGCTTTCACATAAATAACGAATATTGTCTTCAGTGATACCAGCCACATTGATACGACCAGAACGAACAGCATAAATCGCAAATTCTTCTTTTAAGCGATCAACTTTTTCAGGTGATAAGCCGCTGAAAGAGAACATACCGTTTTGTTCCATGATAAAGCTGAAATCTTGCTCTGCACCGTATTCTTTTAATAACTGAACGAATAAATGACGCATTTTTTTGATGCGTTCACGCATTTCAGTTAATTCATTTTCCCACTCTTGGCGAAGTTGAGGATCATTTAACACCGTTGCTACGGTCGCCCCACCATGAGACGCAGGGTTAGAGTAGAGGGTGCGAATAATTGATTTCACCTGTGTTAAAGCGGTGGAAGCAATTTCTGCATTTTCAGCCACAAGGGTAAAGGCACCTACACGCTCATTGTATAAACCAAAGTTTTTAGAGAATGAACTCGCCACTAATAATTCTTTATGATTTGCCGCAAAAGCACGTAAACCGTAAGCATCTTGGTCTAAGCCATTGGCTAAACCTTGATAAGCAAAGTCAAAGAGCGGTAACCAGCCGTTTTTCGCTGAAAGCGCGGCTAATTCTTGCCATTGTTCTGGGGTTGGGTCAATACCAGTTGGGTTGTGGCAGCAACCGTGTAAAAGCACCACATCACCTTCGCTTGCTTGGCTTAAATCTTCAAGTAAATGTTCCCAGTCAAGGGCTTTGCGTTCAGCATCATAATAACGATATTCACGAATCGTCATACCCACCGCATTGAAAATTGCATTGTGGTTTGGCCATGTTGGTATACTAATCCACACATTTTGAGCTTTGGTTTGGCGTTTGATGAACTCCGCAGCAATACGTAATGCACCTGTACCACCTAAACTTTGTACCGTTCTTGCTCGATTAGCTTTAATAACTTCTGAATCTTTACCGAAAAGGAGTTCTTTTGTGCGTTCGTTATAATCGGCAATACCATCGATAGTCAGATAGTTTTTGGTTTTTTCGTTATCAAATAAGCGTTTTTCGGCTTCTTTTACTGCACGCATAATCGGCGTTGTACCTTGTGCATCTTTATAAACGCCAATACCTAAATTGATTTTATTTTCACGGGTTTCAGATTTGAATGCTTCGCCTAAGCCTAAGATAGGATCGGCCGGAGCCGCTTTGATATGTTCAAACATAGCTTTTCCTTATGTATGTGTTGTGAGATAAGTAATTTTATACTTCAGCCGATAGATTTTATCAAGAAGAACCTGATAAAAATCAACCGCACTTTGATGTTTTTAGATATTCATCAAAAAGTGCGGTTGTTTTTTCGATTATTTTAATTTCTCAATCGCCCAATTTAAACCAGATTGATAGTCTTCAGGGAGTTCGTGACGAAGTTTTTCAAGCTGTTGAATAATGATCGTTTTGTCTGGATGCGTGATATTGATATGACCTAACTTTCTACCCGGACGAACTTCCTTACCATACCAATGTAATTGGGAGAAAGGCGTGTTCAACCAGTGTGGATTATGTTCTGTGCCAATTAAATTAACCATGACACTTGGTGCAATAGGTTGTAATGACGGTGTAGGTAAATCTAATAAAGCACGTAGGTGTAATTCAAATTGACTAATGGCACAGCCGAGTTGGGTCCAATGTCCACTGTTATGTACACGAGGGGCAAGTTCATTAATTAATAATTTATCACCCACCACAAAGCATTCCATTGCCATTACACCCACATATTCAAGCTTATCCATGATTTTTCCGAGCATAGATTCAGCCTGAATTTGTTGGCTGTGTTGTTGAGGGAATGAAACATCTGTCACACTGTAACGTAAAATGCCATTTTGCTGTAGGTTATGCGTCACAGGATAGAAACGTTTTTCACCATTTTTAAATCTTGCGCCTACGATAGACACTTCGTAATCAAAAGGAATAAATTTTTCTGCGATAACTTCACCGAATAAATCGTCCGTAATGTCATGTTGATTGTTATTAGTGATAATCCATTGACCACGACCGTCATAACCACCAGTGCGACGTTTCACTACGACTTTTTCGCCCAGGTTTTTAAATACTTCAGGCCATTGCGTTTTATCTTTTAATAAACACCATGGCGAGGTAGAGAGATTGAGTTCATCCAGTAAAGATTTTTGGGTAAAGCGATCAGCCAATAAGCCAAAAACATTCTGATTAACGAAATTCTTATGATGACCTAATAATTCAGTTAATGGTGTTTTTTCCCAACGTTCAATCTCTGCGGTAATGATGGCATCTTTAGGTAAATCAAATACGGGCGCATTGAATTCAAGCGGTTGAACATGAATATCTAATGGGGCGCCTGCATAACGTAACATTCTGCCGAGTTGACCATTACCAAGCACATAAACGGTAGGATAGAGGGTAGAGTTTTGCATAAAATTTCTCATCAAATCTAGCTAAAAAAACAACCGCACTTTAGAAAGTGCGGTCAAAATGAAAGGTGTTTTATTTACGTGGATCAGGATTATCCAATACCACATTAGTTTGATTTTCGCGGAATACTTGTAGGAGAGCGAATAACGCATCATCCCAACCTGCAAGAATTTGTGCGGCGAGTAATCCTGCATTAGCAGCACCAGCAGGGCCAATCGCTAACGTACCGACAGGGATGCCTTTAGGCATTTGCACGATAGAATAGAGACTATCAACACCGCTTAACATAGAGCTTTTAACAGGGACACCCAATACCGGTACAAGCGTTTTAGCTGCAATCATACCGGGTAAATGTGCTGCACCACCTGCACCTGCAATAATCACTTTGTAACCATTTTTTTGTGCATTTTCGGCAAATTCAAACAGCTTGTCGGGAGTGCGATGTGCGGAAACGACTTCAACATGATATGCCACATTGAGTTCATCTAAAATTTGAGTGGCTTCTTGCATGGTTGCCCAATCGCTTTTTGAGCCCATAACAATAGCAATTTGTGCGGTATTTGACATATTTTTAAAAATTTATCTAATAAAAAACGATGCGTAGAATAGCATATTTACCTACTTTTAAGCAAACGTTTGCCATGTGGTAAAAACTGAAAATTCCATTGCAAGTTTTGTCATAAAATCTTATCCTAATACGAGTTTTTTTCTTAGAAATAGAGCAGATTATGTTAGCTAAAGCGAAATATAGAAAAGATTACAAACAACCTGATTTTACAGTTACGGATATTTTCCTTGATTTTCAATTAGATCCTAAGCATACCGTTGTCACTGCAAAAACAACCTTCCAACGTTTAAATGATGAAGCAACCCATCTACGATTAGATGGTCATGGCTTCCAATTTGCCTCCATTAAATTCAATGGCGAAGATTTCAAACATTATCATCAAGACCATGAAAGTTTAACGTTAGATTTAACCAATCAAAGTGCGGTCAATTTTGAACTTGAAATTGTGACGAATTTAGAGCCTGCACAAAACACCTCTTTACAAGGACTTTATCAATCTGGCGAGGGCATTTGTACACAATGTGAAGCAGAAGGTTTCCGTCAAATCACTTATATGCTTGATCGCCCAGATGTATTGGCGCGCTATACAACCAAAATTACCGCAGATAAGACTAAGTATCCTTACTTACTTTCTAATGGCAACCGTATTGCAAGTGGTGAATTAGAGGATGGGCGTCATTGGGTTGAGTGGAATGACCCATTCCCGAAACCAAGCTATTTATTCGCTTTAGTGGCGGGTGATTTTGATTTATTACAAGATACCTTTACAACAAAAAGTGGTCGTGAAGTGGCCTTAGAGCTTTATGTTGACCGTGGAAATCTTGATCGCGCCTCTTGGGCGATGGAAAGTCTGAAAAAAGCCATGAAATGGGATGAAGACCGTTTCAATTTAGAATATGACTTAGATATTTACATGATTGTTGCTGTGGACTTCTTCAATATGGGGGCCATGGAAAATAAAGGGTTGAATATCTTTAACTCTAAATTTGTGTTGGCAAATCCACAAACAGCAACCGATGATGATTATCTCGCCATTGAAAGCGTGATTGCACACGAATATTTCCATAACTGGACGGGAAACCGTGTAACTTGCCGTGATTGGTTCCAATTAAGTTTGAAAGAAGGTTTAACGGTTTTCCGTGATCAAGAATTTTCATCTGACACAGGTTCTCGAGCAGTCAATCGTATTAATAACGTGAAATTCTTACGTACGGTGCAATTTGCTGAAGATGCAAGCCCAATGTCACACCCGATTCGTCCTGAAAAAGTCATTGAAATGAATAACTTCTATACAGTGACCGTATATGAAAAAGGGGCGGAAGTGATTCGTATGTTGCACACCTTATTAGGTGAACAAGGTTTCCAAAAAGGGATGCAACTCTATATTGCTGAAAACGATGGTAAAGCAGCAACCTGTGAAGATTTTGTTTCTGCAATGGAACGTGCAAATGACGTTGATTTAGCACAATTCCGTCGTTGGTATAGCCAATCAGGTACGCCAGAATTATTGATTAGCGATGCCTATGATGAACAAACTCATACTTATCGTTTAACGGTTTCGCAATCTACACCGCCAACAGCGGATCAAATGGAAAAAGTAAACTTGCATATTCCATTGAAAATTGCACTTTATGATGTCAAAGGCACGAAACAAATGTTACAGCATAACGGTGAGTTGCTAAGCGATGTGTTAAATGTGACAGAAAAAGACCAAGTCTTTGAATTCCATGGCATTTATGGTCGCCCAATTCCTGCGTTATTATGCGATTTTTCTGCACCGGTGAAACTGGATTATGATTACACCACAGAGCAGTTATTAGGTTTGCTTAAATTTGCTGATAACCAATTTGCTCGTTGGGATGCAGCACAAATGCTGTTTACTCAAGAATTGCGTCGTAATGTGGCGCATTTCCAACAAGGCGAAGCCTTTGACATTTCACCCGATGTTTTGACCGCACTTGCGCATGTATTGGAAAATTACGAACAAGATATTGAATTAGCCACATTAATTCTAACCTTACCAAAAGACATTGAATTTGCAGAAAGCTTTAAAACGATTGATCCAGATGGCATTGCAGCCGCAAGAGAATTTATGTTGGTGCAAATTGCAGAATACTTGAAAGAAGATTTATTGCGTATTTACACCCATATTCGTCTTGAAGATTATCGAGTGACGCAAGAAGATATTGCTTTACGAGCAATGCGTAATCTTTGTTTAAGTTATCTAGCTTACACCAATTTAGGCAACAATGTAGTTCAAAAACATTACAATAATGCCAATAATATGACGGATACTTTAGCGGCATTAAATATGGCAACCAAAGCGGCATTACCTTGTCGTGATGCCTTGTTGGCCGATTTTGAACAAAAATGGCAACATGATGGCTTGGTCATGGATAAATGGTTTGCTTTACAAGCCACTCGCCCTGATGAAAACGTATTGGAGATTGTACAAGTATTAATGGATCACCCAAGCTTTAACTTCAACAATCCAAACCGTTTACGTTCATTAGTGGGGAGCTTTGCAAATCACAACTTAAAAGCATTCCATCATATTAGTGGTTCTGGCTATCGTTTCTTAACAGACGTCCTAATCCGTTTAAATGAAAGCAATCCACAAGTGGCTGCTCGTTTAATTGAGCCATTAATTCGTTTCTCGCGTTTTGATGCGCAACGTCAAACGTTAATGAAACGTGCCTTAGAACGATTAAGTGCTGTTGAAGATCTCTCAAAAGATTTATTTGAGAAGATTGAAAAAGCCTTGCAATAATCTCTGAACAGATACCTCATAAATTCAATACGGGATGTCTAAGACATTCCGTATTTTTTTTCAAATTTGTTAACTATATCAATCTTTTCTTTTATTGCCTTTGATAGAATGATTAATGGCATTTCGCCATATTAGTTAATAAGGATTTTATATGAAAACATACAAAACATCAGTGCTGGTCAGTATGATGCTTGGCATTTTTTCAACAACAGCATTTTCTGCCACTGTGCCTGCGGATACGCAACTTTCTGACACTCAAATCTTCCGTCAAAACACACATAGTGATCCTGGTTCTCTTGATCCCCAATTGGTACAAGAAAATACCGCTGCCCAAATTGTGATTGATTTATTTGAAGGATTAATTTGGTTGGATGAAAATGGTCAAGTGCAGCCTGCACAAGCAGAAAAATGGACAGTCTCTGACGATGGCAAGATTTATACCTTTTCATTGCGTGATGCAAAATGGTCGGACGGTACACCAGTAACTGCTCAAGATTTTGTGCTAGGTTGGCAACGTGCGGTTGATCCTAAGTTTGGTAGCCCAAATGCCAGTTATTTGTCTAAAGCACATATTTTAAATACAGAAGATGTGATGCAAGGTAAACTGCCTATGAGCGCTTTAGGCATTAAGGCGATTAATGATAAACAACTTGAAATTAAACTAACCCAAGCCACACCTTACTTCTTACAGCTACTCGCATATCCTACAACATTTCCTGTTCCCCATCATAAATTAGCGCAATTTGGCGATAATAAATGGGCTACCCCTCAAAATATCGTGAGTAATGGTGCTTATAAATTAAAACAATGGATAATTAACGAGAAAATTACGGCAGAACGTAACCCATTCTATTGGAATGATAAAAAGACGCTCATTAATACTTCAGAATATTTATTTCAAGAAAGTTTGGCTTCAGCCTATCAACGTTACCAAGCTAAAGAATTGGATTTAACCTGGATACCAGTGGAGCAAATACCACACATTCAGAAAAATACGCCAAGCGCGTTACTTGTGGTCCCGAGATTAACGACTGAATTCTACACGTTTAATGTGGCGAAACCACCATTTGATAACGAAAAGGTTCGCAAAGCGCTATATCTTACGTTAGATCGACCATTAATAGCTGAACATATTATTGGGTTGCGTAAACCTGCAGCAACATTGACACCTCCAGACGTTGATGGTTTTACTGCACCGAACATTGCTGAATTAAATCAACCGTTAACAGATAGAGTTAAACAAGCTAAAAAATTATTAAATGATGCTGGATATAACGAAAAACATCCGCTCCAGTTTGAGATTTTTTATAACAAATATGCGACACATGAAAAAGTTGCGTTAGCGTTAGCTTCAGAATGGAAAAAACAATTAGGTGCAGATGTGAAATTACGTACGATGGAATGGAAAACCTATTTAGGCGAACGCAATATGGGAAATTTCCAATTGTCTCGTATGTCAATTGATGCGGAATATAATGAGCCATCAGCATTTCTTAATTCATTAGTTTCAACATCTCCCGAAAATGTGGGGCTGTGGAAGAATGAGAAATTTGATCAAATCATGAAAGAAGCACAAAGTACTTTAAATGATAAGACGCGTGCTGAATTATATCGTCAATCAGAGCTGATTATTGCGGAAGAGGCGCCTCTAATCCCGATATTCTATTCACCGTTGATCAAAGTAATTAATCCAGCAGTAGGTGGATTCCCAATGCATAATCCACAGGATTATGTTTATACCAAGGAGCTTTACATTCGCAAGTAGAGTTATCTAAGTACCTTTCGTTGCATGTATTTTACTTTCATTTTAAAATGCAACATAACTTTTCAACAAAAGTGCGGTAAAATTAACCGCACTTTCCATTTACAGTGAACTATCCTGAGAGATAAACGAGTATGTATTCTTTGATCCGTAAAGCCATCTTTTCCCTTGACCCTGAAACCGCCCATGATTTAGTGATTAAATCATTGCACTTAGCGGGTAAATCGCCTTGCCAATTTTTATTAAAGCAGCTTTTGGCTTGTCCACAAGGCACACCTAAGGAAGTAATGGGCATTACCTTTAAAAATCCTATTGGGTTAGCAGCGGGCGCAGATAAAAATGCTGAGGCTATTGATGGCTTTGGTGCGATGGGATTTGGTTTTATTGAAGTCGGTACGGTTACGCCTTTAGCGCAAGAGGGAAATGCGAAACCTCGCCAATTCCGTTTAGTGGAAGCGGAAGGGATTATTAACCGTAATGGATTCAATAATTATGGCATTGATTATGCGATCGAGAATGTTAAAAAGGCAAAATTTGATGGCGTAATTGGGATTAATATTGGTAAAAATAAAATCACGCCGCTTGAAAAGGGGAAAGATGATTACCTATTTTGCTTAAACAAAGCTTATAACTATGCGGATTATATTACGGTAAATATTTCATCACCGAACACGCCGGATTTACGCCAATTACAGTATGGTGATTACTTTGATGATTTGTTGCAAAGTATAAAACAGCGTCAAAAAGTATTAGCTGAGCAATATAACAAATATGTGCCGATTGCAGTAAAAATTGCACCTGATTTATCCGAGAGCGAGCTCGTTCAAATTGCAGATACGTTACTTCGTCATCAAATGGATGGTGTCATTGCGACTAATACGACGATTTCACGTGACAACGTCGCAGGTTTGAAAAATGCTAAGCAACAAGGCGGCTTAAGTGGAAAACCATTACAGCACAAAAGTACAGAAATTATTCGAAGATTGCATCAAGAGCTGAAAGGGCAAATTCCGATTATTGGGAGTGGTGGCATTGATGGTGTACAAAATGCACAAGAGAAGATTGAAGCAGGTGCTGAATTGTTACAAGTTTATTCTGGTTTGATTTATCACGGTCCAAGCTTAGTTAAAGGCTTGGTTCAGGCGATTAAGTAAGAGAGAAATAATATGAAAACATTATTTCTAGCCTCTTATTTTGCAGCCGTAGAAAATCTTTTCAAACGATTTTTAAAACAGCATTTTTTATTGCATAAAGTGCTATTTATTCCTACTGCTGGTAATGTAGAAAGCTATGTTGAATACATTGATGAGGCAATAAATATTTTTCATAAATTAGGTTTTGAAGTCGATGTTTTGGATATCGCCCAAGAAACAGAAGAGGTTATTAAAGAGAAATTAAATCATACACCGATCCTTTACGTTTCTGGTGGTAATACGTTTTATCTATTACAAGAGTTAAAAAGAAAACACTTAGTACCACATATAAAAAAACGAATTGATGAAGGTATGCTTTATCTTGGTGAATCTGCCGGTGCTATTATTACCGCCAGCGACATCGAGTATAATCAAATTATGGATGACAAAAATATAGCTATCGATTTAACCAATTATTCAGCTTTAAATTTAGTCGATTTTGCAATTGTTCCACATTATGGTGAGTTTCCTTTTGAAGAGAGTTCAGAGAAAACTGTTCAGATCTATCAATCCAAATTGAATTTACTCCCTTTAACAAATAGCCAAGCTGTAATTGTTGATGAAGATGATTACACTATTCAAACTAATTTATAGGAAAGCCGATGATCAAATATGATTTACATTGCCATAGTACGGCTTCAGATGGTGTTTTAACGCCTACGGAGCTTGTGCAACGAGCTTATGAGCAAGGTGTCAATGTGCTTGCTTTATGTGATCACGACACCGTGATGGGTATTGATGAGGCCAAAATTGAAGCAGATAAATTAGGTATTGAGCTAATTAATGGCGTAGAAATTTCAACAAATTGGGAAGATCGTGGCATCCATATTGTTGGATTAAATTTTGATAAAACGCATCCTAAAATGACCGCACTTTTAGCCGAACAAAAATCACTGAGAGAAAAAAGAGCGGTCGAAATTGGTCATAAATTAGAAAAAGCAGGCGTCCCCAATGCCTATGACGGTGCGAAAGCATTGGCCAATGGGGAAGTGACTCGTGCGCATTATGCGCGTTATTTGGTACAAATCGGAAAGGTTTCAAATGATGGGCAAGCCTTTAAGCGTTATCTAGGTGGTGGAAAATCGTGTTTTGTCAAAGCTGAATGGGTAGATATTCCAACGGCGATTGATACGATTCATGCAGCCGGTGGTGTCGCAGTCATTGCTCATCCTATGCGTTATAACATGACAGGAAAATGGATTCGTCGATTAATTGTTGATTTTAAACAATGGGGCGGTGATGGCATGGAAGTCGCGGATAGTGGTCAAACTAAAGATCAGCGTCAATATCTTGCGCGTTTAGCCAATGACTATGACTTAGCCGCCTCTTTAGGCTCGGACTTTCATTTTCCTTGTGGATGGATTGAATTAGGAAAGAATTTGTTTTTACCTGAAGAGGTTAAACCAATTTGGACATTATTTGAATAATAAAGGGCGGTCAATCCGCCCTTGTTTTTTTATATTTGACTGTTCTCACACAAACCGAGGCTTGCGAGAAATTCAATAAATGCACGAACTTTAGCTGGTAAATGACGACGATTTGGATAAACCACATAAATATCTAAAGGTTTTTGTTTATATTCAGACAAAATTTCAACTAATTCACCTGAAGCAAGCGCATCTTTGACAAAGAAGCTCGGTGAATTACTGATGCCCAATCCCGCTTTTGTCATTTCTAACAATGCCATACCATTATTGGAAACCACTTTAGATTGAATTTTATACCGTTGAATTTGATTGGCTTTTGTTGATTGCCAATGCACTTGATTTAACGATGATTTATAAAGTAAACCTTGGTGATATTCTAAATCGTCAGGTGTAAGTGGTGTGCCTCGTGCTTCTAAATAACTTGGAGAGGCAACAAAATGCATAGGGGAGCTACTAATTTTACGCGCAACAAGTGAGCTATCTTGCATATAGCCAATCCGTAATGCTAAGTCATAGCCCTCAGCAACAAGATCGACACGTTTATCTTCAAATTCAATTTCTACGTGTAAATTGGGATGAAGCTCAATAAATTTCGGTAAGTTAGGCGAGATATAAAGTAAGCCAAAATCACGTGGTACAGAGATTAATAAATTACCTTGTAAGCTTGTCGCCATATTGCTGATACTAGAGTCAGCCTCGCTTAAATCTAATAGAATGGCTTGGCAACGTTGGTAATAAAGCATGCCGGCTTCAGTTGGCACAATTTTTCGTGTTGTACGTTGTAATAATCGCGTTTTTAAATGTTCTTCTAATTGTGAAACTAATTTACTCGCCATCGCCACAGAAATATTCTGTTGGTTTGCGGCTTGTGTAAAACTTTGCGTTTCGATCACTTTACAGAAAACCGAAATTGCATTGAGTTTATCCATTTATAAATCCTTTTTGAAAAAAAGCTTGATTTTATCGGCGTAAGTTTGCAGTATATCGCCAATTTTACAGAATTCTAGTTATATTTTAGGTAAGCAAATGAGCAAATCTTTAGTGATTGTGGAGTCGCCAGCCAAAGCGAAAACCATCAATAAATATTTAGGTAGCCAGTATGTGGTGAAATCCAGCGTAGGGCATATTTGTGATTTGCCTACAGCAGGGAGTAGCACAGGCGAGAAAGCTAAACCCGTTTCCACTAAAGGATTAAGTGCGGAAGAAAAAAACAAAATTAAAGCAGAAAAAGACCGTGCTGCCTTAGTGAAACGTATGGGAATTGACCCTTATCACGATTGGAAAGCCAATTACCAAATTCTACCTGGCAAAGAAAAAGTGGTAGCCGAATTAAAATCCCTTGCTAAAAAATCCGAGCATGTTTATCTCGCAACCGACTTGGATAGAGAAGGAGAGGCTATCGCGTGGCATTTACGCGAAGTGATCGGCGGTGATGATAGTCGTTTTAGTCGCGTTGTATTTAATGAGATTACGAAGAAAGCGATTGAAAAAGCATTCCAGCATCCTGCACACATTAATATGGATCAGGTTAATGCTCAGCAAACCCGTCGTTTCTTAGACCGCGTGGTAGGCTTCATGGTGTCGCCATTATTATGGAAAAAAGTGGCGCGAGGACTATCTGCCGGACGTGTGCAATCTGTTGCCGTGAAATTGGTGGTAGAGCGTGAACGTGAAATTAAAGCATTCCAACCAGAAGAGTTTTGGGAAATTGAAGCGCTAACCCAAACAAGTAATAAAGAAGACTTACGTTTGGATGTTGTGCAATATAAAGGCAAGAAATTTGAGCCGAAAAATGAAAAAGAAGCACAAAGTGCGGTCGATTTCTTAAATAAATCACATTACGTTGTCACAGATTTAGAAACAAAACCAACAGGTTCTAAACCAAGAGCACCATTTATTACTTCAACCTTACAACAAACTGCAAGTACGCGTTTAGGTTTTGGGGTGAAGAAAACCATGATGTTGGCACAACGTTTATATGAAGCCGGTTACATCACTTATATGCGTACGGACTCAACCAACTTGAGCCAAGATGCATTAAATATGGCACGCTCTTATATCGAAAGCCATTTCGGCAAAGATTATTTGCCAGCTAAGCCGAATTTCTACTCGAGCAAAGAAAACGCACAAGAAGCGCACGAAGCGATTCGTCCTTCTGATGTAAAAACGCTCGCAGATCATTTAAGTGGCATGGATAAAGATGCGGTACGCTTGTATGATTTAATCTGGCGTCAATTTGTAGCCTGCCAAATGCCGGCTGCACAATATGACAGTACAACCGTTACCGTAATGGCTGGCGATTATGAATTGAAAGCTAAAGGCCGTATTTTACGTTTTGATGGTTGGACAAAAGTGTTGCCACAATTAGGTAAGAATCTAGAAGACCAAATTTTACCGACTGTGAGTTTAAACGAAACATTAGCACTAAAAACAGTTTCGCCAAGCCAACACTTTACCAAACCGCCCGCTCGTTTTACTGAAGCTGCATTGGTTAAAGAATTGGAGAAACGTGGTATTGGTCGTCCTTCGACTTATGCGGCAATTATTTCGACTATTCAAGAACGTGGTTATGTACGCATTGAAAATCGCCGTTTCTATGCCGAGAAAATGGGCGAAATCGTTACTGATCGCTTAAATCAATCTTTTACTGATTTGATGAGCTACGATTTCACTGCCAACATGGAAAACGTATTAGACCAAATAGCATCCGGTGAGAAAAATTGGAAGGCTGAGTTAAATCAATTCTTCAAAGATTTTTCTACTCAACTTTCTACGGCTGAATTAGATGAACTAGAAGGTGGAATGAAGCCGAATAGCCTTGTACTCACTGATATTGATTGTCCGACTTGTAGCCGTAAAATGGCCATTCGTACAGCAAGTACTGGGGTATTCTTAGGTTGTTCTGGCTATGCTTTACCGCCAAAAGAGCGTTGTAAAACGACGATTAATCTTATTCCAGAATCGGAATTATTAAATGTGTTGGATGAGGCTTCTGAGACCAAGGCCTTAATGGATCGTAAACGTTGCCCGATATGTGGCACAGCGATGGACAGCTACATTATTGACCCACATCGTAAATTGCATATTTGTGGTAATAATCCAAATTGTGATGGTTATTTGGTTGAACAAGGCCAATTCAAAATTAAAGGCTATGACGGTCCAATTGTAGAATGTGATAAGTGCGGTTCAGATATGCACTTAAAACTCGGTCGTTTTGGGAAATATATGGGCTGTACCAACTGTGATAACACCCGTAAGATTTTGAAAAACGGCGAGGTTGCACCGCCAAAAGAAGAGCCGGTTCATTTCCCTGAACTGAAATGTGAAAAATCTGATGCGTATTTTGTATTGCGTGATGGTGCTAGTGGCGTGTTCATGTCAGCACATAACTTCCCGAAATCACGTGAAACTCGACCTGCAAAAGTGGCGGAATTTGCGCTTTATCGTGATCGTTTACCAGAAAAATTACGTTATTTAGCCGATGCGCCACAAAAAGACCCTGAGGGTAATGACGCGATTATCCGTTTCAGCCGTAAAGAAAAACATCAATATGTGACTTCTGAAAAGAATGGCAAAGCCACAAAATGGATTGTGGATTATATTGATGGAAAATGGGTAGAACGGAAAAAGTAGGATAAACATCACGGTTTATTGCGGTGCGAGTTTAGGTAATGATTCTGCCTATCAGACTGCCGCAGAAAAATTAGGGAAATGGATTGCAGATGGCCAACATACTTTAGTTTATGGTGGCGGAAAATTGGGATTAATGGGCGTGGTTGCTGATACTGTGCTCGCTCATCAAGGCAAAGTAATTGGCATTATTCCTCAATTTTTACAAGACAGAGAAGTTTCACATCCTAATTTGACTAAGACCGTGATTGTTGAAAGTATGTCTGAGCGAAAAAATAAAATGGTTGAGCTTGGCAATGTTTATATTGCTTTGCCTGGTGGACCAGGCACTTTAGAAGAGATTGCTGAAGTGATTTCTTGGGCTCGAATAGGGAAAAATAATAATCCTTGTATTCTATTTAATGAAAAGGGGTATTTCGATTCATTAAAATCCTTTTTTAACCATATGGTGAAAAAAGGCTTTTTTACTCAAGGTGATTTTGAGAAAATTTTATTCTCGAATGATCTTCAAGAAATCGAAACCTTTATTAAACATTATCAACCTCCAGCGTTGAGGACATATTAAAAAAGTGCGGTTAAATTTGACCGCACTTTTTTTTATGATTAATGGTGATGATGTTCTGGTTTTGGTGGCAGTTTAGCACGCGCTTTACCAACAGGTAGAATTAACGTTGCGTAATTTGCTGATTGTTGACACACCTTTTGATCTTCAAATGGTTCTTTATGAATCACTTTAAGTTTCCAAACACCTTCAATTAATGGGATAAAGTTAACTTTACCTTCACTATCTGTTTTACCTGAAAATGCTTGTGGTTCACGGTGAGAAGTTGCCGCTTCCATATCTTTCACGACAAAGGTATCAGACGTTGCGATAATCGTTTCACCCGCAAGAGGCTGGTCTTTATAGAAAATTTGAAGAGGGAAAGCTTCACCCGCTTTAATTGTTTTTGGATCTTTGAGTGGCACAATTTCAAGTGGTAAACCGATGCGTGTCATCGCCATATCCGCATTCAATGGTTTCTTACCTACCACAGTAAAGGCTTTACCAAACATTTGAGTTTGTTCGCAATAAAATGCATTTGGTGTGCCTTGTAAGTTATCCATTTTCCAGCCTTCATTATTTTGTGACCAGAAAGTTGGTTTATAAGTTGCCGTTACCCAATATGAACCGTCTTTTAACGGTTTTTCTGATTGATATTGGTAGTTTTCACCTTTTTGTACTAAGGTTTGCATTTCACCATCTTGATTGATGAGCTCCATCGGTGGAAAAATAGCAAGACGTTTTTCAGGAATTTTTTCAACGTAAGGGTAGTCACCATAAGCTAAATCAGCTTTTAAAACGGAATTGGAAACAATTTGTGCTGGTGTTGCAACCCAAACTTCATGAGCTTGCGCGAGCGCAGAGAAACCAAGTAGTGCTGCAATTAATGTTTTTTTCATTGTCTTTCCTTTTTAATTAATAAATCAATTTATAGAAAGTCTTCGATAGGGCGGATGAGTATAGCGAAAAAGAAATAATGAGACGAATAGAAAAAGTTGATTTTGTGAGAAACTTCACATTTTTTTAACAAAAAAGTGCGGTCATTAAAACGATTGTTTTTTTGGACCGCACTTAATTTTAAATTAAAGGCTAAATTGGCTTATTTTTTAGAAGGTTTAATAGCTAATAGGTTACAGCTTAATTTACTAATCACATGTTCCGCTGTATTACCTAATAACGCTGCAGATAAACCCGTTCTTCCCACTGTACCTAAAATCACTAATTCAGCTTCAATTTCTTTCGCCACTTCAGGAATCACTTCTTCAGGGAAACCTTCGCGTACGTGGGTATGATCTTCATCAATACCAAATTTTTGACGTAAGGCTTTCATATTGATGAGATGTTGGCCACGAATGCCATTTTCATAACCTGAGGTATTAAATTCAGGTAAATCAATCGCCATATTAATTGGCGCAACAGGGTAGGCCGCCACTAAATGTACGTTACCACGGTTTAAGTTCTCCGCTAAACTCATCCCTGTAGAAACTAACTCTTGGTTGAATTCATCTTGATATTCTTGTTCACCCGATACATTCACTGCGATTAAAATGCGGCGTTGATGTTTCCAGTCACCATCACGCACCATTAATACTGGAATTGGACATTTACGTAGTAATTGCCAATCTACTGGTGTGAAAATCAATGAAGTAAAACTTTCTTCATCTTTAGTGTATTTTACCACGAGGTCGTATTGATTCTTTTCAACCTCTTCACGAATTGCATCCGCTTCATTGCTGCTCCATACAATGTGAGATTCAAATTCAATTTCCGGATCGGCATATTTATCTAAATAAAATTGCACAGCTTGACGTTGTTGTTCAACGGCTGTTTCATGCATTTGGCTACGTTCTTCCGAAGAAAGAAGTGCAGACATTTCATAAGATAAGTCATAGACACTCAACAAGGTGGTGATTTTTACTTTTGTTTCATTTTGTTGTTCTTTAACAAGACGAACGGCACGAGCGAGCGCATATTGTTTTTCGTTATCAGGGTTAAGTACAACAAGAATATTATTAAATTTCATAAAGCCTCCAAGATATGAGATATCAATAGGATAGAAAAGATTTTAAGTGATGACAAGAACCTATTATAAAAAAAGTGATTTTGTACAAGTTTTTTATCTCAAATACTAAAAAAGCGTGAAAACTCACGCTTTTAATTTATTCTGCTAATTGGATTTTGGTTTTATGTACACCGGTTAAATCAATCAAGGCATTAATATCATTAATGGTAATGTATTTACCTTGCACAGAGAGTACACCTAATTTTTGGAAACGACCGAGCAAACGACTGATCGTCTCAACAGTTAGGCCGAGGTAATTACCAATATCGCTACGAGTCATAGTTAAACGGAATTCTTTCGCAGAGAAACCACGAGCAGAATAGCGTTTAGATAGGTTATGGATGAATGCGGCTAAACGTTCTTCAGCATTCATTTTAGACAGTAATAAAATCATTTCTTGATCACTTTTGATTTCACTACTCATTAAACGCATAATTTGCTGACGAAGCTTAGGCATTTTGCCAGATAAATCATCTAAGATATCAAAGGGAATTTCGCATACCATAGCGGTTTCCAATGCTTGAGCAAAACTCGGGTGTTGCATATTGGTGATCGCATCGAAACCGACTAAATCACCTGGTAAGTGAAACGAAGTAATTTGTTCTTCGCCAGCTTCACTAATGGTATAAGTTTTAATGGTACCGGAACGAATCGCATAAATAGAATTAAGCGTGTCGCCCGCTTTAAAAAGGACTTGAGATTTTTGTATAGGCTTTTTACGCTCGATGATGTTATCAAGCTGATCAAGCTCATGTTCGTTCAATGTGAAAGGAATACAAAGTTGACTAATGCTGCAATCCTGGCAATGAATCGCACAACCACCAGATTGAACTCTGCGCCCTGATTTGGTTTCTGAAACGAAATTCTTCATTAGTTCCTCAAATCGATAAATATAGTGTAAAATTGATCTAACGCAATTATTCTACCACTAAATAGTCAATTTAAGAAGTTATCTACGAGTAAATAGGTATGGCAGCAGAAAAATTAACCAAAAAACGTTTAATACAAATTATTATCATGTTGATTATTTTAGTCAGTGCATTTGTTTGGCGATATATATTGCAATAAGTGCAGTCAAATTTTTGATTGTTTTGAGAAGAAAAAAAGAGCCACGATTTTATGGCTCTTTGTTTTAAAGTTTAAGTCAGATTACCATTCGTAACCGACACCTGCACCTACAGTAAATTGACCGCGAGTATCTGCAGCACCGTTCACGTTGGTTGACCAATGACCGTTATCAGAGTTACGAGACGCTTTAATTGCAATCGCGCTTTCACCGCGGTGATGAGCTACGCCGGTTGATACCATGCTCTTGCCATCTTTACGTGCAGATGGAGCAGAAGCGATAGCTGCAACGCCTGCAATGCCTGCGCGAGATTTACGGTCAACATCATTAACTTTCTTATTTAAAGTATTAATTGCTTTAGTATTGTTAGCGATGTTTTGAGTGTTGGTAGCAATATTTTTAGTATTGTTAGCCACATCATTTTTCACTTTATTTAATTGTGAAACATTAACCGCATCGTTATCATTTTCACCATTTGCAACGTTGATAACTTTTTTGTTACCTGCATTAATTCCATTTTGATCAATTTTGATATTGGAATTATTAATGGTATAAGAATTTGCTTTGATGTCTTTTTTGGTACTAACAGTATAAGTTTTGACTTGGTTAGCATCATCGTAAACTTCTTTTACATCAATGTTATCGCCAGCTTTTACTTTTACGTCAGATGTACGTTGACGAATATTATCAATACGCGTTTTATTTTTGCCTACTTGGTCAGCAACCATATAAAGTTGAGAACCGTTGATTGCATCAGTAGAAGTAGCAGAAATCTCACCTGCACCTACGTTAATAATTTGGCGTGTATGTGGCGTAATGGTTACTGTACGACCTGGAGTTGAGTGATCTGGCGGCGTGTAAGTTTCAGTTTTGTCTGAACCAACAGAAACAACAGCTACAGGCGTGTTACCTGCAAAACCATTATATGTAATACCGTTAACTGTTGCAGTATTTTCTTGTGTTGCTGAACGAGTAATCGTGCCAGAGCCTAAGGCCACAGAGTTATCATCTTTTGCATAAGAGTCTTTGGATAAGGCTACGCTTTTTTCTCCTTTAGCATTAGCTGAATCGCCTAGTGCAGTAGACCATTTACCTGTAGATGTTGCTGATGCACCAATAGCAACAGCAGAGCCGCCTGTAACAGTTGAATCGTTACCAATCGCTACAGCTGAATCGCCAGAGGCTACAGAACCAGTACCTACAGCCAATGAGCTTGTACCACTAGCATTCGCTTGTGAACCATAAGCATTACTATTTTGACCACTTGCTTTTGCCGCTTGACCAATCGCAACTGTTTCATTTGCTAATGCAGTAGCAGCAGTACCAATTGCAGTAGCATTAGCTGAACTTGCAGTCGCACCAAAACCAATTACAGTTGCATTTGAAGTTGATGTGTCTGTAATTTTATTATCATTACCAGCAACAAAAACGTTTTTGCCAACAACTTCATTGTTTAAACCAAATACGCTTGCTTTATTTGTGTTTTTATCCACAACAACATCTTTTTCTGGAGTGCCGATTGCACGCTGAGCACCTACTTTATTATGTGCACCATATCCAAGAGAATGATCGGCATAAACTTTGTTATTATCACCAACACTTTGGGTAAAATGACCATATGCATCATTCCCATCACCAATCGCATTTGCTTGTTCACCTTTTACCACATTTTGATTACCGATGGCAGAACTTGAACCCTGGCTTTCTTCAGCTTCAGCAGCAGAAATAGAATAGATTTGGTTTTGCTGACCAATAGCTGTATGTCCAGGACCTTTAACGTTAGTCGCTTCTATTGTTTTGTTTGCATTAACAGCGTCTTGTGTCGTTATATTCAGAATGTTTCCATCAGCAGCATTCGCTACAGCAACATTCACCCCAATAATTAATGCCGTGATAGCATTAAATTTAAAATTTTTCATAATGTCCTCGCTTGAGTTTCTTCTTTAATTACATAAATGTGATAAAAGAATTTCATTAGAGCAGTGTAAATATACATAAATACTATAATAGGACGCATTGAAGAATGGATTAACTATATGATTTGTAATGCCTTATTAGAGATTGCAAATGTCATTTCTCTCTATTCAGTAAACGATTGCGTACCTAGGCAACGATTATAGATAGGTTTTTTTGTATAGAAAAGTAAATGAGTATGGTTATTTTGTAAAGAATTGTAAATTTTGTCTGAATATTGTTCGATTATTAGAAAATATATTTCCTTATTTAAGTTAAGGATATTTTAAATTTAAAAAGTGCGGTCAATTTGCAAGAAGATTTTCAAGATTGAGAAAAAATCCTGTATAATCTCAAAAATTTTTTGTTCAATTTTAAGCTTTTGTAACCGAATGATCGAAACTTCACAAACCATTCCTGAACTCGTCTCATGGGCGAAAGAGCGGGAATTTTCGTTAAATCTGCCAACAGAGCGTTTGGTGTTTTTATTGGCCATTGCCATTTACAACAACGAACGTTTAGACGGTGAAATGCTAGAAGCTGATTTAGTGGATATTTTCCGCCATACAGCCAATGCTTTTGACCAATCAACGGATGCGATTGCCACTCGTGCCAATAATGCTATCAATGAATTGGTGAAACAGCGTTTTCTTAATCGTTTCAGCAGTGAATTTACTGAAGGACTTTCCATTTATCGTCTCACCCCACTAGGTGTAGGCGTATCAGATTATTATATTCGTCAGCGTGAATTTTCTGCGTTGCGCCTTTCTGTACAGCTCTCTATTGTGGCTGATGAAATTCAGCGTGCATCCGATGCGGCAGAAGAAGGTGCAGCAAAAGGGGAGAATGAGCACTTTTGGCGTCGTAATGTATTTGCACCATTAAAATACTCAGTAGCAGAGATTTTCGATAGCATTGATTTATCACAACGTGTGATGGATGAAAATCAGCAAAGTATTAAAGAAGAAATTGCGAATTTACTTACCAAAGATTGGCAGGCAGCAATTTCTAGTTGTGAACGTTTATTAGATGAAACTTCAGGCAATTTACGTGAGTTACAAGACACCTTAAATGCAGCAGGTGATAAGTTACAGGCACAATTATTACGTATTCAAGATTGTGTGATAGGCCATGATGAGCTCTACTTTATTGAACAATTAATTACTGATTTGCAATCCAAGCTCGACCGCATTATTAGCTGGGGGCAACAAGCCATCGATTTATGGATTGGTTATGACCGTCACGTGCATAAATTTATCCGTACCGCCATTGATATGGATAAAAATCGCGTATTCTCACAACGCTTACGTAATTCTATTCACAGTTATTTCGATCATCCTTGGTTCTTGTGGACTGCTCAAGCGGAACGTTTGGTTGATCTACGTGATGAAGAAATGGTATTGCGTGAAGATGATGCATTGGGTGAATTACCTGAAGAATTGCAATATGAATCTTTAGCGGATTTACATGATCAAATCGTCGAGCATATGCAAGGCTTATTAATTCAATACCGTGAAAATAATCGTCCGATTGATTTAAGTTTGGTCTTAAAAGAACAATTAGAAGCTTATCCGCTTTCACGTCATTTTGATGTAGCACGTATTATTGTGGATCAAGCAGTGCGTTTAGGTATGGCAAATGATGATTTAGCCGGTATTTATCCGCAATGGCAGGAAATTAACGATTACGGTGCAGAAGTACAAGCACATGTGATTGATAAATATTAATTTCGTGGCTTACCTAAAAACGAATTCATAAAATGAGAAATTAACCATGACAGATATTCAAGATGTAATTTCCCCGAAATTGGCAAATGCCATTGCAAATCCTATTTTCCCGACAGTGGACAGCTTATTGCGTTCAGGTCGCCATATCAGCACAGATCAATTAGATAATCATGCTTTTTTGATGGATTTCCAAAATGAGTTGGATGGTTTTTATCGTCGTTACAATGTGGAATTGATTCGTGCTCCAGAAGGTTTTTTCTATTTACGTCCGAAAGCGACGACGTTAATCGCTCGTTCAGTGCTTTCTGAATTAGAAATGTTAGTAGGAAAAGTGCTTTGCTATTTATATTTAAGCCCAGAACGATTGGCACAGCAGGGGATCTTCAGCACACAAGAAGTCTATGACGAATTACTCAACTTAGCGGATGAAGGCAAGTTGTTGAAAGCAGTCAATCAACGTTCCAGCGGTTCGGATTTGGATAAACAAAAATTAGCTGAAAAAGTGCGTGCTGCGATCGGTCGTTTACGCCGTTTAGGAATGATTCATACCGTGGGTGAACAACACAGCGGTAAATTTACTATTTCAGAATCAGTTTTCCGTTTTGGGGCTGAAGTGCGTTCCGGTGATGATCCGTTAGAAGCGCAAGCTCGCTTAATTCGTGATGGGGAAGCAGCCACACCGCAATCTCTCGAATTGGAAAAACAAGCAAAAGCAGCAAGCAATGCTGATGACCTTGATGATGAAGAAAGTGCGGTCGAAATTGATGAAGAATTTGATGATGCAGGAGAACAAGAATAATGTCTGATGTATTAGAACTTGAAAACGAAATCTATCAAGACGAGCCTGAGCAATCAACCGAACAGGTTGAAGAAGAATTTATTACTCCTGTATTAAACCAACATAATGGGGTTGAACGAGGTAAATTCCGTTCACTGACCTTAATTAACTGGAATGGTTTCTTTGCCCGTACCTTTGATTTGGATGAATTGGTGACAACACTTTCCGGCGGTAACGGTGCTGGTAAATCAACAACCATGGCTGGTTTTGTTACGGCGTTGATTCCAGACTTAACCTTATTGCATTTCCGTAATACCACAGAAGCCGGCTCAACAGGCGGCTCTCGTGATAAAGGCTTACACGGTAAATTACGTCCAGGTGTGTGTTATGCGGTATTAGATACCATCAATTCTCGTCACCAACGAATTCTCGTGGGGGTGCGTCTGCAACAAATTGCGGGTCGTGATAAGAAAGTGGATTTAAAAACCTTCTCGATTCAAGGTGTGGAATTATCCTTAAATCCGACCGCACTTTTCACCGAAACAGTCGGTGAACGTCAAGCGCGTGTACTCAATTTAAATGAATTAAAAGACAAAATTGAAAATCTTGGTGCGCAATTCAAGCAATATCATTCCATCACCGATTATCACGGTATGATGTTTGATTTGGGTATTATTCCAAAACGCTTACGTAGTGCCTCAGACCGTAGCAAATTCTATAAATTAATCGAAGCTTCTTTATACGGTGGTATTTCCAGCGCCATTACCCGTTCTTTACGTGATTACCTATTGCCAGAAAACCTTGGTGTGCGCAAAGCCTTCCAAGATATGGAAAGTGCGTTACGTGAAAACCGCATGACCCTTGAAGCAATTAAAGTCACTCAATCTGACCGTGATTTATTCAAACATTTAATCACCGAAACCACTAATTATGTGGCATCAGATTATATGCGTAATGCTAATGAACGTCGTGGCAATATCGAAGCGGCTTTAGGTTTCCGTCGTGATTGGTATAAAGCAAAAGCAGAGCAAGAGTTATCGCAACATCGCTTAATTGACTTAAGCCGTGAAGCAGCTGAATTAGCAGAAAATGAACGTACTTTAGAAGTCGATCACCAAAGTGCGGCAGACCACTTAAACTTGGTATTAAATGCGTTACGTCATCAAGAAAAAGTATCGCGCTATCAAGAAGATGTGGCTGAACTTACAGAAAAATTAGAAGAACAAAAAATGGTTGTGGAAACCGCAACCGAACAGCTTGAAGAAAGCCAAGCACAATTTGAGCAAACGGAACTTGAAATTGACCAAGTACGTGCGCAACTTGCGGACTATCAACAAGCATTAGATGCACAACAAACCCGTGCATTGCAATATCAACAAGCAATTGCCGCACTTGAAAAAGCGAAAACCTTATGTGGTTTAGCCGATTTAAGCGTGAAAAATGCGGAAGATTACCAAGCAGAGTTTGCTGCCCATGCAGAAAGTCTTACCGAGCAAGTGCTTGAGTTAGAACATAAGATGTCTATTTCTGAAGCAGCAAAATCGCAATTCGATAAAGCCTATCAGTTAGTGTGCAAAATTGCTGGTGATATGCCTCGTTCAAGTGCTTGGGAAAGCGCTAAAGAATTATTGCGTGAATATCCAACACAAAAAATTCAGGCGCAACAAACACCACAATTACGCGCGAAATTACATGAGTTAGAACAGCGCTATGCTCAACAACAAAGTGCGATTAAATTATTAGCTGATTTTAATCAACGCGCTGATTTATCTTTAGAAACTGCTGATGAACTCGAAGCATACCACGCTGAACAAGAAGAACTCATTGAAAGTTTGAATGAAGAACTTGCTGAGCAAGTAGAAAACCGTTCAACCTTGCGTCAAAAACGTGAAAGTTTGACCGCACTTTACGAAGAAAATGCTCGTAAAGCACCGGCTTGGTTGACTGCTCAAGCCGCTTTAGAACGCTTACAAGAGCAAAGTGGTGAAACCTTTGAACATAGCCAAGATGTGATGCATTTTATGCAATCACAATTGGTGAAAGAACGTGAGCTGACTATTCAACGTGACAATTTAGAGAAACAACGTCAACAATTAGATGAGCAAATTTCTCGTTTAAGCCAACCAGATGGTTCTGAAGATGCTCGCTTGAATGTGCTTGCAGAACGCTTTGGCGGTGTATTGCTTTCTGAATTATATGATGATGTACCAATTGAAGATGCACCTTATTTCTCTGCACTTTATGGTCCTGCACGTCATGCTATTGTTGTACGTGATCTCAACACGGTACGCGAACAATTAGCTAATTTAGAAGATTGTCCAGACGATTTATATTTAATCGAAGGTGACCCAAATGCCTTTGATGACAGCGTACTGTCAGCCCAAGAACTTGAAATGGGCGTTGTGGTACAAGTATCAGATCGTGAATTGCGTTATTCAAAATTCCCGCAAATTCCATTATTTGGCCGTGCAGCACGTGAAAAACATTTAGAAGAATTACAAGCTAAACGTGATGAAATTGCGGAAGAATATGCACAAATCGCCTTTGATGTACAAAAATGTCAACGTTTACACGAACACTTTAGTCAGTTTGTTGGCTTACATCTAGCGCTTGCGTTCCAACCAAACCCAGAAGAGGTGATGGCGGAAATCAATCAAGAACGTAATGAGATCGAGCGTGAGCTAAATCAACTTTCAAGCACTGAACAACAAATTCGCATTAAATTGGATAATGCCAAAGAAAAAATGCAATTGTTGAATAAGTTAATGCCGCAGCTTAACTTGCTTGCTGATGAAGAATTACTTGATCGCATTGAAGAATGCCGTGAACAACTAGATATTGCAGAACAAGATGAAAGCTTTATTCGTCAACATGGCGTTGCGTTGTCACAATTAGAACCGATTGCAAATACCTTACAAAGTGACCCAGAAAACTATGAACGCTTAAAAGCTGATTTAACCCAAGCGATTGAACGTCAAAAACAAGTACAGCAACGTGTATTTGCTTTAGCGGATGTAGTACAACGTAAAAATCACTTCAGTTATGAAGATGCGGGGCAAGCAGAAACATCAGAACTTAATGAGCAACTTCGTCAACGTTTGGAACAATTGCAGACACAACGTGATACTCAACGTGAACAATTACGTCAAAAACAAAGTCAATTTGCACAATACAACCAAGTATTTATTCAATTGCAAAGTTCTTATGACAGTAAAAATCAATTGTTAAAAGAATTAATCGCTGAGATTGGTGAATTGGGTGTGCGTGCTGATGAAGGAGCAGAGGAACGTGCAAGAAATCGCCGTGATGAGTTGTATCAACAACTTTCAACCAGCCGTCAACGTCGTTCTTATGTCGAAAAACAATTAACACTCATTGAAAGTGAAGCGGAGAACTTAAATAAACGTATTCGCAAAGCAGAACGTGACTACAAAACGCAACGTGAGTTAGTTGTGGCAGCAAAAGTCAGCTGGTGCGTGGTTCTGCGTTTATCTCGTAATTCCGATGTGGAAAAACGACTCAATCGTCGTGAGTTAGCTTATTTATCTGCTGATGATTTACGTTCAATGTCGGATAAAGCCTTAGGTGCGTTACGTACTGCAGTGGCTGATAATGAATATCTCCGCGATGCATTGCGTATTTCTGAAGACAGTCGTAAACCGGAAAATAAAGTTCGCTTCTTTATTGCCGTGTATCAACATCTTCGTGAACGTATCCGTCAGGATATTATTAAAACTGATGATCCGATTGATGCAATTGAGCAAATGGAAATTGAGCTTAATCGCTTAACAGAAGAATTGACTGGCCGTGAGAAAAAATTGGCGATCAGTTCTGAAAGTGTGGCGAATATTATGCGTAAAACCATTCAACGTGAACAAAACCGTATTCGTATGTTGAACCAAGGTCTACAAAATATTGCCTTCGGTCAGGTAAAATCAGTACGTTTAGTGGTCAATATTCGCGATACACATGCGATGTTGCTTGATGCGCTATCAGGCAAACAGGAAGAATATCAAGATTTATTTAGTGATAATCGTATTACCTTCTCTGAAGCCATTGCGAAACTTTATCAACGCATTAACCCGCATATTGATATGGGGCAACGAACAGCACAAACTATCGGCGAAGAATTATTGGATTACCGTAATTACCTTGAGCTAGAGGTTGAAGTTTTCCGTGGGGCTGATGGTTGGTTACGTGCTGAAAGTGGCGCATTATCGACAGGTGAAGCGATCGGTACTGGTATGTCTATCTTATTAATGGTTGTACAAAGCTGGGAAGAGGAAAGCCGCCGAATTCGCGGTAAAGACATCGTTCCATGTCGTTTACTTTTCTTGGATGAGGCTGCGCGTTTGGATGGTAAATCTATTTCCACCTTGTTCGAACTTTGCGAACGTTTGGATATGCAATTACTCATCGCTGCGCCAGAGAATATTAGCCCTGAAAAAGGGACAACCTATAAACTGGTGCGTAAAATCGCCGGTAACCAAGAACAAGTTCATGTGGTTGGTTTGCGTGGCTTTGGCGCAACAGAGTAGTTTTTTAAAGCGGTCAAAGCATTGGCCGCTTTTTTCATTGTTATTTTTATGAGAATTTAGGACGAATTATGCACAATCTTATTTTTGCCATTCTATGTAGTGTTGCCGTATCGGTGTTACTTAAAGTTGCTCGCAAGAAAAACATCATTATTGAACAAGCCATTGCGTTTAATTATATCGTCGCTATTTCATTAAGCTATTTCTTACTCAAACCTGATTTTAAAGGATTGGAATTTACTGAATATTTAGCACAAAGTGATAGTACACCTATTTTCCTGGCATTAGGTATTTTATTACCAACCGTATTTATCATTATGTCTAAAGCAGTTGAATTTGCGGGTATCGTGCGTTCAGATGCAGCACAACGCTTATCGTTATTTCTACCGATTGTTGCCTCTTTTATTATCTTCCATGAAACATTAAGTCAGCCAAAAATCGTTGGCATTATTTTAGCATTCATCGGTTTATTTTGTATTTTGAACAAATCAAATGAACAAAGTGCGGTCACTTTTAAAGGTGTTTTAGGCTTAATTGGTGTTTGGTTTGGTTATGGCACCATTGATATTTTATTTAAACAAGTGGCCAAAAGCGGGGGAGTATTCCCAACTACATTATTCATCGCTTTCTCATTAGCCGCTTGTGTCATGTTCCTGTATTTATTCCTCAAACGCACTCAATGGACTGTGCCAAGCTTTATTGGTGGAATTATTTTAGGTGTATTGAATTTCTTCAACATCCTGTTTTACATTAAAGCGCACCAAAGTTTTGGACAAAATCCAACCTTAGTTTTTGCGGGAATGAACATTGGTGTGATTTGTTTAGGCACCATCACCGGCGCATTTTTCTTTAAAGAAAAAATCAGCAAAATCAACTGGTTTGGTGTTCTTGTCAGCCTTTCAGCAATTTTCTGTTTATATTATTTAGATAAAATTTTGGCTTAATTATGGCAAACGATTTTAGTTTTTTTATCTACGATTACGAAAGTTTTGGTATCAATCCGGCAAGTGATCGTCCAGCACAATTTGCTGGTATTCGTACCGATGCAGATTTCAATATCATTGGCGAGCCTGTTATGTTGTATTGCAAGCAAACCAATGATTATTTACCCGCACCGGAAGCCGTAATGGTCACAGGAATCACGCCACAAGAATGTAATGAAAAGGGGATTCCTGAACCTGAATTTGCCGCAAAAATTCTAGCTGAGTTTTCACAACCGAATACTTGTGTGATGGGTTATAACAACATTCGTTATGACGATGAAATGACTCGTTATACCTTTTACCGCAATTTTATTGATCCCTATGAATATAGCTGGAAAAATGGCAATTCTCGTTGGGATTTACTGGATTTGGTCCGAGCTTGCTATGCACTACGTCCAGAAGGGATAAATTGGGCTTATGACGATGATGGTATGCCAAGCTTTCGCTTAGAAAAACTAACCAAAGCAAATGGTATTGAGCATGAAAATGCTCATGATGCGATGGCGGATGTATATGCAACCATTGCCATGGCTAAATTAATCAAAGAAAAGCAGCCTAAATTATTTCAATTCTTCTTTGAGCATAGAGGTAAAAAGGAAATTGAGAAACTGATCGACACCGCGGAAATGACACCATTAGTGCATGTTTCAGGTATGCTAGGGAATTATCGCGGCAATTGTGCTTGGGTAGCACCATTAGCATGGCATCCAACTAATCAAAATGCCGTAATCGTCTGTGATTTATCAGGTAATATTGATAATTTACTCAGTAAAAGTGCGGTTGATTTGCGACAAGATTTATATACCAAGAAAAGTGAGCTAGAAGAAAGGGGAGTTTCATCAGTCCCATTGAAATTGGTTCATATTAATAAATGCCCAATTTTGGCGCCTGCAAAAACATTGCTGCCGGAAAATGCGGCTCGTTTAGGGATAGATAGACAACATTGCTTAGATAATTTAGCAAAATTGCGTCAATCCTTAGATATACGCGAGAAAGTTATTGAAATCTTCTCAGAAGAGCGCGAATTTGAGCCGAGTGATAATGTAGAAACTGAGCTTTATAACAGTTTCTTTAGCAATGCGGATAAAAACAATATGGCTATTTTACGCGATTTACCGCCTGAAAAATTAGCTGAGCATGGTTTAGCATTTGAAGATAAACGAATTCCTGAATTATTATTCCATTATCGTGCAAGACATTTCTACAAAACTCTAAATCGTGCAGAACAAATCAAATGGCAAAAATATCGCCAACGTAAATTAGAACAAAGTGCGGTTAAATTTGAAGAAAGTTTACAACGGTTAGCAGAGGAATATTCGGATAATCCAACCAAACTGAATTTACTACAACAGGTTTATGAATACGGTGCAAAACTGTTATCTTAACCTTATACATATCGTGACATAGTCACACAAATGCCAATCATCAAAAACGTAAATCTTAATCCCTGAGATTTACGTTTTTCTTTTTTAAATCTAATGATATTCACCTCATAAAATAACGCAGAATTCACGTAGCGTTGCCATTATTTTGACACATATAAAGCTCTTTATTTTATCCTTACATAACAACTTTAGAGTGTATAAATCATTATTTAATCTTGTTACAAGGTATTACCAATCCAGATTTCACATTGCTTGAGCAGTATTCGTGACCTGTGCATAACTTTGTGATTTTATTAATACGTAGCTTTCACTAACCTTGTAATTGATTTCGTATAATGTATATTATGTTAAATTAAATATATAAATTATGTCACAAATCAATATGGGTGACTATCCTATTTCATGCACTACTTAAAATAAGGTGAGTTTTGGTTTATGGATAAGAAGAAATAAATGGATGTCTTTGTGATGGAATAATTAAATTAGAATGAAATTTTGAGATAACGCTACGTGAATTCTGAATACAATTGCATACATCAATTCAGCAGATTTCATCATTCTTGATCTGATAATGAGAATTTATTTTACACATGTCACATAAATGAGAATAATTAACATTATTTTTTCTTTTATTATTAGTGACTTATAAAAATAATTTTAAAAAAATACTTGACCATTCTCATTTGCGAGATTAGAATGCACACCGATGACAAGTTAAGCAGTCTTGTTTTTATTTTTAATCTCTACTTAATAAGGAAAGGAGTTAGTTATGCTTAATAAAGCAATCGCAGATAAGTTAAATGAACAAATCAATTTAGAGTTCTACTCTTCTAATGTTTATTTACAAATGAGTTCTTGGTGTAGCAAACACGGTTATGAAGGTGCTGCAGCATTTTTACTTCGTCATGCTGATGAAGAATTAGAACACATGCAAAAATTATTCAAATATGTGAGTGAAACAAGTGGTATGCCACTTTTAGGTAAAATTGATGCGCCTAAGAATGACTACAAATCACTTAAAGAAGTATTTGAAACCACACTTGAACATGAAAAACTCGTTACTTCTAAAATTAATGAATTAGTTGAAGTGACTTTTGCAAACAAAGACTATTCTACTTTTAACTTCTTACAATGGTACGTTGCAGAACAACACGAAGAAGAAAAATTATTCAATAGCATTATTGATAAATTTAACTTGGTGGGTGAAGACGGTCATTCGCTTTACTTTATCGATCGTGATTTAGCAACATTATAATTTTAGAAGGAGAATACAAAATGTTATCAGCAAACGTAATCAAATTATTAAATGATCAAATGAACCTTGAGTTCTACTCTTCAAACCTTTACTTACAGATGAGTGCATGGTGCGAACAAAATGGTTTTGAAGGTGCAGCTAAATTCTTATCAGAACACGCTGCAGAAGAAATGCAACACATGCGTAAATTATTCACTTATTTAAATGAAACTGGTGCATTAGCGGTAATCACTGCAATTGAAGCACCAGCGCATGAGTACAAATCATTAAAAGAAATCATTGAATTAACTTACAAACACGAGAAATTAATCACAAGTAAAATCAATGAATTAGTGGGTAAAACTTTTGAAGAAAAAGACTACTCTGCATTCAATTTCTTACAATGGTATGTTGCAGAACAACACGAAGAAGAGAAATTATTCAGCGGTATTTTAGACAAATTAAATCTTCTTGGCGAAGATGGCAAAGGCTTATTCTTAATCGATAAAGATTTAGGAAACCTTGCTGGTCAAACCGCTTAATTAGATAATCATAAAGCTTAGTAGAAATACTAAGCTTTTATTTTACTCATAAATTGTGACAGCGTATCAAAATATTTTAAACTTCCCTTTTATCTTTGAATGCAAGTTGATGAAATTTAAAACAACTACACGTTTTTAATGAAATTTTACTTGCAACGAAGTAAGATAAACGTATAATTCAGAACAACCCAAATGCCTGGGTGGCGAAATTGGTAGACGCAGCGGATTCAAAATCCGCCGGTGAATAACCGTGTCGGTTCGAGTCCGACCCTAGGCACCACAGAATTTATAAGCTCTGAAGTTGATTCAGAGCTTTTTTATTAGCTAAAGTAATCAATATGACAGAACAAAACCAAGATAAAAAACAAACTTATAATTTCAATAAACTGCAAAAACGTCTTCGTCGCAATGTAGGCAACGCAATTGCTGATTTTGGCATGATTGAAGATGGCGATAAAGTGATGGTTTGTCTTTCAGGTGGTAAAGACAGCTATACACTTCTTGATATTTTGTTGAATTTGCAACAAAGTGCACCGATTAAATTTGATATCGTTGCAGTCAATTTAGACCAAAAACAGCCTGGTTTTCCTGAGCATGTTTTACCTGAATATCTGCAAAGTATCGGTGTAGATTATAAAATCGTTGAAGAAAATACTTATGGCATTGTAAAAGAGAAAATCCCAGAAGGCAAAACAACGTGCTCTCTCTGCTCTCGCCTACGCCGTGGTATTTTATACCGTACAGCAACCGAACTTGGTGCAACCAAAATTGCACTTGGACACCATCGTGATGATATGTTGGCTACCCTGTTCCTGAATATGTTCTACGGTGGAAAATTAAAATCGATGCCACCGAAATTAATTTCAGATGACGGCAAGCAAATCGTGATTCGTCCATTGGCTTATTGTAAAGAAAAAGATATTGAAAAATATGCCGTAGCCAAAGAATTCCCAATTATCCCTTGTAATTTATGTGGTTCTCAACCTAATTTACAACGTCAAGTAGTAAAAGAAATGCTGAATACTTGGGACCGTCAATATCCTGGACGTTTAGAAACCATGTTTAGCGCCATGCAAAACATTACGTTGTCACACTTATGTGATCCAAAACTCTTCGATTTTAAAGGTATTAAGCACGGTCAAGCACTTGATGGTATTGAAGGAGATACCGCATTTGATGAAGAGCGTATCGAACCAATGAAATTTGATGATGAAGATGCATCTGACTATTCCGATAATGAAATGATCAGCTTTAAAGAAGTGAATTAATATGATTACCGTACAAGGAAAACAAATTGAAACCGACACCTCTGGCTATTTACTTAATATTGATGATTGGAATGAAGAGGTGGCAAAACACATCGCTCAGCTAGAAGGTGTGGAACTGACCGACGCTCACTGGGAAGTGATTCATTTTGTGCGTGATTTCTATCAAGAATATAACACCTCCCCTGCGATTCGCATGCTGGTAAAAGCCATGTCAGAAAAATTAGGTGCTGATAAAGGTAATAGCCGCTATTTGCAACGACTCTTCCCTGACGGACCAGCTAAGCAAGCAACTAAATTGGCTGGTCTGCCAAAACCAGCTAAATGCTTATAGAATGCCGTAACCGCGCGATAAAGTGCGGTTATTTTTTTACTTAAATTTCGCTATATACAAAAAAATACAATCGCTATATACTTATAAAGACAACGAATTTTGAGTATATGAACAAATCCTCCCTTACCTTTCCCCTTTTACTTTGCCTACTTATTGGGCTCATTTTATGTTCACTCTCTTGGGGGCGCTTTGCGATTCCGCTTGAGAATGTTGTACAAAGTATTATTGGCAATAACATCAATGATGTACAAAACAACATTATTTTTAACCTTCGTTTGCCTCGTGTAATTGCTGCCATACTTGTCGGTGCTTCATTAGCTATTGCGGGTGTGGTGTATCAAGGTATTTTCCGCAATCCTTTGGTTTCACCGGATATTTTAGGCGTGTCTAATGGTGCTTGTGTCGGTGCTGCATTGGCGATTTTAATTGGTTCGGGGATGCTGTGCATTCAAGCCTTTGCCTTTGTCGGTGGTTTGATAGCCGTCTTGCTCACCATGAATTTACCACGTTTAATTCAGCGAGACTCCACCATTGTTTTAGTGCTTTCTGGCATTATTGTTTCGGGTTTTATGATGGCGACATTAGGCCTATTGAAATATCTTGCTGATCCCGAAACCCAGTTGGCTGACATTGTGTATTGGCAATTAGGTAGCCTAACCAAATCTAACTACGACAACTTGCTCATCCTTTCTCCTATCATTTTGCTTACTACCCTTGGCTTATTTTTAATGCGTTGGCGTATCAATGTGCTTTCATTAGGTGATCGTGAGGCAAAATTAATCGGAGCCAATATCCGATTAGAACGAGGTTTAATGGTGGTTTGTGCCACATTGCTGACGGCTTCATCGGTTTGCTTAAGCGGGACAATTGGTTGGCTAGGTTTAGTGATTCCGCATTTAGCGCGTCTTTTCATTGGTGATAACAATGTCAAAAGTTTACCGCTAGCTGGACTTATCGGCGCGATTTTCTTGCTCGTTATCGATACTCTCGCTCGCAATTTATACATTCAAGAAATTCCGCTCGGCATTCTTACCGGTTTTATCGGTGCGCCATTCTTTGCTTGGGTTCTGATTAAACAAAAGGTGGTGGACTAATGCTGAAAATTGATAATCTGTATTACTGGCACAATATTGAACGTTCGCTACTCAATGGTATTGATCTAACCTTACAAAAAGGCGAATTGCTGACTATTCTTGGTGCAAATGGTCGTGGTAAATCAACGTTATTAAACTGTATCGCGGGGCTTTTGAAACCAAAGAGCGGTCAGATTTTGCTGGATAATTGCAAATTAAGCGAAATGAATAGTAAGCAAATTGCTCAAAAAATTGCTTATGTCTCGCAACATAGTCCACAAACCTATCAATATCGCGTGCGTGATTATGTGGTACTCGGTCGTGCTGCGCATCTAGGTGTGCTTGATAAGCCAAGTGAAGCTGATTTTGCATTAGTTGATGAAGCCTTAAAGAAACTCGGCATTAGCCATTTTGCTGACAGAATTTATATGCAAATGAGTGGTGGTGAAAAACAACTAGTCAATCTTGCCCGTATTTTAGTGCAACAACCTCAATTGATTTTGTTTGATGAACCCACTTCGGCATTAGATTACGGCAATGTGTTTAAAACCTTAAGCCTAATAAAAGAGCTCTCACTACAAGGCTTTACTATTATCATGACAACACACAATCCTGATCATCCCATGTTGTTACACAGCACACTGCCCCACAGTCGTGTAAGCATCTTAAACGAGCATGGCAAGTTACAAACAGGTTTGGCACCGGAAATCATTACCGAAGCCAACTTGAAAGCACTTTATCAAACAGATTTGTGCCTGGTCGATGTACCTGCTCTGCAACGACAAATCTGTGCGATTACCCATTTATAAACCCACTATAAGGACATTCATATGTTGAAACACTCTCTGAAAAAAGGCCTAATTGCCCTCTCCCTAGCAGCTTGTTTTGCTCTACCTTTGCAAGCAAAAATCGTAACTGATGTAGAAGGAAACAAAATCGAATTACCCGACAACGTTCAACGCGTCGCTGATCTTTGGCATGCCAATAACCAAATCGTCTTGTTATTAGGCGGTGCCAATAAACTGGTCGGCACGACCACATCTATCGCTGCCAATCCTTGGTATAGCGAAGTATATCCAAATATCAAAAACGTACCGGTATTAACCAACGGTGAAACCATTCAAACGGAAGAATTGTTGAGCCATAAGCCAGATGCGGTATTGCTCTCAAAAAAATCCATGTTAACTGAAGTAGAACAAGCGGGCTTAAAAGGCGTGCGAGTGAGCTTCCAAGATTTTGATGGTTTGAAGAAAACCGTGCGTATTACCGCTGATGTTTTAGGTGATAAAGCTCCTGAAATCGCAGAAAGCTATATCAAAGAATTAGAAGACAATATTCAATTTGTGGAAAATCGTCTCAAAGGCCTCAAAGATGAACAACGCCCTACGGTGTTACATATCACTAAAGGCTCTGACTTATTGATGATTGATGGCGGAAAATCGATGATTGGTGAATGGATTAAATTAGCCGGTGGTAAAAGCGTGTTACCTGATGAAGCCAATATGGTGACCGTCACCGTAGAAAGCATTATTCAAGCGAATCCAGATGTCATTATTATCGGCAGCAGCGGCAATAAAGCACAAGCGGCAATCGAAAAAATCAAAGCTGACCCAGCATGGCAATCAATAAGTGCGGTCAAAAATAATCGTATTTATGCCAACCCAACTGGCACGTTCCCATGGGATCGCTATAGTGCAGAAGAAGCCTTACAAATTCTTTGGGCGGCTCAGCTCTTTCATCCTGAACAATTTAAAGATTTGAATATGGTGGAAAAAACACAAGCTTTCTATAAAAAATATTATGGTTATGCGTTAAGCAAAGAAAATGCTGAGCAAATCTTAAAAGGGTTATCACCTATTAAGTAGTATTTTCAATTTATCTATTTATCTATATAATACCCACTCTTTTTTAACTTAAACATAAGGAAATGCTAAATGAAAATTAGTGCAAGAAACCAACTTAAAGGTACTGTAAAATCAATCGAAACTGGTTCTGTGAACGCAATCGTACACATTGATATCGGTAACGGTAACATTATTTCTTCTACCATCTCTATCGATGCAGTAAAAGAATTAGGTTTAGCTGTTGGTAAAGAAGCATATGCAATTATCAAAGCAACTTCTGTAATGGTTGGTGTTGAATAATCTCAACTGAACTGTTCAGAATCCTATATAACCGCGCTTTAAAGTGCGGTTATTTTTTTGTCTTTTTTCTCTCTAACCTCTTTATTCCCCTCCTAATAAAATGCATTTTATCCTTAACCAAAATGAAACAATCTTTGCTACATCTTGCTATTTATTGACTTTTAATTAATTGTTTTGTATAATTTTTAAATATTATCAATTTTTAGTTAATAATCTAGTTTCGGATTATTCTGTTAAACTTAGGAGAGCAAATGACAAACCAACGTTTTATTACTATTTTAGGCTATGTCGCAACATTTACTTCAGTTTGTATGTATGTGTCTTACTTGCAACAAATTGGTCTAAATTTATCTGGTCAAAAAGGTGGTTGGTTACAACCTTTTGCCACCATGATTAACTGTAGTTTATGGGTGGCTTATGGTTTGCTGAAAGAAAAACGCGATCTGCCTATTTCATTAGCAAATGCGCCTGGTGTTATACTTGGGTTGATTACTTTCGTCACCGCCTTATAACAGCATAAAGTCTTATACAAAAAAGACCGCACTTTTAGAAGTTTTAAATTGCGGTCTTTTTTATTTATTAATTTAATTCATTCAAAAGCTGAAAATTATGAGATTGTCTAATTATAAATTCTATTGCATTCTATATATGAACAGACGTTTAGACGTCTAAACCCAATAAAATCAATAGAAGGATTCATTATGACAACATTTCATTTAGCTGGATTTCCGCGCGTAGGCGCAAAGCGTGAACTTAAATTTGCTCAAGAACGTTACTGGCGTGGCGAAATTGCAGAAGCGGATTTATTAGATATTGCAAAAAGATTACGTGAACTAAACTGGCAACACCAAGCTAAGGCAAATGCTGATTTTGTCGCAGTAGCTGATTTCACACTTTACGATCACATTTTAGATTTACAAGTGGCAACAGGTGCGATTCCTGCTCGCTTTGGTTTTGATAGCCAAAACTTAACGCTTGATCAATATTTCCAGTTGGCGCGTGGTAATAAAACCCAATTTGCGATTGAAATGACAAAATGGTTTGATACTAACTATCATTATCTTGTACCAGAATTCCATAAAGAGACACAATTTAAAGCCAATCCCGCACATTATGTGACACAAATTCGTGAAGCTAAAGCACTTGGGTATCAAGTTAAACCAACAATCATTGGTCCACTCACCTTCCTTTGGTTAGGTAAAGAAAAAGGCGCTGCATTTAATCGCTTTGATTTATTAGCAAAACTCGTGCCGGTTTATGTTGAAATTTTAAATGCGTTAGCTGCAGAAGGTGTGGAATACATTCAAATTGATGAACCGGCTCTCACCTTAGATTTACCGGCAGAATGGATTGCTGCTTATCAAGCGGTTTACGCCACTTTTGCTGAACAAGTGAAAGCGAAATTATTGCTTGCGACTTATTTTGGTTCAGTAGCAGAACATGCTGATTTGTTAAAAGCCTTACCTGTTGCAGGTTTACATATCGATTTAGTGCGTGCGCCGGAACAACTTGCTGCCTTTGCGGATTACGACAAAATCTTATCTGTGGGCATTATTGATGGCCGTAATATTTGGCGTGCAAACTTGAATCAAGTGTTAGATGTGGTTGAACCATTAAAAGCGAAATTAGGTGATCGTTTGTGGATTGCCCCAAGCTGCTCTCTCCTCCATACACCTTATGATTTAGAAGTTGAAACGCAACTCCAAGCAAATAAGCCTGAGCTTTATCAATGGTTGGCTTTCACGTTACAAAAAATTCAAGAATTACGCATTATTAAGACCGCACTAGAACAAGGTCGTGAAGCGGTTCAAGCCGAATTAGCGGCTTCTCAAGCAGCTGCGGATGCACGTAAAAACTCGCGTGAAATTCACCGCACTTGTGTGGCAGAACGTTTAGCAAATCTACCGAAAAATGCTGATCAACGTAAATCGCCATTTGCGGAACGCATTAAATTACAAAATGCGTGGTTAAATTTACCACTTCTGCCAACGACGAATATTGGTTCTTTCCCACAAACGACAGCCATTCGTCATGCGCGTGCCGCCTTCAAAAAAGGCGAACTCAGCTTAGCTGATTACGAAACTGCAATGAAAAAAGAAATTGAATTCGTTGTACGTGAGCAAGAAAAATTAGACTTAGATGTATTGGTACATGGCGAAGCAGAACGTAACGACATGGTGGAATATTTCGGCGAACTACTCGATGGTTTTGCCTTCACCAAATTTGGTTGGGTACAAAGTTACGGTTCACGTTGCGTGAAGCCGCCAGTGATTTACGGTGATGTCACTCGTCCAGAACCCATGACGGTACGTTGGTCACAATATGCCCAAAGCCTTACCAATAAAGTGATGAAAGGCATGCTGACTGGTCCGGTCACGATCTTACAATGGTCTTTCGTGCGTAACGATATTTCTCGTGAAACGGTCTGTAAACAAATTGCGGTAGCGCTTTCTGATGAGGTATTAGATTTAGAAAAAGCAGGCATCAAAGTGATTCAAATTGATGAGCCAGCTATTCGTGAAGGTTTGCCGTTAAAACGTGCAGATTGGGATGCTTATTTGAAATGGGCAGGCGAAGCCTTCCGTTTAAGTTCAATGGGTTGCCAAGATGATACCCAAATTCATACGCACATGTGTTATTCTGAATTTAACGACATTCTACCCGCTATTGCAGCCTTAGATGCCGATGTCATTACTATCGAGACCTCGCGTTCTGACATGGAATTACTCACCGCATTTGGTGATTTCAAATACCCGAATGATATTGGACCAGGTGTATATGACATTCATAGTCCACGCGTGCCTGCACCAGAAGAAATTGAACATCTTCTTCGCAAAGCATTACAAGTTGTGCCGAAAGAACGTTTATGGGTAAACCCAGACTGTGGATTAAAAACGCGCGGTTGGCCTGAAACAATTGCCGCGTTAAAAGTGATGGTTGATGTCACGAAAAAATTACGTGCTGAATTAGCATAAAATCAGTAAAAAGAAAGGCGAACATGAGAGATTATCTCTGTTCGCCTTTTCTTTTAGTTAAAAAACTAATTCATTTTTGACCGCACTTTACAGGCTAATATATTCCATTTTAACCTTGCAAAGGCTATTCAATAACTGCTCTGCCATCTTGCGGTGACTTAAACGCAACGGTTTCTCTGCAAATACCACTCGCTCAATTTTTGATACATCTAATTGATTTAAGTAAGCAAAATTAATCGCTGTTTGCATAGCGGGTAAGCTTGGGTTAAATGCTGCATTTTCTGCATATCGACCATAAATCATTTCCCCATTTTTAAATAAAATGCTTACACCATGAGGGCTTTTAGAATAAGGTGAATGTGCTCGGTTTGCCCCTAAAATGGCTTTATTTGCCACTTCATCTTCCGTCGTCAATGTGAAACCTTGCTCTTCTTTGTTTAATAGAAGCAAATCAACCCCTAAATCTTTCGGGCCAAAGCTATCGGGTAAATATTGAGGAAGTGGATTATTTTGGCTGTGTGGCAAATGAATCTTCAAATCTTGCGCTTGATAAAGCTCATTCATAAATTGACGGCAGTGACCGCAAGGCGTGTAATTCACCACGATATCCGTGATGCGAGGTTCATTGCATAACCAGGCATGGCTAATCGCACTTTGTTCAGCATGGATGGTTTGAGCCATGCTACTACCCTGAAATTCTTGATTCGCACCAAAGTAAAAATCACCACTTTCACCAATCGCAATTGCTCCAACATGAAATTCTGAAATGGGCGTGTGGCTATAACAAGCTGCTACTGGCAAAAGTGCCAAACCTAATTGAACAGGCGTAAGCTTAAATTCATCACAAATTGACCGCACTTTTTCAGCCGGTAAAAAGCCTTTCCACTCTTGTTCTTCTAACGCAGAAAGAATTGCATTTGAAAGTGGCGAATCGGCTAATGCTTGTTGAATTTTTTGTTGCATATTAAATCTCCTTATTTTTATATGCCTATTCTACGCTATTTGGCGAAACTTCACCGCAAAAATGATCACATAATGCAAATATGCTTAATCATTAATTATCTTTTATAAACTCAGGCGAAATGTAATCTGATAACCAGACTTTTTCATTGCCAATATAAAATTTGATACCCTTAGATTGTGCTAGTTCTGTATCAATTTTTAGAAGAATTGTCTCCCCTTTTTTTCTATTTCCAACCAATGTTGCGGTCTCAACATCCTCAGATAAATGTACATATTGACGAGACATCGGCTTCAATCCATTTAATTTAATATCATCTAAATAATTTATACTTGTCCCATGGTATAAATACTTTGGTGGATAACCAATTTCTTTAGAAATTTTCATTGGAATTGAATGCCCGTAGAAAGCTCTTATTTTTCCATTTTTAATCTCATGCCTTTTCTTTTCCGATAAGTCGATCATTTTAACTAAATCGTCTTCGGTTAACGTATTCCATTTTTCATCATTATTTCTAAATGATGAAATTAATTGTTCGACAGAAACCCAACCTTCAGAATCCAATTCTAGTTCATATTCCCATGGGGCATGACGAAGCGCATAGGAAACCTCTTTACTTAAATTTAAATAGTCCATTTTAATACTCTTTTGCACTTTTGATTTCTTCCGCTAACCACTCATCAAAATCCTTACATTCATATTTGTTGTCTTTATTACCAAGATCATGAACATAAACTCTCGGATTTCCAGAGTAATCCGTCAATTTGAAACAAGCTGCCCAATCACCATCTCTAGCGAATGATATTAAATCAGCTACACCTGTCAGTTTTTCTATTGCTTTACTATAAAGATAAACACTGTCCTCTATCTCTGAATTCTCATAATCAGGATCTTCAAACCACCAAGGAAAATATTCCAATTCATTTATCTTTTCCATATTACTTGATAAATCAATATAAGACTGAGGAAACTTAAAGTTTTCAGGTAATTGTTCTTTAGGATATAAATTAAATTTAGTTTGCATAATGGCTCCACAATTACAATTTATCTGTAAAGATAAGTAATCTTTTATCTAAGTTTTCAAGTCTATGCAAGAAAAATCATAAAAAATAACCGCACTTTTAAAGTGCGGTCATAAATTAAGATATTTTATTTACTCGTTTTATAACAATGATGGTGCAACACCGAGTAATTTTCTTGTGTAATCCACTGTTGGGTGGTTGAAAATATCTTCAGTGCTACCCGTTTCCAAAATTTGACCGCCATACATCACGACAATGCGATCAGATACTTGACGTACTGTTTGGATATCATGAGAGATAAACACCATGGCAAGATTGAGTTCTTTTTTCAAATCCGCCAATAAGTTTAACACTTGAGCACGAACGGATACGTCTAATGCAGAAGTCGGCTCATCCGCAACAATCAGTTTTGGGTTCAGCGCTAAAGCACGTGCAATCGCCACACGTTGTTTTTGCCCACCAGATAAACGAGTTGGCTCAACTTGTGCCGCAGAACGAGGTAAACCTACACGAGAAAGCAAGTCATACACACGTTTTTCCCGTTCGTGTGGTTGTAACACATTGTGAATATCCATTGGGTCACGCAAAATATCCAACACTTTCATACGAGGATTCAGTGCCGTTGCAGGGTCTTGGAAAATGACCGACACTTGGCGACCGAATTGTTTTCTCGCTTCTGAGCTACCATATTGCATTTGTAAACCGTTGAATTTCACTAAACCAGATGTCGGTTTAAGCAGCCCAATGATCACGTTGGCTAAGGTAGATTTCCCGCAGCCAGACTCGCCTACTAAACCAATGGTTTCCCCCGCTTTAATACCAAGACTCACATTGTTCACCGCAGTGAATTTTTTACGTCCAAACAATGAACCGTCGCGAGAAGGAAATTGCACCACGATATTTTCTAAATCGATGATGTTTTGTTCTTTAATGACTTTAATACTACTGCTCATATTATGCTCCTTTCGCTTCCGTTACAGGCTTAGCTAGATGAGAAGCCCACAAGTGAGACGGCTCGCCCTCCACAGCGGTTAATACCAATTTTTGTTCTGGATTTGCATCTGGTCGTAATGAACGACTTGCAAAACGGTCACCCACAGCAAAATCGTAAGGTGATGGTACGCTGCCCGGAATTTGATATAAACGTTTCGCACGTACTTCGGTTGAAAGTACAGAACCCAATAAGCCACGTGTATATTCATGAGTTGGATTAGCAAGCAATAAGGATGTTGGTGCCATTTCAACCACTTGTCCTGCATACATTACCGTAATGTGGTGAGCTAATTGAGCAACCAAGGCTAAATCGTGGCTGACAAACACCATCGCAAACCCCAGTTTTTCACGTAATTCATTCAATAATTTCACTACTTCTGCTTGAACAGTTACGTCTAATGCGGTTGTTGGTTCATCGGCGATTAATAATTTCGGCTCACGAGTTAATGCCATTGCAATCACCACACGTTGACGTTGACCACCAGAAAGCTCATGCGGATAACGATTCAATACTTTTTCAGGATCAAGGTGTACCCATTCCAACAATTTTTCTGCGGTATGGTGGCTGCCACGTTTAATGAGCTGTGCCATTTGATCTTTGATACGCATTGATGGGTTTAATGCACTTAAAGAGTCTTGGTAAATCATCGCAATTTCAGAACCACGCAATTCACTTAAATTGTGAGAATTGAGCAAGCTGTGTTGTTTACCGCTACGGTCGGTGAAAAGCACTTCCCCAGTGATTTTTGCTGTTTTTGGTAATAAGCCCATGATAGAGAATGCTGTAATGGATTTACCACAACCAGACTCACCTACTAATCCCATAGTTTCACCTTCATTTACGGTGAAGCTGATGTTATCAACCAATGGAATTTCACCATAACGATTCGGGAAACGAATAGATAAGTTTTTCACTTGTAAAATCGGTTTTGCATTAGGATCTAATTGCATACGATTTGTACGCGTGATTTCTTTTTCATGTAATTTGAGTAAGTAACGTTTTAATGCAAGGCCTTCAGAAAGTGCTTCTTGTACGTCAGTTGAAAGACGTTCATCTGATTTACCTTCTGGTTTTTTACCGCCTTTTAAGCGCGGGTTAACCAATGCATCAGTAAGACCTTCCGCTAAGATATTTAAGGCTAATACGGTTAAAAGAATCATCACACCCGCAAAGGTTGTCGCCCACCATGCACCATTTAATACGATATTACGACCTTCAGAAAGGATGTTACCCCATGAAGGATGTGGTGGTTGTACACCTGCGCCTAAGAAAGAAAGCGAGGCTTCGAATACAATGGCATCCGCCACCATTACAGTTGCGAAGACTAAAACCGGTGCTGCTGTATTGCGTACAACGTGTTTGAGAAGAATATAAGTACGGCTACCACCAATCACGCGTTCAGCACGTACATAGTCTTCATCCCATTGTGATACCACGTTCGCACGAACCACTCGAGCAAGTTGCGGGGTATAAACCACGGCTATGGTGATGATAATGACTGGTACAGAGTTACCAAAGGTTGCTAATAACACAGCCGCTAATGCGATGCCTGGGAAAGCCATTAAAATATCCATTAAGCGCATGATGATTTCATTGCCCCATTTATCGGATGTCGCTGCCGTTGCACCTAAAATACTACCAAAAAGAATGGCACAAGCTACCGCACCTAAACCGATAAATAAGGACGTTTGGGCGCCGTAAACAATACGAGAGAAAATATCACGACCAAGTCGATCAGTCCCAAACCAATATTCTGCGCTTGGAGCACGCATACGCGCAATTACTTCTAATGGATCATGTGTTGCGACCCAAGGGGCAAACACCGCCACTAAAGCAACGAAAACTAAGAATAATAATGAAATTTTTGATGCGGTGGAAAGTGCTCGGAATCTCGCACCGCTCGCAGCTAATCGATCTGCTAAACCTTGACGAAACATTATAGACTCCGAATTTTAGGGTTAATCAACACATAGAGAATATCAACGATAATATTCACTAAAACGAAGGTAAAGGCGATTGTTAGAACCACACCTTGTACTAAGTGTAAGTCATGGTTGACGATGCCGTTAAAAATCAATTTACCCATGCCAGGTAAGTCAAAGATTTGTTCGATAACTACCGCACCACCAAGTAAGTAACCTACACGTAAGCCTAATACAGTCACAGGTGTAATTAAGGCATTGCGTAATACGTTGTGGCGAATAACGGTTGCATAAGGCACACCATTACCAATCGCCGTTCTCACATAATCTTTATCCATTTCTTCTACCATGGTTGTACGTACCACACGAATTAATGACGCACATACAGGCACCGCAAGCGCAAGAGATGGCAAAATCATGGAATTGATATACCCCATTGGGCTTTCGCTGAATGGCACAAAACCACCAGAAGGCAACCAATCTAATTCCAAAGAGAACCATTGAATAAGTAAGATACCTAACCAGAATGAGGGGGTCGCAACCGCTGCAACAGAGATTAAACGAATCACTTGGTCTACCCAACTATCACGATAAAGTGCGGCTAGTACACCTAATGAGAAAGAAACTACTGCCGCGAACACCACACCAATTAAGGTAAGTTGTAATGTGATTGGGAAAGATTTCGCTAACATGCTACTAATCGGTAATTCTGGTGGCATCGTTACACCAAAATCCAATACAAGTAAATTACCTAAGAAGCGAAAATATTGAACAAAGAGTGGATCATTTAAGCCATGTGATTCGCGGTAAAGTTGTTTTGCCGCTTCACTAGCACTTTCGCCCAATGCCACCGTAGCAGGATCACCCGGCGTGAATTGAAGCACAACAAAGACGAGCGCGGTTACACCAAGTATCATGACCGGCAAAGCCATCAATCGGCGTAACAATAATCGAAGTATCATTTCCATCTGACCTCTCCTATTCTATTTTGAGAAATTCATTAAATTAAAAATGAAGTGAAATAATCAAATTAAAAAACAAAATGACTTATACAAATCATAATGTTCGCTCTATCCCCTGTCAATCCAAGTACCTCGGGCAAAGTTCAAATCTGTGATCGGCTTCACAAAGATTTTTTTGAAATAAAAGAGAGAGAAAAAATGATTAAAAAACAGAGGAAAAAATGACCGCACTTTGAGATAAAAAGGAAAGAAAAAGGCTGTTGATTACTCAACAGCCTAAACATTAAAAAGTGTTTTTATTTACGGCCCACACCGAGGAAAGATAAACCGGTTGTCGCCAATGGTTGATAGCCTTCAAGGCTGCTATCATCCCATGCTGAAGGCAGTTTACGATGAACAATCGGATAAAGCGGTACTTCAGCCGCAATAATGTTAATCGCTTCTTCCCATGATTTTTTCGCTTCAGCGTGATCTTTTGCTCTCACAGCTGCATTGAGCAATTCTGTCACTTTCGCAAATTCAGGGGTGTTGCTCCAGCGGAAACGACGTTTCGGCCATACATCACCACGATACCACCAGCTTAAAAGCAAGTCTAAGTCGTTACCAAACACGGATGGGTCACCCGGCGCGATTGCCACTTCATACACACCTGGATCCACGTTGTTGCTATATAACGCACCCGATTGTAAATGTTGTAAAGTCACTTTCACACCTGGAATCTTGTTCCAAGACTCTAAAATTAACGGTGCTGACTCTTTCACCCAGTCGTGGTCGGTTGCGAGCAATTCAAATTTAAGCTCAGTCACACCTGCTTCTTTTAATAATGCTGCTGCTTTTTCCGGATCATAAGGGTATTGAGTTGATGCCTTAATATAATCTGGGTGAGTGGTTTGTAAGTATGATGTTGCAGCTTCCGCATTACCATCAAATACAATATCAACAAGTTTTTCAGTGTTTAAACCATAGTGTAACGCTTGACGTACTTTTGGATTGTTAAACGGCGCTTTTTCACAGTTAAACATTAAGAATAGCAAGCCGAAAGATTGAACAGATTGCACTTGTTGTTTTTTGTTTTTCAAGCGACTAATGTCTAAATAAGGCACACTTTCCATTGCTTGAGTACGTTTAGACTCTTGTGCAGTTACACGAGCGGCTGCATCAGAAAGTAATAACCAAGACATTTTTTCAACTTGTGCTGGATATTTACCATTGTAAGGTTCATAAGCTTCAAAGACGATTTTGTCATCTTTCACCGCGGAAACAAATTTGAATGGACCCGAACCAACTGGGTGTGCATCAAAGGCAGATTGTCCCACTTTATCGATCACATGTTTCGGTACAATTTTCACACAAGTTAAGCGGTTAGAGAATAAAGCAAATGGATATTTCAGTTTGAATTCCACCACTTTATCATCTACCGCTTTCACACTTTCAACGAAATCAATAAACATCACAAATAGTGATTTATTGGCTGGATCCATAATACGATTGAAAGAATATACAACGTCTTCAGTGGTGACTGGAGATCCGTCATGGAAGGTTGCGCCTTCACGTAAGGTTATACGCCATGTTTTTTCATCAACTTGTTCTGGCTCTTTTCCAGCTAAAGCAAGATAAGGTTCACGAGTTGCAGGATGCAAATCCACCAAACCTTCAAAAATATGTAAGTTTGCTGCATAAGGTGAAGCACCACTTGATGTCATTGGGTCAAAACCGGTAGAAAGTGGATAAGCAATCCCCGCTTCAATGGTTTTACCTTTGATGTCTGCAGCAAAGGCTTTTGGTGCAAATGTGCCTAGTGTGCCACTAAATGCAAGACCTGCCCCCACGCCAGCCATCAGCTTCATAAAATGACGACGAGATTCATTTGTTTCAAAGGAAAAATGCTTTGTCATACTAAACTCCTGATGAGTAATAAAATCACATTTTGGTTTTTAAACCTAGCCAAACATTTCATTCGAAAATGAAGTAAAGCAATCAAATCTTAGAATAAAATGATTTGTATCAATCATAATCATCTTCGATTCATTCTGTCAAAGGGGAAATATTGAATGTGTGATCTACTTCACAGAGTTTTTTGCAACTTGAAACAAAAGCTTTTAACTATGTATAACTTATTATAAATAGATTTTAACTATTGAATCGCTAGATAATATGAAATAGCCATCAGAAAAAACGATGCTTATAATGACCGCACTTCCCAAGCAAGGGAACAACATTTTAATCAACAATAAAGAGGAAAATACTATGTCAAAAACATCAATCGGTTTAGATAAAAAAGCATCTGAAAAATTAGCAGCAAAATTAAACGAATTATTAGCAACCTATCAAGTCTTCTATACTAATGTGCGTGGTTACCACTGGAACATTAAAGGCGTAAACTTTTTTGAATTACACGCAAAATTTGAAGAAATCTACACAGATTTAGTAGAAAAAGTTGATGAGGTCGCAGAACGTATCTTAACTTTAGGTTACACACCGCATAACGGTTATTCACAATACTTCCAACACTCACGTATTAAAGAAGAGTTAGGGGTAAGTGATGCGCAATCTTGCTTAAAAGGCACATTAGAAGGATTAAAAGTATTACTTGAACAACAACGTGAAATTCTTGAATTAGCGGGTGAGTCTGATGATGAAGGTACGGCTTCTCAAATGAGCGACTACATCAAAGAACAAGAAAAACTTGTTTGGATGTTCCAAGCTGCTTGCCAAACTTGCCATGCTTAATTAAATATTGATTAAATACGAAAGCCGACTGATGTCGGCTTTTTTATTTTCTATACGACCGGTTTTTGTCGATAGAACAATAGTCCTGGTAAGGCTAAGCCCAAAACAAGAGCGCCCAAAATAAAGCTGGTATTGATAAAAGAGCTGATCATTTGCTCAAATAATTTATCAGAAAAGCCATAATGGTGAATTTGTACGATAGCAATCATCGCTTTATAAGCATAAACACCTGGAATCATTGGAATAATTGCCGCAACAGTAAAGACTTTCGGATGGGCTAAATAACGATGAGATAAATGCACCCCAATAAAACCAATCACACAAGTGGCGAAAAAAGTGGCAAAAACAATTGGGACACCAAAGTGTAGTAATAAAGTTCGTGTGACATGTCCAAGTGCACCTAAAATCGCACAATACTTTAAGGCTTTAGGCGGGACATTAAATACTAAAGCAAATCCTACTGCGGGGATGGCAGCAAAAAGCATATCATCGAGTAAATTCAGTAAAAACATCTTATTACCCCACCCAAGAAACAATATTTAAAAGATTTAACGCAAAGACAATACCTAAACAAGCACCAAAAGTGAGAACAGTAGCGATGGTCCAGCGTCCTATTCCCATATTTACATACCCTTTTAAAATATCCGCAAGTGAATTAATTAATGGGAATCCTGGAACGAGTAATAAAACGCTAGAAGCTAATGCGATATGAGGATCATTTCCTAAACTATATTTCAAACTGACACCGGAAATCAGTGAGGCGACAAAAGCGGTAATGGCAAAAACGATGAGTGGATTGTAATGACGTTTAGAAATTTCTTGTCGAACAAACATGGCAATGGCAGAAGCAATAAAGGTGATCGCACAAATTGTCATATCTCCGCCAGAAAGGTGAGCAAAAGAGGCACAAGATAAACCAATCATAAACATCACCAAATAACGGTTATATTTTAGTGGTTTTAACTTATCCAATTTCTTTTGTGCCATAGACAAATCATACAAATGATGCTCTACGGCAACCACAATGTGCTGAACATCCGTAACGATTTGCATATTAATGCCTTTATCGACATTCTTACGCACTGTGGTAATGCAATGTTGTTTAGAAAGTGTGGTCAATAAGACGGCATTTGCTGTTAAAGCACACTCCACGCTTTCAATGCCTAAAGCTACACCTAATCGCTGTGCCATTTGTACGACAACAGCACTTTCTGCGCCATGCTGTAACAATAACAAAGCGGTTTCCACACAAATGCGGGTAACCGCTCGTTGGTATTCCTGATCCATATCTCTACGCTCTTATTAAAGTAAACGTAGAGATTATAGATCGATGAATAAAAAATACTGAAAAAATGACCTCACCTATGATCCAAGTCAAAACTTCAGTATTTCCAATGCCTATGAATCAGCAGTGATTAAATGGCTTTATCAAAATATAGCGGCACATTGCTTAACTTAGCCATATTCGTGATATAAGCTAAAACTGCTGGTGGAAATTCGATGCCTTTCACACAAGTTAGATTTCGTAATACAGGGAAAACGATAATATCTTCAAGAGAAAGTTGGCCGTTTAATGCATTTTCAGATTGAATTGATACAGCTAATTTCTCTAAATCGCCTTTTAAGCGAGTGAGATAGATTTCAGTCTTCGCAATATTTTCAGCAAAATCACCGATAAATTCTGTTTTCTTTTTAGTAAAAAAATCAACCGCACTTTGGGTTTCAAATTCTGCTAAACCAATTTGCGTAAAGCGTGCAGTCGTAAGATGACCATAATAACTGCCGACTTCTTTTAACCATGCTTCAATTTCAGGACGAACGTGTGCAGATAAGATTTTTTCACCAAAATGTTCATCTACATAATGCACGATATCCAAACTTTCCGGCATCGCGGTACCATCTTCTTTGACGAGAATTGGTACTACTTTTTTGCCCACTAAACCAATTGGTGTTGCTTCATCATCATTTGCCAGCACCACAAGTTCTACCGGCAAATTTTTTAAACCGAAAATCATGCGGGCTCGCACACAAAACGGGCAATGATCGTAAACATATAATTTCATTTTTTACTCCTCTTCTTCCTGTAATAACTTTCCTAATCCACTTTGTCTTTTTACCGTATTTCTGACCGCACTTTGCCAGATTTTTTCATTGGCAAAAACTGAAAGCTGATTTTTCGCACGGGTAACACCGGTAAATACCAGCTCTCGTGAAAGCACTGGATTGGGTTCTGTTGGTAACACCATAACGGTATGATCAAATTCCGAACCTTGAGATTTATGAATCGTCATCATAAACACAGGCTCGTGAGCGGGAATACGACTGGTAGAAACTTCTCGATTGCCGAACCACACTTTACCTTTAGCTAAACACAAGCCAATATCACCGTTATACAGTTTCACGTTATGATCGTTTTCGGTAATCATAATTGGCTTACCGATATACCAATCATCCTCTTGGCGGAACCAAAGTAGTTTTTCTGCACGCAATGCTAAAGCAATTTCTCGATTTAACTCTTCCACACCTAATGCCGAAGCGCGAAGTGCGGTCAAAAATCTCACCGAATTAAAACGGTCTAAAATTGCTTCCGCATAAGTTTTCTCATTGCCCTTTTCATCTATAAATTTTGCATTGAGATCTTTCTTCTGAGCAAAATAAGTTTGTAGTTGCGTTAAATAAACACGGTAATTTTCAACCGCACTTTTTACCACTTGTCGAACAGATTCTTTAACGTCTTGCTCTTCATCAAAATGATGAAAATGCAACTCTTGTGGATATTCCACAAAGGTTGCCACACTGCCCTCGCCTTTTCCTTGTTGAATTTGCTCAGCAAGTTGTTTAATGCCCGAATCATCTCGGAAACGGCGACTAAAGGTTAAATGGCAAATGGCATCACGCAGCGGACTATGTTCATCCGAAGTTGGAACAGTATAGCCTGTTGTTGTATGAATATAATCAGCTTGAGCAGGACTATAATCTTGCGTTAAAAATTGTGCAATTTCACCTAATACTGCCCCCGCTTCTACTGAAGCTAATTGAGCCTGGTCTCCCAATAAAATCAAACGTGTTTCGGGCTTCAACGCTTGCACAAGTTTCGCCATCATAGGCAAATCAATCATAGAGGTTTCATCCACCACTAATACATCAATTTGCAGTGGATTATGTGCATGATATTTTACGCTATCGGTAAAAGGTCGAACGCCTAGTAAACGATGCAACGTTTCTGCAGTTTTAGGAATGGATGCACGTAACTCATCTGAAATTGGCATTTGTGTCAAAGCGTTTTCGATAGATTCCGTTAAACGAGCCGCGGCTTTTCCTGTTGGCGCAACCAATTTAATATGAAGCTTGCCACCAAACAATTCCTGTAATACACATAACAATCGAGTGACTGTCGTGGTTTTCCCTGTTCCAGGGCCACCTGTAATCACAGAAAATGGGCTTTTTACTGCCGTTGCGACGGCTACTTTTTGCCAATCAACTTGTGCTTGTTGTTGAGGAAAATAACGATCTAATAAGGTTCGAATTTGTTGCGGTTCTACCGATAAAGTGCGGTCATTTTTCAATGCGTTTTTAATATATTGCGCAACACGGAATTCATCTTGCCAAGCTCGATAGAAATAAATCGCGCCAAATTGAAACGCAAGAGGCGCAATCTGATTTTCAGGATCTTGTGTAAAAGCAATATGCCCCGCTAAGGCTGATTGCCATTTTGATACAGGAAGTGAACCAATCTTTTCATTGATAAGCGACAAAAAATCCGTTTCAGTATGACGATAAGCCAAACCAAATAAATTACGTTCTAAGAAACGATCTAACACACAACAAGTATTGCCTTGCGTATAGCTCCAGTTGCAAAGTGCGGCTAATAAAATCGCTAAATTTTGGACGGGTTCGATATAGCCTTTATCTTTTTGTTTATCCGCAATTAATTGAGCAAAATAATAATCGCCTTGAGTAATCACACCTTGTTCTTGCAAGGATTTTAATAGGCTTAACATTAAAATAATTCCTCTAATTGTTGGATTAATTGCCAATCTGGTTTATCAAAAAAGATGCCCGATTGTGGCGAACCATTCATTCCTCGTAAAAATGCATAGACCACACCACCAAAATCTCGGTTGTAATCGTAGTGAGGCAAACGTGTTTTTAAATAACGGTGTAATGCCACCACATACAACAAATATTGCCAATCATAATGATGTTCTAACATGGCTTTTTTCAATGCAGTTTGATCGTAATCCTTTAATGTTTCGCCCAAGAAATTCGATTTGTAATCAAGCAAATAATATTTATCTTGATGACTGAAAACTAAGTCCATCGAGCCTCGCACCATGCCTTGAATATCATCAAACTGTAACTGTTCTGATGGCAAATGATGCAAGGTTGCTAACGCTCGATTAAAACCTGCGACATCAAAATGGCTTGTGATATTGAGATAAAATGCCAACTCTTTTAAGCATTGTTTTTCGTTAATCTGAGCAAGGGTGAGATCATCCTTTGGCAAAATTGGCGTGCTGAGTATTTGTTCAAACCACTGTTGAACTGCTACAAATTGCTCTTCCGCAAGATTCAAATCCTGACATAATTTTTCAATGTTTTCTTTCTCAGCCAGTTGAGCAAAAGGCACCTTTTCAAAATAACGATGCAATAGCGTACCGATTTGTGTTCCCCGTGGAAAATCTAGAACCATTTCATCGTTATCATGAGCAAGTGCGGTCAGATTTTCAGTGATATTTTCTATTGAAATTGACGCATCATAATCTTTCGCATCATCAAAAATGAGCGATTTTTTCACCGCACTTTCATTCAAATAAGCTTTGCGTTGATGTGTTTGTTCAATGCCACTAAAGCTAGTCACTCGCCAATCTTGTTCAATTTCACCTTGGAAAATTTCCGCACTTAAATTTTCTTGAGAAACATTTAAGGTTAGTGGTTCACTGGCTTGTAATACATCGGTTGATTCAATCGATACATCATTTGGTAAAAGCTGCTTAAACTTTTCCAATAATGGCTGTGTGTCCCAATTATTTGGCAAATCGAGTTTTCGACCAATTTCACCTTGCGTTAAAACATACAATAAAGCATTCCATTTTTTATCAAAGGCTTTCGGTAACACAAAGGCCATTTGGTATTTTGCTCGGGTTAATGCCACATAAAGCAAACGCAATTCTTCCGCAAACACTTCTTCTGTTAATTCATCCAAGTGTTGATCTTGCATGTCCCACAAGGTTTTCTCTTCATCACTGTCGTAATATAAATTAAACAGTTTATTCTTAGCTGGATTTTTCGCCGCATTACCTAAAAATGGCAACCAAACCAAATCATATTCCAACCCTTTGGATTTATGGATAGTCACAATCTTCACTAATTGACGTTCGCTTTCTAAACGGATTTGTGCTTCTTGACGACCTTCATCTTGAATTTGCTTTTCAAACCAGCGCAATAATGCCGCTTCACTTTCATTTAATGCCGCTGCTTGTTGTAAAATTTCGGCGAAATGTAATAAATCTGTCAGTTTTCGTTCACCATCAGGCCGAGATAAGAGTTTTTCTGTGATATTTTCAGCTAAAAGTAAATGGTGCAACATCGGCAATACGCCTTGGCGTTGCCAAATTTGTTGATATTCTGCGAATTTTTCAGCCCAACGTTGCCACTGAATTTCATCCTGGTGAATTTGGTGAATTTCAGCTGCATTTAAGCCGAAAAGTGCGGTCGCAATTGCATTTAAAATTGGGCGTTCCGTCACACTCAAACACGCCTGCAAAATCAAGGCCAGTTCTTTTGCTGTGTTACTCTCAAAGACATTTCCTCTATCCGAAAGGTACACGGAAGCAATACCAAGTGCTTGCAATTCTTTTTTCACGAGATCGGCTTCGGTATAACCACGCACCAAAACAGCAATATTTTCTGCTCGCAATGTTTGATTTTCCGCTTTGCTTTCATTTGGAAAAACAACCGGATTTTCAGCCGCACTTTTTAACCATTGCTGAATCGATGTCGCGCAAGCTTTTGCATAATCTTGCTGGGTAGATTTGTCTTTATCATTAATGTAAAAACGGAAGGCGGGTTCAGGTTGATTATTCAACTGAAAAACAAGATTCTTCTTGGCAGCGCCCACGTTTAGGAATTCTATTTTTTCATAAATAAAAGGCGCATTTTCAAAATCAAATAATCGATTTACCCCGTCCACTAAAGGTTGAGAGGAACGGTAATTTGTGCCTAAGTTAAAACGCTCGTTCGCTTCGTCTGCTGCTTTTAAATAAGTGAAAATATCGGCACCACGGAAGCGATAAATCGCCTGTTTTGGGTCCCCGATCATCATAAATCCAACATTACCAGACACGTTTTTATTGTGATAAATTTTCGAGAAAATTTGATACTGCAACGCATCCGTATCTTGGAACTCGTCAATCATGGCAAAAGGATATTGAAAACGAATTAATTCCGCTAACTGTTCTCCGCCCTCACCATGTAATGCTTCTTTCAATAAGCGTAATAAATCATCAAAGGATTTTTCAGGATGATTCGCTTTGTATTCAAGAAGTTTCTTTTGAATACCTTGACGATAGTGATAAAGAATGATTTTTTTAAATAAATTACTCGGTTGAAGTTGCTCAATTAAAGCTTCAATCTCTTCAAAAGTTGGATGTGTTATTCTCACCCCTTTTTTCTTGAAAGCTGCGTTGACAGCGTTATCCAAAGCCGATTGTGTAAATTTTTTTACTAATGTTTCGTTTAAGGTGATATCTGCTCTATTTTTTGCCCATGAGGTGACTTCATCTACAAGTGATAAAATTGTTTTACTTGGATGTGTTTTTCCATTTAAACAAGATTTCTCTTTTTTGACGACTTCTTCGTCAAAAAGATCGCGAATTTCAACCGCACTTTCTAACCAAGCGTCTTTAATCTTTTCAATAATTTCCGCATTTCTAGCGATATTTTTTTGCAAAAATTCTTTTAATGGCAGTTCTAACAGTTCTGGTTCATCAAGTTGCACAGAAAAATCATTTCCAATATTTGAGCCTAAATCATTCAATACCTCTTCTGGCGACTTTAATTCTTTTGAGATAAATGCAGCCAAATGGAAAGGCAAATCATAAAAATGCTCCCGCCAAAATTCATTTGCAAATTGTTTGAGTAAATCAGACTGATCTTTGAGAAGTTTTAAATTGAAATGCACACCTGAATTAAAGGCATGTTGCATCAGCATTCGGCGACAAAAACCGTGAATGGTATAAATAGAGGCTAAATCTAAATTTTGTTCGGCCAGCTTTAAGCGACGAAGTGCGGTCGGAATATCCTCTAAATAAGGCAACAATTCCGCTAAAAATTGATGTTCCCCAGTAAAAATCGCCTTATCTTTTGTCTCATAATATTCAGAAAAAACCAAAATCGCCGCCGTTAAACGTTCCCGAATTTTGCGTTTTAAATCTTCCGTCGCCATTTCAGTAAAAGTTACGACCAAAATCTCTTCCACATTCAACGGACGAGAAAAACAATTCTCACCAGCCTGTAAAAGTAAACGAAGATAGATAGAACCAATAGTATAGGTTTTCCCTGTACCTGCAGAGGCTTCAATTAAATTGACTTGATTTAAGGGTAACGAAATGGCATTAAGTGCGGTTGATTTTCGGCTCATTTTTTATTTTTTTTAGAAACATTAGTGTGTTCTTATTGTAGAGGAATTTCCATAGAAATTCATTTAGTTATTATTTATTTCTTGTATAATTTGGAGCATTTATATCTTAATAATGACACAAAATATTCTGAGGATTTTATGGCTGCTGCAATTCAACAACGCGCCGAACTTCAACGCCGTATTTGGCAAATCGCTAATGATGTACGCGGTTCTGTCGATGGTTGGGATTTTAAACAATATGTTTTAGGTACACTTTTCTATCGCTTTATCAGTGAGAATTTTATCAATTACATGAAAAATGGAGATGAAAGTATCAATTACGCTGGTTTAGCTGACAACATCATCACACCAGCGATTAAGGAAGAAGCGGTAAAAAGTAAAGGCTATTTTATTTACCCCAGCCAATTATTTAAAAATGTCGTGGCAACAGCCAACACTAATCCGAATTTAAATACAGACCTAAAAAACATTTTTACAGCTATCGAAAACTCCGCTACTGGCTACCCTTCCGAACAGGATATCAAAGGCTTATTTGCCGATTTTGATACCACCAGCAACCGCTTAGGTAATACCGTTGCCGATAAAAACAGCCGCCTAGCTGCCGTATTAAAAGGCGTTGCCGAGTTAGATTTTGGTGACTTTGAAGATAATCATATTGATTTATTCGGTGATGCTTACGAATTTTTAATTTCCAACTATGCTGCTAATGCCGGTAAATCAGGTGGCGAGTTCTTTACGCCACAATGTGTTTCCAAGCTGATTGCTCGACTGGCTTTATATGGACAAGACAAGGTCAATAAAATTTATGACCCCGCGGCCGGCTCCGGTTCTTTATTATTGCAAGCCAAAAAACCATTTGATGAACATATCATTGAAGAAGGATTCTTCGGGCAGGAAATTAATCACACCACTTACAACCTTGCTCGTATGAATATGTTTTTGCATAACATCAACTACGACAAGTTTGATATCGCCCTTGGCAACACTTTAATGAACCCGCAATTTGGTGATGATAAACCCTTCGATGCTATCGTTTCTAACCCGCCTTACTCCGTGAAATGGATTGGCTCAGACGATCCAACGTTAATTAACGATGAACGTTTTGCCCCAGCCGGTGTGCTTGCGCCAAAATCCAAAGCGGACTTTGCCTTTATTTTGCATGCGTTAAGTTATCTTTCAGCAAAAGGGCGCGCGGCGATTGTGTCCTTCCCCGGCATTTTTTATCGCGGCGGTGCGGAACAAAAAATTCGTCAATATTTGGTGGATAATAACTATGTGGAAACGGTAATTGCCTTAGCGCCCAATCTCTTTTTCGGCACCAGTATTGCGGTGAATATTTTGGTGCTTTCCAAACATAAATCCAATACCCAAACCCAATTTATCGATGCCAGCGGTTTATTTAAATCAGCCACCAATAACAATATTTTGGAAGAGGAACATATTGAGCAAATTCTCAAACTGTTTGCCGATAAAGAGGATGTACCACATTTGGCCAAATCAGTCTCCTTTGAAGAAATCGTTAACAACAACTATAACCTTGCGGTAAGTTCTTATGTAGAACAAAAAGACACCCGCGAAGTGATTAATATTGATGAACTCAATGCTCAAATTCGTAAAACTGTAGCCAATATTGACCGCTTGCGTGCAGAAATTGACAAGATTGTGGCGGAAATTGAGGGGTAAAACACCATGAAAAACAACCGCACTTTTTTAGAAAAATTATTGGATGGGGCTGAGGTTGAGTGGAAGCCTTTATGGTCAATTACAACTTGGGATAAAAGATTTAATGCTGTAGAAAAAGAAAAACAACCTAAAGTTATTAAATATCACTACTACTTAGCAAGTGAGTTAAAACCTTTAATTGTAGATGGAGGTAATGTAAAACTATTAACAACAAATGAATCTGATATTTGGACTACCGAAGAGCTAGTACAAAACAATATTTCTGAAGGAGAAATTATTGCAATCCCTTGGGGAGGTAATCCAATAGTTCAATATTATAAAGGTAAATTCGTTACAGCGGATAATAGAATTGCAACATCAAATAATACTAAAATTTTGGATAATAAATTCTTATACTATTTTTTATTAAGTAAATTAGACGTAATTTCTTCGTTCTATAGAGGTTCAGGAATTAAACATCCTAGCATGTATCATGTTTTAGAAATGTTAATCCCCATCCCCTCACTCTCCGTCCAAACCGAAATCGTTCGAATTTTGGACGCATTGACAGCACTTACCAGCGAGCTCACCAGCGAGCTTACACTACGCCGGAAGCAGTATGAATACTATCGGGAAAAATTGTTAAGTGAAGAAGAACTTGGGAAGGTTGGATTTGAGTGGAAATGTTTAAAAAATATTTTTAATATCTTTGCAGGGGGGGATGTTCCTAAGGAATTTTATTCACAACATAAAACTCAAGAATTCAATATTCCTATTTTATCAAACGGCACTGGTAATAAATCTTTATATGGTTGGACAAATAAAGCAAAAATTAATAAACCTAGCTTAACAATTTCAGCTAGAGGAACAATTGGTTGGACAAGTTATCGTGAAGAACCATTCTATCCAATTGTAAGATTGCTTGTATTAACGCCAAAAATTGAATTAAATTTAAAATATGCATACCATTTTATGAAAATGATTGAAAAAAATTATAAAGTTCCTGAAAGTGGTATTCCTCAACTAACGAAACCAATGATCGAGGATCTACGCATTCCAGTTCCCTCATTTTCAGAACAACAGAGTATTGCTTCAATACTAGATAAATTTGAAACTTTAACCCATTCCATCACTGAAGGCTTACCTTTAGCGATTGAACAAAGCCAAAAGCGGTATGAGTATTACAGAGAATTATTATTGAGTTTTTAATCCCAAGCTGGATTTTATATAACAGCCTAATAATATAATAAAAACGGCGGACATAAACCACCCTTACAACCAAGGAAATGCCTCATGACCCAATATAAAACCATTGCCGAATCCAGTCACTTTATCGTTTTAGATCAGTACAAAAAGTTTGTGGAAGAACCCAATGCAGGCTACCAAACGGAAGGGAGTCTTGAGCGTGAATTTATCCGTGATTTGCAAGCACAAGGTTATGAGTATTTGCAAGAGCTCAATAGCCATGATGCATTGGTTAACAATTTACGGGCGCAATTACAACGCTTGAATAACGTGGTTTTCTCCGATGCGGAATGGCGACGTTTTTTAGAGGAATATTTGGATAAACCGAGTGATAGTCTGATAGAGAAAACCCGTAAAATTCATGATGACTATATTTATGATTTTGTATTTGATGATGGACTCATCCAGAATATTTATCTACTAGATAAGAAAAATCTCGCCAATAATGCCCTGCAAGTCATCAATCAATTTGAGCAAACCGGCAGCTATGACAATCGTTATGATGTGACAATTTTAGTGAATGGTTTACCCCTTGTGCATATTGAACTGAAAAAACGTGGCGTGGCGATTCGTGAAGCCTTTAACCAAATTCATCGCTACAGCAAAGAAAGTTTCAATAAAGAAAATTCTCTCTTTAAATATATTCAGATTTTTATCATTTCTAATGGCACAGATACCCGATATTTTGCCAATACCACCAAGCGAGATAAGAACAGCTATGACTTCACAATGAATTGGGCAACGGCAAAAAATACTCTGATTAAAGATTTAAAGGATTTTACGGCGACATTCCTACAAAAACATACCCTTCTCAATGTGTTGGTGAATTACTGTGTGTTTGATGTTTCCGACACCCTATTGATTATGCGTCCGTATCAAATTGCTGCCACCGAGCGTATTTTATGGAAAATTAAAAGCTCATATCAGGCGAAAAATTGGAGCAATAAAGACAGTGGCGGCTACATTTGGCATACCACAGGCTCAGGCAAAACACTCACCAGCTTTAAAGCCGCACGCCTTGCAACAGAATTAGACTTTATTGAAAAAGTATTTTTCGTAGTTGATAGAAAGGATTTGGACTATCAAACTATGAAAGAATACCAGCGCTTTTCACCGGATAGCGTGAATGGTTCGGAAAGTACGGCAGGATTAAAACGCAATATCGACAAAGACGACAATAAGATCATCGTTACCACCATTCAAAAACTCAATAACCTGATGAAATCAGAAGATAAATTACCGATTTACGATAAACAGGTCGTTTTTATCTTTGATGAATGCCATCGTTCTCAATTTGGTGAAGCACAAAAAAATCTAACGAGAAAGTTTAAAAAATACTATCAATTTGGTTTTACTGGCACGCCTATTTTTCCAACTAACGCATTAGGTGCTGAAACTACAGCCAGTGTTTTTGGCGTTGAACTCCACTCTTACATTATCACCGATGCGATTCGTGATGAAAAAGTGTTGAAATTTAAAGTGGATTACAATGATGTACGGCCACAATTCAAGAGTATTGAAACTGAAAAGAATCTTGAAGAGCTAACAAAACTCGAGAAAAAACAAGCCTTTTTACAACCTAAACGTATTGAGCAAATTGCCCAATATGTTCTAGATAATTTCAAGCAAAAGACCCATCGCTTTAATGCGGGTAACAATGGCTTTAATGCGATGTTTGCGGTAAGTAGCGTGGATGCAGCCAAAGCTTATTATCAAACTTTTAAACAGTTACAAAGTGCGGTCAAAAATCCACTTAAAATTGCAACAATCTTTTCGTTTGCCGCAAATGAAGAGCAAGATGCGATTGGCGATATTGTCGATGAAAGTTTTGAAGTGGAGGCAATGAACTCATCTGCGAAGGAGTTTTTAAAATCTGCCATTGATGATTACAACGGCTATTTTGCCACTAATTATGATGTGGATGCGAAATCGTTCCAAAACTACTATCGTGATCTCGCCAAACGCGTCAAAAACAAAGAAGTGGATTTGTTGATTGTCGTTGGAATGTTTTTAACTGGTTTTGATGCCCCAACCTTAAACACGTTATTTGTAGATAAAAACTTACGTTACCATGGTTTGATTCAAGCTTATTCTCGTACAAACCGCATTTACAACAGCACCAAAAGTTTTGGCAATATCGTCACTTTCCGTGATTTGGAACAAGATACCATTGATGCGATTACCCTTTTCGGTAAATCCAATACACGCAATATCGTATTAGAAAAAAGTTACCAAGAATATATGGAAGGCTTTACCGATGCGGGTGTGGCCCGTCGTGGGTATTTAGAGGTTATTGCTGAATTGCAAGAACGCTTCCCTGATCCAGATTTAATTCAAACAGAAAAAGACAAGAAAGACTTTGTAAAATTATTTGGTGAATATTTGCGGGTTGAAAACATTCTGCAAAACTATGATGAGTTCGCTGCTTTACAAGCATTTCAATCGCTCGATACCAGTGATGCAAAAGCCGTTGAAGCCTTTAAAGAAAAATATTATTTAACGGATGAGGCTTTTACTGAAATGCAACCTATTGATATGCCAAGCGAACGTAGCATTCAGAATTACCGTTCGACTTACAACGATATTCGGGATTGGCTCCGTCGTCAAAAAGATAGCGAGGAAAAAGCAAAATCGACCATTGATTGGGACGATGTGGTGTTTGAAGTGGATTTATTAAAATCTCAAGAAATCAATCTAGATTACATCTTAGAATTGATTTTTGAACACAACAAAAAAATGAAAAATAAGGCTGAGCTGATTGATGAAATTCGAACCACAATCCGAGCGAGTCTAGGTAATCGAGCCAAAGAAAGTTTGATCGTAGATTTTATTAATCAAACGGACTTAGATAGCATTGTCGATAAAGCCGGTATTATTGAGTCCTTCTTCCAATTTGCCCAAAAAGAGCAACAGAAAGAAGCTGACGAATTAATTAGCAGTGAAGGCCTGAATATTGATGCTGCGAAGCGTTATATTAACGTGTCCTTAAAACGCGGATATGCTAGCGAACAAGGTACGGATTTAAATGAGGCCCTACCGAAAATGAGTCCGCTTAATCCGCAATATCTCACGAAAAAACAAAGCATTTTCCAAAAGATCGTTGCCTTTGTTGAGAAATTTGTTGGGATTGGTGGCGAGGTTTAAAAACTTAAACCGACTATATAGAATTAAAAAGGTGCAATCTATTATTGATTACACCTTTTTATTTTGTCAGTTTTATCAGAAATTAGAACGTTAAAACTTTATCCGCCCATAATGTCCACTCGGATACATCATCTAAGGTACCAAGGGTCACGCCATCAATTAATTTAGCATCTAATAAACCACGTGCTTTTACGCAGCTGGTGCATAATTTAATTTCAGCACCTTGTGCCGCTAAAATATCGATAAGTTGTTGGATATTGAAGCCTTCATTTGGGTTTTGCCCCGCAATACCGCATAAAATCGCATCAGAAAAGCAGAATAATTTAATATTCACATCCTTGCTGTGCTCTTCTTTCATATTGATGGCGAAACGAACAGCGTTGAACGTTTTCTCTCCACTATATGTGGAATCATTGACGATAAAAAGAATATTTTGCATGACGCACTCCTTGTTGCAATGCTATAAAAATGAAGGCGTAATAAATTACGCCTTTATGAAATCAGCCAACCCAAACGAACTTGGCTACAAATAATAAAGACACCACCCACACAGGGGCATTGACCTCGCGTATTCTACCTGTACAGGCCTTCATGACGCAATAACTAATAAAGCCAAATGCGATACCTTCAGTAATTGAATAAGTAAATGGCATCATCGCTGCAGTGATAAAAGCAGGGGTGGCTTCAGTTAAATCATCCCAGTGTACACGAATAAGACTAGATGCCATTAAAATCCCTACATAGACTAATGCCCCTGCGGTTGCATAAGCTGGTACAACACTAGCAAGTGGCGAGAAGAAAATGGTAAGTAAGAATAAAACACCGACTGTTACTGCTGTTAAACCTGTTCTACCACCAACTGAAACCCCTGCACCACTTTCAATATAAGTACTAATAGCGGATGTGCCGATATAAGAACCTACTACCGCACTCACGCTATCTACATAAAGAGCTTGTTTCATTTTCGGGAAACGACCTTTCTCATCGCTGAAACCTGCTTTATCGGTCACGCCTAATAAGGTGCCTGATGAGTCAAATAGGTTTACTAAAAGGAAAGAGAAAATGATGCCGAGCAAAGCGGTATCTAAAGCACCTGCAATATCCACTTTACCGACAACCGCACCTAAACTTGGTGGCATCGAAACAATGCCGTGGAAGGTAACTTGGTCGTCAATTAAAAGCGCTAATCCAGTGACTACCGCGATAGAAATTAAAACACCAGAGAAAATATTACGTGCAGCTAAAACTACGATAATGAAGAAACCTAATACGCCAAGCAGAATTTTAGGATCATGTAAATTGCCTAATGCCACTAAGGTTGCAGGATTCGCTACAACCAATCCCATATTTTTAAAGCCAATTAACGCAATAAAAAAGCCGATACCTGCACCAATTCCCACGCGTAATGAAAGTGGAATCGAAGCCATTAACCAATAACGGATTTGGAATAAGGTGAGAACAAATAAACCAATCGAGCCCCAGAAAATAGTGCCCATGCCCACTTCCCAAGAATAACCAAGCTTGCCAACGACTACATAAGCAAAGAACGCATTGAGTCCCATAGCCGGTGCAAGGGCGATAGGTAAATTACTGAATAATCCCATCGCAATGGTACCGAGCGCGGCGATTAAACAAGTAGTCACGAAAACAACTTGTTTATCCATTCCCGCATCACCTAATACGGATGGGTTTACAAACACGATATACACCATGGTAAAGAAGGTGGTGATACCAGCGATAATTTCAGTTTTGGTGGTACTACCCTTTTCTTTAATCGAAAAAAGGCGTTCAAGTAAAGATTGTTGCATTGTCTTCCCCTTAACTTAAATTAATAACCTTGGTGATAAATTGACTCAAGTAATTTCACACCTAACAAGGCAATATTGAAACGTTGCTCATCAGCTACCGTCCAAAATTCGATACCATTTTCAACCGCACTTTGTTGGCTGATATGCAATTTTACGCTGTCTTCACCATTTTCGTTTTCACCGTTAATCACAGGTGTAATAAGGCTATCGTGTAATTCAATCAATTCGCTTTGTTGTGGCTGGTAATCAAATTCATAATCTGAAAGTGCGGTCACTTTTTGTGCCATGCCGTAGAAGACTGGCACTTGAATTTGATGGAAAATCACATTGTCTAACTGTGGGAAGATTTTTTGTAATTGCAGATTTAAATTAGCCGCTTGTTGTGGAAACACATCAAAGGCAAAACGAGTTTCACCTTCTTCTAATGGCATACCATTCAGTAAACGAGCAGTTTGTCCAGCAAGTTTATTCACGGTTTCACCATCCGTATAAGAAGCCGGTAAAAGTGACGTTGCAAAAACTTGAGTTAAATTTGTTTGTTGAACGATTGGTAATAAAGATAAAGCTAATTGACTCACTTGTGGATCGGGTAAACTCACAATGTTACGTTGTCTTAACTCAGTCAGATTTTCTTCATTGATTGTAGGAACTACGACGGGTACATCAGACAATGCTGAGCAAATCCCTTTTAAATCAATCACCACACAGCCACTTTCTGCGGCTTGAGCTAATAAGGGGGCTTGGCCAATTTGGCCAGCGAAGAAAAGATAATTAACGCTATCCCACTCAATCTCATCAGTGGCTAATTGAGCAACCGCTTTATTGCGAAAACGTACCGCTTGCTCTTCTTCAAAAGGATAAATTTCTACAATTGAAACCTTGCCTACATCTAGCTCACTTTGTTCAAGGGCTTCGGCAATTTTTTCACATAGATCAAATTCTGCTGCAATAGCAATATTTAGGCTTGCGTCCATTTTTCTCTCCGCTGTAAAATGTTCTGAACTGATTCATTCTACAGAAAAAAGACTGATAAATACATAAGGAAATCAGATGACACCAGCAATTGATTTATTAAAGAAAAATAAAATTCCTTTTATTCTCCATACTTATGATCATGATCCAAACAATACCCATTTTGGCGATGAAGCCGCTGAAAAACTTGGGCTTGATCCTCACCAATCCTTTAAAACACTTTTAGTCGCTGAAAATGGTGTTCAGAAAAAATTGGCGTGTTTTGTACTTTCCACGGCAAATATGTTGAGTTTAAAGAAAGCAGCAAAAGCCATTGGTGTGAAAAAGGTTGAAATGGCCGATAAAGATGCGGCACAAAAAAGTACGGGATATTTAGTCGGTGGCATTAGTCCATTAGGTCAAAAAAAACGGGTAAAAACAGTGATAAATTCAACCGCACTTAATTTTGATACGATTTTTGTCTCAGGTGGAAAACGCGGATTAAGCGTCGAATTAGCGCCCCAAGATTTAGCTAAATTACTGAACGCCGAATTTGTCGATATTATTGACGAAGAATAGAAAAAGAAAAGCCCGAATGAATCGGGCTATTATTTTTATATGATGTTGTGTTTATTTGAATTAGAAACTTGATGTATCTTGGAATAAGCCAACTTTTAAATCGGTTGCGGTGTAGATAACACGACCATCGACTTCTACTTCACCGTCGGCCATTCCCATTACTAATTTGCGATTAATTACGCGTTTCATATTGATACGGTAAACCACTTTTTTCGCGGTTGGTAAGATTTGTCCGGTAAATTTCACTTCACCTACGCCTAATGCACGGCCTTTACCTTTACCGCCTACCCAGCCAAGGAAGAAACCCACTAATTGCCACATCGCATCTAAACCTAAGCAGCCTGGCATGACTGGGTCACCGATAAAGTGGCAACCGAAAAACGGTAAATCTGGATGAATATCTAATTCCGCTTCAATATACCCTTTACCAAACGCACCGCCGTCTTCGGTCATTTTTACAATGCGATCCATCATCAACATGGTTGGTGCTGGAAGTTGCGGGCCTTCTTTACCAAATAATTCACCACGACCAGAAGCTAATAAATCTTCATAAGTGTAGCTGCTTTTGATGTTGGGTGTACAGGTGTTTTCCATTCTTTATTTCCTTGTATATATAGTTTTGCTTGATTACAAACAATAAGTGAAGATTCTATGGGGATTTATAAGAAATGTAAACAGCGAACACTTGTTAGCTCAACTTGTCGGATCAGTCAGTAAAATTCACATAAAAGAAAAGCGAACCCAAGGTTCGCTTTAAAGAAATTAAGATTTAAAGAAATCTAACCAGTTTTTTTTCGGCGTTTCCGAACGGAAAGCAATTCGATTTTGAATTAAACGTGCAATAGGTTCTTTGCCTTTGGCATATTCTTCTTTCTCTTCTAATAAATCGCGGTCAAATAGAATCTTGGCTGTTTGATAAATATCTTCGACTTGATAAATAAAGAACTGTTCATTTTTCACAGCTTCAACCACTTCATCAGATAAGCTTAGTTGTTGAATTGTTGTCGCGGGAATAACCACCCCTTGTTTACCCGTCAAACCACGACGTTGGCAAATAGTGAAAAAGCCTTCAATTTTGTCATTCACGCCGCCTACTGCGTGCACCAAACCAAATTGGTCAATGGTACCGGTAATCGCAATATTTTGTGGCAACGGCAAATCAGATAACGCGCTGACCAATACGGAGAAAATAGCTAGAGACGCACTATCACCATCAATTTCACCATAAGACTGTTCAAATACTAAAGACGCAGAAAATGGTAACTGTGATGGCAACTCTAAGATACTTGCCAAACAAGCTTCAGAAATCATCATGCCTTTACCGTGGAGGTTGCCGGCTAATTCATTTTTACGCTCCACATCCACGACTTCACCATCACCAAATTGCACTAAGCAACTGATACGAGAAGGTTCACCGAAACAAACCGGAGTGCCTGGATATTCAATAACAGACAAGCCATTAATTTGCCCAACAATTTCACCGTTGGTTTCCACATAAATTTGTTCATTGAGAATATCTGCATAAGTGCGTTCACGTAAGAAACCATGCTGTTCGTTCTTTTGTTTAAAAGCTTGCTCAAAATCAACCGCGCTTAAGGTTTGTTTTTGTGACAACGTCGCAGCGTTGAGTAACATTTCCGTTATTTTTAACGGTGAAATGTTAATTAAAAAGCGATCTTCACTCTCACGCACCAGTAACTGATAGAGTTTATTTAATGCAGTTAAATCTAAATCGAGCTCATATTTTGAGGCTAATGCCAACACATAATTAGCCCAATTTTCTTGTGTTTTCGGTTGTGCAACAGAATAATAGCTTTCAATTTCCGCGTAATCAGCCAAGCTATAAAGATCTTCTTCTAACTCACCTAAGGTCGCAATTTCAGTACGGTTGCCTAAAATCACTACTTTTAAATTAAGTGGATAACTTGGAATATCGCAAGGCAAGGTTTTAAATGGATGGGCTGAATACCAATCAAAAGTTTGCGTTTGTAAAATATGTTTTAAGCGTTGCCATAAATCAAATTGGCTTAGCATCGTTGCTGCGCTCAAAATCAAAACGCCCCCATTGGCTTGATGGACTAAACCCGGCGTAAGCAAAATATCTTGCGAACTCGGATGAACACGCACACTACCAAAAAGGCTAAATTGATCGGCATGTAATGCCTTCAGCACATCACCTTGTGCGGCAAAATTATCAGCGAGAGATTGAGCTGGCTCGGTATAAATGTGAGGGAAAGAAAAAGAATCTCCCTGCTCAACCACATAATTCACCCCAAAAACTGACCGCTCTTTTGGCTGTTCTTGGCGAATAAGTTCTGCTAATAAATCGGCATATTCTGCTTGATCATCTGCTTTTAAAACTAACAAAGAACGACGAGGTTGTTTTAAGAATAAAGAAATCGCTTTTGTGGCATGTTTTTGTAATGACCAAAAATCAGCCTTTTCAGCTGAAAGTTCAGTAATCGATAATTCTGGTTGTAAGGCTTGCCAATTTAAGGCTTGTTCCGAAGATGTTGAAGTCACGACATATCTCGCTTTAATTAAATTGGCGGTATTATCGCACACTTCATCCTGAGTGAAAATCCGTTAGAAAAATCTACTGGAAAAATTTATTTAAACAGCGTATATTTACGAGGTTACCACGTCACTAAAAAGTATAATAAAACGATGAAATACCAAAAATTAGAAAACCAAGAAGCAAACTGGAAATGGATTTATCTTATTCGCAAACATCGCGAAGGGGAAAAAATTACCCGTTACGAAGAAAAAAGCTTAGAAGAAAGCAAAGTTCAAGAATTAATAGAATGTCAGAATTATCCTGAAAAAATCGAGGAATGGATTAAAAATCACCTTTCTCTTGATTTACCTATTAAGCTTGATCAGGCTATTCGTGCAAGACGTAAACGCTTTTTTAATGCTGAAAAACAATCAACGAAGAAAAAATCTATTGATTTAGAATATGGTGTTTGGCTTCGTTTGTCTAAATATTCAAGAAAAATGAAAATGACACTTTCTGAGACCATTACTTATATGATTGATGAACGTGAAAGCAAAGCGTTATATGAAAGCCAAATGACAGCAATGAAAGCCGGTTTGAAAAACTTACTCAATAAATAAGATGAAAAAAGCCAAGGCCGAAACCTTGGCTTTTGATTATGCTAAATAGAGAAGATTTTGAAACGTTTTAGCGTTTCGCTTATTCCGCAATCGGAATTATTTTTGTGGCGTGAGATCCTTTGTCGCCGTGAATCACTTCAAATTGCACGCGTTGTCCCGCTTTCAATGAACGGTAACCATCCATTTCAATTGCTGAATAATGTGCAAAGATGTCTGTATCCACGCCTTCTGCAGAAATAAATCCAAATCCTTTTGCGTTATTAAACCATTTTACTACACCAATTTCCATAGTAGACCTCTATAGGCTTCGCCCTTAATACTTAAAAACAATAAGACTCATGCCTTATCACCTCAATTGGAAATATATTCAAACATTTTATTTTTTTATGCAACAAGGAAACTTTAAAAATGATACATTGATCACAAAAATTTTTATTTATTTACTGTCAGAAGCTTCTTTCTCACCTTTTTGATGAATTTCACGCAATGCTTTTGCCACAATTTGAATCGCTTCACCGCTACTAATTCCTTGTGCCATTAATTCCTGAATTTGCTCTACTGCTTTTTGTTGCTGTTCGTGGGTTAAATTAATATCTAACATGATTTTTTCTCGTTAAATAGACCAATTAAATAATTCCATCACTTTCATCCATTGCTCATCTAAATTAGCTTTAATTTCTATTTTTATTGAATGAATAGGATGTTCGAAAATAAGTGTATCTGCGTGTAAAAATAAACGCTGGCAGCCTGAATATTCCGTCAATGCACGATTTTGATGTAAATCCCCATATTGTGTATCCCCTAAAATAGGATGAAAGATATGTTTCATGTGACGTCGTAACTGATGTTTTCTGCCTGTTTGGGGAATTAACTTCACTAAGGAATATCTCATGGTTTGATAGCGTCCTACCGCATAAGGCATTTCTACAATGTTTAAGCCTTCATAATCCGTTACCGCCTCTTGAGGGGCTTTGTCTTCTTGTGCAAACTTATCTGCAATCTTATCTAATTGGATTTTAAGAGGATAATCAATCTGCCCTTCGTCTTGCAAATACCCTCGCACAATCGCTAAATAAGATTTTTGCACCGTTTTCTGTTCAAATTGCTGACACATTAAATTCGCTATTTCACTATTTAAAGCAAACAGCAAAACACCTGATGTAGGACGATCTAATCGATGAATAGGAAAAACATGCTGCCCGATTTGATCGCGCAAGGTTTGCATCACAAATTGCGTTTCATGAGTATCAAGCCAGCTACGATGTACCAACATGCCTGCAGGCTTATTAACGGCGACAAGATATTCGTCTTGATATAAGATCTCTAACATTTATTGATTTTGTAATAAGGCTTCTAATTCACGTAACGGCGTTAATAATTCCACTAAAAAATCTTCTTCTGCTTCTTTAAACGCTTCCTCTAAATAAGGCGACACCGCAATTTTTGAGGGTAACTCAGCGCCACTTTCAAGTAACGCAAACATTCTTGGAATGAAAATCCATTGCAACCATTCTTCTGGTGACATGGTATCTATAGCAAAAGGCTCTTCACTTAAAAAAGCATCTTGTGAAGGAGGAACGGCTTGCCATAAATCAAGTTTTTGCATAGCAAGTTGTAATTGTTGAAGATGAAGTTTTGTTTGATAACGCATGATTTTTCCTATCTATAAATAAGCGGCGTATTCTACGAGCATCAATTCACACTGTAAAGTGCGGTCAGTTTTAACGATGAATAATCGAAAAGTCAGAATACCGTTTATCTTCAATATTATCGACTAATACCCGTTCAACAGTTGCAGTTCTTGGCCCGACTTTTAACCAATCATAAAAGCGTTGTAGTTGCTCATCGTTACCTTCCGCAACGATTTCGACACTTCCGTCTGTACAATTTCTTACCGTGCCTTTAATACCAATTTTCTCTGCTTCTTTCCACGTAAAATAGCGAAACCCGACACCTTGAACTCGACCATATACGACAAATCGTTTTGCCATGATTTGCTCCTTTGTTACAAAAACTTTTTAAAAATTAACCGCACTTTCCTATTCCCATTTTTTAAAATTTAGCATAGCATTACAACCATCTAATTTCATTCAAAAAATAAAAGGAGTAATTATGAAATTATGTAAGTTTGCTTTAGGTGTTGTTGCCCTTGCAGTCAGTGCGAGCAGCTTAGCCGGCATGGTCACCACCTCATCAAACCTTGAGTTCCTTGCTATCAACGGCCAAAAAGCCAGCAAATCCCTTCTAAAAGAAAAAAAATCATTCAATGCTGAAGCTGACCAAACACAACAAGTTGTAGTACGTTTAGGTGAGATCGTCGGTACTGGTTCTAGCCAAGGACTTTTTGAGTCTAATCCTATTATTGTGACCTTCAAAGGTTCGGCTGATGATGTTATCGTATCTGCAGAAAAAATTCGTTCGCAAGAAGATGGCGAAAAATTTAATGCACAACCACAAATTACCGTTAAAACAAAATCAGGTAATGTGATTGATGCTAAAGTGGATACCTTAAAACAAGAAGGTTTATTCCCATCAGCGAATATTGTGAATGATCTTGCTGAGTATAATGCATCTAACGCACCCGCAGCGGTTTCAGCTTTAGCGGCACCTACAGTAGGTATGATGCCTGCTGCATCAGGAAAAGCAGCGAAAGGCAAAGTCGTTGTACAAGGTGAAAACGTTGCTGAACAACAATTACAATACTGGTTCCAACAAGCCGATAAAGAAACCCAAACTCGTTTCTTAAACTGGGCAAAAAAACAAAAATAATCGTTTTTTTAACCGCACTTTGATAAAGAAGTGAGCCTTCCCGCTCACTTTTTTATCATCCATTTTTTAGTCATAAAATAATAAGCAAGGATATCAACATGAATCAATGGCTTAATGCAAAAGTAATCGCTTCAATACCTATTTTTATTGCAGTGAATATCGCAGCGTTTGGTGTATGGTTTTTTGATATTTCTACGCAATCTATGCCCTTAATTTTAGGGATTATTGCAGGCGGTTTAGTGGATTTAGATAATCGTCTTACCGGACGATTAAAAAATATTTTTTACACATTAATTGCCTTTTCCATTTCAACCTTTATCGTCCAACTCAATATTGGTAAACCCATTCAGTACGTATTGCTGATGACCATCATCACCTTTTTATTTACGATGGTTGGTGCCGTGGGTGAACGTTATCGCACCATTGCATTTGGTACGCTGGTGGTAGCCATTTATACCACCCTCACTTATACACCGGATAATTCTGCGAGTTGGTTTATCAATCCTGTAATGATTTTATTAGGCACCTTGCTCTACAGTATTGTGACTATCATTGTTTATCTCTTTTTCCCAAACCGTCCTGTACAAGAAAGTGTGGCAAAAGCGTTTTGTGCCTTAGGCAATTATCTAGATGCAAAATCAGAATTTTTTGATCCTGATGAGATTGATGAAATCGAGAAAAAACACCTTAATTTTGCGATGAAAAACACCAATGTGGTGGATGCCTTCAATCAAGCGAGAACAGCACTTTTCTATCGTATTCGTGGGCAACATCGCCATGCTCGCACACAACGCATGATCCGCTATTATTTTGCTGCACAAGACATTCATGAGCGTGCAAATTCGACACATTTTGATTATCGACAAATTGCGGAACAGCTTAAAAATACGGACTTAATTTTCCGTATTCAGCGCTTGCTCGAATTACAAGCGCAAGCCTGTCACGATATTACGGCTTGCCTACGTCAAAATACGCCTTATCACTATAATATTCGTGTAGAAAAAGCATTAATGGGGACAATTCAATCCCTTGAGCTTTATAGTAAAGAACATACCAATCAAAACAATGTTTTGCTAGCCCTTCAAACACTTATTGATAATCTGCAAAGCATTAACTGGCAGCTACGTCAGCTTGAGCAAGAAACCAGTGAAAATGAGCAAACTGCACAAATCCATACCGAACAAATTACGGGATTAAAAAATATTCTTTCTGTTATTGGAAGTAATTTCACTTTTGAATCACCCCTTTTCCGCCATGCTGTACGTTTGTCTATCGTGGTATTTTTGTGTTGTGCAATTGTTGAATTTTTCCAATTTAATTTGGGTTACTGGATTTTGCTTACTGCGGTCTTTGTGTGTCAACCAAACTATTCTGCAACCAAAGTGCGGTTACGCCAGCGTATTATTGGCACGATTTTAGGGGTAATTATTGGCTCCTTATTACCTTACCTCAACCCAACATTAGAGATGAAACTTGGCTTAATGGTAGTAACCAGTACGCTCTTTTTCTTCTTCCGCAGTAATAATTACAGTTTCTCCACGTTCTTTATTACCTTGCAAGTATTGATCAGTTTCGATGTAATGGGATTTGACACACAATCAGCGCTCTTCCCTCGTCTCATTGATACTGTATTAGGTTCTGCCATTGCATGGTTTGCCGTTTCTTATTTATGGCCGGATTGGAAATATTTACAGCTCGATAAAGTGAGCCGTCAAGCGATTCAAAGTGATGCACAATATTTCTTACACATTATTAGCCAACTGCAATTTGGTAAAAGCGATAATTTAAAATACCGTATTGCACGTCGTAATGCCCATCAATATGCGGCGGCATTAAGTACGACGCTTTCCAATATGAACAATGAACCGAAGAAATATCAAGCTTATTTGCAAGAAGGTTTTGATTTATTAAAAATGAATTATTCCCTATTGAGCTATATTTCTGCTTTAGGGGCATATCGCAATAAAATGGCGCAATTACAACAAACCACCGAGTTTTTGTCAGACTTTTATCCTGTGGCGAAAAAGGTTTTATATGCACTGGAAAATATTGAAAAGCTTCGTCCAGAAATCTTTGAAAAGCTCCAAAATAGTATTGAACAGAGCCTAAAAAAAATTCAATGGGATGAAACGCAAGCCAAAAACAATGCAGTCTTTGCGTTGCCATACCAACAACTTAACTTGATTTCTCAATTGCTACCTCAGTTATATCGCTATTTCCAACATAGTCAGAAAGAACTGATTACGAAATAAAAAACAAAGGAAAAACTGACCGCACTACCCCGAATTTTTTATTGTTCTCAAGGCGATAAACAGGGATAATACGCCACTTATATAAAATAAATTTAGACACAATGACACATTACATTCTACTCATTATCAGTACTGCATTAATCAATAACTTTGTTTTGGTCAAATTCTTAGGACTTTGTCCATTTATGGGTGTGTCCAAAAAGATTGAAACAGCAATTGGTATGGGGCTTGCTACGACATTCGTATTAACCGTCGCATCATTGTGTTCTTATTTAGTCGATAATTATATTTTAATGCCACTAAATGCTACATTTTTGCGCACTTTAGTTTTCATTTTAGTGATTGCCGTCGTGGTTCAATTTACTGAAATGGTAATCAATAAAACGAGCCCATCACTTTATCGCTTATTAGGGATTTTCTTACCACTGATTACCACAAACTGTGCAGTACTCGGTGTGGCATTATTAAACGTCAATTTGGCACACAATTTAACCGAGTCTGTCATTTATGGTTTTGGCGCCTCTTTAGGTTTTGCGCTGGTTTTAGTTTTATTTGCCGCATTGCGTGAACGCCTTGTTGCTGCAGATGTCCCTATTACGTTTCGTGGCTCGTCTATCGCATTAATTACGGCCGGTTTGATGTCTCTCGCCTTTATGGGCTTCGCCGGATTAGTAAAATGATTTATCTCTTGATGTTTATTACTGTAACAGTGATTTTTCTCGGATTATTTTGGAATAACACTAAAAAATAATGTTTATCTTAATTTCAGTAACCGTTCTCGCTTTAATTTTTGGTGCGATTTTAGGCTTTGCTTCGATTAAATTAAAAGTCGAAGCAGATCCCATCGTCGAAAAAATTGATGCCATCTTACCGCAAAGCCAATGTGGGCAATGCGGCTATCCTGGCTGTAAGCCTTATGCTGAAGCAATTGCGAATGGTGACGTTATCACAAAATGTGTGCCTGGTGGTCGCCCAACAGTAGTAAAAATTGCCGAAATCATGGGCGTTGATGTCCCTGCAATGGATGATGTCGCAGAACCTGAAGAAATGGTTGCCTTTATTGATGAAAATATGTGTATCGGCTGTACCAAATGTATTCAAGCCTGCCCTGTTGATGCCATTATTGGTACAAACAAAGCCATGCATACTATTATTCCTGATCTCTGTACTGGCTGTGAACTTTGTGTTGCACCTTGCCCAACAGATTGCATCTCCATGATTAAAGTGAAAAAAGATATTGATAATTGGAACTGGAAATTTGATCCTAAATTAGTCATTCCGGTTGTAAACACCACAGAAATCGAGAAAAAATTAGTGGTTGGGGAGTCGGAATAATATGGCTGATGTATTAACAAGATTTAAATCCGGCAAAATTTGGGATTTTAAAGGTGGCATTCATCCTCCTGAAATGAAATCTCAATCAAACCAATCCCCTATTCAGCAATCTGAACTTGCTCATGATTTTTACGTGCCGATTAAACAACACGCTGGCACTGCAGGAAATCTATTAGTTAAAGAGGGCGATTATGTGCTTAAAGGCCAGCCTCTAACACAAGGTGATGGTTTAAGAGCCTTACCTGTTCATGCGCCGACTTCTGGTACCGTAAAGTTTATCGGAAAACATGTTGCGCCCCATCCTTCCGGCTTAACCGAGGATATGATTCATATTCAAGCGGATGGCTTGGATAAATGGCGTGAGCAATTTCCACTTGAAGAATTTTTCACACAACCTGTCGAACAACTCATTGATCATATTTATCAAGCAGGGGTTGCCGGCTTAGGTGGTGCGGTATTCCCGACTGCCGCCAAAATCCAATCAGCTGAAAAGAAAGTTAAACTCTTAATTATTAACGGTGCGGAATGCGAACCTTATATCACCTGTGATGACCGCTTAATGCGTGATTACACGGATGAAATGATCGAAGGAATTCGTATCTTACGTTATATCTTACGCCCTGAAAAAGTGGTAATTGCAGTTGAAGATAATAAACCTGAAGCCATTCAAGCTATTCAACAATCACTGCATGGCGCAAATGACATTGAATTGCGCGTTATTCCGACTAAATATCCATCTGGAGCTGCCAAACAGCTTATTTATTTGCTTACCGGCATGGAAGTGCCAAGTGGCGGACGTTCTTACGATATTGGCGTATTGATGCATAATGTCGGTACAGCTTTTGCGGTAAAAAGAGCGGTCATTAATGACGAGCCTTTAATTGAGCGTGTCGTTACACTGACTGGTGATAAAATTTCAGAGAAAGGTAACTACTGGGTTCGCTTGGGCACACCGGTTGATCACTTATTGGCGCAAGTTGGCTATCAATATGATGAGCGCTTCCCTGTTTTTGCAGGCGGACCAATGATGGGATTACAACTTTCTGATCTCAACACCCCCGTCACAAAATTAATTAACTGTTTATTAGCACCCGATCATTTTGAATATGGTGAACCTGAACCGGAACAATCTTGTATCCGCTGTTCTGCTTGTTCTGATGCTTGCCCTGTCAATTTAATGCCACAGCAACTTTATTGGTATGCTCGCAGTGAGGATCACCAAAAATCAGAAGAATATTGCTTAAAAGATTGTATTGAATGTGGCGTGTGTGCTTATGTTTGCCCAAGCCATATTCCGCTTATTCAATATTTCCGACAAGAAAAAGCCAAAATTTGGGAAATTAAAGAAAAAGCGAAAAAAGCCGAAGAGGCTAAAATCCGTTTTGAAGCAAAACAAGCTCGAATGGAACGTGAAGAGCAAGAACGTAAAGCGCGTTCACAACGTGCGGCAGAAGCTCGTCGAGAAGAACTTGCAAAACAAAAAGGTGAAGACCCAGTTAAAGCAGCGTTAGAACGCTTGAAAGCAAAACAAGCGGGTTCAGCAGCAAATAAAGAAACGAAAACTATCGTATCTGAGAAAGGGGAAATCTTACCGGATAACCATGAACTCATGGAGCAACGTAAAGCCCGCCGTCTTGCTAGACAACAAGCACAAGCAGATACAAGCACTGCGTCGGATGCAACATCGTCACAAACTGATGAAAAAGATGCGAAGAAAGCAGCTGTTGCTGCAGCTCTAGCAAGAGCAAAAGCCAAGAAAGCTGCTGCTCAAGGTGAAACAGTTGCGACAAATGCAACTGAAAGCGCGGTCGAAAAAACAGATGAAAATCCAACCGCACTTGATCCGAAAAAAGCGGCTGTAGCCGCTGCTATTGCAAGAGCTAAAGCTAAGAAAGCTGCTGCTCAAGGTGAAGCTGTTACGACAAATACAACTGAAAGTGCAGTCGAAAAAATAGATGAAAATCCAACCGCACTTGATCCGAAAAAAGCTGCTGTAGCCGCTGCTATTGCAAGAGCTAAAGCCAAGAAAGCCGCCGCTCAAGGTGAAATGGTTGCGACAAATGCAACTAAAAGCGCGGTCGAAAAAACAGATGAAAATCCAACCGCACTTGATCCGAAAAAAGCTGCTGTAGCCGCTGCTATTGCAAGAGCTAAAGCCAAGAAAGCCGCTGCTCAAGGTGAAACAGTTACGACAAATGCAACTGAAAGTGCAGTCAAAAAAACAGATGAAAACCCAACCGCACTTGATCCAAAAAAAGCCGCTATCGCAGCAGCCATAGCAAGAGCTAAAGCCAAAAAAGCGGCTGCTGAAGCGGCCAAAGAAACAGAATAACGCAGGAAAATATTATGTTTAAGAAAATGGTGAGTTCGCCTCATACTCATTCAGGCAAATTAACCGCCCGTATTATGTTATGGGTGATTGCAGCCATGCTGCCTGCCCTGCTCACACAGATTTATTATTTTGGAATGGGTGTTTTGGTGCAGTCCGCTTTGGCTATTTCTTTCGCATTATTGCTTGAGTTTATTGTAACCAAATTGCGTAACAAGCCAAACTTGGTTTATATTTCAGATTTTAGTGTGGTGCTTACTGCCTTAATTTTAGCGATGGCAATTCCGCCTTATGCACCTTATTGGGTGATTTTAATTGGTACGCTTTCCGCTGTTATTTTAGGTAAACATGTTTATGGCGGTTTGGGACAAAACCCATTTAATCCAGCTATGGTGGGTTATGTGGTGCTATTGATTTCTTTCCCACTACAAATGACAAGTTGGATGCCACCGATTTTATTATTGAATGAACCTCCAACATTTGCAGACTCCATTTCTTTAGTTTTCACAGGCTTAACCACTGATGGATTTAGTTTGGGTCAACTTGTTCATTCCATTGATGGAATTACACAAGCGACGCCATTAGACAGTGCTAAAATCTTTTATAACTTACATCAGGGCGATGAAAGCGTATTCCATGATTTTGTAAAATTACCGATTTTATTACAAAACGGAACTGACTTTGCTGAAGGTTGGTGGCAGGTTAATCTTGCATTTATGCTTGGTGGGATTGTATTAATCTTAAAGAAAAAAATTCACTGGCAAATTCCTGTTTCAATGCTCGTGACCTTTGTGACCTTAGCAACAATCACTGCGATGTCAGGCCATCATCATTTAAGTATGATAAGCCAACTCTTTAGCGGCGCCATGATGTTCGGCGCATTCTTTATTGCGACTGACCCTGTCACAGCCTCAATTACACCTCGTGGTAAGCTTGTATTTGGTACTTTGGTTGGACTATTGGTTTATCTCATTCGTTACTTTGGAAACTACCCTGACGGCGTGGCATTTGCGATTTTATTAAGTAATATTTGTGTGCCACTTATCGACTACTACACCCGTCCTCGCGTAGCTGGGCACTTTGCAAAAGGGAGAAAATAATGGGTATTTTAAAAGTCACCTCCCGTTTTGGTTTGTTATTAGGCTTTATTGCGCTTGTATGTACAGCAGTTTCTGCGGGCATTTATACGCTAACAAAAGATAAAATTGATGAAGCCATGGCTGAACAACAAAAAGCATTATTGCTTCAAGTCATCCCTCAAACGTATTTCAATAATAACTTGCTTGAAAGCGTTGAAATACCTGAGCAAGATAAACTCAAAGGTATTCAAAAAGTCTATTTTGCGATCAAAGATCATAAGCCAACAGCCTATGCTTATGAAACGACAGCACCTGATGGCTATTCGGGAAATATCCGTTTATTAGTGGGAATTACACCAAAAGGTGAAGTTTTAGGTGTGCGTGTCATTGAGCATCATGAAACCCCAGGATTAGGCGATAAAATCGAACTTCGTATTTCTGATTGGATTTTAAGTTTTACAAACCAAGTTATCGTACCGGAAAGTCTAAAAGATTGGGCAGTCAAAAAAGATGGCGGTAAATTCGACCAATTTTCTGGCGCAACGATTACGCCACGCGCGATTGTGAATCAAGTAAAACGCTCTGCTCTCGTGATGCTCGAAAATGAGGCATTACTCAACGAGATGGCAAAAAAATATGCGCAATAGGATATTTATTATGACTGATTTAACCGAAAAAACGACCGCACTTGATGAGCAAAGTGCGGTTAAAAATTCAGAAGAAATAACGCAAACGCCTTCTGTTTGGAAAGAAATCTTTATTCAAGGCGTATGGAAAAACAACTCTACCCTCGTGCAATTATTAGGGCTTTGTCCGCTGTTGGCTGTTTCAAGTACTGCAACAAATGCATTAGGTTTAGGTTTGGCGACTATGTTGGTTTTAACCTGTACAAACACCGTTGTTTCACTCTTTCGTAAGCAAATTCCTCATGAAATCCGTATTCCGATTTATGTGATGATTATTGCCACCACCGTAACCGTGGTGCAACTATTGATGAATGCTTATACCTATACACTCTATCAAGCACTTGGGATTTTTATTCCTTTAATCGTGACTAACTGTATCGTCATCGGTCGTGCAGAAGCCTTTGCCTCTAAAAATAGCGTAGCACATGCTGCCTGGGATGGTTTTTCGATGGGATTAGGTATGGCATTAAGTATCACCGTATTAGGTGCATTACGTGAAATCTTAGGCCAAGGTACCCTTTTTGAAGGCATTGAAAACCTATTTGGTCAAGGCGCCAAATTCCTGACATTACATATTTATCACGCTGACAGCAGCTTTTTACTCTTTATTCTTCCGCCAGGTGCGTTTATTGGATTAGGCATCCTACTGGCGATTAAAAACCGAATTGATATGAAAAAATGAACCAAGCTAAACGAATTGAAATCCTCACTCGACTTCGGGAGCAAAACCCGCATCCCACTACGGAATTAGAGTATAATTCGCCTTTTGAACTACTCATCGCGGTGATCTTATCGGCTCAAGCGACCGATAAAGGTGTGAATAAAGCGACGGCAAAATTATTCCCTGTGGCAAATACCCCACAAGCTATTTTAGATCTCGGCTTAGAGGGGTTAAAAGAATACATTAAAACCATCGGGCTTTATAACAGCAAAGCAGAAAATATCATTAAAACCTGCCGTGATTTAGTTGAAAAACATAATGGTGAAGTACCCGATAATCGAGAAGCCTTAGAAGCTCTTGCAGGTGTAGGTAGAAAAACAGCGAATGTCGTGTTAAATACCGCTTTCGGTCACCCGACTATTGCAGTGGATACCCATATTTTTCGCGTATGCAACCGCACAAATTTCGCCCCTGGCAAAGATGTGGTAAAAGTGGAAGAAAAACTACTCAAAGTTGTGCCAAAAGAATTTAAAGTGGATGTACATCACTGGCTTATTTTACATGGGCGCTATACTTGTACCGCGCGCAAACCTCGATGTGGGGCTTGCATTATTGAAGATCTCTGCGAATACAAAGAAAAAACAGAATATTAAACGAATAAAATCAAACGGAATATATTATGACAACAAACAATCAATCTCGCCAAACGTGGTCTAGTCGACTAACTTATGTGCTCACCGTTGCGGGTGCGACAGTTGGCTTTGGGGCAACGTGGCGCTTTCCTTATTTAGTGGGTGAAAATGGCGGTGGTGCCTACGTACTCCTCTTTTGTATCGCGATGATTGTCATTGGTATCCCGATGATTTTAGTAGAAAATGTTATCGGACGCCGTTTGCGTGTGAATTCCATTGATGCCTTTGGCGACAAAATCCAGGATAAAGGTAAAAACATCTCCAAATATTGGAAGATTCTTGGTTACATGGGGCTTCTTGGTGCATTTGGTATCATGGCTTATTACATGGTATTAGGTGGTTGGGTAATGTCTTATATCATCAGTCTGATGAATAACACCCTTGATATTAGCGCCCCAATTACAAAAGAAGTGGCCAAAGATTTCTACGATTTACATATCAGCAACAGCCCATGGGAAATCATGCTCTACACCTTCCTGTTTGTGGCAGTGAATTACATTATTTTGGCAAAAGGTATCATCGGCGGGATTGAGCGTTCTGTAAAATACTTAATGCCATTACTCTTCATTTTCCTCATCGGCATGGTAATTCGTAATCTTACCTTACCAGGTGCGTTGGAAGGTGTGACTTTCTACTTAAAACCTGATTTCAGCAAAATCACACCTAAACTCTTCATCTTCGTATTAGGCCAAGTATTCTTCGCATTAAGCCTTGGTTTCGGTGTATTAATTACCCTCTCTAGCTATTTGAACAAAGAAGAAAACCTTATTCAAACAGCGGTTATTACAGGTTTCACCAATACCATTATTGCTGTGTTATGTGGTTTTATGATCTTTCCGTCATTATTCACATTCGGCATTGAACCTAACGCAGGGCCAACCTTGGTTTTCCAAAGTTTACCAATTGTATTCTCACATTTATGGGCGGGTAAATTCTTTGCTATCGTATTCTTCGGCTTATTGCTTATTGCGGCATTAACCACATCAATTACGATTTACGAAGTCATCATCACCGCATTGCAAGAAAAGCTCAGAATGCGCCGTGGTAAAGCGATTTTTGTTACCTTAATGGGGATTTTCTTATTAGGTAATGTACCCTCTATTCTAGGTGATAATCTTTGGAAAGACTTCACCATCTTCGATAAAAGCATTTTCGATGCCTTCGATTTCGTCAGCGGCAATATTCTCTTTATGCTGACCGCACTTGGTTGTGCCATTTTCGTTGGTTTTGTGTTAAAAGACGATGCAAAAAAAGAGCTATCACCAACGCCAAATTCACTTTTCACCACAATTTGGTTTAACTATGTGAAATTTGTGGTTCCAGTGATTATTTTGGTGATTTTTATTAGTAATATGTAATAAAAAAACCGAGCTATTTAGCTCGGTTTCTTTTTACCTATACCCTATTTTGCTTCAGCTTGGGTCTTTTTCTCTTCAAGTTCTTCCCATCGCATAAATGCCGTTTCAAGCTCCGCTTCCGTATCCGCTAATTCTTTTAGCTTCGCATCCGTTACATCATGAGCTTGTTGGAAAAAGTGAGGGTCACCAATTTCAGCTTGAAGTGCGGTGATTTTCTCTTCCAATTCTTCCAATAATTGTGGTAGCTGTTCTAACTCACGTTGTTCTTTGTAAGAAAGTTTAACAGATTTTGGCTTTTGAGAAATAACGTCATTTTTAACCGCACTTTCCTGTGCTTTTGGTGCTTCTTTTTTGATTTTTTGAGCCTCTTGCTCTGCTTTCATGACAAAGTAATTGGCTTGTTGTCCTTTCGCATCAAAGAAACCGCCCACGTATTTATTCAATACGCCATCACCTTCAAAGAAATAACACTCCGTCGCGACATTATCAATAAACTGACGATCATGGCTGACAATCAATAAGGTACCTTGATAATCCGTGAGAATTTCTTCCAATAATTCTAAGGTTTCTACATCCAAGTCATTGGTTGGTTCATCGAGAATCAGCAAGTTATTCGGTTTCAGTAATAATTTAGCCAATAACAAGCGATTACGTTCACCACCAGAAAGGGCTTTTACGGGTGTCATTGCTCGTTTTGGTGGAAATAAGAAATCCTGTAAATAGCCCAACACATGACGTTTTACACCATTGACTTCAATATCCTGCTTGCCATCAGCAACGTTATCCATCACTGTTTTTTCTGGATCAAGATCAGCACGATATTGGTCAAAATAAGCGATATCTAATTTTGTACCACAATGAATGCGACCGCTGGTTGGCTTGATTTCACCTAATAAAAGTTTAATAAAGGTGGTTTTTCCGCAACCATTTGGTCCCACTAAAGCAATTTTATCGCCACGTAAAATGGTCGTGCTGAAATCTTTGAGAAGTTGTTTGCCTTCAATTTCATAGCTCACATCTTCCATTTCAAACACAATTTTGCCAGAACGACTTGAGTTATCTAATTGTAACTTGGCGGCACCCATCACCTCACGACGTTGGCGACGTTCTTCACGCATGGCTTTTAAAGCGCGCACTCGTCCTTCATTACGCGTACGACGCGCTTTAATACCTTGACGAATCCAAACTTCTTCTTGCGCTAATCGCTTATCGAAAAGCTCGTTCTGTAATGCTTCGACACGTAAGTTTTCTTCTTTCGTGGTGAGATATAAATCATAATCACCAGGATAAGACACTAATTTACCGCGATCTAAATCCACAATACGAGTCGCCATTTTACGGATAAAAGAACGGTCATGAGAAATAAACACAATACTTCCGGTGAATTCTAATAAGAAGTTTTCTAACCATTCAATTGCATCCACATCCAAGTGGTTAGTCGGTTCATCTAATAACAAGACATCAGGATTACACACCAACGCACGAGCAAGAGCGGCTTTACGCAACCAACCACCCGATAAATCTGCTAATTTAGTATCGGGATTTAACTCGAGCTTTTGCAGAACTTCATTGATTTTATTTTCAAACTGCCAGCCATTGGCATGCTCTAATTTAGCTTGCACTTGTGCCAGTTGATTAAGAATTTGTTCGCTGTAATTTTGTGTCAACTCTTGTGAAATATGGTGATATTCCTTTAACAAATCCGCTAAATGCTCAATCCCTTCAGCCACATAATCAAATACATTCCCTTCAGCATGGCGCGGCGGGTCTTGTTCTAAACGAGAAACTACTAAATCTTTTTCATACTGCACTTTGCCGTCATCCATGGTGACTTGCTGTGCAATTATTTTTAATAACGTTGATTTACCTGCCCCGTTACGCCCCACCAAACATACGCGCTCATTCGGTTCAATATGCAGTTCAGCGTGATCAAGTAACGGGTGATCACTAAAAGAAAGATAAGCGTTAGTTAAACTAATTAATGCCACAAAATTGTCCTATAAATTCAAAATATCAATAAAAATAACCGCACTTTAGAGCTGATGATAAACCTTTAAGGCATAAGCATCTGACATGCCCGCGATATAGTCACAAATAATACGTTTTTTACCCTGCTCCGGTGCATTTCTCCAACGATTAGCCGTATTCGTTGGCAATAAACGTTCGGGGTCAGACTCAAAAATCTGGAACATTTCTGTGAGAATACGTTGTCCTTTATATTCAATACGTTGTGTTTCTACATGACGAATCACGTATTTCCACACAAACTTTTTGAATACATTTAATGCGGCAATCACATCTTGTGGTAGTTCCGCGTTATAACGTAACAAAGGTTCGTCAAAATTGCCGGTGACTTTCCAACGCACATGGGTAATAAAGAAATTCACTAATGCACCAATGGCATTTTTACGCTCGAAATGATGGTTGGAGAATAATCGTTGGCTGACTTGTTCTATATTTTTTGCCAACCAATCTGAAGGAATCATTTTAAGTTCAGTCAATGCTTCTTGCCATTGATGTTGATTTACGACACCGGTCACAATCGCATCTTCTAAATCATGTACCCCATACGCAATATCGTCCGCCAACTCCATAATACTGCAATCTAAAGATTTAAATTGTGTTTTTAAAAACTCGGCAGGATTTGACCGCGTTTTTTGAAATGAGCCAAATAAAGTGCGGTCATTTTCAGAAAGATTTTGCAACAGCCAAGTAAACATTGTGACGTCATCACGGAACAACCCTTTTCCTGGTTTCCAATCGCTAATCTTGACATAACGTGGATCAGAGTTTTCAGTATGCGGCAACTGAGCATATTGAGGGGAAGATAAGTCTAAAATATTCGGATATTTCACTACACCTAAAATGGCACGACGCGTTAAATTCATCCCTGCTGTTTCGGTATAAGGCTCAAGTTTAGTAATAATACGAAATGTCTGCGCATTACCTTCAAAACCACCGTGGTTACGCATCATATAATTGAGCGCTACTTCCCCACCATGGCCAAACGGTGGATGACCAATATCATGCGCAAAGCACAAACTTTCAATTAAATCATTGCTTGGTAATAAAGGTTTGAGTTGTTTCTGTAATTCACTTTTTTCGATATGAAGCTGGTCTGAAATAGCAACATAACTTTCCGCAAATTTTAATTGGGAAACAAGGCTGCTACCGATTTGTGCCACTTCAAGGGAATGGGTTAAACGAGTGCGATAAAAATCATTTTCGCCCACCGCATGAATCTGTGTTTTGGCTTGCAAACAACGGAAAGCGGCAGAATGTAAAATCCGCCCGCGATCACGACGAAATGGCGGTCGGTGATCTTTTTCGCGAGGCGGATCAGGAAGGAAACGTTCAGTCCAAAAATCAGCTAATTGGGTTCTCATAAAAATAGACGAATAACATGGAATACTAAGGGCGCTAAAATGGAACTCATAATACCGCAAAGAACCAAAGAAATCGAACTATAACTCCCCGCTTTCGGATCAGCTTCCATACAGCTTACGGTGCCCAGTGCGTGAGAAACCGCCCCAACAGATAAACCAACGGCTTCTTGCTGTTTAATACCGAGTTTTTTCAAAATGAGATAACCAAAAACCGAACCTTGCAAACCCGCAACAATCACCCCTACCGCTGTAACGGCTGGAATACCGCCTAAATGTGAAGAAACTTCCATCGCAATTGGCGTGGTAATTGATTTTGGTAATATGGTCGCCACCATTTCAGGGCTTGCCCCTAAAATAATCGCAAAAATGGCACCGGTAAACATGGAAAACAAAGAAGCTAATGTCACCACAGAAAGAATAATTTTCCACTGTTTCGCAATTTGGCGAAGTTGTTCATACAACGGTAACGCCAGAGCAACAATACTCACGCCTAATAAATTATTAATCGGTGCATTGCCCGCCATATAATCGTCATAAGGAATATCGCTAACCACTAAAATCAGCACAAGAATTGATACTGTTAGCACAAAAGTATTGAAAATCATCGATTTCCAACGTTTACTGATTTGTAATGCTAGCCAAAATCCGAAAATCGTTAAAATGGTATAAAGATAAATTGCATACTGCATAATAAAACCTTAGTCAGCTTGAAGATTGCGTCTTTCCAATACTTTTTTACGTTTATGGGTAAAGGATTGTTTATAAAATAAATAGTTTCCTATAAATGCAATAACTAAAAGTGTCAGAACGGTACTGAGAATATTGGGAATAAGTAAAACTTTCCACTGGGCCACGAGTAAATCATAATATTTGATAATGCCCACGCTCACCGGTACAAAAAGCACCGCCATGTAGCGGATCAATAAGCTCGAGCCGAAATAAATCCACTCAAGGTGAATCACATGTGTCGTTAAACCTAAAAAAAGTAATAACAAGCCCCAAATGCTGCCTGGAATCCCCACTGGGATATAGTGAGAAATCAAATTGCCGAGTAGTAACATAATGTATAAAATGATGAGCGAACGAGCGAGTTGAACGCCTTTTTGGAGTAACATATTTCCTCTATCAACTTTTTTAATAACAATTAAAATTTATTTTACGCTTTTTTGTTAAAATTACCCATTCATTTTAGCTAAATTTTGCGATGCAGATCAAAGAAATTCCAATGATTAAAAAATTCTTCTTATTTTTAACCCTAATTTTGACCGCACTTGGGACGCAATTTTCAGTCGCTACTGAACGCCAAATGGCGTGTTGGGTCGTTGGTGTAAGTGATGGCGATACCTTAAATTGCCTCTTACCCACTAAAAAACAATTAAAAGTGCGATTACAAGAAATTGATGCTCCGGAAAAAGGCCAACCATTTGGAAAGAAAGCCAAACAATATCTTTCACAACTGGTTTTCAAACAAAATGTGACGTTGTCAGTTTCGGGTTATGATCGCTACCAACGTATTTTGGCAACGGTTTATCTGCAAGAACAAAACATCAACTTAGAAATGGTAAAAAATGGCATGGCATGGGTTTACCCGCAATTCGCTAAAAATCCACTCTACTTTCAAGCTCAAGATTTTGCCCAACAACAAAAAATTGGCTTATGGCGTGATCCTAACCCTACCGCCCCTTATGAATGGCGCAAACAGAACAAAGCAGGTAAACATGGAGGTCAACATGGCTTTTGATTATCAATCATTTAAAAATGAATTTCCTTATTTTAAATCGCCAAATGCTGTGGTCTATCTGGATAATGCGGCGACAGCACTAAAACCTCAAACATTAATTGATGCAACAAGTACTTTTTATCAATCGGCAGGCTCTGTGCATCGTAGTCAGTACGAAGCCGCGCAAACAGCACAATATGAAAATGCTCGTCACTTAGTCAAAACCCTAATTAATGCAGAAAATGAAAAAGCGGTGATTTGGACATCTGGGACGACGCATAGCATTAATTTAGTTGCCAACGGTTTGCATCCCTCTTTGAATGTAGATGATGAGATTTTAATTAGCCAAGCGGACCATCATGCTAATTATGTTACTTGGCATGAAACAGCGAAAAAATGTGGGGCAAAAATTCAAGTGTTGCCTATTTTGGATAATTGGCTAATTGATGAAAATGCCTTAATTGCAGCCTTAAATGAGAAAACCAAATTAGTCGCACTCAATTTTGTTTCCAACGTAACGGGAACGGAACAACATATCCAGCATTTAATTCGTCTAATTCGTCAACATAGCAATGCGCTCGTTTTAGTGGATGCCGCTCAGGCTATTAGTCATATACAGATTGATTTTCAGGCATTAGATGCGGATTTTATCGCCTTTTCTGCACACAAAATTTATGGCCCCAACGGCATTGGCATACTAAGCGGAAAATTAAGCTCACTTTCCCTGCTACAACCACTTTTTTACGGTGGAAAAATGATTGAGCGCGTATCCCATGAATGTATTACCTTTGCTGATTTGCCTTATCGATTAGAGGCTGGCACACCAAATATTGCTGGCGTGATTGGCTTTGGTGCAGTGCTAGGTTGGCTCAAAAAATGGGATTTTCAAGCAGCTGAAGCTCATGCCGTTGAGCTTGCCGAGCAAAGTAAAGTGCGGTTAAAAAACTATCCGAATTGTCGTTTATTCAATTCACCGCAGCCAAGTTCAGTGGTTTGTTTTGTTTTTGATGGGATTGCGGCATCCGATCTTGCTACGCTCCTGAGCGAACAAAAAATTGCGTTGCGTGTTGGTGAACATTGTGCACAACCTTATTTAGCCCGCCTTGGTGAGCGCACTACACTACGACTTTCTTTTGCGCCTTATAACAGCCCACAAGATGTGGACGCTTTTTTTGCGGCACTAGATAAATCCTTAGAGTTATTAACATGCTAGAAAACATTAAACAGGCAAAAAATTGGGAAGAACGTTACCGTTTCATTATTCAAGCTGGTAAACATCTTCCTCAACCTTCTCCTGATGAATTGACTCAAATGCGATCAATTCAAGGCTGTGAAGCGGGACTTTGGTTTAAGGCTATTCCACAAAATGATGATACGTTTCAATTTCAAGCTTACAGCGAGGCACGCATTATGAATGGTCTGTTATGGTTGTTGTTACAAAACATCGACGGCCAAACGCGAGACCAATTACAACAATTTAATATTCGTCAATTTTTTGATGAGCTTGGTATTGCCTCTCGCTTAAGTGAAACCCGCTTAAACGGTTTAAAACAAATCGAAGAAATCTTACACAATCTGTAATTATGTATCTGATCGAACCTTTTTTTAAATTGACCGCCTTAGAAAATGATGTTAGCCAACAAAGCCGTTTGCTCAATGCAATCATCGACCAATGGCGTTATAACGGGCAAATTATCGGCCGTGAAATCCCGCTTTATTTGACGGAGGAAGACGGCGAACAAGGTTTTGCAATGCGCGTTATTTGCCCTGAGCAAGATAGCCTTTTGCCCGAGAACAATAACCAAACTGTGAATCTGGCGATGGAACATGCTGAAAAGTGCGGTCTAAATTTTCAAGGTTTTCAAATTATTGCCGATGATTTAAATGCAGACAGCACTGCAGAATGCAGCCATCCTGCATGGCAGATACTTTATACCACACATTTGCAATCTTGCTCGCCATTACATAGCGGAGATGATTTCTCTCCAATTCCACTTTATAAACAGCTAAAAAATCAACCGCACTTAAGTCAAGATTTGATTAAATGGCAGGAAAATTGGCAGGCTTGCGATCAGCTACAAATGAATGGTTCGGTTTTAGAAAAAGAATCATTAAACGAAATTTCCGAGGTTAATAGCACGCTCAGCAAACATGGACGCTACCTTGCTGCCGAAATTGAAAAAGAAAGTGGCATACCGACCTATTATTATTTATACCGTGTCGGTGGACATTCTTTAGAATCGGAACAACAACGCTGTTGCCCACAATGTGGTGGCGATTGGGTATTAGACACTCCACTATTTGATGTAATTTACTTTAAATGCGACCAATGTCGATTAGTCTCGAATGTGTCGTGGAATTTTTTATAGCGCTTTCGTTATTCAGGAAAACACATGAACTATCAAGATAAAAGCCTTCAATCTTTAAAACTCGGTCAAGCAACAGAATATGTTGCGAATTATGACCGCACTTTGTTACAACCCGTGCCTCGTAAACTCAATCGTGATGGCTTAGGTATAACCGAACAACAGCCATTTACCCAAGGCGCGGATATTTGGACAGCCTATGAAATTTCTTGGTTAAATCCAAAAGGTTTGCCGCAAGTGGCTATTGCCGATGTAGAAATTGATTATCGCAGTGAAAATTTAATTGAATCGAAAAGCTTTAAACTCTATTTAAACAGCTTTAACCAAAGTAAATTTGCTGATTTTGCTAACGTAGAACGCACGATGCGTGAAGACCTAAGTGCTTGTGCTCAAGGTGAGGTCAAGGTACGTTTACATCCATTATTCCACTATCAAGGACAAGGTATCGATACTTTAACGGGCGATTGCATTGATGATCAGGATATCGAAATCCACAGCTATGAATTTGATGCAGATATTTTGCAAAATTGTACGTCTGATAACGTGGTGGAAGAAACCTTAGTAAGCCATTTATTGAAATCTAATTGTCTTATCACCAGTCAGCCCGATTGGGGAACCGTGCAAATTCATTATGTGGGTAAACAAATCGATCGCGAAAAACTTCTCCGTTATATCGTGTCTTTCCGTCAACATAATGAGTTTCACGAGCAGTGTGTCGAGCGTATTTTCTGTGACTTGATGCATTACGCCAAACCAGAAAAACTCACCGTCTATGCGCGTTACACACGCCGTGGTGGATTGGATATCAATCCATTCCGTTCTAACTTTGAGGCAATTCCACAAAATTTACGCTTGGCAAGACAATAAGTAAAAAAAGTGCGGTGAAAATCAACCGCACTTTTATTTTACACATGTCGTAAATCGTGAGCTTGTTGCAATAACTGACGACTCTCTTGTAAGAATTGATCAGAATATTCTCCAAACCATTCTCTCACTTGATGGAAAGCATCAATAAATCCTTGGCGATCGCTTTTTTCAAAGAATTGTAACGCCTCTTCATAAGTTTGTTTCAAGCTTTCAATCACATCTAAATTTTCTGGCTTATCCATAATAATATCGGCATAAAGTGCCGCATCTTGGGCAAATAGACGACCAATCATGGCTAATTCCAAACGATAAATCGGGGAAGATAATGCCAATAAATTGCTTAAATTGACAGGTTGTTTAGAAAGATGCAGACCATTCGCAAAGGTAGAAAAGTGACGCAATGCTTGAATGTACGTCATATTGTGATCATGCTCTGCAGCATCAATTTGGTAAATTTTTGCCCCCCAGATTTGAATTTGCTCTAGCAACCATTCATAACGTTCACTAAAACGCCCATCACAACGCACAACCACTTGTTTTGCCATGCTCGCAATATCAGGGCCAAACATTGGATGCAATCCAACTACCGCCCCTTTATGCACCTCTAACATTTTAGCTAATGGAGCACGTTTCACGGAGGTGAGATCCGCCAATAGCATATTTTCCGTTAAATAGGGTTTTAAGCGTTCTATGGTTTTTAACGTGTGATCAATCGGTACTGAAACAATAACAACATCCGCATTCGTTAAAATACGTTCTGCTACATCCCAATCATCACGATCTAAAATAGAAATGGGATAACCAGAAGCACGCAAATAGCGGGCAAATAACTGCCCCATTTTTCCGTAACCACCGACAATAACAATTTTATTAATGGCTGGGTTCAGGGTTTTAAAACCAAATTGATTTTCATTGGAGTAAGATTCACGCATAAAACGACGGAGCACATCTTCGATGAGTTGTGGAGAGATTCCCGCTTTCGCCGCTTCTTCTCGGCGGGCTTGTAACATCGCTAATTCACGATCTGGTGCATAAATCGGCAAACCTTTTTCATGCTTTACTTCGCCGACTAGGGTCACCAATTCTAGGCGTTTAGCAAAAAGTTGAATCAGTTCACGATCGAGCGCATCAATTTCCTGACGTAAATGGTTAAGGACATCCATAATTCACCTGTAATATCTTATTTACATAGATTGCAATTAAAAGGTTACAGGTGAGATTACTGGAATTAAAACAGAAAGGCAAATGATTAGAGAGATTGTGTAATCAGACGTTGCGGACGAATCACATTGTTATCATCCACAAGTGCCACGCCTAAAAAGATATTCTCGTCAGAAAACAACCGCACTTGACCATGTAATTTTGCTTCATTCGCAAATTTAACGCGCTGTCCAAAGCCAATACCTTTACTCTGCTCTGCATTTAACTGTAATGCAGGTAATTTACTGACTGCGGTATCTGTCGGTAAAAGATGTTGATCAAGTTGAGCAAGATCACCTTGCTCTGCAAGCGCCTGCAAAGCATCCCATGTCATCATCTTTTCTGTTGGATAATCCGCAACCGCAGTTCGACGTAACACGGTCACATGGGCACCACAACCTAATACTTCACCTAAATCATCCACTAATGTACGGATATAGGTTCCTTTCGAACAATGCACTTCTAAGGTTAGAAAAGGGGCTTGATACTCGATAAAGTTTAGCTCAAAAATCGTAATAGGACGGGCCTCACGTTCTACCGTAATGCCTGCGCGAGCATACTCATACAACGGTTTCCCATTGTGCTTTAATGCAGAAAACATGGTCGGTACTTGCAAAATATCACCACGGAATTGTTCAAGTGCGGTCAAAATTTGTGATGTTTCCACATTGACAGGACGCGTTTCGACCACTTGTCCTTCTGCATCCGAGGTATCCGTACGTTCACCTAATTTTGCTGTAACCACATAGCGTTTATCTGCATCTAATAAGAATTGGGAAAACTTTGTCGCTTCGCCTAAGCAAATAGGCAACATACCGGTTGCTAATGGATCGAGCGCACCGGTATGTCCAGCTTTATTCGCTTGGAATACGCGTTTCACTTTTTGCATAATGTCATTCGATGACATGCCTTGTGGCTTATCTAATAAAAATACGCCATCAATATCACGTCCACGCTTACGAGGTTTCGACATTAGTCATTTTCCTCAACGTGTTTTTTCTCGTCTTCACGAATCACGTTTGTCACCAAATTAGACATACGCATCCCTTCAACTAAGGACTGATCGTAGAAGAAACGAATTTCCGGCACAATGCGTAAGCGCATCGCTTTACCCACTAATGAACGGATATAAGGTGCTGCTTTTTCCAAACCTTTCATGCCTTGTGCAATCGCCACTTCATCATGATCAAACAAAAATGTGACAAACACTTTTGCATAAGCTAAATCGCTTGAAACTTCCACATCTGACACGGTTACCATGCCAATACGGGGATCTTTTACTTCCCGTTGTAAAATGATGGCGATTTCTTTTTGTAATTCTTGTGCAACACGATCGCTGCGTTTAAATTCTCTTGCCATAATATTTCTCTTATTAAAAAGCGGTCAAAAATACGTTGAATTTTGACCGCTCTTTTTATCGATTAGATTGAACGTTTAACTTCAACGACTTCAAACACCTCGATTTGGTCGCCGACTTTCACGTCATTGTAGTTTTTAACGCCGATACCACATTCCATACCATTACGGACTTCAGAAACGTCATCTTTAAAGCGACGGAGAGATTCCAATTCACCTTCAAAAATTACCACGTTATCACGTAATACGCGGATTGGGTTGTTACGTTTTACTACACCTTCGGTCACCATACAACCTGCGATTGCACCAAATTTCGGATGTTTAAACACATCACGTACTTCAGCCAAACCGATGATTTCTTGTTTGAATTCAGGTTGTAACATACCACTCATTGCTGCTTTCACATCATTTAATAGTTCATAAATGATAGAGTAATAACGAAGGTCAATATTTTCCGCTTCGATAATACGACGAGCAGAAGCGTCCGCACGTACGTTAAAGCCGACCATAATCGCATTAGAAGCAGCTGCTAAGGTTGCATCAGTTTCAGAAATACCACCTACGCCTGAGCCCACTACTTTCACTTTCACTTCATCAGTAGAAAGATCTTGTAACGATTGAATAATCGCCTCCACAGAACCCTGTACGTCCGCTTTCACAATAACGTTAAGCTCTGCCACATCACCTTCCGTCATATTGCTAAACATATTTTCAAGTTTCGCTTTTTGCTGACGAGCGAGTTTCACTTCACGGAACTTACCTTGGCGGTGTAATGCCACTTCACGTGCTTTTTTCTCATCACGTACGACTGTTGCTTCATCACCCGCTGCAGGCACACCAGAAAGACCCAACACCTCAACAGGAATAGATGGACCGGCTTCATCGATTTCTTTACCGTTTTCATCGCGCATTGCACGAACACGACCGTATTCAAAACCGCAAAGTACGATATCACCTTTACGTAAAGTACCAGATTGAACAAGAATGGTTGCAACCGGACCACGACCTTTATCAAGGTAAGATTCAATCACTACACCGCTTGCCATACCGTCTTTCACTGCGGTTAATTCAAGTACTTCTGATTGAAGCAAGATGGCATCTAATAAGTCATCAACACCAGTACCTTTCTTCGCAGAAACTGGAACAAATTGCACATCACCACCGAATTTCTCAGAAATCACTTCGTGTTGAAGTAATTCTTGTTCTACTCGGTCTGGATTTGCTTCTGGTTTATCAATTTTGTTCACCGCAACCACTAAAGGCGCACCTGCTGCTTTCGCGTGTTGAATCGCTTCAATGGTTTGAGGCATCACACCATCATCTGCCGCAACCACAAGAACGACGATATCCGTTGCTTTCGCACCACGTGCACGCATTGAGGTAAATGCGGCGTGTCCCGGCGTATCTAAGAAGGTGATCATTTTGCCGTCATCCATTTCTACGTGGTACGCACCGATGTGCTGAGTAATACCACCCGCCTCACCGGCTGCAACTTTCGCTTTACGAATATAGTCAAGCAATGAGGTTTTACCATGGTCAACGTGACCCATGATCGTTACAACTGGTGCACGAGTTACTTTTTCAGCATTAACATCGCGATCGCCTAATACTTCTTCTTCAAGTTCATTTTCATTGCGAAGAATCACTTTGTGACCTAATTCTTCAGCCACTAATTGTGCGGTTTCTTGGTCAAGCACTTGGTTAATGGTCACCATTTCGCCCATCTTCATCATAGCTTTGATGATTTCAGTTGCTTTGGTTGCCATTTTATTTGCTAATTCTGCAACCGTAATGGTTTCACCAATAACAACATCCTGTTTCACAACCTGAACAGGTTTTGTGAAGGCTTGTTGTAATGCTGCACCTTTCTTACCATTTTTACCTTTACCGAATTTACCGTCTTTTTGATTTTTACGGTTAGATTCGCGCTCATTTTTATTGCCGCCTTTCACGTCATCGCGTTCTTTTTTCGCTTTAGCGACTTTATTTTTTCCGCGACCGCGATTTTCATTACGGCGTTCTTCTTCGTCTTCTGCTTCTAAAGCATAACGAGAACTTAAATTGTAATCGGTATAATCTTCTGATGTACTTTCATTGCTTGACGTATCCGCTTCAGCATAACGTTTAGCATCTTCAGCTGCTTTACGCGCTTGCTCTTCTGCTTTTTGGCGAGCCAGCTCTTCCGCTTTGCGACGAAGTTCTGCTTCTTCCGCTTTACGTTTTTCTTTTTCTGGATCAACAGATTTAGGTTTATTTTCAACCGCACTTTGTGCTGGTTTCGCTGCCTTTTCTGCTTCAACCTTCGCTTTTTCAGCTTTCGCTTTTTCTGCTGCAGCTTTTTCAGCAGCCAAACGTGCTTTTTCTTCTGCCGCTTTCTTCTCTGCTTCTTGCTGTACTTTTAATTTTTCTGCCTCAGCGGCTTTTCGCGCAGCATCTGTTGGCACTGTGCGTTTTTTACGTACTTCAACTTGCACCGCTTTTGCTTTACCGCCAGCAGTTGTGCTGCTTACGGTTGTTTTTGTTCTGCGTTGAATACTTAGTTTTTTCGGTGCATTCGCATCCGCATTTTTTACATCTTCAGTCATTATTAAACTCCTTACTCTTCGCTAAACCAGCAAATATTACGAGCAGCCATAATGAAATCAGCGGCCTGCTCTGCGGTTAATTCTTCAATATCAGCTAAATCATCTACACCTTGCTCCGCAAGTTCTTCAAGTGTAGTAATTTGTTTTTCAGCTAATTTAAAGGCAATGTGACGATTCATCCCTTCAAGATTTAATAAACGATCTTCAATATTCGCTTTTTTCAAGGCTTCTTCTTCAGCGGCAGCAGCTGCAGTAATCGCATCTTTTGCACGACCTTGTAACTCTTCGATAAGATCTTCATCTTCTAAACCATCAATTGCAGTCAGTTCGCTCACAGGAACATAAGCCACTTCTTCTAATGAAGTAAAACCCTCGTCCACTAAGATTTGAGCAAACTCTTCATCAAGACCTAATTTATCCATGAATAAATTTAATACTTTGGTATCTTCAGCTTGATGTTTTTCATTTAATTGTTCGGTAGTCATGACATTTAATGTCCAACCGGTTAATTGTGTCGCTAAACGTACGTTTTGACCGTTACGACCAATTGCTTGTGCTAAATTGTCAGCATCAACCGCAATATCCATTGAGTGATTATCTTCATCCACAATGATTGAAGTTACATCAGCTGGCGCCATCGCATTGATTACATATTGTGCTGGATTATCATCCCAAAGTACGATATCCACACGTTCGCCACCCAATTCATTGGTAATCGCTTGAACGCGTGCACCACGCATACCTACACACGCACCTACTGGGTCAATACGCTTGTCATTTGATTTCACTGCAATTTTCGCACGAGAACCTGGATCACGAGCCGCACCACGAATTTCAAGCATTTCTTCGCCGATTTCCGGTACTTCAATACGGAATAACTCGATTAACATTTCAGGTTTTGCACGAGTCACAAATAATTGTGCGGTTTTGCTTTCTGGATTCACTTTATAAAGTACACCACGAACACGATCGCCTGGACGGAAGTTTTCACGTGGAAGCATATCTTCACGCATAATCACCGCTTCAGCTTTATTTCCTAAATCTAAAATGATGCTTTCACGATTTACTTTTTTCACCGTACCCGTAACAATTTTGCCTTCTTCTGAACGGAATTGCTCAACCACTTTTGCACGCTCAGCTTCGCGGATTTTTGTACTAATTACTTGGCGAGCAGTTTGCATCGCTATACGGTCAAATGCGATAGATTCAATTTGATCTTCGACATAATCACCGATTTGAATATTAGGGTCTTCGAATTGCGCCGCTTCTAATGTCATTTCTTTTGTTGGCACTTTAACTTCATCAACAACTAACCAGCGACGGAATGTATCAAACTCCCCTGTTTTGGTGTTGATCGACACACGAATATCGGTTTCATAGTCATATTTTTTCTTCGTTGAAAGCGCAATCGCACTCTCTAACGCTTCAAAAATCTTTTCACGTGGTAATAACTTCTCGTTAGATACTGCTTCAGCAGCTAACAAAATCTCTTTACTCATTTTCCTTTTTCTCCTTTAAAATTTTGCGATTACATTGGCTTTTTGAATGTTGCCAAAAATAAGAACTTGTTCCTGACCATCAACAATAAGTGTCAACATGTCATTTTCAATTTTTTCCAATTTACCTTGCCATTTACGACGATCTAAAACAGGAATTCGTAAATGCACCGCGATATCCTCACCCACATAACGTTGGAATTGTTCAAGCGTAAATAATGGACGATCCAGACCTGGTGATGACACTTCTAGGTTATATTTATCCGCAATTGGATCTTCCACGTCTAAAATCGCGCTCACTTGACGACTTACATCAGCACAATCATCAACGCCTACGCCACCGTCTTTATCAATGAATAAACGCACGGTCATAAAACGACCTGCACGTTGGCATTCAATCCCCCAAAGTTCGCAGCCTAAGTCTTCTACTGCACCTTGAAGCATCTCTTGCAATTTTTGTTCTAATGTTGCCAATTTTTGCTCCTAATCTTAAAATTCAGACATAAAAAAAGGGTTAGGTTCGTCAATGAACCTAAGCCCAGTTTCTAAATTTCTCGTACAAAAAAACCCCAAACTTGGGGTTCTTTTTACTGAACTTGTTATTGGTTGCGGGGGCCGGATTTGAACCGACGGCCTTCGGGTTATGAGCCCGACGAGCTACCAAGCTGCTCCACCCCGCGTCCGAAATATGGGGTGTATTATAGTGATCTAAATCAAAAGATCAAGCGATTTCTGCTAATTTTCTTGAAAACCTAAGATTTTTTGACCGCACTTTGCTTTATCTAAAGTGAGAGTTAGAATCCAAAGCCAGTGCCAAGGCCTACACCAACGCCTACACCATTACTGCCACCGCCAGCACCAACACCAACAGAACAAGCGCTCACTAAAGCACTTAATACAGCCACTAAAAATAATTTTTTCATAGATTTTCCTTTGTTAAATGTTCAAATAACCGATAAACGGCCAATAGATCCGTTCGTGCAATCGGTTTGAACGGAAGTAAAAGATAATAAAGCCAATGAAATCTTCTCACATAAGACAACATATCAGTCCAATAAGTTGTCGGGCAATGAGATTTATAATAATCAAATAATTCATCAAGCTTTTCATCATCTAAGCTTTTCACACGACATAAACTGTCTAAAAATGCCAGCATATCACGTGTAATCAACCAGTGCTCATTATGGCTTTTTGAATGTGATTCAAAGTCCATAAAACTAATCTTGCCTTCTTTCCATGCGATATCTCGTATGGCTGGTCGACCATGAATAATGCCTTGTTGATGAAGACTAATCAATATCTCCATCGTTGAATGCAAAATATGTGATTTTTCTGCCCAAGACAATTTTTCATCATTCAGCCAGATGTTTAATGTTGGCCCCGCATCTTCCAATACTAAATAATCATCTCCGAAATCACATAATTTAGGTACTGGCGCACCAATATTATTCAGGTGCTGAAGAATCTCACATTCTTCTTTAAAATGTTGCTTTGGATGCGGTTTTAATAATAACCATATCCCTTTTAATTGCTCGGGTTGTTTTAACCAATAATGTTTCCCTAAATATTCAAATTGGAAAACACGTTCCCCACGGTGTTTTTCAAGAAGCTTCTGCACATGCTCTTTAAATGACGAAGTCATAATCTCTACTTAAATTTTTATTGTATAGTGAAAAGATAAGCGATACATTCTACAAAATTTTTATTCTTTTTCAATCAAGGAGAAAATATGCATTTTTTGAAAAAAGTACTCACCATACTGACATTAGGTTTCTTCACACTATCTGTACAAGCTTCCCCTTTTAGCATCAGCGAACAACAAATTAACCAGTATTTAAGTGAAAAAGGCACGATTAATGACAAACTCGGTATTCCAGGATTGTTTTCAGTGGATTATGCGCTGAAAGATTTAGTGACTCAAATCGGGCAAACTGAAAGTAATCGTGTTGAAATGAGTGGTTTGGCTGATACGCTTATTCGTTTATCTGGTAAAACCTACCCAGCTAAGTTGCATTTAACCTTTGATGCGATTCCTGAATATAACGCAGAAGAGGGGGCCCTTTATTTAAAAAATCTGCGGATTTTACGCTGGTCTGGTGAACCTAATAGTGTGATGGATCAACTCCAAGATGTTATGCCGCTATTAAGCGATGGTGTGGCAGCACTATTAAGTCGGATGCCAGTTTATACCTTGGATGAAAGTGACATGAAACAAATGCTGATTAAGAAATTCGCCAAAGAAATTAAAGTTGAGAAAGGTCGATTAGAATTAATTGGTGGAATGTTTTAACAATAAGGGCGTATTAAACGCCCTTTTTTATAACTCAATGATAGCTCGCAAACCTTGAATTTGCCCGTTATCTTCAATATTTTCTAATCGGAAACGATAGTGATGCAATTCTGCTATTCTTGCCACAATAGACAATCCAAGCCCACTCCCTTTTTCATTTTGTCCTGCAGGACGATAAAAACGCTGCCCTAATTTTGCTAATTCTTCTGGCGCAACACCACCGCCATTATCTTCAATAAGAATTTTACGAGGCTGTAAAATCACACGAACCTGAGTGCCTTGCGGACAATATTTTATGGCATTATCCAATAAGTTTCGTAGCATTTGTGCAAGTAATAATGGCTGCCCTTGCTTAACGGTAGGATCTCCCTGATGCTCAAACTGCAATTCGATTTGGCGTTGCTGTGCACCGAAATATAACTCACCGATAAGTGAGGTAATAATTTCTGACCAATGAATAGACTCCTGATGATTTAATTCTTTAAGATTATCTAATCTGGAAAGCGTAAGAAGTTGTTCAATTAATTGGGTTGCTCGGTCGATACCTTGGGTTAAATGCGCTAAAGCCGTTTCTCGAGTCTGTGCATCATCGCCAGCTAACTGTGCAACTTCTGTTTGAATACGTAATGCTGCTAATGGACTACGTAATTCATGCGCTGCATCAGAAACAAAGCGGCGCTCCCGTTCCAACTGCTCACTGGTACGCGTGAAAAATTGATTTAAGTTTTGGACTAACGGTAGAATCTCTGTTGGCACATCATCGGTTTCTAATAACGATACATCACCTGGTCGTCGAGCTTGTACGTTTCGACTCAATCGATTAATTGGTTTTAATGCACGATAAATCACAATAAACGCGACCAATAAGAGTACTGGTAATCCTGCAAACCAAATTCCTGTTTGGCTGAAAACCATTTTATTGACTAACTCTTCGCGATATTCTAACTCTTGACCTACGGCGATCACCAATTCACCATTACCAACAGGTTGCCAATAAATCAACCATTCATCGTCATCATCTAAAATATGCGCTTTACTAAATCCGGTTTTATTTTGGAAAATAAATTTGTCGCCATTATCTCCATCGGTTAACAATCTTTCACCTTTGTTAGAAAATATAGCAAAGGCTAGAGCGTCATTATCGTAATGACGTTTCTGCGGTTTAAATCCACCACGTGGAAAATTCGCATTTTCGTCCAACAATACATTTTTTAAATCAGAGGTTGCCAAACGCTCAGCAAAAAGCACTTGTTGTGCATTAAACACCTCTTTAGCTTCTTTTTTGACGACCGTCCATGCAACAGCTGTGGCAATGCACCACACACAAAGTGCAGTCAAACTTAAACCGATTAAGAGACGAAAACTCAGTCGTTTATTTTTCATTAACTTGTCCTAAAGCATAGCCTACGCCATGTACCGTACGAATAAATTGCTTACCTAATTTTTGACGCAAATTATAAATATGTACGTCCAATGCACCACTACTTAATTCTTCATCCCAATTTGACAGTTTTTCTTCAATGGTCGCACGTGAAAGCACTCGTTCTTTATTCAACATAAAAAGCTCGAGTAATTTATATTCACGTCCAGTTAATGTAATTTCATCTTCATTCAACCAAGCTTTACGCTGAGCAGGATCGAGTTTGACATTACCATGCTCAATTTGTGGTTTAACTTGCCCATAACGACGACGAATTAATGCTTGTAATCGCACCACCACTTCAGCCAAGGCAAAGGGTTTGCAAAGATAATCATCCGCGCCTTGTTGAATGCCTTTAATGCGTTCATCCAATGTATCACGCGCAGTTAAGATCAACACAGGCACATCTTGATTATTTGAACGCCATTGTTTTAACACATCCAAACCATCTAGTTTAGGCAGGGTTAAATCCAATACCACTGCATCATAAGGCGCGCCGATTAAAGCATTTAATCCACTTTGACCATCGGTAAACCAATCTACAATAAAGCCTGATTTTGTTAAACCTATTTGTAGACCATTGCCGATGAGAGGATCGTCTTCTACTAATAAAACTCGCATAATATTGACCGCACTTTTCTCTTTCTCAAAACGAAAAAATGGCGGGCTTTTGCCCACCACTTCAAATTATATGAATTATTGCGCTTTTTCAACGCTAATGACTTCAAGCTCTGGTTTTTCAAACATTTCATTGTCTAGTTTACCGTAAACGCGGATTTTATCCTGAGGTCCCACATTTAAGCCATTCCAAACACGGTTTTTAATTTCCAATTTTATTTGGTCTGTGCCATCGGTAAAAAGATATTTATCATCTTTAATTTGTTGAGTGATGTTACCGACTAAGGTAATCATAGAATTATCTTTCGCAGATAATGCTTGTTTAACAGTCAGTTGTTGACCTTGGTTACCACCTTGGAAGCCACCTTGTGCAGTGTTGCCATTGAAACCCGCAAATGCAGCTGAAGTAGATAAAGCTAAAAGGGTTGCTAAAGCTAATTTTTTCATCATGTTCTCCTAAATAGAATTAAGCATAAATTAATCATGTTTCAAAGCGAAGGATTATCCTCATTGCCGCCTTGTTGATGCTTATTAAACACAACAAATCTTAATGAAATCTTAAGCAACCTTAAGATTTTTAAAATTACCAACAAAATCGTTCATTAACTAAGTTATCTTGGCGTTCTTTTTCCCATTTTGCTTTATTTTCAGGATTAGCAAAATAGCGGTCTTGCTCAACTAAACGCGCATCAAGTTTTGCCTCTGCTTCTTTTAATGCCTGTTTTCTATCTGGATGTTTGCTTGGTAATTGAGGCAAAAATACAGTCTGATAAGGGTGATTTTTCACCCAGTCAATCGCATCTTGCGCCGCCTTGTGTTGTTTATTCAAATCACAGAACGCATACGGATTAACATGTTGTCCCACTAATTGCCCAAATGCTGTGTTATTCGATACGGTTAATTTATCTAAATCCAACACATATAACGCGGTGATTAAACGGTTTTGTCCACGATAAAACCATTTTACTGCTTCATCACGCAAGCCAAAATCATAAGCACGAGCAGAAAGCGCAAACATTGTCATCGGAGAAACAAAATCCACTTTTTTCTCAATAATATTGACCGCACTTTCAAAATCTTTTTGTGTATTTTTCAGTAATAACGCATCAATATCTTTGTTCACATTAATCTGTTCAAGTCGCCCATCTCTGGCATCGTAATAAGGCTTTACATACATATCAATATGCTTAACCGGCTCTTTTGAAATCGAGCTACAAGCTGTTAATAAAAGTGCGGTTGAAATCCACGTTAATTTTAGAAAGGTTTGCATGGTCTTCCCTTATGATGAATATTAGCTCGCTATCTTACAACAAAAGAGCCGTGAGTTTTACTTCTCTTTCTTCTATAATGAGCAAAATTTTGTTTTATTTTGTTTCATGAAAATCCATCTTATTCAGCGACAAATCACCTTAGATTTTGATAACCAAACTTCCCTGCTTAACTTTTTAGAACAACATCATATTCACCATGAATATCAATGTCGTTCGGGCTATTGTGGTTCTTGCCGCGTGAAGATCAAAAAAGGCAAGGTTTCCTACGCTGAAGAGCCCCTTGCCTTTATTCAACCCGATGAGATTTTACTCTGTTGTTGTCGGGTGGAAAGTGATTTGGAAATAGAACTATAAGATGCAAATTTTATAACATATCTCTATATTAATGATCTATTTTCTCTTTCGCCAACATTCCCACTAAAACGGCCAAAATTGAATAAGGATAAGTTGTCTTTAGAAAATCAATAAAGCTCTTAACTTCACCATATTGTATGCACTCCATAACATACAAAAGCAACATTCCCAAAGAAACTATTATTGAAAGTTTTATTACTGTTATTATAAATCGCATCATTATTACTATTTTGCTCAATTAACTGATTAGTTTTTATTGCAATCTAGAAACTTATTAGATCCAGCTAGCAAAGATTTATCTATTCTATTTCATTAGTAGAAAAATAATCAAATAACACATTAATATTATTTAATGCAGAACCTAAATTATTTAAAAACACCTCAGCATCTTTTGTTAATCTACTGTCATACACTACTCTAAAACGAACAGCGTCTACTTTAAAACTTGGGTAATTATTATAAATTTGATCGCTTTCTACATAATGTAAATATAAATTTATTTTATCTTGTATATATTCCATACCTTCATAATCCCATTCATATGGGAAAGTAATAGTCATAATACATTCATTATTATTAAAATATATAATATCTACAATATTCTGATTCATTCTTTTTTTCTTAGTTTTGGGTTAAAAATTATTAAATAATTATCCCACAGATAAACTGTAATAATCCTATTCAATATTTATAAACTAAATATTTACCATACATAAATATAACGATCCACACATAACATGTACGGATCGTTATTTAATAAGTGAATTAAAAAATCCTATCTACTCTTTATAAATTATTCAAATCCAACACATCTGTCATATCAAACAATCCGTGAGATTGTTTTTCCAACCATTTACCTGCACGCACTGCCCCATTGGCAAAGGTCATACGGCTTGATGCTTTATGAGCAATTTCAACGCGCTCACCGATATCGGCAAACCAGACACTATGTTCCCCCACGACATCAGAGGCACGAATAGTAGAGAAACCAATTTCATCACGTTTACGTTCGCCTGTAATGCCTTCGCGACAAAATACACCATGCGTTTTCAAATCACGACCTAGGGTTTTCGCAATGTGTTCTCCCATAGAAAGTGCAGTACCAGATGGTGCATCCACTTTGTGGCGGTGGTGTGCTTCAATGATTTCGATATCGCAATAATCGCCCATCACTTTGGCGGCTTTTTCTAATAGTTTAAACACCAAGTTCACACCCACACTGAAGTTGGATGCAAATACAATGGCAATTTTTTCTGATGCGGCTTGAATTGCGGCTTTACCTGCATCATCAAAACCTGTGGTACCAATTACCATCTTTTTATTATTAGCGACACAAAATGCGATATGCTCAAGCGTGCCTTCCGGACGCGTGAAATCAATCAGCAAATCAAAGTTGTCTTTTTCTGCATTTAAATCATCTGATACTTTGACACCTAATGCACCGATACCTGCAAGCTCACCCGCATCAGCGCCCACTAAAGAGGAACCTTTACGCTCAAAAGCAGCACCTAATTCTGCTCCTTCTGCATTATGTACGGCTTGAATTAATTGACGCCCCATTCTTCCGCCAGCACCGGCGATGGCAATTTTTAATGTCATGTTTTGTCCTTTTTTATCAAATTAAAGCGTGTTGAACGCCACTATAAATTAAATAGATTCCGAAGAAAATAAAAATCAGCCCTGCTGCATTATCAATATAGCGACTATATTGGCTATAAAACTGTTTTGCAACAGAACGTGAGAAAAACACCGAAATAATGTAGAAATATAAAAAAGTTTCTACGGTAATCACAGCAAGTGCGGTCAAAATTTGTGATGTTTCGGTAATATTCACTAAAACCAATGACATCACACTGCTGAAATAAATCACAACTTTAGCATTAGATAAATTGACCAATAAGCCTTTCATAATGCTCGTTAAGATTGATTGATTTGGCACATTTGCATTCTGCTTTTCATCAAAAACCGCATTGGTTTTTACTTTTGCCATTTTAATGCCGAGATAAACTAAATACGAACCACCAAGTATCATCACAATGCCTTGAATAATTGGCATAGTGGAAAAAATAATGGCAAGTCCTAAAACGGCAGCCGTAGCCCACATTAATACACCAATGGTAATCCCAATTACGCCACCAATAGCTTCTCGACGAGAGCTCATGGCAGAAATTCGGCTAACATAGAAAAAATCAGGGCCAGGCGAAAGTAAACCAACAAGATGAATAATCATCAAATTTAGCATGGCAAGCCTACGATACGTAATATAGCAATCACAATAACAGCATAGACTGCGGCTAAAACATCATCCACCATAATCCCAAAACCGCTTTCCAGTTTTTGGTCAAAATAACGGATGGGATAAGGTTTTAAAATATCGAAGAAACGAAACAATACAAAGGCAACGACAATCCAAGGCAAGGATAAAGTTGGAATCGCGGCTAACACGATAAATACCCCAACAAATTCATCCCAAACAATGGAGCCATGATCATGAACGCCCATATCATCAGCCGTTTTTTGACATAAATAACAGCCAAGTGCAAAGCAAAGTGCGGTCAAAATTAAGAAGATTTTTAGTCCAAGACAAGCTAATAATACCGAACCTAACATCGTTCCGACTAAACTTCCCCATGTACCCGGTGCAGGATGAATTAATCCTGAACCAAAGCCTAATGCAAGTAAATGAACTGGATTTTTTAAGCTGACTCTATCAAGAGGTGAACTATTCATTATTTATCCTTAAAATGATCGAAACCAGACGGCGCTTGATAATTGATGACACGTCCATCTTTAAAAAAAGTAATCGGATTGTTATTTTGTGGAACGATTTTCCCGATACAAGTGCAAGGTACATTTAATAATTGGGACAACTCTTCAATCTCGGCCTTTTTATTTGCAGGTACAGTAAAGCAAAGCTCATAATCTTCCCCGCCACTTAATGCAAACGATTCTGCCTTTTCTAAGCTATATGTTTTTTTGAGTGGTGTGGATAAAGGCAAGAAGGATAATTCAATCTCCGCTGAACATTGGCTTCTCGTTAAAATATGTTCTAAATCAGCGACAAGACCATCTGAAATATCAATGCATGAATGTGCTACATCCACTAAGGCTTGGCCCAATTCAACACGTGGTGTTGGGTGAAAATGACGTTTTACTAAAAATTCAGTATCAAAATCGACCGCACTTTTACCTTGTAAGATCCAATTTAAACCCGCCGCGCTATCACCTAACGTTCCTGATGCATAAATTAAATCATCAACCTTCGCATTATGTCGGAATAAAGCCTTTTCTTTTGGTACGAAACCTTGTGCCGTAATAGTTACAGAAAGTGGGCCCTTTGTTGTATCACCACCAATTAATGTTACATCATATTGATTTAATGTATCAAACAGACTTTGGCTAAATTGGCTCAGCCAGTTTTCATCAACTTCGGGTAATGTGAGTGCAAGAGAAATCCAAGCGGGTTTAGCGCCCATAGCAGCTAAATCACTTAGATTTGTCGCGATAGCTTTATACGCTAAATCTTGGGGAGAAATGGAAGATAAAAAATGCGTGCCCTCGACCATTGTGTCGGTGGTAATGGCAAGCTGATAGCCTTCTGGAATATGGGTGATCGCACAATCATCCCCAATACTGAAATCAACAAAGTGTTGGTTACCTTTTTGTATTGAGAAATATCGCTCTATAAGATCAAATTCACCCGTACTCATTTTATCTTTGCACTCAAAAACAAAGGGCAGACATTTGTCTACCCTACATTTGAATAATTATTTGCGACCTAATGCAGGAGCGACTTTATCCAATACACCGTTAATGTATTTATGGCTTTCATCAGCACCAAACACTTTCGCTACTTCAATTGCCTCGTTAATCGCTACTTTGTACGGCACATCAGGCTCAAATTGAAGTTCATAAACCGCTAAACGTAAAATCGCTTTTTCAATCGGATCTAATTCATCCAACGCGCGATCTAAATAATGGCTCATTGAAAAATCAACGGCTTCTACATTCGCAACAGTTTGACGGAAAAGGCGGCTAAAATAAGGTTTATCCACACCTTTTAAATCTTGATCCACAACGAACGTGAGTTCCACTTGTTCTGGTGCGTTACCAGAAATCGCCCAAGAATATAATGCTTGGACTGCACATTCTCTCGCTCTACGACGTGGCGATACTTTTTTTACAGGTTCTTTTTTCTCTGTCATTGGAATTATGCCGCATCAATTTGTTGTAAAAGGTTCACCATTTCAAGTGCAGTTAATGCTGCTTCAGCGCCTTTGTTACCTGCTTTAGTACCTGCGCGTTCAATAGCTTGTTCAATGTTTTCAGTCGTTAAAACACCAAATGCCACTGGAATTTCAGCTTGCATTGCTACTTGACCTAAACCGCTGCTTGCTTCACCCGCTACATATTCAAAGTGAGCTGTACCACCACGGATTACTGTACCTAGTGCCACGATTGCATCAAATTTTTTGCTTTCAGCTAAACGACGTGCTACTAATGGAAGTTCATACGCACCTGGTGCACGAACGATTGTAATATTCTCATCTTTCACTTGGCCGATACGTTTTAATGCATCTACCGCACCTTCTAATAAACTTTCATTAATAAAACTGTTAAAACGAGCAATCACCACTGCTATTTTAGCATTTGGCGCCGCTACCGCACCTTCTAAAACTTTCATACTTTTTCCTAATCTGAATGAACAATAAATTTGACGGTGGATTTTAGCATAAAAAGAAACCCTGTGGAAATAATCCGACAGGGTTTTCTATGAGTGGAAAAGAACTTACTTCTCGAGTTTTAACGGTTCAATTTTCCAGATATTTTTCGCATATTCAAGAATTGTACGGTCTGATGAGAAGAAGCCCATGTTCACCATATTTTGAATGGTACTTGCTATCCACACGTCACGATCTTGATATTTTTTATCTACTGCTTTTTGCGCTTCCACATAACTGCGGAAATCAGCAAAAGATTGATAATAATCGTGGTATTGTAAACCTTGAATGAGAGAGTGATAACGGTTCGGTTCTTCCGGCGAGAAATCACCACGGATAATTTGGTCAATAACTTCACGTAATTGCTCGTCATTTTGATAATAATCAAACGGACGATAACCTTCGCGACGTAATGCTTCCACTTGTTCAACCGTATTACCAAAGATAAAGATGTGGTCTTCACCAACATTATCTAAAATCTCAACGTTCGCACCATCAAGCGTACCCAATGTTAACGCACCATTTAAGGCAAACTTCATGTTACTGGTACCTGATGCTTCTGTTCCTGCAAGAGAGATTTGCTCAGAAATATCTGCCGCTGGAATGATTAATTGTGCAAGACTTACGCTGTAGTTCGGGATAAAGACAACTTTTAAACGACCTTTTAAGCGTTCATCATTATTGATAACATTCGCGACATCGTTAATTAAACGAATGGTTTGTTTTGCTGCATAGTAAGCTGAAGCCGCTTTACCCGCTAGAATGAACACACGTGGCTGCCAATCTTTTTCTGGATGAGCCAACATTTCGTTATAACGTGCAATAATGTGTAACACATTAAGCATTTGACGTTTGTATTCGTGAATACGTTTTACTTGTACGTCAAATAAAGCATGTGGATCTAAATCGATATCAAGTGTTTTCTTCACATATTGTGCTAATTTCACTTTGTTATCGTATTTAATATCCGCAACTGCACGCTTAAATTCACCTTTATCTGCAAAGGCTTTAAGTTTTTCAATTTGGCTTAAATCGCAACGCCATTCAGAACCAATATATTGATCAAATAAAGCCGCTAATTTCGGGTTCGCTACAGCAAGCCAACGACGCGGTGTCACACCGTTTGTTACATTGGTGAAACGTTCCGGATAGATACGAGCAAAATCAGCAAAGGTTGATGTCACCATAAGATCTGAGTGAATTGCCGCAACACCGTTCACTTTATGCGAACCCACAACAGACAACCATCCCATGCGCACTTTACGTTGATATCCTTCTTCGATAAGTGAAACGCGACGGATAAAGTCCATATCAGTCGTGACATAAGTTTTCACATATTCAAGGAAATGATCATTGATTTCAAAAATCATTTGTAAGTGACGCGGTAAGATCTTCGCCATCATTTCTACCGGCCAGGTTTCTAATGCTTCTGACATTAAAGTATGGCAAGTATAAGAGAAGATTCGACGAGTCACATCCCAAGCGTTTTGCCATGAGTAACCATGTAAATCGATTAAAATACGCATCAACTCAGGAATGGCTAATGCCGGGTGGGTATCATTCAAGTGAATCGCTACTTTATCAGCAAGATTATCCAATGTACCATGGGTTCTTAAATGGCGACGTAGAATATCTTGCAAAGATGCAGATACCAAGAAGTACTCTTGACGTAAACGTAACTCACGACCATTCCAGGTAGAATCATCTGGATAAAGTACGCGAGAAAGGTTTTGGTTAGCGGAACGCGTTGCCACCGCTGCTAAATGATCACCACGGTTAAATTCAGCTAAATCAAATAACTCTCCACCATGAGCAGACCATAAACGTAAAGTCGATGCCGAATCATTTTTGTAGCCTGGGATCATTTGGTCGTATGCAAGTGCGGTCACTTTTTCAGCCGGATTCCAGATACATTTTTTATCTTCAAAATAGATATGACCACCAAAATCAATACTGAAACGTTTTGATGGACGCATAAATTCCCAAGGTGCACCTTTTTCCAACCAATCATCCGGACGTTCAACCTGTTGACCATTTTCAATTTTTTGACGGAACATACCGTATTCATAACGAATACCGTAACCCATTGCTGGAATCGCTAACGTTGCAAGTGAGTCCATAAAACAAGCAGCAAGACGACCTAAACCACCATTACCTAAACCAGGATCCACTTCTTTTTCAATAATCTCTTCTAAATCAACATTTAATTCAGCCAAAGCTTTTTGTGCCACATCATAAATGCCTTCTGCAATCATCGCATTAGAAAGTGTACGGCCGATTAAGAATTCCATAGAAAGATAATAAACACGGCGAGTTTCTTCTGCACGAGATTGGCGTGCAGTCGTAATCCAACCTTCTGTCACTAAATCACGTACCGCATGAAGGGTCGCATTTAACCAGTCACGTTGACTCGCCTCTTTTGGCGAACGACCGATTAAGAAAATTAATTTATAAACAATTGCTTTTTTTACGCCTTCAACATCAATGCTAGGTCGATTGTAGAGAAATGGCGAATCAAAATTGTCCATGATCATAGAATGTAAAACCTCAATAAAAAAATCGCGCAAATTTTAAGCTTTTTTACGAAAAAAACAACAAAAATCCCCCCTTCAAAGGCGATTATTTCGAAGAGGGAGTCAATCCATTGAATTATGAGTTTAAAATGCTTAAATAGAGCTGCTCATATTGAGCGGCTGCATTTTTCCAACTAAAGTCCTGTGCCATGGCATTATTACGCACCATCGCCCAAACACGTTGTTTTTGCCACAAGGCAAAGGCATGCTGGATAGCACTTCGTAAATCATCTGCTTCGGCTTTTTGGAATACAAAACCTGTTGCAGTACGCGCTTTAATGGTTTCACTTGTACTGTTGGTCACGGTATCTGCTAATCCTCCCGTTGCACGAACAAGCGGCAATGTGCCATATTGCAACCCATATAATTGAGTTAATCCACAAGGTTCAAAGCGGCTTGGTACCAAAATGACATCACCACCGGCAACCATTAAATGTGAAAGTGCTTCATCATAGCCAATTTTCACTGCAATATTTTCTGGGTAACGTTGTGCTAATTGGCAAATACCCTCTTCCAAATGTTTTGCACCTGAACCGAGAATGGTTAGTTGTCCACCTTGTTTAACAATTTCATCCGCTGTGGCAATCAATAGATCCACGCCTTTTTGTTCGGTTAAGCGAGTCACCATCACAAATAAGAGTGCATCAGGTTGTTGTGGCAAATTGAAATAAGCTTGTAAATCCGCTTTATTTTTCTTCTTGCCTGCGATGGATTTCAATTTGTAATGATGCTGAATATACGCATCACAACTTGGATGCCAAATTTCTTGATCCACGCCATTTAAAATCCCCACCAACTTGCCTGCTTCACGTAAACCTGTTAATAAGCCTTGCAAGCCATAAGCAAAGTCTGGTGTAGTGATTTCTTTCGCATAAGTTGGACTTACTGCTGTGACCATATCAGAATAATAGAGACCTGCTTTCAAATATGAAATTTGGCCAAATAACTCTAAACCATCAACATGGAACATACCTTCCGGTAATCCAATTTCATGTAAATGGCGATGAGCGAATTGTCCCTGATAAGCCAGGTTATGAATCGTAAATACCGATTTTGCTGGACGACCTTTATTGAAGAGATAAGCGGCGGCTAAGCCCGCATGCCAATCGTGCGCATGCACCACTTCAGCTCGCCACCAACTATCTAAGCCTGTCGCAAGCTCTGCCCCCACCCAACCTAATAACGCAAAACGCTTATAGTTATCGACATAATCGTTGTAATCGGTATCATGATAAGGATTTCCTTCTCGCCAATAAAGATGTGGCGCATCAATCAGATAAATCCCCACGCCATTGTATTCGCCATAACGCAATACAACATGACCAGCAAAATTATCAAATTCTGTGACAACATGCGTATTCTCAATACCTGCAGAAATTTTTGGATAAGCCGGCAATAAAATACGCGTATCGATACCAATTTCTTTTTGTGCAAAAGGCAATGCCCCTAAAACATCGGCAAGTCCGCCGGTTTTGAGTAAGGGATACAGCTCCGAGCAAACATGTAAAACTCTCATAATTTTCCTTTTATACTTAAAATTGTGCTGTCATTGATAACAGCACAATCTTTTTAATTCACTTAAAACACTGTCAAAATTGACCGCACTTTAATCCAAATGTTCTTCGTTCGTAACTTCTTCACCCTGCAATTTTTTCAACATCGTTGAGGTTACAAGTACAACTTTACCGGTAGAACTCACACGGAAGCGTTTACTGTCAAGGGCTTTATCCACACCGATTTCCATACCATCTGGAATAATACAATGGCGATCAATAATACAATCTTTTAATGTACAATTTTTACCAATTTGTACTTGCGGTAACACGACACAGTGATCCACAGAAGAGTCTTCATCAATTTTGACTCTATCAAACAACACTGAATTACTAATAGATGCATCTGTAATCACACAGCCACCACCGATAAGCGAGTTATCTACCGGTTTGACATTCGCTTTTTTATAGAAGAATTTAGATGGATAAGCCTGCACTGGATTACCACGAATTGGCCAGCTTTGATCATAAATATCTAATTGTGGATGCTCTGAAACTAAATCGATATTCGCTTGCCAGAAACTATCGAGTGTACCCACATCACGCCAGTAAATTTCACCTTCAGTGTTTCGGCCCATACAAGAACGGCTGAATGGATGCGCATAAAGCACGCCTTCTTCCAAGCATTTTGGCAAAACATCTTTACCAAAGTCATGAGATGTGCAAGGGGTATTCACTTCTCTATCAAGCATTTTATAGAGATACTCAGCATCAAACACGTAGATCCCCATAGAGGCTAGCGACGTATCTGGTTTACCCACCATGGCAGGTGGATCTTTTGGTTTTTCAACGAAGGCTTTCACTTTAAGGTTTTCGTTTACTGCCATGACACCAAATTCACTCGCTTCAGAACGTGGTACTTCAATACAGCCTACTGTACATTTTGCTCCACTTCTCACGTGATCCATCAACATAACACTGTAATCTTGTTTATAAATATGGTCGCCGGCAAGAATCAAAATGTATTTTGGACGATAGTGATTACGGATAATCGCCATATTTTGATACACCGCATCCGCTGTACCACGGTACCACGTAGAATCATCAATTTGTTGACGGGCAGGTAACATATCAACGAATTCACCACGCTCTTGCGGTAAGAATGACCAACCTGTTTGTAAATGGCGTAATAAAGAGTGAGCGGCATACTGGGTTACAACACCGATACGATTCAGGCCTGAGTTAATACAGTTGGAAAGCGCAAAATCAATAATGCGACGATTACCACCAAAATATAACGCAGGTTTAGCACGTTTATCGGTTAATTCATGTAAACGGGAACCACGACCACCAGCCAAAATAAGCACTAAAGTATCTTTAACTAATTCATATTTATTAAGATCACTTTTCATAACAAACTCCATCGTTTTCATCATCCATATGTTCCAACACTTCAAATGCTATACCGCTCACATCACATTGTTGAATCACGCTATTTTCAGTTTCGGCAATCTTTTTCCATTTACTCTTTGGCAAATAAAAAGATTGCGGTTCAGTTTTTGCATTAATTAAGAAAAGATATTTGCCGTCCAACATAACTTGTAGGGCTTTGCTTTCCCGATTATGCCAATCGTCTAGGGTCATCGGGTTTCCCCCAGTATTCAACCACTCGACATTTTCATCCGACCACCAAGCCTCCTGTTGCAAACTTTGAATTTTTTTTCGTAATGCAATGGTTTGCTTAGTAAAGTCAAATAAGGTTTGGTTAAAATTCTCCCATTTTAACCACGTAATTTCGTTGTCTTGGCAATAGGCATTATTATTGCCATATTGGCTGTTGCCGAACTCATCCCCAGCAAGCAGCATGGGTACACCATTTGCCAGTAATAAAGAACCTAACAATCCTTTTTCTGATAAAACACGGTTATTTTCGACCGCACTTTGCCATTCATCAGCTAAATCCAGTTGAGAACCTTCAATTCCATGATTGTAGCTATAGTTTTCATTGCGTCCGTCACGGTTCTCTTCACCGTTAGCATCATTGTGTTTATGGTTATAGCTCACTAAATCTCGTAACGTAAAACCATCATGAGCAGTAATAAAGTTCAAGCTACCATGCGGTAATCGTTCTTCTCGTTTAAAAATATCGCTAGAGCCAGCAAAACGTTCTGCAAAGGCCCCCACTTCACCACTTTGCCACAACCAAAAACGGCACATATCATCGCGGAAACGATCATTCCATTGAGAGAAATAAGCAGGAAAATAACCGACTTGATAGCCGTAATGACCAATATCCCAAGGTTCTGCGATTAATTTAATTTTTTGTAGAACCTCATCCTGTTCCATTTCCGCAAACAATTTTGCATTCGGATTGAAATCAGGCGTTTCACGACCAAGTACCGTGGCTAAATCAAAACGGAAACCATCCACGTGACACTCTTCTACCCAATAGCGCAAGCAATCTAATATCCATTTGCGAGTAACATCATTGGCAAGATTGAGCATGTTGCCGCAGCCTGTCCAGTTAATGTAATCACCATACTCGTTTTGCCAGTAATAGGTTTCATCATCAATACCGCGCTGACAAAATGTCGGAAATGTTTTTTCCGATTCAGCCGTATGGTTAAACACCACATCTAAAATCACTTCAATGCCCGCTTGATGCAAGGTTTTCACCATGCTCTTAAACTCATTTAAAGGCTGTTTTTGATCAGCTGCGTAACTTGGTTCTAAAGCAAACATGGCTAGTGGGTTGTAGCCCCAATAATTACGTAATCCTTTTTCTTGCAAATGCGGTTCATCAATAAAGAAATTCACTGGAAGCAATTCAAGACTGGTAATACCCAATGATTTAAAGTACGCAATATTTTCAGGATGTGCTAAAGCCGCATAAGTACCACGGATATTTTCTGGAATACGGGAATTTAATTGGCTAAATCCTTTAACATTTAATTCATATACAATGGTTTGAGCCCAAGGAATAGACGGCTTGCAATCCCCTGACCAATCAAAATGCTCATCCACAATGCGACCTTTAGGTGCAACGGCGGCATTATCTCGTTCATCATTTAACAAGACAATTGAACGGGCTTCTAATGAACTTAAATCCGGTTTATGAGTGACCGCTTTCGCATAAGGATCAAGCATTAACTTTTGCGGATTGGCTAAAGTGCGGTCATTTTTGCCTGTAATTCTGAACGCATACTCATCATTTAACTCAACGCCTTCAATTGCCACATGCCAAATATTATCGGTTCTACTCATGGCAAAACAGCTTTCTTTGCCATCACGGAACAAGCAAAGTTCAACAGCATCCGCCGCACTAGAAAACAGCGCAAAATTCGAAATTTTTAGGCCGTTTTCCCGCGTTTGAGAATATCCCATTGGGGAAGGTTTGCCATTGTTATAAATACTAAACATCGTGTTCTTCGCTATTGTTATGCTTTATATTTTAAATAGATCGTTGCGAGTGGCGGAATGGTCACGCTAATCGAATTTTCACGTCCGTGACTTGCAATTTCTTCACTTTCTACCAAGCCAAAATTACCTACGTTTGAACCTTGATAATACATTGAGTCAGTATTCAAAATTTCTTCGTATTCACCTGCTGCATTGACCCCAATGCGATAGCCTTCTCGTGGCACAGGTGTGAAGTTACTGATCACGATAATGCGTTCACCATCAGTGCTTTTACGTTCAAAAGCAAAGACTGAATTTTCCGCATCATCTACCACTAACCAATCAAAGCCTTCCGGTTCACCGTCTAATTCAAAGAGCGGTGCATTTTTTTGATAAATTCCGTTCAAATCTTTGACTAATTGCAATACGCCTTTATGCCATAGGCCACCATGGTTTTCGTCAAGTAAGAACCAATCCAAACTTTCTTCATAATTCCATTCACGACCTTGAGCAAATTCATTCCCCATGAATAATAATTTCTTGCCTGGATAGCCCCACATATAACCGTAATAGGCACGTAAATTAGCGAATTTTTGCCATGTATCGCCCGGCATTTTGCCGAGTAACGAACATTTTCCATGTACGACTTCATCATGAGAAAGCGGTAACACAAAGTTCTCGCTGTATTGATAAATCATTCCGAAGGTCATTTTGTCGTGATGATAACGACGATAAACGGGATCGAGTTTCATATAACTTAGGGTGTCATTCATCCAGCCCATGTTCCATTTAAAATTAAATCCAAGCCCCCCATTTTCTGTCGGATGGGTTACGCCACCAAAAGAAGTGGATTCTTCCGCAATCGAAATCGCGCCAGACACTTCAGAATGGATTTTCCAGTTGGTATGTTTTAAGAATTCAATGGCTTCTAAGTTTTCACGACCGCCATATTGATTCGGAATCCATTCGCCTTCAGCTCGGCTATAATCGCGATAAATCATTGATGCGACCGCATCTACACGGATACCATCAACACCAAATCGTTCAAGCCAATACAGTGCATTACTGGATAAGAAGTTTCTCACTTCATTACGACCATAGTTATAAATTAAGGTATTCCAGTCTTGATGATAGCCTTCACGTGGGTCAGCATGTTCATATAAGGCTGTACCATCAAAGGCGACTAAGCCATGTGTATCACTTGGGAAATGCCCTGGCACCCAGTCTAAAATCACATTAATGCCTGCTTTGTGGGCTTTTTCGACTAATCGTTTAAAGCCTTCTGGTGTACCAAAACGACTCGTTGGAGAATACAAACCAATCGGTTGATACCCCCAAGACCCATCAAATGGGAATTCGGAGAGTGGCAAAAACTCAATATGCGTAAAGCCCATATGTTTAACATAAGGAATGAGCTCATCGGCAATTTGATCATAATCAAGCCAGAAATTATTCTCTAAATTACGACGCCATGATCCCAAATGTACTTCATAAATCGAAATGGGTTGGTTGCGTTGGTTCGCTTTACGACGTTGCTCCGTCATTTCGACTACATCCGGCAACATACTGATTTCTGATGCAGTATCTGGGCGCAATTCCGATCTGAATGCATAAGGGTCAGCTTTTAAACGAAGGTTGCCATTGCAATCAATCAATTCAAATTTATAGCGTTGCCCCAGACTGGCTTTTGGTAAGAATAATTCCCATACCCCACTTGCCGGATGGAAACGCATTGGATGACGACGACCGTCCCAATAGTTAAAATCACCGACCAACGAAACGCGTTTAGCATTTGGCGCCCATACACGGAAATTTACGCCCGGTACACTGTCACATTCAGTAAAATGTGCACCTAATACTTCATAAGGACGCAATAACGAACCTTCCGCCAATAGCCATTGATCCAAGTCATTAATCATCGGATGGAAACGGTACGGATCTTCAATAATTTGGGCTTCTACGCCCCAATACACTTTTAATTGGTAGGTAAAGAAATGGTGAATCTCTGGCACAATAGCAGCAAAAAATCCGCGGTCATCCAGTTTTTCTAGTTCGACAACGATGGATTGACTTTCTTTATCAATCACTTCGACTTTATCTGAATCGGGTAATAAAGCACGAATCTCAATACCATTGTGAGTTTCATGCATGCCTAATACAGCAAAAGGATCGGCATGTTTGCCATCAAAAAATGAATTAATTACTGATTGAGCGACTAATTTCGTCATGACATACTCCTTTATGCTTTGCAAGCTTGATTATTTACAACCGATTGTATTTTCTCGTTTGTTGAGCGGCAAAAAGCATTAAACGATGATAGATAAAAGGCAAAGCAGGCAATGAATGAAAGTGCGGTTGAATATGGAATGGTTTTTTCAAGCTGAATTTGGTTTTGCTCGTCGAGCAATTGATAACGCAAAGAAGCATCAGGAGGAGAAGAAAACGCGATTAAATCATCATGAATAGGTTCATTTTCAAAGGCACATATGACATTTTGGAACGGCTGATTTTGTCTAATATTCGGCGGAAATTGCAACTGCTCGATAAAATAATCAATACTGGTTGGCGATGCATCAATCAAATGCCCATCAATATCATAATGGGAAAACGAAATGCCAAGTTTTTCAGCAGATTGTTTAAGTGATAAGGACATTTGCATACAACGAATGATACATCTATATAATACTTAATAAGTATTATAGGTAAGCACAATTGAAATACAATTGCCAATCTTGCAAATTGTGACCTAAATCAAAAAACAAAGTTTAAAGAGAATAAAAAAACAACGAAATTTAAATTATTCAGTTTCAATGACAAATTCAAACCAATCAATGACATCTTCTTCATGCACGCCATCTTGAATTAAAATGCCTGCTTTTTTCAGTGAATCAGGATCGCCACTGACTAATGGATGCCATTCGGGCAAAGCTTTACCCTCATACAATAAACGATATGCACAGGTATTCGGCAACCAACCAAAATCAGGCAAGTTCTTTTTGGTTAATTTGGTGCAATCACTTTCGATTTTAAAACGTTCAGGATAATTACGACACTTTCCTGTTTCTACATCTAATAGATTGCAGGCAATGCGCGTGTAATACAGTTTTTCACGCTTACCCCGCCCTTGAATGTATTTTCGATAACAGCATTTTCCGCAGCCATCACATAAGGCTTCCCATTCGGATTCCGTCATTTCAAGGAGCGATTTTTTTTGCCAAAAATGAGATTCAAATTGCATAGTGAAACCAATAAAAAAGTGCGGTCAAAATTTACGTGATTTTTGACCGCACTTTGTTGTTTAGAATTAGAAGCCTTCTTTTAAGCTTACGGTTAAGTTAAACACTAAGTGCTCTGGGCGGCTATCTTTGTTATCCGCACAGAAATAACCTTCGCGTTCAAATTGGTAACCTTTTTCTGGTTCGGTATTTGCGAGGCTTTGTTCTACAAAACCGTGTTTCACCACTAAAGAAGTTGGATTTAATACGCTTTCGATTTCTTCTGCTGCACCAGGGTTTGGTACGGTGAAGAGACGTTCATATAAACGGAACTCCGCTGGGTGATTATGCACTGCAGATACCCAGTGAATTACCCCTTTCACTTTGCGACCATCCGCTGGGTTTTTACCTAGGGTTTCAGGATCGTAAGTACAGAAGATCGTAGTAATTTCACCATTTGCATCTTTTTCGACACGTTCAGCTTTAATCACGTAGGCGTTACGCAAACGTACTTCTTTACCTAATACTAAACGTTTATATTGTTTGTTCGCTTCTTCACGGAAGTCTGCACGATCAATATAAAGCTCTTTCGTAAACGGTAATTGACGTTCACCTAATTCAGGACGATTCGGGTGGTTTGGTGCCGTTAAGGTTTCTTCGCCTTCAAAGTTTTCAATCACAACACGAACAGGATCAATCACCGCCATTGCGCGTGGTGCGTTTTCGTTTAAATCTTCACGAATGCAGGCTTCAAGTGCAGAATACTCTACGACGTTATCTTGTTTAGTCACACCGATACGACGGCAGAATTCACGTAACGAAGCCGGTGTATAACCGCGACGACGTAAACCTGAAATCGTTGGCATACGCGGATCGTTCCAACCATCCACAATGCCTTCATTCACTAATTTCAATAATTTACGTTTAGACGTTAACGTACCTTCTAAATTTAAACGAGAGAATTCATATTGATGCGGCAATGGACGTTCAATACTAATATTTTCCAACACCCAGTCGTATAAACGACGGTTGTCTTGGAATTCTAATGTACATAGAGAGTGTGTAATACGCTCAATCGCATCAGAGATACAGTGAGTAAAATCGTACATTGGGTAAATGCACCATTTATCACCAGTTTGGTGATGGCTCGCAAATTTAATACGATAAAGCACAGGGTCACGCATGACCATAAATGGTGAAGCCATGTCGATTTTCGCACGAAGACTTAATGTACCTTCGGCAAACTCACCATTTTTCATTCTTTCAAATAACGCTAAGTTTTCTTCGACACTACGATCACGATATGGACTGTTTTTACCTGGCTCAGTTAATGTACCGCGATACTCACGCATTTGGTCTGGTGAAAGTTCATCTACATAGGCTAAACCTTTCTCGATTAACTCAATCGCATAGCCATAAAGTGCATCGAAGTAATCCGACGCATAACGCGGTTCGCCTTCCCATTTAAAGCCTAACCATTCCACATCGGCTTTGATGGAATCCACATATTCCACGTCTTCTTTCACCGGGTTGGTATCGTCAAAACGTAGGTTACATAAACCGTTATATTCTTTTGCTAAGCCAAAGTTTAAGCAAATCGATTTGGCGTGGCCAATATGCAAATAGCCATTTGGCTCAGGTGGGAAACGAGTATGAACACTTTTGTGTTTACCCGAAGCTAAATCTTCATCAATAATTTGAGTAATGAAATTGTGTGTGCGGGTATTTTCCGCATTTTCTAGAGTGTGTTCTGTATTGCTCATAAATTTCTCAATAAATTGAAAATAATTTCCCCATTCTATACGAAAAGTCTGGCGTTGTGAATTTGATCCCAAAACTAACCGCACTTTCATTAAATTAATACTGCATTTTTTAGGATTTTTAGGTCTAACTTGAAGATTTTTCGTGCAAACTGAAAAGTTTACCTTTAGAATACCCCTTTACTGAACAAACGTTCATTTTTTTTATTTAGGATGACAAAGTCTTTATGAAAAAACGCTTTTTTATTTTACTTGGATTAGCAGTTGCTGCTGGCGCAGCTTATTATTTTTTCTCAAGCAATAACAAACAAGAAACCACCTATCTGACGGAATCCGTTACCCGTGGCGATGTGGAAAAAACAGTTGTCGCCTCTGGTTCAGTTGAAAGCGTGAATGAAGTCGATGTCGGCGCCCAAGCTTCGGGTAAAATCACTAAACTCTATGTCAAATTAGGGCAAGAAATCAAAAAAGGCGAAATGATCGCTGATATTGATTCCACAACCCAAATTAATACCTTAAATACCAAAAAAGCGGCATTGGTTAGCTATCAAGCACAATTAAAAGCGAAGAAAACCGCTTACGATGTAGCCCTTTCAAGCTATAACCGCTTATCAAAACTTTATACACAAAAAGCAACATCTTTGGATAGTGTGAATACGGCTAAAAGCACCCTTGATAATGCGAAAGCGGAAATGGAAGCCATTGAAGCCAATATCAAACAAGCTGAAATTGAAGTGAATACCGCAGAAACCAATGTGGGTTATACCAAAATCACCGCACCAATGGACGGTACTGTTATTTCCGTGCCCGTTTCTGAAGGTCAAACCGTTAATGCCAACCAAACGACTCCAACAATTGTAACCATTGCTGATTTAAGCAAAATGAAAATTAAGCCTGAAATTTCAGAAGGCGATATTACTAAAGTTAAAGCAGGTCAAGAAGTTAGCTTTACTATTTTATCGGATAGTCAAACTGTATATCACTCCGTCATTGATTCTGTTGATCCAGCCAATACCACGACAAGTGATAGTTCTTCAACATCATCTTCGACAAGTTCAAGTAGCAGCTCCACAACCAGTGCGATTTACTATTATGCCAATGTACTGATTGATAATCCTGATCGAACTTTACGCATCGGAATGACGACAGAAAACAACATCAAAATTGCCAATGCGAAAGACGTGTTATTGGTTTCCAATATGGCTATTCAAAAACGTGATGGCAAAAGCTTTGTCAATGTATTGAATAACAAAAATCAGCCTGAACCGCGTGAAGTTGAAACTGGTGTACAAAATGATTTCCACACAGAAATCAAATCCGGCTTAAACGAAGGTGAGAAAGTTATCGTGTCGCAAGTCGCGAATGGTGAACAAGTTGGCTCTATGCCTCGTGGTCCAAGAATGTTCTAAAAGTGCGGTAGAAAATTAATGAATATTATTGAAATTAAGGATCTCAACCGTTACTTCGGTGAAGGTGAAAATCGCGTTCATATTTTGAAGAATGTCTCTTTAAATATTGAAAAAGGCGATTTCGTCGCGATTATTGGGCAATCGGGTTCGGGTAAATCGACCTTGATGAATATCATCGGATGCTTAGATACGGCAACCAGTGGTTCTTACAAAATCAATGGCAAAGAAACCATTGAATTAAGCAAAGATCAGCTTTCAGATTTACGTAGCCAAAAATTTGGCTTTATTTTTCAACGCTATAATTTATTATCGAGCTTGACCGCAGCAGAAAATGTCGCTTTGCCTGCAATTTATGCAGGAATGTCGCAAGAAAAACGTCTTTCTCGTGCAAAACAACTTTTAGAAAAATTAGGCTTAGGCGATAAATGGCAAAATAAACCAAGCCAGCTTTCCGGTGGTCAGCAACAACGTGTGAGTATTGCGCGTGCGTTGATGAATGGCGGTGAAATTATTTTAGCCGATGAACCCACTGGTGCATTGGATTCGCAAAGTGGTCAAAATGTAATGGAAATTCTGCGCCAATTACACGCAGAAGGCCACACCATTATTATGGTAACCCACGACCGAGAAATTGCTGCCAGTGCGAATCGCGTGATTGAAATTAAAGATGGCGAAATCATTGGCGATACACAAAAAGAAGCGGTAAAAAGTGCGGTCGAAAATCCAACCAAATCTAAACCGCACTTTGGGTTTAGCAAAGATCAATTTGTAGAAGCCTTTCGTATGTCTGTGAGTGCAATTATCGCCCACAAAATGCGTTCTCTTTTAACCATGCTCGGGATTATTATCGGGATTACGTCTGTGGTTTCCGTCGTGGCATTGGGAAATGGTTCACAACAAAAAATCTTAGAGAATATCAAAGGTATTGGTACAAGTACCATGACCATCTTTAATGGTACAGGCTTTGGTGATCGTCGTGCTGAACAAATGCAGAATCTCACAATTAATGATGCCACTGCCTTAAATCAACAAAGCTATGTACAAAGTGTCACGCCAAATAGCTCATCAAGTGGCACATTGATTTATGGCAATCAAACTTTCTCCTCGACCAGTTTAAAAGGTGTAGGAGAACAATATTTTGATGTAGATGGCTTAAAACTAAAATCCGGTAATTTATTTTCGGCTCAAGATGTCGCTGATAACAACCAAGTAGCCTTAATCGATGAAAGTGCGAAAAAGTCGATTTTCCCAGATGAAAATCCCATCGGCAAAATTGTGATGTTTAATAAACGTCCATTACGTATTATTGGCGTAGTATCTGATAAACAAATGGGCGGGGCAAGTAGTTCACTTAATCTCTATGCGCCTTACACTACTGTGATGAATCGTATTTCGGGCAGCAAAAAAATTGGCTCGATTACCGTTAAAGTAGATGATTCCGTGAATACTACAGTCGCTGAAAAAGGGATTACTGAATTGCTTACCATGCGTCATGGTAAAAAAGATTTCTTCATCATGAATAGCGATACCATCAAACAAACTATTGAAAGCACAACGGGCACGATGAAATTGCTCATTTCCTCTATCGCCTTTATTTCATTAATCGTTGGTGGGATTGGTGTGATGAATATTATGTTGGTTTCCGTGACAGAGCGAACCAAAGAAATTGGTGTGCGAATGGCTATTGGGGCAAGACAATTCAATATTCTGCAACAATTTTTGATTGAAGCAGTGCTAATTTGTTTAATTGGCGGCGTGACGGGTATTCTGCTTTCGGGTTTAATCGGTCTACTATTTAACGTATTTATGACTGACTTTACGATGGCATTCTCTACCGGCTCAATTGTTGCAGCGGTGGTCTTCTCTACCCTTATTGGTGTGATCTTCGGCTATATGCCGGCAAAACGTGCAGCACAATTAGATCCAATTACAGCTCTTGCTCGAGAATAAAGAAATTTTGTAAAACACAAAAGAGCGGTTAAAATTCTTACTAATTTTTGACCGCACTTTAATTAAAAAGAAAGGAAAAAATCCATGTTAAAAATGAAAAAATTAACCTTAGCAATCGCGATGGCAACGGCTCTAGCAGGTTGTGCTAACATCGGCGATTCTTATAAAGCGAGCCAGCAGGATTACCAAAATTATGCGGAAATCACCAAACAATTTAATGTAAAAGAAAACTGGTGGGCGCTTTACAATGATTCACAATTAAATCGTGTGGTAGAACAAGCATTAGTCAACAACAAAGATTTAGCCAAAGCGTCTGTTGCCGTAAACCGTGCTCTATATAATGCAAACCTTGCAGGCGCAAATTTAATTCCGGCATTTAGTGGTTCAACCCAATCTTCCGCAAGTAAAAATATGAAAACCGGTGGCAGCTCAGCAGTAAGCCATCAAGGTGCATTAAATGTGAGTTATACGTTAGATTTATGGCAACGCTTAGCGGATACTGCAGATGCTGCAGAATGGTCACACAAAGCAACGGCTGAAGATTTAGAAGCAACCAAACTTTCACTCATCAACTCTGTTGTGACAACGTATTATCAAATTGCTTATTTAAATGACGCTATCAGCACAACTGAGGAAACCATTAAATACTACAACGACATTAGCAGCATTATGCAACGTCGTTTATCTCAAGGCGTGGCTGACAACGCAAGTGTAGATCAAGCACAACAAGCGGTATTGAACGCACGTAACAACTTGATCAACTATCAAACACAACGTAAAACAGCGGAACAAACTTTACGTAACTTACTAAACTTAAAACCGGAAGAAGCATTAAATATCAACTTCCCACACATTCTTAATGTGAAAAATGTGGGCGTAAATTTAAATGTGCCTGTTTCTGTCATTGCGAATCGTCCTGATGTGAAAGGCTATCAATATCGCTTAAGCAGTGCATTCAAAAATGCGAAAGCAACCGAAAAAGGTTGGTTCCCAGAAGTGACTTTAGGCGGCAGCTTAACATCAAGTGGTACTAAAGTCGGTAACGCATTGCACAATCCAGTTGGTACAGGGTTAATCGGTATTAGCCTACCATTCCTCAACTGGAATACGGTGAAATGGAACGTGAAAATCTCTGAAGCCGATTATGAAACCGCACGTTTAAACTACGAGCAAAGCATCACTAAAGCCTTAAACGATGTAGATACTAACTACTTCGCCTATACACAAGCGCAAAGTGCCTTTGCTAACTTGCAAAAAACACACAGCTATAATCAACGTATCACCAAATACTATCGTGATCGTTACAATGCTGGTGTATCTGAATTACGTGAATGGCTCGCCGCGGCAAACACAGAGAAAAGCTCTCAACTTTCTATCTTGAATGCGAAATACAACATCATTCAAGCAGAAAATGCCGTATATAGTTCAATGGCAGGTTATTACTCCCGTTAAAATCATGATTAAGGAAGTTTCGGCTTCCTTAATCTTTTTTATGGACATGAAAAATGAAAAAACAACTGACTTTTTATTTCATCCGCCACGGTAAAACTGTTTGGAATACGGAAGGTTTAATGCAAGGTCATGGCGATTCCCCTTTGACTGAAGAAGGCGTTAATGGTGCGAAAAAAACAGGTTTTGCACTTAATAATATTCCTTTTGTCGCAGCCTACTCTAGCGTATTAAAACGTACCATCGCGACAGCCTCTCATATTATTGGTGAACGAGATATTCCCCTTTTCCATCACCAAGGTTTAAACGAACAATATTTTGGTTCTTGGGAAGGTCAACTTGTTGATACCTTAAGAGAACATCCAGAATTCCAGCAACTTATTAAAGATCCTGCCAATTACAAAGCTCAAGTAAATGGTGGAGAAACATTCGAACAGCTGGGCGAGCGAGCCATGAAAGCATTGCACGACATTATTAAGATCCACGATCAAGGTAATATTCTCATTGTGTCACATGGCCATACCTTGCGTTTATTGCTTGCCTTATTAAACGGTGCAACCTGGCAAAATCACCGTGATGAAGATAAATCAGTATCTCTCATTAACACCTCAATTAGTGTTGTGCATTATGACGATGAGAACGGTTTTTGCGTTGAGAAAATAAATGATGCGGATCATTTAAAATAAGCAAATTTACCTAAAAAAATAACCGCACTTTGGATGACCTAAAGTGCGGTTAATTTTTATGATGTTTTTGTGATTATTTCACTTCGCGGAATAAAATCTCGCTTGGAATCACAGACCCTTGCCAGTAAAGCTCAGTTGATACTTTCTCCGCTAAATCTAAGAAAGATTTCGCAATTTCACTGTCTGGCGCTGCAACTACGGTTGGTTTACCCGCATCCAAATCTTGACGAACTTGGATATTCAACGGTAACTGACCTAATACTTTCACATTGTATTTTTCTGCCATTTTTTCTGCACCACCAGTACCGAAAATTGCTTCGTGATGGCCACAATTGCTACAAATATGCATAGACATATTTTCCACAATACCTAACACTGGCACAGATACACGTTCAAACATCGACACGCCTTTCACCGCATCTAATAACGCAATATCTTGTGGCGTGGTAACCACTACAGCTCCTGTTACCGGAATTTGTTGTGAAAGGGTTAATTGGATATCACCTGTACCCGGAGGCATATCGATCACTAAGTAATCCAAGCTATCCCATAAGGTTTCATTTAAAAGCTGACTTAATGCACTACTTGCCATTGGACCACGCCAAATGGTTGCATTATCTTCATCCATTAAGAAACCGATCGAGTTGGCAGATAAACCATACGCTTTAATTGGGGTGATATGTTGGTTATCTGGTGAAGTTGGGCGTTGATGCGACGCACCTAACATATGCGGAATAGATGGGCCGTAAATATCTGCATCTAAGATCCCTACACGAGCACCCTGAGCTTGTAAAGCAAGTGCAAGATTCACCGAAACGGATGATTTCCCTACTCCGCCTTTACCTGAAGTCACCGCAATGATGTTCTTCACACCTTTTACTGCTGGTTGATTATTTGCACGTTTTAACGTTGCGATTTGATAATTCACCACCCATTTAATTTCTTTGCTATCTGTTGCTTTTAATAACGCATCAGAAAGCTGCTGTTTCACTTGCTCCACGCCAGTGTTCCATGCAAAAGGCAATTGTAATTCAATACGTAATACGTCACCGCCTTTTTCAACTTTCTTCAAAGCCTTTAATTCGATTAAGTCTTTTTGTAAGGTTGGGTGTTGAAATTGTTGGAAAAGTTGCAGAACCTGAGATTGTTGTTCTGCCGTTAAATTTTCAGAAAAAGCAGTTGCCATAATATTCCTTTAATAGTAGTAGGTAGTAGAGTAAATTTGTCAGGGATATTCTACCCCTTTTACACCTCAAATGTTAAGCTAAAAGTATAACTAAACTAGAAAAAATCACACTAATCGGGTAACATACTCGTAATTTTTGCAAAAAGAATAAGAGAAAAATAATGACAACTCAACCTCGTAAAATTTTAGTCACTTGTGCATTACCTTATGCAAATGGCGCCATTCATTTAGGCCATATGTTAGAACACATTCAAGCGGATATTTGGGTGCGTTTCCAACGTATGCGTGGCAATAAAATTCATTTTGTCTGTGCTGATGACGCGCACGGCACACCAATCATGCTTAATGCTGATAAATTAGGCATCACTCCTGAAGAATTAATCGCAAGAGCAAAAGCTGATCACGTACGTGATTTTGCGGGCTTTAATATCAGTTTTGATAACTATCACTCTACTCACAGTGAAGAAAATAAACAAATCACTGCGGACATTTACAATAAATTAAAAGCAAAAGGCTTCATTAAAACAAAAGTGATTTCTCAGTTATTCGATCCTGAAAAGAACATGTTCTTACCGGATCGTTTCGTCAAAGGGACTTGTCCAAAATGTAAAGCTGAAGATCAATATGGTGATAACTGCGAAGTTTGTGCATCCACTTATAGCCCGATGGATTTAATTAATCCACGTTCTGCTGTATCAGGTGCAACACCAATCATTAAAGAATCTGAACACTTCTTCTTTGACTTACCTGCTTTTGAAGGGATGTTAAAAGAATGGACTCGCTCTGGCTCACTTCAACCGGAAATTGCAAACAAAATGCAAGAATGGTTTGAAAGTGGTTTGCAACAATGGGATATCTCTCGTGATGCCCCTTATTTTGGTTTTGAAATTCCAGGTGCAAAAGATAAATTCTTCTATGTTTGGCTAGATGCCCCAATCGGCTACATGGCTTCATTCAAAAATCTCTGCGATCGTGAAGGCATTGATTTTAATGAATTCTGGAGCGAAAACAGCGATGCAGAACTTTATCACTTTATTGGTAAAGATATCGTGTATTTCCACAGTCTATTCTGGCCAGCGATGTTAGAAGGTAGCGAATTCCGCAAACCAACCAATGTGTTTGCTCACGGTTATGTCACCGTAGATGGCGCAAAAATGTCCAAATCACGCGGTACATTTATCCAAGCCAGCACCTATTTAAATCACATTGATCCAGAATGTTTGCGTTACTACTACGCAGCGAAATTAAACGATCGCATCGAAGATCTTGATTTCAATTTGGAAGATTTCGTTCAACGAGTCAATACGGATATCGTGAATAAATTAGTCAATTTGGCTTCTCGTAATGCTGGATTTATCGCTAAACGCTTTGAAGGCAAATTAGCAGATAAATTAGAAGACGAAGTGCTTTTCAATGAATTTACTGCACAAGCTGAACAAATTGCTGCTTATTATGAAAGCCGTGAATACAACAAAGCGATTCGTGAAATCATGGCATTAACTGATAAAGCCAATAAATATATTGATGAAAAAGCCCCTTGGGTCATTGCAAAAGAAGAAGGCAAAGAGGCTGAATTACAAGCGGTTTGCTCAATGGGTATCGAGCTTTTCCGTGTATTAATGTCTTACTTAAAACCGGTTCTTCCGAAACTGGCTGAACGTGCAGAAGCGTTCTTACAAACAGAACTAACATGGGATAATATTGCACAACCATTATTAGGTCATCAACTTACTCCATTTAAAGCACTTTTCTCTCGTTTAGAGAAAAAACAAATTGATGCAGTTGTAGAAGAAACTAAAGCACTTTTCGCTGAAACCAACAAAGCGACAGAAAAAACAGCGGCAAAAGCGACCGCTCTTTCAAATGTCAAGCCTATTGCTGACACTATTACCATTGATGATTTCGCTAAAATTGATATGCGTGTGGCAAAAGTACTGAAATGCGAAGCGGTACCTGAATCAAATAAACTCTTACGTTTTGAATTAGATTTAGGTGGCCATACTCGCCAAGTGTTCTCTGGCATTAAAGCGGCTTACAACAAACCTGAAGAATTGGAAGGTCGTTTTGTTATTGTGGTTGCAAACCTTGCACCACGTAAAATGAAATTTGGTGTATCAGAAGGAATGATTCTTTCTGCTGGTACTGGCGGAAGTGATTTATTCTTACTTTCAGCTGATAGCGGTGTGACTGCCGGTATGCAAGTAAAATAATTTAATATTTAGGCGACTTCGGTCGCCTTTTTTATTGCCAAATAGAATCAAATACCCTACCATATCAATCAGCTATTTATCATGCAAATTAAAAGGAATTCATTATGACAAACGAACTTATCTGCTATAAACAAATGCCGGTTTGGACAAAAGATAAACTACCTAAAATGTTCCAAGAAAAACACAATACAAAAGTGGGCACTTGGGGCAAACTTACGGTGTTGAAAGGTAAGCTTAAGTTTTATGAGCTAACTGAAGATGGTGATGTTATTGCTGAGCATATTTTCACGCCTGAAAGTAACATTCCATTTGTTGAGCCACAAGCCTGGCACCGAGTTGAAGCCCTTTCTGATGACTTAGAATGTACGCTTGGTTTCTATTGCAAAAAAGAAGATTACTTCAGCAAAAAATATAATATGACTGCAACACATGGTGATGTGGTTGATGCAGCTAAAATTATTAAGCCTTGCAAAGTATTAGATTTAGGCTGCGGACAAGGTCGTAACTCCCTTTATTTAAGTTTAAAAGGTTATGATGTGACTTCTTGGGATCACAACGAAAACAGCATTGCCTTCTTAAACGAAACTAAAGATAAAGAAAACTTAAATATTAAAACTGCGGTTTATGATATTAACACCGCCAATATTCAAGAAAACTACGACTTCATTTTATCTACCGTGGTATTTATGTTCTTAAATCGTGAGCGAATTCCTGCCATTATTAATAATATGCAAGAACACACCAACCCAGGTGGTTATAACTTAATTGTAGCAGCGATGTCTACACCTGAGGTACCTTGTCCATTAGCGTTCTCATTTACGTTCTCTGAAGGTGAATTAAAAGAATACTACAAAGATTGGGAATTCTTAGAATACAACGAAAATATGGGCGAATTACATAAAACCGATGAAAACGGTAATCGCATTAAATTAAAATTTGCGACAATGTTAGCAAGAAAAAAATAATTCGCTAATTTAGAAAATAAAATGACCGCACTTTATCTATCAAGTGCGGTCATTTTTTATGGGATTTTAATTACTCTTCAATAGAACGTAATAACTCGTTGATACCTACTTTACCTAAAGTTTTTGCATCAACTTTTTTCACGATCACTGCACAGTATAAGCTGTATTTACCACATTTTGATGGAAGGCTACCTGAAACAACCACAGAACCTGCAGGAACGCGACCGTAGAACACTTCACCAGTTTCACGATCATAGATTTTAGTTGATTGACCGATGAATACGCCCATAGAGATCACACAACCATCTTCAACAATCACGCCTTCAACGACTTCAGAACGTGCACCGATAAAACAGTTATCGCCGATAATGGTTGGGTTTGCTTGTAATGGCTCTAATACACCACCGATACCTACACCACCTGATAAGTGAACGTTTTTACCAATTTGCGCACATGAACCAACCGTTGCCCACGTATCAACCATGGTACCTTCACCCACATATGCACCGATATTTACATAAGATGGCATTAATACACAGTTTTTAGAAATGTATGCGCCTTTACGTACTGTTGCAGAAGGTACGACACGGAAACCTTCTTGAGCAAAACGCTCTTCAGTATAGTCAGCAAATTTTAATGCTACTTTGTCGTAGTATTTAGTTTCAGCGCCATCAATGATTTGGTTATCATTGATACGGAAAGATAATAATACCGCTTTTTTCAACCATTGATGAGTAACCCATTCGCCATCAATTTTTTCTGCAACACGGTATTTACCGCTATCTAATCCTTCGATTACTTCTTCGATTGCTGCACGAGTTTGTGCATCAACTGTTTTAGGGGTGATTTCCGCACGTTTTTCAAATGCAGCTTCAATAACTTGTTGTAAATTTGACATTTTGCTTCCTATTGTTGATGTGAAATAACGGTTGATAGTTTTATCATATTTTTGACTTTCAAGCAAAAAACAACCGCACTTTCTTTTGATTTAAAACATAAAAAAAAGCGAACCTTATTATGGCTCGCTTTTTTCTATTTTTTCGTTTAAGTTAGTTGATAACAGAAACATTTAATGATGAACCGCCAACGATTCTTACGCGACGACCTGCTTTAAAGCTAGGATCCGCTTTTTGAACCACAACGATCTCTTCTCTATTATCTTTTCTGATAACAAGCTCTGCACCATTAACTTGGCTCATTTTCTCTTCAATTTTGCTACCTGCAATGGCACCACCAATCGCACCAATAACACTTGCAATGGCTTGACCTGTACCACCACCGATCGTACTACCAGCGATACCACCTAAAGCACCACCACCAACTGAACCAATGACACCATTGTTATCAGCTTGGATTTTAACAGGACGAACAGATACGATTGTACCATAACTAATTGAACGAGCTTCTTTGGCTTGATCTGCAGAGTATACATCACCACTAAAAACATCGGTGTTTGCACAACCCGTTAAACCAACAGACATCATAAGTGCTAATGCTACTGTTACTTTTTTCATAAAACTAACCTTCTAAAAATGAATTAGATTGGGTTTCTTGGAGACCAAGTAGAAACGTTTTTCACGCCTTGACCGTTGTCAGATACTTTCACACAAGCACCAGTTACTAAAGTTGAATCGTATTTGTGAACGATAACTTCTGTTTCACCTTCTTGTTTGTATGAGCAGTCGTTTTTACGAACGGTTAATTTTACATCATCACCTTGTAATTCGGTGAAGATAACTTGACCTTTATAAGCGCTTTCATCTTTTTGTGATTGAGATGAACAAGCTGATAAACCTAAACTTAATAAGACAGTTAATGCTAAGGTAATTTTTTTCATTACACTAAACCTCGAGTATTTTCTTTATTGTATAAGGATGAACCTTTATGCAAACGTGATTTTCTGTTTTATCAACAAAACTCACTGCAATGGATGGATTGGGCAATTGCTCCCCTTCCACCTTAGGTTCGCTCACCTTCATGGTTAATTGAGTTAGTTCCTTCCATAAAAATGTATTGCAAATTCGATTAACCCAATCCTCAACAGATTCATGAGATAAAAACGGCATTACAATTTCAATATGTTCCCAAGTTTCTTGGGGATATTGTTTATTTTTAGGAAACGGTAATTCAATAACATCGACAGGCTGACCAATGAAATCAACTGGCTCATCTAATTCAATCAAATAGATAGGACGCCCATTGACGATATTATCGCTTAAAATTCTACCGCACTTTAATAACTCTGTCAGCCAATTTTTTGCTTTTTCTTCAGTATTTGCTCTTAAAGCTAAATGATCAATTTGATAATCCGCTAAATTCACTTTCATGACGGCAGCTAATTGCTGAATTTTTTTCTGAAATAAAGGCAATTCTTCATAAAGTGTGGTCGATTTTTCCATTAAATTTGACATTTTCTCCTGCTCTTACTTTGAGAAATCTATAAACAACGGTATCATAGCCGATTATTTTCATTATTCAATTTCAAGATTAGGAAAAACCGTGAATATTCAATCTATTTTATCCGATAAAATTAAACAAGCGATGATTACGGCAGGCGCAGATGAACAATGTGATGCGCTTATTCGCCAATCTGGTAAACCGCAATTTGGCGACTACCAAGCAAACGGCATCATGGCTGCTGCTAAAAAACTAGGTTTAAATCCACGTGAATTTGCACAAAAAGTATTAGATCATGCTGATCTTTCTGATGTCGCTGAAAAAACTGAAATTGCTGGTCCAGGTTTTATTAATATTTTCTTAAATCCTACTTGGTTAGCGAATAACATTTCTGCCGCATTAAAAGATCAAAATCTTGGTGTCAGCGCAAATGAAAAACAAACCATCGTGATTGATTATTCTTCACCAAACGTGGCGAAAGAAATGCACGTAGGTCACTTACGCTCTACCATCATCGGTGATGCCGTTGTTCGTACCCTTGAATTTTTAGGTCACAACGTCATTCGTGCAAACCACGTAGGTGACTGGGGGACACAATTTGGTATGCTCATTGCTTATCTTGAAAAAATGGAAAATGAACACGCAAGCGAAATGGAACTTCAAGATCTTGAAGCATTCTATCGCGAAGCGAAAAAACATTATGATGAAGATGAAGCTTTCGCTGAAAAAGCCCGTAACTATGTAGTGAAATTACAAGGTGGAGATGAATATTGCCGCACAATGTGGAAAAAATTAGTCGATATCACTATGCAACAAAACCAACGTAACTACGATCGTTTGAATGTCACATTGACTGAAAAAGATGTGATGGGGGAAAGCCTTTATAACCCGATGTTACCTGCTATCGTTGAAGATCTGAAAAAACAAGGTTTAGCGGTTGAAGATGAAGGTGCATTGGTTGTTTATCTTGATGAATTCAAAAACAAAGAAGGCGAACCGATGGGCGTTATCGTTCAGAAGAAAGATGGCGGTTTCCTTTATACCACTACCGATATCGCGGCAGCGAAATATCGCTATGAAACCTTAAAAGCGGATCGCGCATTAGTGTTCTCTGATACACGCCAAAGCCAACACATGCAACAAGCGTGGTTAATTACGCGTAAAGCAGGTTATGTGCCAGATAGTTTCTCACTTGAACATAAAAACTTCGGTATGATGTTGGGTAAAGATGGTAAACCATTCAAAACTCGTACTGGCGGTACCGTAAAATTAGCAGATTTATTAGATGAAGCGATTGAGCGTGCAACGGTATTAATCAACGAGAAAAATACCAATTTATCTGACGATGAAAAAACAGCGGTTATTGAAGCTGTAGGTATTGGCTCGGTGAAATATGCGGATCTTTCTAAAAACCGCACGACTGACTATGTATTCGATTGGGACAACATGCTCAGCTTTGAAGGTAATACCGCGCCTTATATGCAATATGCTTATACGCGTATTCGCTCAATCTTCAATAAAGCAGATGTGAATCCAACCGCACTTGCTGAAGCTAAGATACAGCTTTCTGATGAAAAAGAGCGTGCATTAGCGATAAAATTACTTCAATTTGAAGAAGCCGTTCAAACGGTGGGCAAAGAAGGGACACCGCATGTTCTTTGTGCTTATTTATATGAATTGGCAGGTGTATTCTCCTCATTCTATGAACACTGCCCAATCTTAAATGCAGAAGATGAAAGCGTAAAATTAAGCCGTTTAAAACTTGCTTCTCTTACAGAGAAAACCTTAAAACAAGGTTTAGCGTTATTAGGCATTAAGACAATCGAAAAAATGTAAAACAAGTGCGGTCAATTTCGACCGCACTTTTTTATTTATACATCCACTAAAATGAGTATTGCTGCTTCTCCGCCCCATTCTTTGGGCGCTTGGTGTAACGCACGTACTTTAGGGTGCTGAACTAACCAACGTGGAATTTGTTTTTTCAACGTAAAGGTTCCATAGCCAGTCATGATGCTCGCACAATAAACATGCTCATCTTCACAAGCTAGCAACAATGCCGCCAATTCCATTTTGGCTTGTTCACGAGTTAAACCATGCAAATCCAAAAATAATTCGGGTGAAAAATCACCACGACGAAGTTGCTTCAATAAATGGCTATCTTCCCCTTCTCGTAAATATTTGATGACACCATCATGCTCATTTAGCAAGGGTTCATATTCATCAGAAAAATAGAAAAGCGTATCCTCTTTTTCTCGAATATCACGTAAATGGGATTTTTTTTGACCGCTCTTTTGACGTGGCGCTACAAAGGTATCTTGCTTAATGGGTTTGATCCCTTTAGTTTCAGCCCGAAAAAGATCGAAATCATCTGGTTCTGTCATTATTTTTCTCAATTTGTTATTTTGCTTAATGATAGCACATCTATTCTATGGTATAACTAGCCAAATTTTTTATTGAGGCACAAAATGGAAACCTTACACAATCAAGAACTTGTTGCGACAATTTTAGAAGATAACGTGGCAAGTGAATTAACAACCATTCAAGATTTTTTACGCTGGACATACAGCACATTCAACCGTTCTGATATTTATTACGGACAAGGCCATGACAATGCGTGGGATGAAAGCCTTCAATTAGTCCTTGCAGGGCTTCAGTTGCCGCTTGATTTACCGCAAGATTTATTTAATAGCAAACTGACTCATTCAGAAAAAGAAACCTTAGTACAATTAGTCTTAAGCCGAATTGAACAACGTATACCTGTCGCTTATTTAACGAATAGTGCTTGGTTTTGTGGATTAGAATTCTATGTGGATGAGCGTACGATTATTCCACGTTCACCAATTAGTGCATTAATCCAAGACAAATTTGCGCCACTTTTAAAATCCGAACCAAAACGTATTTTAGATCTTTGTACTGGTAGTGGGTGTATCGCAATCGCGACGGCTGAAGCCTTTCCTGAGGCTGAAGTAGATGCGGTCGATCTTTCTGTGGATGCATTAAATGTGGCAGAAATCAATATTGCGCGCCATCAATTAGAACACCGTGTTTTTCCAATTCAATCAGATTTATTCCAAAATCTATTTGGTCAGCAATATGATTTAATCGTGACCAACCCGCCTTATGTGGATGAAGAAGACTTAGCGGATATGCCAGAAGAATTTCATTATGAGCCAGAGTTGGCTTTAGGTTCAGGTGTTGATGGTTTAGAAATTACGAAACAAATTTTAAAACAAGCGCCGAATTATTTAACACCAAATGGCATGCTCGTTTGCGAAGTGGGCAACAGCATGGTAAGTCTCATTGAACAATATCCAGATGTGCCATTTGAATGGGTTGAACTAAAAAATGGCGGTCTAGGTGTATTTGCCATTAGCCGCGAAGATTTAGTGAAATATCACGATTCTTTTTAATCTCAAGTGCGGTTAAAAATCGTCGTGAATTTTTACCGCACTTACCAATGACTAGTGCGCGTTCTTAACGCGTGCTTTTCTTTTTTTTAATAAAACAATGAATTTACAAAAACTTTTACTGACTCGTCGTTTCTTTTCTACCCTTGCATTCTTTTCTATGCAAACGGTATTTTTCATCTATTTACAAGAAAAAGGATTAAGCAACAGTGAAATTGCCTTTTCGCTCTCGTTGCTTTTCTTCTGCAACCAAGCATTAGCCATTTTAGCCGGTATCTGGGGCGATCGTTTTGGACTAGCTAAAATGATGTTACTCGGGTGCTTTTTAGATGTCATCGCCTACATTTTCTTTCTCTCTGCAGACAATTATATTCTGCTTTTAATTGCCACCACCTGTTTTGGCTTAGGCAGTTGTTTGTTTGGTACCAATGCGAAAGCCTGCCTATTGGTGCTCGCGGGTGAAGAATACAAAGAGAAAACCCGATTGCAGGGAAAATATTTGAAAGTCACCTCCATGTCGTCGATGTTTGCGCCTTTATTGGTGATTCCATTTATCAAATACAATCACATTGAATGGTTGATTTGGGTCTGCTTTGCAATGGAAGCGATTCTATTTGCCTTAATGGTAAAACCGTTTTATCAAATCCAAACCTTGCAAACCTTAGTGAAATTTCGCTTTGCCCAAATTAAAGAAATCATCACCAAAGAGTTTTTATTGGTACATTTGATGCTGTTTATTCCACTTTCCATTGCAACGTCATTCTTTGTTATCTTCCCATTCCTGTTTGATAACAAATTAGGCATGCCGGAACACTCCCCCATTGCACTTTTTGTAAATGGTTTGCTGACTGTGTTGCTACAAAATTATTTTTCTCGAAAAATTAATTTAACGATTAAACAAACACTATGGGTGGCGCCAATCTTAGCTGTTGGTATTATCCTGCCTTGGTTTATTACGTTGAAATATATTTCTTTGGTTTCTGCTTATATTTACTTGGTCATCTTCACGGTGATTGAAGTCTATGCTTTAACTGCGATGGCAAATTTATTAGTGAAATTTGATAATGGCACAAACCGAGGTTTTATCTTTGGCTCATCCCGATTATTGCTTTCCATTGCGACAGTAATCGTCATGAACTTAGTGCCACATTTGTTTTTATTGTAAAAAAAGAGCGGTCAGAATTCTCATTAAATTCTGACCGCGCTTTTATATTTTTCTATGCTTATTTCACTTCTAATTCAACATTATCAAACAATTTCTTCACCGCGCTGTTATCACGCAATTTCTCAGCCTTTTCAACCATTGGGCGGGTTAAGTGTGGAGAGAAAAATTCAATAAAGTCATACATATAGTTGCGTAAGAAAGTGCTGTGTTTAAACGCAATTTGCGTCATACTTGCACGGAACAAATGCCCTGCATCAATCGCCACTAAATCTTTATCTGCCGGTGTATGCGCCATAGATGCCATAATGCCCACACCTAATCCTAAACGCACATAAGTTTTAATCACGTCAGCATCCGTTGCAGTAAACACAATGTTCGGCAGAATCCCCGCTCGGTTAAAGGCATAATCCAAATCAGACACGCCGGTAAAACCGAAGGTATAAGTGACAAGCGGATATTTCCCCAACTCCTCAACAGTAAGATTTTTTACTTTTGCTAAAGGATGGTCAGGTTTAACAATCACCGAACGATTCCACAAATAGCAAGGCAGTTGAATCAAATCATCAAAAAGATACGGCGCTTCTGTTGTAATCGCTAAATCCACTTCGCCCGAAATCAATGCATCATGGATTTGCGTCGGTGAACCTTGATGAATATGCAAGCTCACATCCGGATATTGTTTAGAGAAACGTTCCACCACAGCCGGCAACATATAACGCGCTTGCGTATTAGTTGTCGCAATGCGTAACACGCCATGATTCGGACAAGTATATTCATTGGCAACCGATTTAATGCTTTGGGCTTTTACTAAAAGCTCACGAGCAATAGCGACGATTTTTTTACCCGCCGGCGTAATGGATTTAATATGTTTACCATTACGCTCAAAAATCTCTAGACCTAATTCATCTTCTAACAAGCGAACTTGTTTACTGATGCCTGGCTGAGAGGTATAAAGCGCATTCGCGGCTTCAGTCACATTTAAATTTTGGTTTACAATCTCAACAATGTAGCGAAGTTGCTGCATTTTCATCGCGAATACCACCTATTTTTTATAGCGTTTACTTAACTCAGTATAACGTTTTACTGCTTTACGAATTTGACCTGATTTTGGTCGGCGACGAGGTTTGGTTACGTCTAATTTGGTTTCGGTTTCAGGCGGTAAGCCCACTAATCCACGTAGATAGTTGACATTTTCCAGATCCATTTCTTCCCAGCCACCACGCGGTAAACCTTTCATCAGCTTAATATTACCGTAACGAATTCGAATTAAGCGACTCACTTGAATACCTTGTGATTCCCATAAACGACGTACTTCACGGTTACGACCTTCCATTAAAGTCACGTCGTACCATTGGTTAATCCCAACGCCACCGGCAAATTTAATTTCTTTGAAATTAGCTGGACCATCTTCCAACTGCACGCCTTTACGTAAACGCGCTAGCATAGCATCGTCCACTTGGCCAAATACACGTACAGAATATTCACGCTCAACTTCACGGCTTGGGTGCATTAAACGATTCGCTAATTCGCCATCTGTTGTGAAAAGCAATAAACCCGAAGTATTAATATCCAAACGACCCACTGCAATCCATCTTGCGCCATTTAAGCGTGGTAAACGATCGAATACGGTTGGACGACCTTCTGGATCACTACGGGTACAAAGTTCGCCTTCAGGTTTGTAATACATTAATACACGGCATACTTCTTTTTGTGCTTGTTGAAGATTGATGATACGACCATCAATACGCACTTTTACACCGGAATGTACATCAATACGATCGCCAAGGGTTGCCATTTTGCCATCAACACTCACACGGTTCTCAGCAATCATCGCTTCAATTTCACGACGAGAGCCTTGTCCTGCGCGCGCAAGTACTTTCTGTAATTTCTCGCCTTCTACGGTAGATTGACGAGAAGGTTTAGCTACCTTGGCTTTTGGAGTTGATTTGATGTCAGAATTGACCGCACTTTTACGATCTTTACGATCAAAGTGCGGTTGTTTTCCCGCTTGTTTTTCACGTTCTTGTCTGACTGGTTTTTGAATAGGTTTCATCTGTTTTTCCTTTGTCGCTTTCCCAAGCGTCTAAAATAAGTTAAATGAAAGGATCGGTACTACCACTTCCTTCACGTAAAATCACTGGTGATTCTTCCGTTAAATCCACCACTGTTGTTGGCTCTTGACCTAAATAGCCACCATGAATAATTAAATCCACTTGGCGTTCTAAACATTCACGGATTTCTTCTGGATCAGAATAAGTCATATGTTCATTATCTGGCAACATCAGTGAGCAAGATAGAATCGGCTCACCTAATGCCTTCAATAAATCCAAAGCAATTTGGTTATCCGGCACGCGCAATCCAATGGTCTTGCGTTTTGAAGTCATTAATCGGCGTGGAAGTTCTTTCGTTGCCGTTAAAATAAAAGTATAACGTCCCGGCGTATTGTTTTTAATTAAACGATAAGCCGAATTGCTCACCGTTGCGTAGGTTGAAAGCTCGGATAAATCGCTACATACCAACGTAAAATTATGCCCTTCCGGCAATTTACGAATTGCAACAATGCGATCCATCGCATGTTTATCGCCGATCATACAGCCTAAGGCATAGCCCGAATCTGTCGGGTACACAATGACACCACCTTGACGCAAGATTTCTACCGCTTGATTAATCAAACGTGCTTGCGGGTTTTCAGGGTGGATATAGAAAAATTGGCTCATAATTTTGTCCTTAAAAAACTGACGAGATTATACACCGATTTAGATATAGTTATAAGAATTTGTTATAAAAAACGACCGCACTTTGAAAACTCATCCAAAGTGCGGTCAATTTTTTAGGTATTTTATTTCAACAATTCACGAAGGGCTGAACCGATTTCAGCGAGACTTCTCACCGTTTTCACGCCTGCCGCTTCAAGAGCAGCAATTTTATCTTCCGCCGTTCCTTTTCCACCACTGATAATGGCTCCCGCATGTCCCATACGCTTGCCTTTTGGTGCCGTCACACCTGCGATATAAGCCACCACAGGTTTTGTCACATGGGACTTAATAAACGCAGCAGCCTCTTCTTCTGCTGAGCCACCGATTTCACCAATCATCACGATAGCTTCAGTTTCAGGATCTTCTTGGAAACGTTTCAGAATATCAATGAAGTTGGATCCTGGAATAGGATCGCCACCGATCCCTACACAAGTAGATTGACCAAAACCTTCATCTGTTGTCTGTTGTACTGCTTCATAAGTCAAGGTACCTGAACGAGAAATAATGCCTACTCTGCCTTTTTTATGAATATTTCCTGGCATAATACCAATCTTACATTCATCTGGTGTAATCACGCCCGGGCAATTAGGCCCGATCATCACCACACCCGTTTCATTTAATTTTTGTTTTACCAACAGCATATCCAATGTTGGGATGCCCTCTGTAATACAGACCACTAATTGAATACCTGCATCAATGGCTTCAAAAATTGCATCTTTACAAAATGGCGCAGGCACATAAATCATGGTTGCCGTAGCGCCCGTTGCTTTTACTGCTTCACGCACAGTATTAAATACCGGCAAACCTAAGTGTGTTGTTCCGCCTTTATTCGGTGAAATCCCACCGACTAACTTTGTGCCATAAGCCAATGCTTGCTCGCAGTGAAATGTCCCTTGCGCACCGGTGAAACCTTGGCAAATTACTTTTGTTTCTTTATTAATTAAAATCGCCATGATTATTCTCCTTTTGCCGCTTTCACTGCCGCTTGTGCAGCTTCCTGTAAAGTATGCGCTGCAATTAAATTCACACCACTTTCTGCTAAAATTGCTCTGCCTTGAGGGGCATTGGTTCCTTCTAATCGAACCACAACAGGCACTTTTACCCCTATTTCTTGAATCGCTGCAACAACCCCTTCAGCAATAAGATCGCAGCGTACGATTCCACCAAAAATATTCACTAAGACAGATTTCACATTTTTATCCGTGAGAATAATTTTGAAGGCTTCAGCAACACGCTCTTTCGTCGCACCGCCACCCACATCAAGGAAGTTGGCGGGATTACCGCCATATAATTTCACAATATCCATAGTTCCCATGGCTAGCCCCGCGCCATTAACCATACACCCGATATCACCTTCCAAGGCAACATAGTTAAGCTGATATTTTTCTGCTTCTGCTTCACGAGAGTCACTTTGGCTTAAATCGCGTAAGGCTAACAAATCAGGATGACGATAAAGTGAGTTATCATCAATGCCTACTTTCGCATCGAGACAAATTAAGTTGCCTTCTTGAGTCACCACCAGTGGATTCACTTCAACTAAAGAAAAATCTTTTTCGATAAAAAGCTGCGATAATTTCACAAAAATAGCAGCAAATTGCTTATTTTGCTCACCACTTAAGCCAAGTTTAAAGGCTAATTCACAACCTTGATATGGCATTCCACAAACCAAAGGATCAATGGCGACTTTATGGATTAGCTCAGGTGTTTCTCTTGCCACATCTTCAATATTCATACCACCAGCTGAAGACGCCATAAAAACAACTTTCTGTGAAGCACGATCAATCACTGCACCTAAATAAAGCTCCTTATCAATCTGGCAAGTTTCTTCAATATAAATGCTATTAACGGGTTGGCCTTTTTTATCGGTTTGGAAGGTCACTAAATGCTGTCCAAGCCATTTATCCGCAAAAGCACGCGCTTCTTCTGTATTATGCACCAGCTTCACCCCACCGGCTTTTCCACGTCCACCAGCGTGAACTTGACATTTCGCTATCCAAACATCGCCATTCAGCTGAAAGAGCGCCATTTCAGCTTCGTCTGCTGTTTGACATACGACACCTTCACTCACAGGCAGATCATATTGCTTAAAAAGTTGCTTGGCTTGGTACTCATGTAAATTCATATTTCCTTCCTATTTTGATGTTGTTTAGCGAAACAAACAAAATTTGACCGCACTTTGTTTTATTTTAAATTCTGGGCTTGCTCTTTACATATTGAGTTATATACTGAGCCAGAATAACCACAATCCATGTTAAGGATAACAACATGCAAACAAAAAAATCAAGCAATCTTGCGATTGCGCTCATTTGGTTTACTGCTGCTATTTCAATGGCAGAAATTCTCACTGGTACTTGGTTTGCTCCTCTAGGGTGGCAACAAGGTTTAATTGCCATCGTCGTTGGGCACTTTATTGGTGGTTCGATGTTTTTCTGTGCAGGTTACATCGGTGCAAAAACCCAAAAAAGTGCCATGCAAACGGTACAAATTTCATTTGGTGAAAAAGGTTCTGCACTTTTCTCTTTACTCAATGCCATGCAACTGATGGGATGGACTGCTGTCATGATTTATATGGGGGCTGAAGTCATTTCTATCTTAAATCAAACAGCCGATGCTTCCATCTTTCCATTCCTTACACTTGGCTTAGGCATACTCATCATACTTTGGCTACTACTCGGCTTCACTAAATTAGGTATTTTCAAAAGCCTCTCACTTATCACCATGTTTTTACTGATGCTGTGGCTAAGTATTCAAGTAGCCAATAAACCATTCATTGCCATGGATGTAGCTCAAAATATTAAATTTGGTACTGCTGTAGAAATTGCTGCCGTCATGCCACTTTCTTGGTTACCAGTAGTATCTGACCACACGAAGAACAGCGAAACACCATTTAAAACGACCGCACTTTCAACGCTAACTTATACCGCGACCAGCTGCTGGATGTATGCTCTCGGCTTAGGGGCAGCATTAGTGACCGGTAAATCTGAAATCTCACAAATTCTTTCTCTTGCTGGTGTAAGTGTTATTGGTGTATTAATTGTCATCGCCTCTACCATGATTAACACGGCACTTCCCGCCTATTCCACCGGCATGAGTTTAAACAATATTTTCCCCCAATTAAAAGTCACGCCAATCTCCGTACTTACCGTGATTGTGGGCATTATATTAGCCTCAACCTTACCAGTGACAGAATACGAACATTTCTTGTTCTTTATTGGTTCAGTATTCGCGCCAATGATCGCTGTGCTTATCGCTGATTTCTTTGTGCTTAAACAGCATGATGTTAAAAAATCAGTTGATAGTGTTGGACTCGGTGTTTGGTTTGTCGGCTTCGTACTCTATCGTTTCCTTATGACAAAAGGTTGGGAAACCGATTTAGGTCTGACTTTCCCTGTTATCATCATTACCTTTATCTTAGCAATCTTAGTACGCAAAATAGCTAAATAAAGATTGGATTTTAACTATAGAAAGGCGGGCATTATTCCCGCCCTTTTATTCACATCAATGTAAAAAAGGCTTTTCCCCTCAAAAGAGAAAAAGCCTATGTACTTAAATTTCTAATAATAAACGAGTTGGATCTTCCAATAAGTCTTTAATCGCCACTAAGAAACCGACTGATTCACGACCATCAATTAAGCGGTGGTCATAAGATAATGCCAAATACATCATCGGACGAATCACCACTTGGCCATCTACCGCAACCGGGCGCTCTTTGATGGCGTGCATGCCTAAAATTGCACTTTGCGGTGGATTGATAATTGGTGTAGACATTAAAGAACCAAATACACCGCCATTAGTAATGGTGAAGTTACCACCAGTTAAATCTTCAACCGTTAATTTACCATCACGGCCTTTTTCTGCGAGTGATTTAATTTGTTTCTCAATATCTGCCATGCTGAGTTTGTCGCAGTTGCGTAATACTGGTGTCACCAAACCACGCGGCGTTGAAACGGCAATGCTAATATCAAAATAGTTGTGATACACAATGTCATCACCGTCAATTGAAGCATTCACTTCAGGGTAACGTTTTAACGCTTCAACCACAGCTTTAATGTAGAAAGACATAAAGCCTAAACGTACACCATGTTGTTTCTCAAATTTCTCGCCATATGTTTTACGTAATTTCATAATCGGCTGCATATCCACTTCATTGAATGTAGTGAGCATCGCTGTGGTATTTTTTGCTTCTAATAAGCGTTCTGCAATACGTTTACGTAAACGAGTCATCGGTACGCGTTTTTCTGAACGAGAGCTATATGCCACAGTGCTAATGGTATTCTGCTCTGTCGCCACATCTTGTTTCGCTTTTTGTGCATCACGTTTTGCTACTTCACGCGCAATATCTTCACGGGTAATACGACCGCCCACGCCTGAGCCTTGAATTTTCTCTGCATCTAAATCGTGTTCAGCTAATAAACGACGAATAGCTGGACCTTGATCTGCTGAATTATTATGGCTATTTTCAATGGCTGCTCTTTGACGATCGGCTGGTGTTGGCTCATTGTCTTTCACTGTTTCAGTTGAAATATCGCCTGCTTGTTGGGTTGAAAGTTTACCTAAAAGCTGTTTACTTACTACCGTTGCACCTTCTTCTTGAAGAATTTCAGCCACTACGCCATCGTTTAATGCGGGCACTTCAAGTACCACTTTATCTGTTTCGATTTCCACTAAAACTTCGTCACGTTTTACGGTATCACCGACTTTTTTATGCCATGTTGCAACAGTTGCATCCGCAACGGATTCTGGTAAATCTGGAACAAGAATTTCGATTGTCATTTTATTTTTCCTTCAAATTATTCTTTCTTTAAAAATTACTAAAATTTCGACCGCACTTTTACAGTGTCAGTGCATCTTCTACCAATTGTTTTTGCTGCTTGGTGTGTAAAGACATATAACCTACCGCTGGTGAAGCTGAGGCTGGACGTCCTGCGTATTTTAACTTCACATGCTCAGGAATTGAGCTGTCAAAGTTATGTTTACTGCAATACCAAGCCCCTTGGTTTAATGGCTCTTCTTGACACCACACAAAATCTGTCACATGAGAATAAGGCTCTAGGGCTTTCTTCACATCTTCATGTGGATACGGATAAAGCTGCTCAATACGAATAATCGCCACATCTGTTTGGTTATTCGCTCGACGTTGTTCCAAGAGATCGTAATATACTTTACCTGAGCATAGGACTACGCGTTTAACTTGTTTCGGTTCGATGTTATCAATTTCACCAATGACTGTTTGGAATGTGCCATTTACTAATTCATCTAAGCTTGAGACTGCAAGTGGATGACGTAATAAAGATTTTGGTGAAATACCAATTAATGGACGACGCATTTTACGGATCGCTTGGCGACGTAACATGTGGTAAACCTGTGCGGGTGTAGATGGAATACACACTTGCATATTCTGCTCAGCACAAAGTTGTAAATAACGTTCTAAACGAGCGGATGAGTGTTCTGGACCTTGGCCTTCATAACCATGAGGTAATAACATCACCAATCCACACATTCTGCCCCATTTTTGTTCACCAGAACTGATAAATTGGTCAATTACGATTTGTGCACCGTTTGCGAAGTCACCAAATTGAGCTTCCCAAATAGTTAATGTTTTTGGATCTGTTGTGGCATAACCATATTCAAAGGCTAGTACAGCTTCTTCAGATAATACAGAATCCCACACCTCAAAACGACCTTGGTTAGCATGTAAATGTGTTAATGGCACATAGCCTGTCCCATCATTTTGGTTATGCACAACTGCATGGCGGTGGAAGAACGTACCACGTCCAGCATCTTCACCCGATAAACGAACATTAGCGCCTTCATCTAATAAGGTTGCGTATGCCATAGTCTCTGCCATGCCCCAATCGAACAATTTCTCGCCTTTTGCCATTTCACGGCGATCAGCATAGATTTTTTCGACACGAGGATGTGCACGCAAGGTTTCTGGGTATTCACTGACACGCTCCGCTAAAGTTTTGAAACGCTCTTGTGGGAATTTACTTTCGTAAGGAGATGTCCAGTCATAGTTGAGATATTGCAACCAGTCCATTTGGGCGGTATCCATTTCTCGCCATTCTTTCACTACACGATCGCCATTATCTAAGGCATCACGATAGAGATTCATCATTTCAATGGCTTCTTCTTCGGTGATTACCCCTTCAGCAATTAAACGATCTGCATAGACTTTGCGGGGCGTTGGATGTTTTTTGATGATGCTATACATCATTGGTTGAGTGGCTAATGGCTCATCAGCCTCATTATGACCATGACGACGATAAGAAATCAGATCAATGAAAATATCGCGTTTGAATAAATTGCGATATTCCACTGCCATTCTCGCGGCAAACGCGACCGCTTCAGGATCATCACCATTTACATGGATAATCGGTGCCTGAATCATTTTCGCGATGTCCGTACAGTATTCTGTTGAACGCGTGTCATTTGGGTTAGAGGTAGTAAAACCAATTTGGTTATTGATCACAACACGGATTGTGCCACCAACGGTATAACCACGTGCATTAGACATATTCAAGGTTTCTTGTACAACACCTTGTCCTGCAACCGCGGAGTCCCCATGAACCGTAACGGCTAATACTTGATTACGTTCTGTATCATTCTTTTTGGTTTGACGAGAACGTACCGCCCCAATCACTACTGGGCTGACAATTTCTAAGTGTGAAGGGTTAAATGCCAGGGTTAAATGCACGCGACGATCACCAACCGCAAAGTCAGAAGAGAAACCTTGGTGGTATTTCACGTCACCTGTACGCTCACCTGAATGTTTACCCGCAAACTCATCGAAAAGATCTTCGGGTTTCTTACCAAGCACGTTTACTAACATGTTTAAACGACCACGGTGTGCCATACCAAACATCACATCTTGTACACCTTGTTTGCTCGCATGACGAATAATTTCTTTCATCAATGGAATAAAGGCATCACTTCCCTCTAAAGAGAAACGTTTTGCTCCCGGGAATTTCGCACCAAGATAACGTTCTAAGCCATCTGCAGCGGTCAATTCACTTAATAAATTAATTTTTTCTTCTTTGGTAAAGAGCGGTTTATTTAATTGGCTTTCTAATTTGCTTTGTAGCCAACTTTTTTGCTCCATATCCTGAACATGCATAAACTCAAGACCAATTGAGCCACAATAGGTCTCTTTCAGCATTTCAGCTAAATCACCTAACTTGATGTTATCGCGATGATAGACATAGTGATTAATATTGAAGGTTTCATTGAGATCCTGCTCGGTAAAACCGTGATAACGGTAATCCAATTCAGGTGCGGTGGAGACTTTCCAGCGATAATAATTGATTGGGTCAAGTTTCGCTTCTAAATGACCGCGGAAGCGATAAGCATTGATAAATTGGAGGACTTTAACTAATTTGGCACTGGCTTCTGGATCGATAACCGTCACAGCTTCTGTTGTATTTTCTCGCGCTAAGCGACGGAAATAATCACGGACTGGTGAATGTGGTTGCTCTACTGCGGTTGTTTTCGGCAATGCATCAAATGTGGCACGCCAGCTTTCATCGACTGAAGATGGGTCTTCTAAATAACGTTCGTATAATTCCTCAATATACGATTGATTAGAACCACCTAAAGCGGTTGAAGCCAACCATTCATCAAAGGCATTGTAATGCTGCATATCTACCCCTTGTATTACATGATGTTGTCTGCCCATTATACATAGGATAAAAAAAGAAATAATCCTCAAATCACACTTTGTTACAATTTTGTGATCTACTTCAATAAAAAAACCGCACATAAAGTGCGGTCAGTTTTATCTATGTTTTCTTAGAAAGTTAAGAATGGGGTGATTTTTTCAATTGTAGCTTCACCGATACCATCAATATTTGAAAGCTCAGCTGCACTTTTGATTTTGCCCACTTTGTTACGATAATCAATAATTGCTTGTGCTTTTTTCTCACCGATGCCTGAAAGTTTTTGTAATGTTTCTGCATCAGCTTTATTGATGTTTACTTTTGCTGAAGAGGCCACTTTGTCTTTTTCTGACTCTTTTGTAGAAGTCGCTTTATCTTTCACTTCTTTTACTTTATCTGCCGCTTTTGTTTTTGCGTCAGACGCTTTTTCTTTCGCATTATCTTTCACTGAATTTAATTTTTCAGTGGTTTTGTCTTTCATGGACGGTTGATTATTCTCAGTCGCTTTTTCTTTTAAAGCAGATGCTTTCTCTTTTACTGCATTTTTTGCAGAAGTCGCTTTATCTTTCATTGCATCTTTCGCAGATGTTGCTTTTTCTTTAGCTTCAGTTACTTTATCTAATGCATTTGATTTTGTTGAGCTCGCATTATCAGTCATTGATTTAAGCTTATCATTTGCCGCATTTTTCACGTCAGCTTTTGTACTTTCAACCATTGATTTTGAATTCGTTACAACATCTTCTTTTGTTGGTAATACAGATGTATTCGTTGCCAATACAGAACCAGATACGGCTAATGCAAGTGATGTTAATGTTAAAAGTGATTTTAAAGATTTCATAAAAACTCCTGTTTTGTTATTAATAGGCTCGACAAGCGAACCTGTATGCTAAGACTTATCTTAAGAAAATTAGTTCAAAACAAAAAACGCTCCAAATAAGGAGCGTCTTTAAATTTAATGCTGACTAATCATCGCTTGAGAAGATAGAAAGTAATCTTAATAAGCTGATGAATAAGTTGTAAATTGATACATAAATACTCACTGTTGCACGAATATAGTTTGTTTCGCCACCGTGAATAATATTGCTAGTTTCATAAAGGATTGTCATTGTTGAGAACACCACAAACAATGCACTGATCCCCACCGCTAGTGCTGGAATTTGGAAGAAGAAGCTTGCCACAATCCCTAACAATAACACGATAAATAATGAGAAAATTGCGGTAGAAAGGAAAGACATATCTTTCTTCGTTGTTAGCACATAAGCTGAACACGCAAAGAAGACGATTGCTGTACCTGCGAATGCAAGCATAATTAAATCTTCCATTCCTCTCGCCACATACATGTTTAAAATTGGCCCGATGGTATAACCCATAAACCCAGTGAACGCGAATGCAGCCAAGATTCCCCATGCACTATTTGCTAAACGGTTTGTGACAAAAAGTAAACCGTAAAAACCTACAAGTAACACGATAAGATTTGGATAAGGCAAGTTTAAGCTCATAGAAATATAAGCAACAACTGCCGAAAATGCCATCGTTAATCCCAATAAGAAATAGGTATTACGTAGCACTTTATGTGTGCTAAGTAGTGATTCTTCCTGTGAATTAACAACAATGCGAGATTGCATAAAAGCTCCTTATTTTATAAAGAATAAAGTTGATGAAACATCAATCCGTAAAGTAAGGGCTATAGGTCAAAAAGTCAATGGTAAATCAAGAATTTGTTTTAATTTTTAAATTTAGGAAGGTAAAAGTACGGTCAACTTTTAAAGTTATTTTTTATATGCGTTATAGTGAATAAATTAACTTACTCAACAAGCTGAATTACATTATAATGAGCATTCTATTTACTCCACATCATGGACATTATATGAACAGCAAAAAATCTTATCTCGCTATTTTTGGCATCATTCTCGCAGTTGGATTGATGGCATCAGCGTTTATCTTAGGTAATCAATTTAAAAATTTACGCCAGACCGGCTCTATTTCAGTTAAGGGCTTGGCAGAAAGTCATTACACCTCAACACAAGGAACATGGGTTATTCGTGTAAGCGGTTGGGGTCCAACATATAATGATGCAATGGCAGCGAATCAAAAAAACTTGAATGAAGCCGTTCGTTTCCTTAAAGCACAAGGTTTCGCTGATGAAAATCGAGAAATCACAGAATTAGATGTTTCTACTCATACTGACTATTATGAAAATGAAAAAGGTGAAACCAAAAGTAGAGACAATGGCTTTGATGCATCAAGAGCAATCAGAATTTCAACCAAAGAACTGATTAAGTTACAAAAAGCACTCACCAATATTCACCAATTAGTTGCCAACAACCAAGACATTAGTTTTGGTGATCCAAACTATTACTTAGAAAATCTTGAACAAATTAAACGTGAATTAATTTCAAAAGCAACACAAGATGCACATGTTCGCGCTGAAGAGTTCGCGAAAACCAGTAACGTAAAAGTTGGCGTATTAAAATCCGCTTCACAAGGGCCATTCTACATTCAAGCGCCAAATCCCGATGCGGATGACTCTAGCGATTACACTGGTAGCTACGACACGAGCACTATTGAGAAAAAAGCGCGCTTAGTCGTCACTATTGAATATGCCATAGAATAATTGTTTAATATTTATTAAACATTCATAAAAACAAGTGCGGTCAATTTCGTCATAAAATTCGACCGCACTTTCTTTTAACAAGGAATACGCTATGCAACTCCCTACCCTACAATCTGCAAAATTAATTCGCCGCTATAAACGCTTTTTGACTGATATTGAATTACCAAATGGCGAAATGATCACCATTCATTGTGCAAACACCGGTGCAATGACTGGCTGTGGTGAAAAAGGTGATACCGTTTGGTACTCTCATTCTGATAGCCAAACTCGCAAATATCCGCATAGTTGGGAATTAACACAATTAGCAAATGGCCAACTTGTTTGCATTAACACGCACAGATCCAACCAGTTAGTCTTTGAAGCCTTGCAAAACAAACAAATCAAAGAACTGGCTATGTACGATGAAATTTATCCTGAGGTGAAATATGGTGAAGAAAATAGCCGTATCGACTTCTTGCTTAAAGGTGAAGGCTTGCCAGATTGTTATGTTGAAGTGAAATCAATCACCTTTGTAAAAGGTACATTAGGCATGTTTCCCGATGCGGTGACTACCCGTGGACAAAAACATGTTCGTGAGCTTTTAGCCGTGAAAAAACAAGGACATCGAGCCGTTGTTCTCTTTGCCGGATTACATGATGGCTTCGATCGTTTTAAAATCGCTGAGTTTGTAGATCCTGAATATGATCGTCTTTTAAAGGACGCCAAATCTCAGGGCGTTGAAGCTTATGCTTATGCGGGAAAATTTAACATTTCAGATGGCATTCCGACCGCACTTTCTCTCACAGAAAGTGTACCTTACATCGATTAAAAAAAAATAATTGAGAATTATTTGCATTTTATTGTTGACAAGTTATTTGATAATAGTTATCATCTAGCCATTCTAAAAACAAACAGATAATCACTCCAACTTCACGCCTATTTCCCCACAAATAGGCGTTTTTTTTCATCTCAATCTTTTCATTTCAGCCATATTCTCTATAATGTAGCCTTTAATATTGAAATAACATTAGGAAATAGAATGACTGATATTAATACCGTTCTCGCAGAACTAAAACGCGGTACTGATGAGATTCTTTCTGAAGCGGATTTAATCGAAAAACTAAAAGAAAATCGCCCACTTAAAATTAAACTTGGTGCAGACCCTACTGCTCCGGATATTCACTTAGGGCATACCGTGGTATTAAACAAACTTCGTCAATTCCAACAATTAGGCCACGAAGTCTATTTCTTAATCGGTGATTTCACGGGGATGGTCGGTGACCCATCTGGTAAAAATACCACTCGCCCACCGCTTAGCCGCGAAGATGTGCTTCGCAATGCGGAAACCTATAAAGAACAGATTTACAAAATTCTAGACCCACAAAAAACGAAAATCGTATTCAACTCTGAATGGTTAGGTAAATTGGGTACTGAAGGGATGATCCGTTTAGCAAGTAACTACACCGTAGCGCGTATGCTAGAACGTGATGACTTCAAAAAACGTTTTGGTAACAACCAACCTATCGCAATTCACGAATTTATTTATCCTTTATTACAAGGTCATGACTCTGTTGCTTTAGAAGCAGACGTTGAACTTGGTGGTACTGACCAAAAATTTAACTTACTTGTTGGTCGTGAATTACAAAAATCAGCTGGTCAGAAACCACAAGTAGCAATTACGCTTCCATTACTTGTTGGTTTAGACGGTGAGAAGAAAATGTCTAAATCATTAGGTAACTACATCGGAGTGACAGATGCACCAAGCGATATGTTCGGTAAAATTATGTCGATCTCGGATGAATTAATGTGGGATTGGTACAACTTACTTTCTTTCCGTCCACTCACTGAAATTGCTGAATTAAAAGCAGAAGTGGAAAATGGTAAAAACCCACGTGATGTGAAGATTTTATTAGCCAAAGAAATCATTGCACGTTTCCATGATGAAGTAGCGGCAGAGGCGGCTGAGCAAGAATTTATTAACCGTTTCCAAAAAGGTGCGATGCCAGATGAAATGCCTGAATTCACCTTTGAAGGCGAAATTGGTTTAGCAACCTTATTAAAAGAAGCGGGACTGGTTCCTTCTACTTCTGAAGCGATTCGCTCAGCGAAACAAGGTGGTGTGAAAATTAATGGCGAAAAAGTCGAAGACATGAAAGCCAATGCGCCAAAAGGCACGAACGTTTACCAAGTCGGAAAACGTAAGTTCGCTCGTGTAACCATCGCATAAAACACCAATGAAAATGACCGCTCTTTTTAAGTGCGGTTATTTTTTAACTGATATCCACAATAGAGGGAAAATAATATGAGCCAAAAAATCTGGGTAACCGGCGATGCGGTTGTCGATCTTATTCCTGACGGTGAAAATCATTATTTACGCTGTGCCGGTGGTGCGCCTGCAAATGTGGCTGTTGGCGTGGCACGATTAGGCAGTCCGAGTGCCTTTATTGGTCGCGTAGGTAACGATCCCCTTGGCCAATTTATGCAAGACACCTTAAATGCGGAAAATGTGAATACACAACATATGATTTTAGATCCGCAACATCGCACCTCTACGGTTGTGGTTGGTTTAGATAATGGCGAACGCAGCTTTACCTTTATGGTAAACCCAAGCGCGGATCAGTTCTTACAAGCCAGTGATTTACCACCTTTCCAACAAGGTGAATGGCTACATTGTTGCTCTATCGCAATGATCAATAATCCATCTCGCGAAGCGACTTTCGAAGCTATTCGTCGCGTTAAAGTTGCTGGCGGTTTCTTCTCTTTTGACCCTAATTTACGCGAGTCACTTTGGTCAAGCTTAGAAGAAATGAAAACCGTGGTCATGGAAGCCGTTGCATTGGCTGACGTATTGAAATTCTCTGAAGAAGAATTAACACTTTTGACTAATACTGACAGCCTTGAAAAAGCTTTTGAAAAAATGACCGCACTTTATCCTGAAAAATTGATTATCGTGACCTTAGGTAAAGATGGCGCGCTCTATCACTTAGAAGGTAAGAAAGATGTGATTGCTGGAAAAGCCTTACAACCGGTTGATACAACGGGTGCGGGTGATGCTTTCGTTGGTGGTCTGCTTGCTGGACTTTCACAGCATCCAAACTGGAAAGAAAATGATGTGCTTGTGCAAATCATCCGTCAGGCTAATGCCTGTGGCGCCCTTGCGACGACAGCAAAAGGGGCAATGTCTGCGCTACCAAATAAAGCACAATTAGCCGCATTCCTAGCCAGCTAAGGATCAAAGGTGCAAATTATTGCACCTTTTACTTACCCGATCACATTAACGAGGCACGATCACGATGATTATTTTCAATAATGGCAAATACAAAAGCATTCTAGCCGCAGAAAAAGGCGAACTCGCAGAAATTGCTGAAACCGTGCAAAAAGACAAAGATTTTCGACCGCACTTTCATATTGCCCCACCAACTGGCTTAATGAATGATCCGAATGGTTTGATCTTTGATGGTGTAAAGTATCATCTGTTCTACCAATGGTTTCCATTCGATGCCATTCACGGGATGAAACATTGGAAGCATTTAATCACGAAAGATTTCCAACATTATCAATCAGCCGATGATCTGATTCCTGGCGAGCTTTTTGAGTCTCACGGCTGTTATTCTGGTGGCGCTTTAAAAGTTGGTGATAAATTGGCCATGTTCTATACCGGCAATACGCGTCGTCCAAGTGATAATCAACGTGTGCCTTATCAAAATTTAGCGATTTTCGATCTTAATGGGAAATTGCTTAGCAAACGTCCGTTAATTGAAAATGCGCCTGAAGGTTATACAGAGCATGTTCGTGATCCTAAACCGTATTTTACTGAAGACGGTAAAATTCGTTTTATCTGCGGCGCACAGCGAGAAAACCTCACGGGAACAGCCATTATTTTTGAAATGGACAATCTTGAAGATACGCCACGTTTATTAGGTGAGCTTTCCTTACCTGCTTTTGACAATAAAAACGTGTTTATGTGGGAATGCCCTGACCTATTGAAACTCGGTGATAAAGATGTCTTTATTTGGTCGCCACAAGGTAAAGATCGGGAAGCGCATCAATTCCAAAATAATTATCATGCGACTTATGCTGTGGGCAAATTAACAGATTTAACCTTTGAAGCAGAATATATTAGCGAATTAGATCAGGGCTTTGATTTCTACGCACCACAAACGTTTGGCGGCCTAGATAATCAAACTCATGCGGTGCTTTTCGGTTGGATTGGTTTACCAGATTTAACCTATCCAACAGATAAATTTAAATGGCATTCTGCTTTAACCTTGCCAAGAGAATTGCGCTTAGAAGGCACAAGAATTTATCAACGTCCGATTGCTAAAATAGACGAAAATCTGACCGCACTTTATCCGTATCATCTTAATGGACAAGCCGAGATTGAAAATTTAGATTGCGCTTATATCAAATTTGAGGCAAATAACCAAGCCTTTGACTTAACCTTCTTCCAAAATGACAAAGGACAATCACTGCGTCTATCTTATAAAAATGGCTTGATCTGCTTAGATCGCAGTCAAAGCGAACAAACGGAATTAATGGAGAAATTCGATACAAAACGCTTCTGCGAAATTGAAAATCTACAGACTGTTGAAATTTTCTTTGATCGCTCAATTATTGAAATTTTCTTTAATCATGGTGAAAAAGCCATGACATCAAGATTTTTCATTGAGAACAGAAAAAATACAATAAGCTGTAGCCGTCCATTGGATTTAATGATTGGTTATTTACCAGCAATTCAATATGACAAATAATCAACTCAAGTGCGGTTAAAATTAACCGCACTTTTATTTCCAACCATGTTCTCTTATTAAGTAATGACTATGTTTGTTCAACAACAAAACGCAACACCATCTAATCTTGTGGCGTTCAATTTTCTATTGATTGCCTTTTTAACGGGGATTGCCTCTGCGTTTCAGACGCCGACCTTGAGTTTATATCTGTCACAAGAGATTCAGGTTTCACCTTTTTTTGTGGGCTTGTTCTATTCCGTCAATGCCATTATTGGCATTATCTTGAGCCAAATTCTGGCGAAATATTCTGATAAGCAAGATGATCGTCGCAAAGTGATGATTGTTTGCTGTTTGATTGCTGTGCTTGGATGCCTGATTTTTGCTTATAGCCGAAATTATTATGTGTTGATTATTATCGGTACAACATTGTTAGGATTAGGCTCATCCGCTAATCCGCAATCTTTTGCTTTAGCAAGAGAATATGCTGAAAGCAGCCATCGTGAAGCGGTGATGTTCACCACAATTATGCGAACTCAAATCTCTCTCGCCTGGATTGTGGGGCCGCCACTTTCCTTTTTCATTGCGCTAAACTGGGGCTTTGATTATATGTATTTGGTGGCGGGTTCTGCCTTTTTACTTTGTGCAGGCGTCAGCAAATTATTGCCGAAAATTCCTCGTCAAAGTGCAGTTAAAAATCAAGAGATTTTAGACAATACACCACCAAGAAAAAGTGTGATTTACTTGTTCATCGCTAACCTATTGCTTTGGACCTGTAACAGCATGTATCTCATCAATATGCCATTATTTGTGATTAATGAGTTACATTTAGGCAAAGAATTAGCAGGAACATTAATGGGAACGGCTGCGGGATTGGAAATCCCCGTGATGATATTAGCGGGTTATCTCACCAAATACTTCAGTAAAAAACGCTTAATGATGATTGCTTTAGTTTCAGGTCTCGCCTTCTATTCAAGTTTATTATTCGCGGAGCAAACTTGGCAGCTTATCGGATTACAAATGCTTAACGCGATTTTTATTGGTATTACCGCTACCATTGGCATGGTGTATTTCCAAGATTTAATGCCGACTAAAATGGGCACGGCCACCACACTATTCAGTAATGCAGCAAAAAGTAGTTGGATTATTGGTGGACCGATTGCAGGTATTATTGCGGAAATTTGGCATTACAACTCTGTTTTTTATGTCGCTGTGGCATTAATTTTAATCAGCGTAGTCTGTATGTGGAAAGTCAAATCTGTTTAATGCGAAATAAAAAAGTGCGGTCAATTTTGACCGCACTTTTACTTTACACTATCTTAGCGCCATGCTTTGAATTGGTTAATCAATCCATTTGTTGAGCTATCATGGCTTGAGACTTTCTCTTTGTCTGCCAATTCAGGAAGAATTCGGTTCGCTAATTGTTTACCTAATTCCACGCCCCATTGGTCGAAACTAAAGATATTAAAAATCACACCTTGTGTAAAAATTTTGTGTTCATACATGACAATTAATGCACCAAGAACAAATGGTGTAATTTTTTGCACTAAAATAGAGTTGGTCGGTTTGTTACCCGTAAAGACTTTAAATGGCACAATGTCTTTTACCTCATCCAACGATTTACCGGCTTTCACAAACTCTGCTTCGACTTCTTCTTTGGTTTTACCGAAAGCAAGTGCTTCAGTTTGCGCAAAGAAGTTTGATAACAATTTACTGTGGTGATCACCTAATGGATTATGGCTTTGTGCCGGCGCGATAAAGTCACAAGGAATTAACATCGTACCTTGGTGAATCAATTGGTAGAACGCATGTTGACCGTTTGTACCTGGTTCGCCCCAAATAATTGGGCCTGTTTGATAATCACGGATAACATTACCATTACGATCGACATATTTACCGTTTGACTCCATATTACCTTGTTGGAAATAAGCGGCAAAACGGTGTAAATATTGGTCATAAGGTAAAATTGCTTCAGTTTGTGCACCAAGGAAGTTGGTATTCCATAAACCGACTAACGCTAATGTTGCAGGGATATTTTTTTCTAATGGCGCGGTACGGAAATGTTTATCCATTTCATGCGCACCACTTAAGAGTGCTTCAAAATTATCAAAGCCGATTGAAAGTGCGATAGAAAGACCGATTGCAGACCATAAAGAATAACGGCCACCAACCCAATCCCAGAACTCAAACATATTATTGGTATCAATACCAAATTCCGCTACCGCTTTACCGTTGGTCGAAAGTGCGGCAAAGTGTTTTGCCACCGCACTGTTATCTTTCGCTGCCGCCAATAACCAATCACGTGCAGAATTCGCATTGGTCATAGTTTCTTGTGTGGTAAAGGTTTTAGATGCGACTAAGAAAAGTGTGGTTTCAGGATTTACTTTTTTCAACGTTTCAGCGATATGTGTACCATCTACGTTTGAAACGAAATGCATATTCAAGTGATTTTTATAAGGACGAAGCGCTTCAGTCACCATGTAAGGACCTAAGTCCGAACCACCGATACCAATATTCACCACATCAGTAATCGCTTTTCCCGTATAACCTTTCCATTCACCTGAAATCACACGATTACAGAACGATCTCATTTTCGCTAATACGGCATTCACTTCTGGCATCACATCTTTGCCATCTACATAGACAGGTGTATTTGAACGGTTACGAAGTGCGGTATGTAATACAGCACGATTTTCTGTGCGATTAATTTTTTCACCTGTAAACATTGCATTGATAGCCTCATCTAATGCGGATTCTTTGGCTAATTGATGAAGTAATTTGAGGGTTTCTTGATTAATTTTATTTTTTGAAAAATCCACTAAGATTTGATTTTCAAAAGTTAAAGAATAATCGTTAAAACGATTTTGTTCTTGTTTGAACAAATCAGCAATCGTGGTATTAGCCAGCTGAGATTGATGAGTTTCAAGTGCTTTCCAAGCTTGTGTATTGGTTGGGTTGATGTTTTTCATGAATATTTCCTTTTAAAAATTGAATTCTTTACATTTTTGCTTTCTTACAAAAACAATTAATCGACATATTCTGTTATAACACGAGGGGTTAATTTTGTAATCAATTCATAGCTTAAAATACCACTGTATTTAGCTACCGTTTCAATTGGTAATTCCTTACCCCATAAAATCACTTCATCACCTACTTTATCTTGGCTATCTGCGCCTAAGTCTACCGTTAGCATATCCATTGAGACGCGACCGACAATAGGAACAATACGACCATTTAGATAAACTGGCGTGCCTTCTGGCACATCACGCGGATATCCATCACCGTATCCAATAGCGACAACACCAATTTTGGTTTCTTTCGGACTCGTCCAAATGCCACCATAGCCAACAGGCTCTCCTTTTTTATGCTCACGTACAGAAAGCAAAGATGACGTTAAATTCATCACGGGAGTTAAACCAAATTCAGCCCCAACAGTATCCGTTGGTGAAATGCCGTACATAATAATCCCTGGGCGAATACAATCTAAATGCGCTTCTGGCCAGAATAGAATCCCACCTGATGCCGCAATGGTTCGTTCTCCAGCTTTATCTTGTGTCGCTTGAAGGAAACGATCGAGCTGAACTTGAGTGTAATCTGAATCTAACTCATCAGCACGGCTAAAATGACTCACAAAACCTAAGTGCGGTTGAATTTGAGGAAGTTTTTTCAGCTCTTGATAAAAATAATCCACTTCATCAAGCGACACACCTAAACGGTGCATACCGGTATCAATTTTTAACCAGACTTTAATTGGACTTGGTACTACAGCTCGTTTTAATGCTTCAAGCTGTTCACGGTTATGAACCACCGTCTCAATATTATTTACTGCAATAATAGGCAGATCTTTTTCATCAAAAAAACCTTCTAGCAATAAGATCGGTTTAATAATACCGTTAGAGCGTAAAGATAACGCCTCTTCTAAACGAGCCACGGCAAAGCAGTCCACCATGCTTTCTAAAGCCGATGAAACAAATACCACACCATGACCATATGCGTTTGCTTTTACCACGGCAATAATTTTGCTGTGTGGTGCTTTTTCTTTAATAACTTGTAAATTATGTTTTAGGGCAAGCGAACTGATTTTCGCTGTTGCCGGTTTTACGTTCATTTTTCTAATCCGTTATCTCTTGCCTAATAATCATCTCTGTATTCACGCTGTTCGGCAAGGTTATCAAAGCGTGAGAATTGACCGTTAAATGCTAAACGTACACGACCAATCGGACCGTTACGTTGTTTACCGATAATGATTTCAGCAACACCTTTATCTTCAGAATTATCGTTATACACTTCGTCACGATAAATAAACATGATCAAGTCAGCATCCTGTTCAATAGAGCCTGATTCACGCAAGTCCGAGTTTACTGGGCGTTTATCTGCACGTTGTTCCAACGTACGGTTAAGCTGGGAAAGAGCTACAACGGGGACTTCTAATTCTTTCGCTAAGGCTTTTAAAGAACGTGAAATCTCAGCAATCTCTAAGGTTCGGTTATCTGAGAATGCCGGTGCACGCATTAACTGAAGGTAATCCACCATAATCATGCTCAAACCATTGTTTTCGCGGTACACACGACGTGCTCGAGAGCGCAATTCTGTTGGAGTTAAACCTGAAGAATCATCAATATAAAGGTTATTTTTTTGCTTAAACATCCCAAACACGCTGGCAATTTTGCTCCATTCCGTTTCATCCAAATTTTGACCAGTACGAATTTTAGTTTGGTCCACGCGAGCAAGAGAGGCAATCATACGCATCATGATTTGTTCCGCAGGCATCTCTAAACTGAATACCAACACAGGCTTATCACTTGCCATGGCGGCATTTTCACAAAGGTTCATCGCAAACGTGGTTTTACCCATAGAAGGACGTGCAGCGACAATGATGAGGTCTGAAGGCTGTAAACCTGCTGTTTTCTTATCTAAGTCAACAAAGCCCGTTGTGACCCCTGTCACACCGCTATGATTTTCAAGCTTACTTAAGGTATCAATTCGAGCAATAGTACTTTCCAACACGCTGATCACATTTTGAGGTCCTTCAGTTGAAGAGCTACGTTTTTCAGCAATAGCAAACACTTCTCTTTCAGCTTCATCCAACACCATTTTGATGTCTTTGCCTTTCGGAGAATAGCTGTTTTCTGCGATACGATTTCCCACAGCAATAAGCTCACGCAAAATCGCTTTTTCACGCACGATTTCAGCATAAGCCAAAATATTAATGGCATTTGGCGTGTTATTAGAAAGATCGGCTAAATAAGCAAAACCGCCTACAGAATCGCTAATGCCTTTCGCTTTAAGGGCTTGATCAAGGGTGATTAAATCAATCGGGCTTTGATTACGCATTAATTCTTCCATGGTTTGGAAGATTGCTTTATGCGCAAAAGTATAAAAATCCTCAGCGATCACTCTTTCTGCAATACCATCCCAATGTTGATTACTCAACATGATGCCGCCAAGTACGGCTTGTTCGGCTTCAGTGGAATGAGGCGGGATGCTAACTTGTTCAGTTTTCTGATCAGGAGATTGGATTTGTCTTTGTGAGGCCATAAGAATTTCAATTTAAACTAAAAAACTGTGCTTATGATACCGCAAATACGAGGTGGTTTTAAGAAAAAAGTGCGGTCAATATTTTCAATATTTTAGATATAAAAAAACGGTGGAAAAATCCACCGCTCTTTTTTATTCATGAATGTTGATTATTCAACAGTTAAAGTACGACAAACGTTAGTTGTACCTTCTGACTCATCACCTTGTGTTAATAAAACAACATCACCAGAAACTAAATAACCTTTTTCTTTTAATAGGTTAATCGCAGCTTTTGCACCCGCAGAGCTACGAGATTCACCATCAAAATGAACTGGTGTCACACCGCGGTATAATGCACAACGGTTTAATGTTTCTTGAACACGAGAAAGTGCAAAGATTGGTAAACCTGAGCTGATACGTGACATTAATAATGGTGTACGACCAGAGTGGCTTAATGTAATGATTGCAGCGATACCGTTTAAGTGGTTTGCAGCGTACATTGCTGACATCGCTACAGATTCTTCAATATCTCTGAACTCACGATCTAAACGGTGTTTAGAAACATTGATGCTTGGCATTTTTTCTGCACCTAAACATACGCGAGCCATTGTCGCCACAGTCTCAGCTGGATATTGCCCTGCTGCAGTTTCTGCTGAAAGCATTACCGCGTCAGTACCATCCAATACCGCATTTGCCACGTCCATAACTTCTGCACGAGTAGGCATTGGGTTGCTGATCATTGACTCCATCATTTGAGTTGCAGTAATAACCGCACGGTTTAATTGACGTGAACGACGAATTAATTTTTTCTGTACACCAACTAATTCTGGGTCACCAATCTCAACACCTAAGTCACCACGCGCAACCATGATGACATCAGAAGCAAGGATGATATCATCCATTGCGGCTTCATCAACAACCGTTTCAGCACGTTCAACTTTAGCAACGATTTTCGCGTCTAAACCTGCTTGTTTTGCTAATTCACGCGCATAGTTTAAATCTGCACTTGAACGAGGGAAAGATACAGCTAAGTAATCTACACCGATACGTGCAGCTGTGATGATATCTGCTTTATCTTTTTCGGTTAATGCATCTGCAGATAAACCACCGCCTAATTTGTTGATCCCTTTATTGTTTGATAATGGACCACCAACTGTCACTTCAGTAAATACTTTTGCACCATCAGTAGAAAGCACTTTTAATTGAACACGGCCGTCATCTAATAAAAGAATATCGCCAGGAACAACATCTTGTGGAAGAGTTTTATAGTCTAAACCAACAGCTTCTTGATTACCCTCACCTTTTGGTAATTCCGCATCAAGAATAAATTTATCACCAACATTTAAGAAAATTTTGCCGTCTTTAAAAGTAGAAACACGAATTTTAGGGCCTTGTAAGTCACCTAAAATTGCCACGGTTTTACCTAATTTTTTCGCGATTGAACGAACACGCTCTGCACGGCCGATATGATCATCTGGTGTACCGTGAGAAAAGTTCATACGTACAACATTAGCGCCTGCTGCGATAATTTTTTCAAGATTGTTATCGCGGTCTGTAGCTGGACCCATTGTACATACAATCTTCGTTCTTCTTAATTTTCTAGACATTATCTAAACTCCACAAATAGTTACAATTTAAAAAAGCTTTTTTAATTTCGGCTCATCCGAGATAAAAACCGTCGCGCATTATACGCTTAAACCACTGCAAAATCAAAACAAGCACTGAGAGTTTTTGCAACAAATTTTGGTTATTTTTTTAGCAGCTAAATTTAACTTAAAACAAATCCCCTTGTTTTCATCATTAAAACTGTTTATCATCTGCCACATCTTTTACGCGACTATAGCTCAGTTGGTTAGAGCACCACCTTGACATGGTGGGGGTCACTGGTTCGAGTCCAGCTAGTCGCACCATATTCCAATCCCAAGCTTTTTAGCTTGGGATTTTTTCTTTTTATCCCCTACTTAATTTGAATGGATACTTTCTGAACGAATCACTCGTACAAATGAAAATAATTTTCATTGATCAACGAAAACGTTTTCGCTATACTTGCGCCTCTTTTATTATCTATCGGGATAACGATTATGAATTTTAAATTAAGCCTCATTTCAACCGCACTTTTAACCAGTTTTTCCGTTTCAGCATTTGCGGAAACTGAACAACCAGTAAAAGCAAACACTGAAATGCTTGAACAAATTAATGTTCAAGATACAGGTATTAAACAAAATGGTTATCAAACGACAGGGACATCCGTCGTATCAAAAGCTGAAGTGCCAGTATTCGACACACCAAACACAGTAAATATTCTTTCGACCAAACTATTGGAAGATCGCAAACCTGAGTCACTTATTGATGCGCTTTATAACGTCAGTGGTGTAAGCCAAGCCAATACGCTAGGTGGTATGTTTGATGCCATCCAAAAACGTGGTTTTGGTGGAAACCGTGACAACTCAATTATGCGTAATGGTTTACAAGCCGGCCCAGCAAAAAACTTTAGCGCGACAACTGAAACCGTTGAAGTGTTAAAAGGACCGGCATCTGTACTTTATGGTATTCAAGATCCAGGTGGCGTGGTTAATATCATTACCAAAAAACCACAACAAACTCCGCGCTATGTTATTGGTGGAACCTTAGGTAATCATAGCCTGTGGGGAACACAATTAGATTTCACTGGTGGTTTAGGAAATGGTTTTGCTTACCGCTTTATCTATGACAAACAAGAAAAAAACTACTGGCGTAATTTTGGCAAAGTGAAAAATACCACTTACGCACCATCACTTTCTTGGGAAAATGATAAAACTAAAGTGCTTCTTTCTTATGAACACAAAGATATTCTTGAACCATTTGATCGTGGTACAAATCTTTTAACAGCAACGAATGCATTACCGGATATTCCTGTATCGCGTCGTTTAGATGAACCCAATAATGAAACCACCGCAAAAACCGATAACATCGATTTCAAAATTGAACACAAATTAAGTGACGGTTGGAAATTAAATGCGGGTTATAGCTACGCTCGTTACAAATATTTCTACGATCAAGCCCGCATCACAAATATTAACGTTAAAACTCGAACAGCCCGTCGTGCAATTGAACAGCAACAAGGTGACCAACGTGTTCATAGCGGTACATTAAATATTGTTGGTGAATTTGGTATTGGTGATATTGCCAACCGTTTTGTAGCCGGTGTGGATGTCATGCGTAATATCCGCGATATTGGACCTATTTATAACCAAGGCATTACAAAGTCAGATATCAATATTGATAATCCACTCTATACTAATCCTGTTGCAGAACATAAAAATGGTAACGGCAACGCTTACCAATACAACCATCTCAAAACCGTTGGTGTTTATATCCAAGATACCGCTTACTTTACCGATAACTTTATCATGACAGGTGGTTTACGTTATGAGTACTTTGATCAATTTGCAGGACGTCACTGTTTAAATGCAGCAAACTGTAAAAAAGGTCAAAATCTAACAAAAACCGGAAATACCGATCAACACGATGGTAAATTATTGTATCAATTAGGTGCTGTATATAAATTTACGCCACATATTGCGACCTTTGCAAACTATTCGGAGTCTTTCCGTCCACAAATGAGTGTTGCAACACCTGTTAGCGGCGATTTAAAACCAGAACAAGGCAAATCTTTCGAAATCGGTGCAAAATACGAAAACTCAGGCTTCAATGCGACACTTGCATTATTCAATATCAGCAAACGTAATGTGGCTGAAGCCATTGGTTCGGGTTCAAATGCACAATTAAATATCGTCGGCAAACAACGTTCTCGCGGTGTGGAATTCGATCTTAATGGTCAAATTACTGATAACCTAAGCGTAGCGGCTAACTATACATACACCAAAGTAAAATCACTTGAAAATGAGCTTTATCCTGATGCGGTAAATCAACAACTTTCAGGTGTACCAAAACATCAAGCTTCTCTATTCTTAGCTTACAACGTAGGTGAATTTGATTTTGGTAACATCCGTGTTGGTGGTGGTGCTCGTTATTTAGGTTCTTGGCATGCTTATAACAGTGATTACACAAAAGCATACAAATTACCTCATGCCGTGGTATATGATGCCTTTATTGCTTACGATACAAAAATCTCTGGCAAAAAAGTGTCTTTCCAACTTAACGGTAAAAACTTAACAGATAAAACTTACTATCCATCTACCTCTGGTAACGCAACAAACACGTTAATCCCTGTTGCATTAGGTTATGGACGTGAATTTATCTTCAACACGAAAGTTGAGTTTTAATTGAGCGCACAATACGAGGGCGAATCATTTCGCCCTTTTTTCGTTTTTTACTTTATGGATAATCAATGAATTGGCAAACTGAACTTAACTCAAGTTTAAGCTGGATTTTGACCGCACTTTTCTGGGTGATTGTATGCTTTAGCGTGACGACACTGGCACTCAAACAAACCACATTTGGTCAAAAGTTTTGGCATATTGCATCCCCGTCGATTAATCGTCGTAACAGCATCAAAATAATCCTTATGCTATTGGTGTTGTTTACCATGATTTTGTTAGAAGTACGCTTCAGTGTTCTCAATTCTTTTTTCTACAATGGACTTTATAGCTCCATGCAGGAATTAGATGCGGATAAGTTTTGGTTCTTTGCAAAACTAAATGCCCTATTAGTATTAGTACAAGTTATCCACTCCATTGCCGATTATTTCTTGCAACAAGTATTTGAAATCCGTTGGTTGGAAAGCTTAAATAAAGTCCTTGTTAAACGGTGGTTAGAAAATAAAAAATACTATCGTCTTAAATACGAAAAAGATCTGCCCGATAATATTGATCAACGTATTGAACAAGATGCACGTGAATTTATCAGTAGCACCGTCAAAATTGTGCGCGGTATGATTAATTCTATTTTGACTACCATAGAATTCACCATTATTCTTTGGTCACTTTCTGGAATATTAAGTCTTTTCGGTTTGAATATCGAAAAAGGCGTCGTTTTCTTTATTTATGCCTTTATTATCCTGGCAACATTAATGTCTGTATGGATTGGTCACCCTTTAATCAAGCTGAACTTCAATAAAGAAAAACTCAATGGTGACTACCGTTATTCTTTAATTCGAGTGCGAGACAATGCGGAAAGTATCGCGTTCTATCAAGGTGAACAGCAAGAACAGCATTTACTGAAAAACAAATTTGCCGAAATTATTCATAACCGTTGGGCAATTGTGTTGAGAATGCTGGGGTTAGACGGATTTAATGGAAGTGTCACACGCGTTGCAAAACTCTTACCGTTAATGCTGCAAGCGCCTCGTTTTTTCACCGGACAAATCAAACTGGGCGATATGCACCAAACTGTGCAAGCATTTAACCGATTAATGACCGCACTTTCCTTCTTCCGTTTGTTCTATGAAGAGTTTACGCTCTATCAAGCGCGCTTAAATCGTCTTTATGGTTTTATGACTAAGTTGGATGAATTAGATCATTCAGAGGTTCATCAACCCATGAAATGTTCTAACCGTGTTACATTGTCAAACTTTGGTATTAAAGACGAGCAAGGCAGATTGTTGCTTAATAACTTAAATATTGAACTAAAAAATGGTGATGCTTTATTAATTCAAGGTCCATCTGGCACAGGGAAAACATCGCTATTAAAAGCAATGGCGGGAATTTATCCTTTTGAGACAGTGGGTCTGGTAGAACATCCTTGTGTGACCAGTTTATTCTTACCGCAGCGTCCTTATATGCCACAAGGTACGTTACGTGAAGCGATTTGCTATCCAGATATTGATCCTTATCATCCTGAATTAGAAAAAACATTGGCAGATTGTTGTTTGGATAAATATCTCCATAGTCTTGATGTAGATAACGATTGGCAGGCGATTTTGTCACCGGGTGAATTACAGCGAGTGGCGTTCATTCGGATTTTACTGACGAAGCCTGAAGTGGTCTTTTTAGATGAAACCACATCAGCACTTGATGAGCCAACCGAGTACCTTCTTTATAAAACGATTAAAGAACGGTTACCCAATATGATCATTCTGAGTGTGGGCCATCGCGGCACATTGCATCAGTTCCATAACAAGCAATTGGATTTGGCTGTCTGCATCGTCTAAATAACAAAAGGCTAAATTTATATTTAGCCTTTTCTTTTTTTACTAAATACAATTGAACTTATAAGACGTCTCTCAAGGCTTGCTACACATCCCAATCCCCCCTATAATTCCCCCAATTTTTCTAATTTCATTTTCACAATGTCAAATAAAACCATTGCTAAAAATACGCTATTTCTTTACATCCGAATGCTCTTCAATATGGGAGCGATGCTGTATATCTCTCGTGTGGTATTGCAGGTATTGGGTGTAGAAGATTTTGGTATCTACAACATTGTGATGGGTGTGGTAGTCTTGTTTTCTTTTTTCAATGGCACAATGACCGCCACCACACAGCGTTTCATTAACGTAGAAAAAGCCTCCAATGACATTCAACGTGTCAATAAAGTCTTTAATATTAGTATCTTAAATCACCTACTCATTATTTTTATCGTATTAGTGTTAGCTGAAACCGTAGGTTTATGGTTTTTAAATCACAAATTAGTTATCCCCGCTGAACGCTTGCAAGCCGCAAATATCGTTTACCAATTAGCATTAATTATTGCCCTTGTTGAAATCATCAAGGTGCCATTCAATGCCATGATTGTTGCTCATGAGAAAATGGGATTCTATGCTTGGTTAGGATTAGGTGAAACCATCTTAAAACTGACTTCTGTCTTTATCTTAAGCCACATCACACATTACGATAAGTTGATTACTTATGGCTGCTTATTGCTTTCAGTCAGCTTAATTGTGCTCTCCCTTTATGTGTTATTCACTAAATATTATTTCAAAGAAGCCGCACGTTTCCGCTTATATAAAGATTTAAGCAAAACCAAAGAAATGGTGAGTTTTTCTGGTTGGATGCTCATGGGGCAGATTGCCTATGTGGGTTCAACACAAGGCTTGAATATGGTATCAAACTTATTCTTTGGTGTGGCAGTCAATGCAGCCGTTGCCATTGCAACACAAGTAGAAGGTGCTGTTTATAGCTTTGTGAATAATTTCCAAATGGCGGCTAATCCGCAGTTGGTTCAGTCTTATGCGGCAAAAGATTACGATCGCAATCGCCAATTAATCCTTGGTATTTCAAAATATTCACTTTATTTAATGGCGATTCTCTCTGCCCCTGTATTGTATTTCACCCATACCTTACTGACATTTTGGCTAGGTGATCATCTTCCGCAATATACTGAACAGCTTGTACAAGCTATTATTGCTTGCTTATTAATCAGTGCGATGGCTGGGGCATTTTGGATGAGTGCATTAGCAATTGGCACATCCACCGTAAAACAATACAATATCATCGTCGCGTTAATCGATCTTTGTACGGTGCCTTTGGCTTATTATTTGTTCACACTAGGTTATAATCCAGTATTTGCCTTTGTGGGTAAATTTAGTACGATGGTCATCTCACAACTCTATCGATTATATTTTATTAATAAAAAAATTAAATTTAACCACAAAGAATTTGTCTCATATTTAGTGAATGTCGGCGTGGTGTTTGGCCTGCTATTAGGTATCATCTATATATCAGATACCACCCGCAGCTATTCTTTATTGGAATTTATTGGACAATCCATCATTTTAGAAATGGTATTAATCTGTGTCATTTTAATCTTCGGATTAAACACAGCAGAAAAAAATTTCTTGTTTAGCTATTTAAAGAAAAGAGTAAAAAAATGAATCAACTCCTTATTGATTTAAAAAACAAACTGAATCCTATTGTCGAACTGATCAAAGATAAAAACGACGTATTTTATTTCGACTACCCGCTTCATTTGAACGTGGGCGATTTGCTGATTTATCACGGAACCGAGCAATTTTTTAAAGATCACCATATTAATGTGACCTTAAAACGTTGCGAATATGATTTAGATCTTGAAGAAATTAAAGCGAAAATTACACCAAACACCACCATCCTTTTACATGGTGGCGGTAATTTTGGCGATCTTTATCCGCAGCATCAAAAAATCCGTGAAGAAATGGTGACGCATTTCCCGAATAATCGCATTATTGTGCTTCCACAAACCGCTTATTTTAAACAAGAAGAAAATCTGCAAAAATCAGCCGCACTTTTCCGTAGCCACAGTGATTGCCATCTACTGGCTCGTGATGAAAGAACGGCGAATCTATTTGCACAATTTTCAAATCATGTTTATTTGTCACCAGACATGGCTCATCAGCTTTATGGCACCATGGAAACCAAACAAGGCAAAACTGGTGAGCAACTTTACTTCCTACGTAAAGATATTGAAGCGAGTGATATCGAGAAAAATATCCTTGCTCAACTGCCTGCTAACAGCAATGTAAAAGACTGGGAAGATATTCTTTCAACAGAAGACGATGTTGTTTTAGCAGTAAGCTGGCGAATGAGTAAAATGGCCAATAAATTTGGTTTAAGTTGTCTAAAAGATCTCTGCCATCAGTTTTGGTATGCCTATACTCAACGCATTGTAAAACGTGTTGCACAAGTATTCTTAGCAAATGATAAAGTCACCACAACTCGCTTACATGGTCATATTTTCTCTTGCTTGTTAGAAATTCCAAATCGTGTTTGCGATAACTCTTATGGTAAAAATAGTAGCTATGCCAAATTATGGACCACAGAGCTAGATTTTGTTGAATTGGATAAATAATGTTTGAATTGAAAAAACTGATTACAGCCATGATTCTTCCCCCATTTAATATTTTAATTTTATGGGGACTTTCACTTATTCTAGCTAAATTCAATTTCAAAAAATTAAGCCGAATTTCGACCGCACTTGGTTTCTCTCTACTCTATCTTTTAAGCATTCCTTACACGGCACAAGTACTTAAAGACAGTCTCATTACTGAAGATCATTTAACACTGCAAGATTATCAACAAGCTCAAGCGATCGTTCTACTTGGCGGTGGTTTACGTGATAGCAAAGAGCTTTATGCACCATTAGCTTCAACAGGTATTCAACTTGAACGCTTACGCTATGCCGCATTCTTGCAAAAAGAAACGCACTTGCCATTATTAATTACAGGAGCGAGTCCAACTGGCGCCATTGAAGCAAAAATCGCAGCGGAAGAACTCCAAAACTTCTTTAATGTGCCAACTAAATGGATTGAACCTAAAGCACTTACTACCAAAGAAAATGCGCTTTTCACCAAACAAATGTTGGAAAAAGAAGGTATTCACAAAATTATTTTAGTCACCAATGAATGGCATATGCAACGTGCAAAATTATTATTCCAACAACAAGGTTTTGATGTGTTACCTGCAAGTGTAGGTGAAGGCATTACGCCCGACAGTTACGGACTCAATATGATGCATTTTATTCCACAAGGTGGCGCGATTACGAAAAATATGCAATTACTCAAAGAGTGGATTGGATATTGGAAAGAGCGCTAAAGTGCGGTCAAAAGATCTCAAATTAGGTAATGTTAAGAGGAAGAAAACATGAGTCAAATTACACGCGAACAAATGCTTCAGGTATTCGAAAATCGCTGTTCCACTCGTTATTACGATCCGAATAAAAAAATTAGCCAAGAAGATTTCGCGGCAATTTTAGAATTTGCTCGTTTATCACCAAGCTCTTTCGGATCTGAGCCATGGAAGTTCTTAGTTATTCAAAATAAAGCATTACGCGATAAACTCAAACCTTTTAGCTGGGGCATGCAATATCAATTAGATGATTGTAGCCATTTAGTGATTATTCTTGCGAAGAAAAATGCGCGATATGATACACCTTTCTTCCGTGATGTCGCGGTGCGTAGAGGTTTACAAGGTGAGCAGTTAGAAAAGGCCTTGGCAAAATATAAAGGCTTACAAGAAGTTGAAATGAAAACCGCAGAAAGCGAGCGTGCATTATTTGACTGGACAAGCAAACAAACCTACATTGCATTAGCCAATATGCTAACTGGTGCCGCCGCTATCGGCGTAGATTCTTGCCCGATTGAAGGCTTTAACTACGATAAAATGAATGAGGTTTTAGCCGCTGAAGGTCTCTTTGAGCCAAATGAATGGGGCGTATCTGTAGCTGCAACATTTGGTTATCGTGCGAGAGACATTACTAAAAAATCTCGTAGACCAATTGAAGAAATCGTCACTTGGGTTGAATAATCTATTTTCAAATAAATGGGCAGCAAACGCTGCCCTTTTCTTTACCCTCCAAACAAGACTGCGCCACCTGTTACTGCCTCCATCGTGCCATATAACAAGCTTAGTGCAAAAAAGATCATAATTGCGCCCGCAATGCATTTGATCATGGCCTCACCTTTTTGATTAGAACCAGTTAAACCGTACCAATGGCCTAATCGCGTTGCGACATTTCTCGCATAGCGTACTAACGCAGCAAAAAGTGAAAGCATTAATCCTGTGCCCAGAGACATGGCAAACGTAGCTACAATTCCCCACCAATACAGATCTAGCATATAAGCAAGAAAGAGCACAAAAATAGCGCCACTACACGGCCGCATACCAATAGTCAAAATCACTAAGAGCTGAGATTTTAAATCACCTGATTGATTAAGCTGTTGATTATTCGGTAGATGTTGATGTCCACAGCTACACTGTGTTTGGCTAACTTTTCCTTGCTCATATCGAAAAGGCGAAGCTGTTCCAATCTGTTTTGGTAGTGATTGGATTGATGTAATACGAAAAGATTGCTTTTTCTTTAAGCCCTTCAGACCTTGAGCAATCCAATAAATCCCTAACAACACTAATAAAATTAGCGCGCTACGTTCCAGCCATAACTGACTAAGTTTAAAATATTTTGAGGAAAGATTAAGTATCACCACCACAATGGAGGTTGCAGCAACTGCTACAAAACCTTGCATGAGAGAGGAAAGCAAGCTTAAGCGTACGCTGGTCTTAAGTTGACTTTCGTGCGTAGAAAGATAACTAGCGATAATAAATTTGCCATGCCCAGGCCCTAATGCATGTAATACACCATAAGAAAAGGCGGCAAAAATCAACCACAATCCTGCCGTTGATGAATGTGCTTGAATCTGGTGTAGATTTTCAGAAATCAACTGATTAAAGGCTTTTTGCCAATCAGCAACTTGCACAAACAGCCAAGGTAATAATGCGAAGATAATCGCTAATAAACCAATAAAAAGTGCGGTTAGTTTTAACTTCATTTTATTCACACTTAATTTTTACTTTCTGCGCAAACAATACACCAAGAGAATCATCTTCATCTTTTTGCGATTTATCCAATGATGATGCGTAAGATTGAATTTTTTCATCGACATTAGGTTCCAGCACCTCGCCTTTGCAGTTTGCAGGAAGTGATGAAAAATCAACCGCTCTTTTGCCAGTTTCTGCATACCGCATTGCCACATAATAAGTGCAGTCATAAGTCATCAGCGTAAATTCATTATTTTGTAAGGCCTGTGGCTGTGCCAAAAGAAAATCAAAATAATATTCGACCTCGTTCCCTTTCACTCGCATACCGTAATTTTCAGGGTGTTTTGTGTATTTAATTTTATGATTTTCTTTATCAAAGACATAACTAAAGTAATGTTCATTCACAACGTTCGCCATGACTTCATCAACTAACTTCTGTTGGGCAGCTTTATCCCCTTTTGCCTGCTTCACATCATACAGGACAGCTGAAGAACTGGCTTCATCCAGTAGCCATTGAGTCGAAAAACCAAGTAATTGATTATCTTTCACTAAGGGTTTCGTTTGCATATCGATGAATGCGTGAGGATGCGCTAGCGCTGAAAAAGGCGAAATCAGCAATAATCCAAGAGGTAATTTTTTAAACATAAATAAGAAAAAAGAGTGGCTAAATGATTGAATAGACAGATTTTATCACAAGCAGTTCCCAATCAAAATCGAATAAAAATCAGTCTAAAAGTAAAAAATCCCATGATTTTATTGATTTTTATCAAAAAATGATTCATTCGCATTTCCCTTATAACTGAAATTTATGTACTATCTGTTTCGTCAAGTGATTGCTTGATATTCATAAAGTTCCTAAATAAAATAATCATAAATATAGCTAAACTACTTTCCTACCACCCTGTATGGGTGGTTTTTTTTGCCTTTCAAATAGCTTATTCCCTAAACATCAAGTAAAATAACCGCACTTTTATTCATAACATCGAGAAAATTATGTCAACGCAATTTGTATATACGATGCACCGTGTCGGCAAAGTGGTGCCACCGAAGCGTCATATTTTGAAAGATATTTCTTTAAGCTTCTTCCCTGGTGCAAAAATCGGGGTGCTCGGCTTAAATGGTGCGGGTAAATCAACCCTTTTACGCATTATGGCTGGCGTGGATAAAGAGTTCGAAGGTGAAGCGCGTCCACAACCAGGTATTAAGATTGGTTATCTTCCACAGGAACCAAAACTTGATCCGCAACAAACTGTGCGTGAAGCGGTAGAAGAAGCGGTTTCTGAAGTAAAAAATGCACTGACTCGTTTAGATGAAGTTTATGCACTTTATGCCGATCCTGATGCGGATTTCGATAAACTAGCCGCAGAACAAGCAAACCTTGAAGCGATTATTCAAGCCCACGATGGACATAATTTAGATAACCAATTAGAACGTGCCGCAGATGCATTACGTTTACCGGATTGGGATGCCAAAATCGAACATTTATCTGGTGGTGAACGTCGTCGTGTGGCACTTTGTCGTTTATTGCTCGAAAAACCAGACATGCTCTTATTAGACGAGCCAACCAACCACTTAGATGCAGAATCGGTAGCATGGTTAGAGCGTTTCTTACATGACTACGAAGGTACTGTTGTGGCGATTACCCACGACCGTTACTTCTTAGATAACGTAGCAGGTTGGATCTTAGAGCTCGACCGTGGTGAAGGTATTCCTTGGGAAGGTAACTACTCTTCTTGGTTAGAGCAAAAAGAGAAACGCTTAGAGCAAGAACAAGCGGCTGAAAATGCACGCCAAAAATCGATTGCGAAAGAGTTAGAATGGGTACGCCAAAATCCTAAAGGTCGTCAAGCGAAAAGCAAAGCTCGTATGGCACGCTTCGATGAGTTGAACTCTGGTGAATACCAAAAACGTAACGAGACCAATGAACTCTTTATTCCACCTGGTCCACGTTTAGGTGATAAGGTTATTGAGGTAGAACATCTCACTAAATCTTACGGTGACCGTACTCTAATTGATGATTTATCATTTAGCATTCCTAAAGGTGCTATCGTAGGCATTATTGGAGCGAACGGTGCAGGTAAATCAACCCTATTCCGTATGCTTTCAGGTCAAGAACAACCCGATAGCGGCTCAATTACGATGGGTGAAACCGTTGTGCTTGCTTCTGTGGATCAATTCCGTGATTCAATGGATGACAAGAAAACCGTTTGGGAAGAAGTGTCTAACGGACAAGATGTTCTCACTATTGGTAACTTTGAAATTCCAAGCCGTGCGTATGTTGGCCGCTTTAACTTCAAAGGCGTAGATCAACAAAAACGAGTGGGCGAATTATCAGGTGGTGAACGTGGTCGTTTACACTTAGCGAAACTTCTACAACGTGGTGGTAACGTACTGTTATTAGATGAACCGACCAATGATTTAGACGTTGAAACTTTACGTGCGTTAGAAAATGCGATCTTAGAGTTCCCTGGCTGTGCAATGGTAATTTCCCATGACCGTTGGTTCTTAGACCGTATTGCGACTCATATTTTGGATTACGGTGATGAAGGTAAAGTGACTTTCTATGAAGGTAACTTCTCTGACTACGAAGAGTGGAAAAAGAAAACCTTAGGTGAAGCCGCAACACAACCACATCGTATTAAATATAAGCGTATTGCAAAATAAGAAATTAAAGTGCGGTCACTTTTGACCGCACTTTCCTTTTACATCTGGAGTGATTATGTTAGTTTATTTGCACATTGTTTGTGCATTTTTAAGTTTAGGATTATTAATTATCCGTGGGGGAATGCAATTAAGTGGGAAAAATTGGCGAGCGATTAAATTGCTAAAAATTTTACCGCACTTAGTTGATACACTGTTAATCGCAAGCGGCTTAACGATTTTCTTCTTGGTCGGTTATCAGCTACAAAGCTGGTTGGTCATGAAAATCATCATGCTTGTGCTTTATATCTTCTTCTCGGCTAAATATTTTAGTCGTAAAGCGGTCAACCCAAACAGTGCATTTCTGGCATTTGCCTTGTTAAGTTTCTTAGGAGCAATGTTCTTTGCTTACCAACCAAACTTTATGGAAGGCTAATTATGAAAAAATCCATCTTCAATTGAAGATGGATTTTTTGTCTTATCTTAACCACCGGCTAATTTTACTTTAAACCCTTTTTGTTCTAAAAGTTGTTTAAGTAAATCGCGTTTTTCGCCTTGAATCTCAATATTGCCGTCTTTAACTGAACCGCCACAACCACAACGTTTTTTAAGTTCAGCGGCTAATTTTTTTAATTCATCATCGGATAAATCTAGCCCAGTAATCACTGAGACGCCCGCACCTTTTCGACCACTGGTCTGTTTTTGGATGCGAACCACACCATCACCCTTAGGGCGTTGTACCGGCTGCTTTTGCTCTTTAATTCGACCCACTTCGGTAGAATAAACTAAAGTACTCTCAGTCATATTACTCAATTGATGCATTAATTGAACGAAGCACTTCAGCTGGATTTTCAGCTTGAGTAATTGGACGACCGATTACTAAATAATCAGAACCAGATCGAATAGCTGCTGCTGGTGTCATGACGCGACGCTGATCACCAAAATCACTACCAATTGGACGAATCCCTGGGGTGACTAATTTAAAATCAGGACCACAAGTATTACGTAAAATCTCTACTTCCTGTGGTGAGCAAACTACCCCATCTAATCCTGCACGCTGTGTTAAATTTGCAAGACGTAAAACGTGTTCAAGTGGCGAGGAATTAATACCAATTTGCAACAAATCTAAATCTTCCATGCTTGTTAATACAGTTACCGCGATTAATAACGGTGCATCTTTTCCATAAGGCTCGAGAATTTTCTTCGCCTCTTCCATCATTTTTAAACCACCGCTAGCATGGACATCAACCATCCATACGCCTAAATCAGCCGCAGAACGCACAGCTCTTGCCACAGTATTAGGAATATCATGAAATTTTAGATCGAGGAAAACATCAAATTGACGCTCGTGTAATTGCTTAACGAAACTGGTTCCCAGTGTGGTAAACATTTCTTTACCCACTTTTAAACGGCATAAGCTTGGATCGATTTGATCTACGAGGGATAGCGCTTGTGCTTCCGTTTCGTAATCCAATGCAACGATTACTTTGCTATTCATAATTTTACCTCACTGTGTCAATTAATTATGTTCTGGTTTGATGGATTCCCACTGTTTGCAAGAAGGACAATTCCACATTAATTTATGGGTTTGATAACCGCAATTTGAGCAACGATAACCAAAGCTTTGCTTAATTCTCTCACCGACCATTTTATGTAGCAAAATTAAGCTTTCTTTACCTCGCCCTTCCTCTGCATCATCAATTTGGAATTGAATAAAGCGGTGGAAAATAGATGTACTTGGATGTTTGGTAAGTTGTTGATAAAGTTTTGATTGTGCGGCACTCTTGCCATCTTTCTCTTCAATCACGCTTGCTAACATTAAATCGACTTTAGTATTGTTAATCTGCTGACTTGCTCGAATCAAGAATAACTCAAAGTTATCTCTCTCTCCTAATTCATCATAACAATATTTGAGCGTTTTCAGCACTTCACCAATATAAATTGGATTTTGATCAAGAATATTCTCTAAAAAGTGAATGGCTTGACGATAGTTTTTATTAGCCATTTCTAAATCAGCAAGCAGCATTGATGCTCTCACACTAGTTGGAGATACATTTAGCGCTTTTTGTAAAATACTGCGTTTTTCAACCGCACTTTCAAGTTCACCGCTTAAGGCATATTCACAATAACATTGTGCTAATTCCACATTATTTTCTTTAGGTGAGATCTTGGCAAGCTTCTCTGCGATATTAACGGCTTTTTTCCATTCTTTTGTTTTTTGGTAAATCACCAAAAGCTGTTGCAGTGCATTTTCAGCAAACTCTGGTTCATCCACCATAATAATGTAAAGCGCTTCAGCACGGTCATAAAAACCCACCGTCATGAAATCCTTAGCGAGTTGCTGCTTAGCTAATAATTTTTGTTCGAAAGAATAATTGGGACTACGATCGAGTGCTTGATGAATGCGTAAAGCACGATCCACCTCACCTCGAGAACGGAAAAGATTACCGAGCGTTAACTCAGCTTCAAATTGTGAGTTGCTTTCAATTTCATTTTCTGTTTCTTGTTTTTGCAACATATCAAGAAACAAATCAACAGCTTTATCCGTTTGATTAGAAAGCAAAAAATTGACCCCCGTGACATAATCACGGGAGAGTTTATTACTAATATCTTCCTGATCTTTCTTGGCACTCCGATGCCCCATATACCAACCATAAGCGGCGGCTATTGGCAGAAGCAGAAAGAGTAATTCAAGCATTATACTGCCTTATCGCGAGTAGTCGTTAATTCGTTAATTTGTAATGTTTGACGTTTAACTTGACGCGCTAACGACATATTTTTGAATTTTAATTTTAAGTAGAAGAATCCAGTAATTAACCAACCTAAAATTAATCCAAAACCAAATAAAATCGCGACTAGCGTTGAAAGTTGGAATTGGCTTTCAGCAACAATGTAGTTAAAGGTGATTACTTGATCATTATTCGCCCCTATAGTTACCGCAACGATTACGATAGCTAGCACAATAATGAGTCCGAGAATATATTTAATCATCACAAGCTCCTTGTTAAGAATAGTTTCATTATGCCAAAATTTGTAATAAAAAACGACACCTAAGTGTCGTTTTATTGATATCGATTGAATGTTTAAGCAAAAACATTTACGCGATCTTTTAATTCTTTACCTGCTTTAAAGTGCGGTACAGATTTAGCATCCAATTTTACAGAATCACCGGTTTTAGGATTACGGCCCACTCGCGGTTGACGATGGTGTAAAGAGAAGCTACCAAAACCACGTACTTCAATACGATTCCCCTCTTCTAAAGATTGTGCAATGAGTTCAAGAATATCCTTTACAATACCTTCTACTTCTTTTGCGGATAAAGTTGGGTGCTTTGTTGATAGATTTTCAATTAGTTCAGATTTAGTCATCGTCAACTCTCCTTTAAATTTATACTTAAACTTATTATTAAGACTTACAGGTAATGCATTAGTTCATAATAAATTACCGCTAAATCCTTGTAAATTATAGCCGGTAATAATAAGGCTGAGTCAATGACCCAGCCTTATTTATGTGAATTAATTATTCACCTTTAGCTGCTTTGAAAGCTTCAGCCATTGCGTTTGGAATAGCAACATCTTCTTGTTTGGTATTCACGTTTGCAACTGCAGCTGCTTCTTCAGCTTGATCTTTCGCTTTTACAGATAAGTGAACGATACGTGCTTTACGATCTACACCAGTGTATTTCGCTTCAACTACATCGCCTGCTGCAACTTCGTTTGTTAAGTCTGCTGCACGGATATAACCTTCAACGCCACCTGCTAATTCAACTTTAGCACCTTTAGCGTCAGCTTCAACAACAGTTGCAGAAATTACTGCACCTTTTTTGTTGATCGCTACGAAGTTGTTGAATGGATCATCTTCAAGTTGTTTGATACCTAAAGAAATACGTTCTTTCACTGCATCGACTGCTAATACTACTGCAGAAACTTCATCACCTTTTTTGTAGTTACGAACTGCTTCTTCACCTGCAACATTCCAAGAAATGTCAGATAAGTGAACTAAACCGTCGATACCACCTTCAAGACCGATGAAGATACCGAAATCAGTGATTGATTTAATTTTACCAGTAACTTTGTCGCCTTTGTTGTGAGTTTCAGCGAATTGAGTCCATGGGTTAGGTTTGCATTGTTTTAAACCTAAAGAAATACGACGACGTTCTTCGTCAACTTCTAACACCATTACTTCAACTGTATCGCCAAGGCTTACAACTTTAGATGGGTGGATGTTTTTGTTAGTCCAATCCATTTCAGAAACGTGAACTAAACCTTCAACACCATCTAAGATTTCAACGAAACAGCCGTAGTCAGTTAAGTTAGTTACTTTACCAGTTAATTTGCTGTTTACTGGGTGGTTTTCAGCGATAGCAACCCAAGGATCTTGACCTAATTGTTTTAAGCCTAAAGATACGCGAGTACGATCTTTGTCAAATTTTAATACTTTAACAGTTACTTCGTCGCCTACATTCACGATTTCGCTTGGGTGTTTAACACGTTTCCAAGCCATATCAGTGATGTGTAATAAACCGTCAACGCCACCTAAATCTACGAATGCACCGTAGTCAGTTAAGTTTTTAACGATACCTTTAACTTCTGAACCTTCAGCTAGGTTCTCAAGGATTTGTTCACGTTCTTGGCTGTTTTCAGATTCGATCACTGCACGACGAGAAACAACAACGTTGTTACGTTTTTGATCTAATTTAATTACTTTGAATTCTAATTCTTTACCAAGTAAGTGATCTGCTTCACGTGCTGGACGAGTATCAACTAATGAACCTGGTAAGAATGCACGAACACCGTTTAACTCAACTGTGAAACCGCCTTTCACTTTACCGTTGATTAAACCGATAACGGTCGCTTTATCTTCGTAAGCTTTTTCTAATTCAATCCAAGATTCATGACGAACAGCTTTCTCACGAGAAAGTTTAGTTTCGCCGTAACCATCTTCAACTGCATCTAAAGCTACGTTTACTGTGTCGCCAACTTTAACTTCAAGTTCACCTTGAGCGTTTTGGAATTCAGCAACAGGAATTGCAGATTCAGATTTTAAGCCTGCATCAACAAGTACAAAGCCTTTTTGAATAGCAACAACAGTACCGCTAACGATTGAACCTTGACGGGTTTCAAGGCCTTTTAATGATTCTTCAAAGAGTTGAGCAAAAGATTCTGACATATAAATAATCTTCTTAATTTAAGTTAATAACATCCACATTAAGATCCATAAAATGCGGGGTTGAGGATAAATGTCTATTCTTCCTTGAATAAACAGTTAAATCGAAATTGATGCTTTTTGTTGAATATAAGCTAACGCTTGAGCAATGACTTCATCAGTGCTCAATGTTGTACTATCCAACAATAAAGCATCATCAGCCGGTTTCAATGGCGCAACCTCACGATTTCTATCGCGAAAATCGCGTTCTTGTATCTCGGCTAAAATCTGTGCAAAGTTACCATTAATTCCCTTATTTTGCAACTGTTTATAGCGTCTTTTTGCACGTTCTTCCGCACTTGCATCTAAAAACAGTTTAACTTGTGCATTTGGAAAAACCACGGTTCCCATATCTCGCCCATCCGCAATCAGGCCGTCATTTTTACCAAAATCCTGCTGAAGTTGCAGTAAAGCTGCTCGAACTTTAGGGAAAACCGCCACTTTTGAAGCGGCTTCCGCCACTTCTTGCGTACGGATTAAATGACTCACATCCATCCCACCAAGAAGCACATTGACTTCTCCATTTTTCGGGATGAACTGAATATCTAAATGACGGGCTAACTCCGCTAATCCTTCTTCATCGGTTAAGTCTGTATGACGTTTCAACGCAGCCAATGCAGTCACGCGATAAATCGCACCACTATCTAATAAGGTAAAACCTAATTTTTCTGCCAATGCATAGCAAAGTGTACCTTTCCCAGCCCCACTTGGGCCATCAACAGTAATAATCATACATTACCTCTTATAATCTTTCTATCATACCCAACACTAATGCAGAGGATTGTTTTGCTGCAAGTGGGAGAAATTCTTCAAATGACATACTTGCTTCGCCATCGCCTGCATCTGAAATGGCTCGAACGACCACAAAAGGTACGTCAAAGGCATGACAAACTTGCGCAATCGCGGTTGCTTCCATTTCTACTGCAGTCACATTGGGGAAATCCGCTTTAATTTGAGCAATTTTTTCTTCGCTATTAATAAAGCTATCACCCGAGCAAATTAAACCACGTTTTACATTTTGTCCTTGTGATTGGGCAATTTCATCGGCTAAATCGGCTAATTGTTTATCTGAAAGAAAAGCCGCTGGATTAGCGGGTAATTGACCTTTTTCATAACCGAAAGCTGTCACATCAGCATCGTGATAGCGGGTTTCATCGGAAATAACGATATCTCCTACCTTTAAGCCTTTCGCAACACCACCTGCTGAGCCGGTATTTAAAACCACATCCGGTTTAGCCAATTGTAATAAAGCGGTAGTGCCAATAGCTGCCGCGACTTTACCAATCCCAGATTGTAATAATGCGACTTCTTTACCATTAATTTTGCCTTCAAAAATGACCGCACTTGCAACTTTTGTTTCTTTTTTATCTGTCATTAATTGGGATAAAATTTCCACTTCTTGTGCCATTGCACCAACAATCCCGATTTTCATTATTTTTTCCTTTCTTGTTCGAGTTTATTCACTAAGAAATCTAATACTGCTACGCCATAATCATCGTTATACAGCGTACTCGCGGTGAGCACATATTTTCCGCCCACAACCACATAAGGGAAAGTAAAGACACCATATTCTTCTGTCAAATAAATGGCGTTACTCACATCCTCTTTCACTTCTTTGGAATATACGATTTTATTAAATTCAGCTTTACTAATCCCTTGTGAGACAACCCATTCACGCATCTTATCTAATGTGGATAATTCGGTATAGCGTGCCTTTTCAGAGGTTTCAAATAACAGCACATCTGATAACTCACCCACTTTTAAACGCTGTAATGTATAGAATATTGTGGCTGAAAATTTAGCTTCATTTGTGGCAACTGGATGCTCTTCTAATGCCACTTTATTAGGACGAATTTGGCTATAAAGTTGCAAAATATCTTGAGCTGAAGAACAAACTCGGCAGTCATAATCAAAGAAAAATTGGATAGGGATTTTACGATCGTTTCTTTTAGCTTGTTCAATCGGTTCTTGATATGAAAAATAATCTCGACCATCTTCAAACTGTGCCACATTCGCTGGCGGTAAGTGCGGTGAATTTTTGGCAGAAAAATCCTTTGCATTGACTTCACCGAATGCGACATTTGTCACACTCAGCAATATCATTGCAAAGGATCCTTTTAACAATTTATTCTGCCAAACTTTTTTCATAAATTAACCAATTGGTTCAATATAATCGACTAATAATTGGAGGTTTCGATTTCCACGAAACTCATTAATTTCTAACTTATAAGCAAATTTTGCCTGCTTAATCGACAAATCGGGATAATACCGAGTATCGATATTAAACGCAATGGCATCTAATAATGGACCGCCATTTTTAGGCTCAACGAGCATTTTTAAATGATTTTGATTTTGCCCGATAGCACGTTGCTCAAAAATGTTAAACTCACCATCAAAAACAGGCTCAGGAAAAGCTTGTCCCCAAGGTCCGCCAGATTTTATCACCTCTGCCGTTTCAATACTAAATTCATTTGCTTGAAGTTCGCCATCCGTCCAAATCACACCTTGTAATTGATCTTCATTTAACCAATCTTGCACCGTTTGATTAAAAATCTTTTGAAACTCAGGGAAAAAGCTTTCTTTAATGCTTAATCCTGCCGCCATGGAATGACCGCCAAATTTTAAAATCATATCTGGATGTTGGGAATGAATACGCTCTAATACATCGCGCATATGTAAGCCTTCAATTGAACGCGCAGAACCTTTTAAAATACCTTCTTGATCTTGCGCAAAAGCAATAACGGGTCGATGGTATTGATCTTTAATACGAGAGGCTACAATACCTAATACACCTTGATGCCAATCTTTCTGAAATAAGGCTATTCCCATCGGTAATTCATCAGAAAGTGCGGTGAGATTTCGGCAAATTTCTAAGGCTTCTAACTTCATGCCTTGCTCAATTTCTTTTCTAGCCTGATTCAAGCTGTCCAAATCCAAGGCTTGTGCTCTTGCCTCTTGCATACTTTCTGCAAGTAATAACTCTACACCAACAGACATATTATCTAATCGGCCCGCAGCATTTAAACGTGGTGCAATCGCAAAGCCCAAATCAGCCGAGCAAAGTTTTTCGACTTCTCGATTAGCCACTTCAGCAAGAGCAATAATTCCTGGTCGACAACGTTTCGCACGAATTCGCATCAACCCTTGATGGGCTAAAATACGGTTATTTTGATCAAGGGGAACAACGTCTGCAATCGTGCCGAGCGCAACTAAATCCAGTAATTCAGTAAAATTAGGTTGTGTTTCTGCCGTAAAAATACCCAACTCGCGAAATTTGGCACGCAAAGCGAGCATTAAATAAAACGCTACACCTACACCGGCTAAACATTTTGAAGGGAAATCACATTGTTGCAAATTTGGATTAACAATAGCATCAGCATTCGGCAGCATTTCTGGTGGCAAGTGATGATCGGTAATCAACACCTTCACCCCCTGCTCTTTTAAATACGCCACGCCCTCAAAAGACGATACCCCGTTATCCACTGTCATCAGTAACTGCACGCCTTTTTCCATTGCCATCTCAGCAACAGGTACACTCAAGCCATAACCTTGCTCAAAACGATTTGGTACAAGGTATTCCACATCAGTAAAGCCAAGCATACGTAAAGCTAACACTGAAAGCGCCGTACTCGTTGCCCCGTCTGCATCAAAATCACCGACAATAACAATCTTTTGTTGCTGTTGATAAGCATCAACCAATAAATCTACGGCTTGTTGAATGCCGTGTAATTGATTGGGATTCAGCATTGATTGCAAAGTGCGGTCTAATTCTTGGCTGTTTTTAATATGGCGAGAACGATAGAGACGATCGAGTAATGCATTATCTGAAACAGAATTTCCGGCAGGAATTTCACGACGTTTGATGAGTTTTTTCACGGTGTTTTGTTATTTAAAATTATCACCTAAAGGAACATTTGATATGTGCTTTGATGATATGAATATTTAAAGGGCGTATATCATACGCCCTCACTACTAAAATTATTGTGCTGATTCCTTCAAAGCAGCTAATAAATCTTTGGGTTTTAAATATCCCCCAATCAATTCACCTGTTGAAGTCACAATACTTGGCGTACCTTGCACGCCGAGTTGTACACCTAAATCATAGTGTCTTTTCACAATATTAGGTGTTTTCAATTCTTTCGGTAAGTTACCTTTTTCTGCTTCGTTCAATGCAAATACAGGATCTTTCGATGTCCAAATTGCTTCCATTTGGCGAGCGGTTTCATTCATTCCAGCACGCGGGAATGCAAGATAACGAACAGTAATACCTAAATCATTATATTCTTTCACTTGTTGATGAAGGATGTGACAATAATGGCAAGTAATATCCATGAATACGGTCACAACATATTTTTCATTTTTTGCCGGATAAATGATCATTTCATTTTTTAACGCATTCACTTTATCCGCTAAAAGTTTACCTGCCACATCAACGGGGCCTTTATTTGTTAATTCATACATTTTGCCCTGCAAAACATATTGACCATTTTCGCTCACATATAAAATGCCTTGATCAGTCACGGCTGTTTTAAGGCCTTTTACCGGTGAATCTTTCACTTCAATATTTTTCGCACCTAATGCCTGTAACTTCGATTTAATCTCTGCATCACTTGCCATAGCCGTGGCTGAAACTGTGATTAAAAGTGCGGTGAGTAATTTCTTCATATTTCTTTGTTCCTAAATTTATGAAAATAAGCGCAAATTATAAAGTAATTGAGAATTTATGCAAAATTGTTATTCCTAAAAAAATAACAGACTAAAAAAGTCAAATAAATAGTTGGCATGATAACTCTGTTTTTTTTACAATGCGCAGCGTACCCATGTCGGGGTACAAATTTTATTTTATTCAAAAGAGGTTATCTCAATGAAAAATTTATTAAAAATGACAGCTATCGCAGCATTAACTTTCACTTCTATCAGTGCATTTGCTGCATCTCAACAAGCTGAAGAAGTGAAAAAGTTTCAAGCGTGGGAAGAAACAGCAAGTAAAAAACTTGAAGCAAGTTTTGATGCAGTAGGTGCGGCTTCAGCAACTAGCAATGCAACTGAAACTGAAGCGGCTGTTGCAGCATTTGATAAACAAGCAGCAGAAAATGTAGCTGAATTAGAAGCTTTAGGAATTAAAAGTGAAGAAGTTTCACCTGTTGTTGGTAAATATAAAGAATTCATTAATGCAGAGAAAGAAGTGATTCACCTCATTCTAACTCAAGTTAAATCACCAACAGCTGAAAATGCAACTAAAATACCTGAACTTGCCGCAAAAATGAGTGATAAAGGTGATGAGTTAGGTAAATTAGTAGAGCAATTAGAAGAAAAATTCCCGGCGGAATAATTTCATTCTTTTTAATCATACTTAAACCTTATTTATTTCAGAAATAAATAAGGTTTTTTGTTTCTCTATAATCTACCCAACCCTAAGCATATCCTTTATAATTCATCCCCAATTTAGCTTAAAAACTCATTTAGTCATTATGTTTGAAATCAATCCAATCAAAAACAAAATCGCCGACCTTTCCGAGCGCACTTCTGTGCTTCGGGGGTATCTTTGACTTCGACGCAAAACTAGAGCGTTTAGAAGAAGTTAATGCCGAATTAGAACAACCCGATGTGTGGAATGATCCTGAAAAAGCCCAAGCACTTGGGAAAGAACGCGTTTCACTTGAACAAGTGGTTGATACCATCAAAAATTTAGAACAAGGTTTAGAAGATGTTGAAGGGCTGCTTGAATTAGCCATTGAAGCTGAGGATGAAGAGACCTTCAATGAAGCTGTTGCCGAATTAGATGAGCTTGAACAACAACTCGCAAAATTAGAATTCCGCCGTATGTTTAGCGGTGAACATGATGCGTGCGATTGTTATGTCGATTTACAAGCAGGTTCCGGTGGTACAGAAGCGCAGGACTGGACGGAAATGTTACTTCGCATGTACCTTCGCTGGGCGGAAAGTAAAGGCTTTAAAACAGAATTAATGGAAGTGTCAGATGGCGATGTCGCAGGTTTAAAATCAGCGACGATTCGTGTCAGTGGCGAATATGCTTTCGGTTGGTTACGTACGGAAACCGGTATTCATCGTTTAGTGCGTAAAAGCCCATTCGACTCCAATAACCGTCGCCATACATCATTTGCAGCAGCTTTCGTTTATCCTGAAATTGATGACGATATTGATATTGAAATCAATCCGGCTGATTTACGTATTGACGTTTACCGTGCATCTGGTGCGGGTGGTCAGCACGTCAATAAAACTGAAAGTGCGGTGCGTATTACTCACATGCCAAGTGGGATTGTCGTGCAATGTCAAAACGATCGTTCTCAGCACAAAAATAAAGATCAAGCCATGAAGCAGTTGAAAGCAAAATTGTATGAGCTTGAGTTACAAAAGAAAAATGCGGATAAACAAGCGATGGAAGATAATAAATCGGATATCGGTTGGGGCAGCCAAATTCGTTCTTATGTACTAGATGATGCGCGTATTAAGGATCTGCGCACAGGCGTGGAAAATCGTAATACACAAGCCGTACTGGATGGCGATCTTGATCGCTTTATTGAGGCAAGCTTGAAAGCGGGACTTTAATCATCTCTTTGATACAAAAAAAGTGCGGTCAATTTTAACCGCACTTTTTTATTACACCTCTTCTTTTTCTTTCAGTTTATTCTTACCTAACACTGCATCTTTCATCACCGTCAGCAATTCTTTTTGCACATGAGAAAGCTTTGGCTTTTCTGCTTTATCAAATGCCAGTGGGCGACAAAACTCCATAGCCTTAATGCCCAATCGAGCCGTCAATAATCCAACGCCAATCCCTTGCGCTGCTCTTGCAGAAAGTTTTGCGGTAATATCTTGCGAAAGCCAATCCATCCCTAAATCTTGCACGATTTCAGTCGCACCGGCAAAAGCAAGATTTACTAACACCATTCTGAGCAAACGAAGACGGGTAAAATACCCAAGCTCAATCCCATAAATCGCTGCAATTTTATTGATTAAACGAATATTTCGCCATGCAATAAAAAACATATCAATAACGGCCAAAGGACTAATTGCCACAATCACAGCGGATTCTGCTGCCATTTTTGTAATCAGTTTTTTCGCTTTGTTATCAAAAGACTGTAACACAGTCTTACTAAATAAATGGGTGACTTCACGAGCAGAATAACTTTCATTCAGCTGTTTTTCCCATTGGACAATTGAGGGATGTTGCGAATCCAATTTTAAGGTATCGGCAATCGATAAACACAACGCTCTTCCTTGCTCACTATCCTGCTCTGAAAAAACTTGATGATTTTTAACCGCACTTTCACCTATTAATCGCTGACTTTGTTCTTGTAAATTCAAACGTCTTTTGAGTTTCACCAAACGTCGCCATTCTGCGATGATTTCAGATAAACCAAACATCACCACAACAAAACTTACCAAGGCAAAAGCAAGGTAAATCCATTGTTGATTTTGATAACTGTCCCAAATCCATTGAACAGATTGTGCAACTGTCGCCCCTAAAAACAAAAGTGCGGTCAATTTTAAAGCCGTTTTCCAACCACTCGATTTAGGTTTCACAATTTGCTCAAATTGCTCGTCCAATAACTCCCCTTCTAAAGGTTCATTATCGATAGTTGTTTCAACATTATAAAATTCCTGCTTAGGCAGAATTTCTTGTTCTTCTGGTTGTTGAGATTGTGTGAAAATTTGTTTTGTCATTATTCTTTCCAATAAAAATAGAAACGGTATTTTACTTCGAATTTCTTTAGCAAATCTTAAATGGCTGAAATAAAAAAGCAATATTGACTAGAAAATAAAATGAGCTACTATAGTCATGTCCACAATTAGTTTATCTAATGTGTTAAGTTTTAACTGTTAACTAACTAGAAGGATCTTTTCATGAAGAAACTTATCGCCACTGCGGTGCTCTCCGCATGTTCTATGGCTTACGCCAATACCGACATTCCAAACTACAATACCGATTCTCATCTGTATGAATTCACTCAAACTTATGACTTAGTTGCACCAAAAGGTTCGCAAGGACAAGCGAATCTGTGGGTGCCTTTACCATTTAATGGCGAGTATCAACAGGTAAAATCTATCCATTTTGAAGGTAACTATTTGGATGCCTATGTGACAGAAAACAACAAATATGGTGCGAAAACGCTCTTTGCGACTTGGGATAAAGATGCACAAAAACGCGATTTAAAAATCACAATGGTGATTGAAACCAAAGATCGTGAACCTATGGTTAAAGGTGCATTAGAAAATTACAAGCCACCAAAAGATATTCACTATTCTGTTGATGTACAAGAATATTTAAAACCGACTCAACATATTAAAACTGATGGTATCGTGAAACAGTTCGCTGATAAGATTGTAGGCACTGAAACCAATCCATTGAAAAAAGCTGAGTTGATCCACCAATGGATCGTCAACAATATGGAACGTGACAATTCTGTTCTAGGCTGTGGCGATGGTGATGTAGAAAAAATTCTGACCACTGGTGTGTTAAAAGGTAAATGTACCGACATTAACTCTGTTTTCGTTGCACTTGCTCGCGCTAGCGGTATTCCTGCTCGTGAAATTTTTGGTATTCGTTTAGGTGCGGCAGATAAAATGGGCAAATACTCTAAAGGTGCATTCGGTAGTGCGGACGAACATGGCGTAGCAAACGTAAGTGGTGGTCAGCATTGTCGTGCTGAGTTCTATCTTGCTGGATTCGGCTGGGTGCCTGTTGATTCTGCCGATGTGGCAAAAATGCGTTTAGCAGAGAAAAAATCTGTTGATGATAAGGATACACAAGCTGTTGCCAAATACTTATTCGGTAACTGGGAAGCAAACTGGGTTGGCTTTAACCATGCGCGTGACTTCGATTTATATCCGCAACCAGAACTTGCTCCACTCAATAACTTTGGCTATCCGTATGCTGAAGTGGGTGGCGACCCGTTAAATTCCTTTGACCCGAAAGAATTTAAATATGACTACGTCTCTAAAAAGCTCTAATAAATCTTTTTGGGTTGCGATTGCCACCGCGCTAAGTGCTGCGGTGGCATCAACCTTGTGCTGCATTGCGCCTTTAATCTATTTAGTATTTGGCGTGTCATCCACATGGTTGATCGGTTTGGGTGAATATGACTATTTACGCATTCCGATGCTTATCGTTTCATTATGTGCCTTTGCCTACGGTTTTTGGTTGCTGATGTTTTCCAAAAAAATTATTTGCAGCAAATACATTTCCCGTAAAAAGCTCATTGTTTTATATTGGATTGTATTTATCGTCATGCTCTTTTTCTTAACTTATCCAACCATTTTACCGTGGATTTTAGAGCTTTCTAATTAGGAATAAAAAATGAAGAAATTAACGACCGCACTTTTGCTTTCATTATTCACCTTCTCTATCGCACAAGCGGAAGAAACAAAGCAAGTTGTGTTAAAAGTGAATGAAATGAACTGTCAACTTTGTGCTTATTTAGTGAATAAAGAGTTACGTAATATTGATGGCGTGATTTCCACTAAAGCCTCTATTAAAGATAGAACTGTGAGTGTTGTGGAAGATCCAAAAGTTACTGATGAGCAATTGATTAATGCGATTCACAAATTGGAATATACGGCGGAAGTGGTTAAATAAATTGCTATAAAAATAAAAGTGCGGTCAAAATTGACCGCACTTTTTTGTCTTTCGATAATCGAATTATTTAATCACGCCACATGCCATACGTGGGCCGCCACCGCCAAGTGGAGCTGGATGATCTGAGTGGTTGTCACCACCTGCGTGAATCATAATAGAATGACCACGAACTTCATCTAATTTTTTAAGACGTGGCGCTAAAACAGGGTTAGTTGCTGTACCATCATGTAATACAGTTAAAGCCGGTAAGTCACCTAAGTGAGCATCATCTTGCCATGGGTAACCGTGTTGTTTTGCGCCTTTAGGATCCCAGTGACCGCCAGCCGCTAAACCTGCTGTTAATTTACCGTCTTTTTCTTTTGGATCACAGCTTGGATTTTCATGAATGTGGAAACCATGCAAACCTTCAGCTAAACCTTGTAGATTTGGTGTAAACACTAAACCATAATTTGATTCAGTAATGGTTACAGTCCCTACATCTTTGTTACCATTTGCAGGATCTAATTGTTGTACTTTTACTTCGATTGAAGAACCTGCTGGTTTTGCCATATGGTCATGTGCATTTGCCACGCCAGCAGCACAAATTCCGCTGATTGCTAATGCTAAGAGAGTTTTCATTTTCATCATAAGCTCCTTTACTTTAGAAAGACTCAAATTAATTCTACCTAAATACCAATAAAAAAATAGTGGTTTATATTAAATATTTGACAATTAAATTGATTTGATTTTTCTATCAATCAAACCTATCTGCTAATAAAAACTGTAAGACGGCATCCATTCTTAAATGCGGGATGCTTTCACCTTGTTGTAAAACTTGAGGTTCAAAGGAATCAAAATCAAAAGATTGTTTTGACCAGAACTCTGCATTAGGTAGTTTACTAGGTACAGACCCCGGATAAAGTGTAATAAGTTGCTTATCTACAGAACGTACTCCTTGAATAGCTTTAATTTGTTTACCGTTTTGATTAACTAAAACTTGTTTTGTCGCTCGAATCGCAGCAATTGCCGTGTATTCTGTATCAATTCCTTCAAATTCTACGTGACGACCGCCCTCTTGCACCAATTGGCGCATCAAGCTGATTAAGTTTTGAATTTGATCGGTTGTGATATGATCGGCTTTTGTTGCCACAAACATGAGCTTATCAATATTCGGAGAAAACAAGCGATTAAGTAAATTGCGTTTTCCATAATGGAAATTTTTGAAAAGCTGATTAAGCCCTGTTTGCATATCAATAAAAGCTTGTTGGCTATGATTTAGTGGCGTTAAGCAATCGGCTAAAATTACTTGGCGATCAAAGGTGGAAAAATAATTTTCATAAAAGCCTTTCACCACCTTATTACGATAATAATCATATCGTTTATTCAACACGGCAAAATAGCTATTGGATTTTGCTTCTCTTTTCAATTTTTGCCATTGCTCCTCGGACAAATGCAATAATGGGAAAAATTGTAATACCGGTGCACCTTCTAATTCTCCAGGTAAGACAAATCGGCCAGGTTGAATAAATTGCATTCCTTCAGCTTTGCAGGCAAGTAAATAATCGGTATAAGATTTTGCAATCTGCGCTAAAACATCTTCATTGACGACCGCACTTAGGTCGAGTTTTTTCAGTTTATCCAACCAATCTTGCGCAAACTGTTGACGAACACCCGATGTAATGTTGGCTTGTTCGAGCGACCATTGTTGAAAATCTAGATTTAGCAAAGGTAAATCCAATAGCCATTCACCAGGATAATCAAAAATATCTAAATATAATGTGCCACGTTCTTTAAAATGACGAAGCAAGCCCGATTGGCGCTCAAAATGAATAGCAAGGCGTGTTTCACTTACGCCTCGAGTTGATTGGCACCATTGAGGGGGATTATTCATTAAATCATTGAGATTGGCTTCATAATCAAAACGTGGAATACTTAAATCCTGCTGCGGCACACGTTTTACCGCTAAAACAGAGTGATTTCTCGCGGCCTCAAATAAAGGAAGATGAGAGTTCCCCTCTTGATTAATATGTAACAATTGATTAATTAAGCTTGTAATAAAGGCTGTTTTACCGCTTCGACTTAGCCCTGTCACAGCCAAACGTAAAGTGCGGTCAAACCCACGATTGATTATTTGATTAATTTCCCGATTAATTGATTTAAACATATCCTAAAAATCCAATAACTAGCCATTTTTGCCAAGATATTTTACAATTCACTCAATTTATCACAAAACGGTCTTTAATAATAAAGCTATGTTACGTCGAAATGTCACTTTTTGTTTTTTATTGTGTGGGTTGAGCCAAATTAATCTGGCACAAGCCGCGCCAAGCATACCTAAAATGCTGACAGAAAACGGCTTAACCTACTGCACGAATGCATCGGGTTTTTCCTTTAACCCGCAAACTGCCGACGCAGGCACCAGTATGAATGTGGTGACGGAGCAAATTTATAACAAATTATTTGATATTAAAGATCATAGTGCAGCGCTTGTTCCTGTGTTAGCGCAGTCTTATTCTATTTCGTCTGATGGTAAACAAATTCTTATTAACCTTCGTAAGGGGGTGAAATTCCATCACACTCCTTGGTTTACGCCTACGCGTGACTTTAATGCAGAAGATGTGGTCTTTTCGATTAATCGCGTTTTAGGTCATGATACTTACTTGCCAACACTCTCAGATGATGTAGTTACCTACAAAAATCCGCAATATAAAATCTTTCACGAACAGGCCAAGAAGGTACACTTTCCGTATTTTGAAAGTATTAAATTAAACCAAAAAATTAAAAGCATCACGGCAACCAATCCTTATCAGGTCAAAATTGACCTGTTTGAACCCGATGCCTCAATTCTGTCGCATCTTGCTAGCCAATACTCTATTATTTTCTCGCAAGAATATGCGTATCAATTAAGTGCGGATGATAATCTCACCCAATTGGATACGCACCCTGTTGGCACGGGACCTTATCAAGTAAAAGATTACGTGTATAACCAATATGTTCGCTTGGTTCGCAATGAGGATTATTGGAAAAAAGAAGCCAAAATTAAAAATATCATTGTGGATCTTTCTGCGGATCGCACGGGACGTTTAATTAAATTCTTTAATAATGAATGTCAAATCGCCTCTTATCCTGAAGTCAGTCAGCTCGGCTTGTTAAGTGAAAAGGACGACCGTTATTATCTGCAATCTACGGATGGAATGAACTTGGCCTATTTGGCTTTTAATTTCCAAAAACCATTAATGCAGGATAAAACCATTCGCCAAGCTATTTCGCAAAGCTTGAACCGTTTTAGAATTGTACGAAATATTTACCACAACACAGCAACAGTGGCGAATAACATTATTCCTGAGATTTCTTGGGCTTCTGCAATTAATACGCCTGATTTTCCTTATGATTACCAGCCAGCTGAAGCAGAGAAAACATTACGCGATAAAAAACTCACGTTAAATATGTGGGTGATGAATGAAGAGCAAGTGTATAACCCAGCCCCAATTAAAATGGCGGAGTTCATTAAATGGGATTTAGCCAAAGCGGGAGTGGATGTTAAAGTGCGGTCAGTCACACGTACATATTTAATCGAACAATTACGCAAAGGCACAGAAGATTACGATTTAATCTTAACGGGTTGGCTTGCTGGAAACCTTGATCCTGACGGTTTTATGCGTCCGATTTTAAGTTGTGATACGCAAAATGAAATCACGAATTTATCAAATTGGTGTAATCCTGAATTCGATAAGATGATGAATCGTGCGCTGGCGACCAATCATTTATATGAGCGCTCTAAAGCATATAACAATGCACAAGACCTCATTTTAAACGAATTGCCTATTGTGCCAATTGCAAACGTCAAACGACTTTTGGTCGCTCGCGGCAATGTTAAAGGAATTGAGATGACCCCATTTGGTAGCATCAATTTTTCTACCTTGTATTTCATGAAAAATAAGGAGAATAAATAATGCTCGTTTCAGCGATCCGTCATGTGATTTGGGTAACCATTTTATTATTGATTCTGTCCGTATTAAGTTTTGTGATTTTAATGCGAGATCCACTCAATGCAGATCTTGTCACAAATAACATTTATAGTGCTTATTATCATTACCTTACATCATTGTTACAGGGCGATTTAGGGATTACCTATAACGGTGGAGAATCCTTAAAAGATTTAATTTTTACGGTATTACCACCTACATTAGAACTCTGTTTTACCTCACTTTTATTGGCTTGTATCTTAGGTATTCCTCTCGGCGTATTAAGTGCGGTCTATAATCAACGTGTTTTTTCACGTACATTGCAGAGTATATCCAATGTTGGTTTGTCTATTCCGATTTTCTGGTTTGCACCAATTTTGCTTTATGTAGCAGCGATTCAAAGCTGGGAGATCGCAGCCATTGGGCAATATAATTTACTCTATGAAATCAAACCTATCACGGGTTTCCCTATTATTGATGTGTGGTTTGTAGATGTGCCTTACCGAACTAAAATCGTACAAAATGTTTTACAACATCTAGCCTTGCCTACATTAGTGCTTTGTATTCTGCCGACCATGGAATTTATCCGCATCATTCAGCAACGAGCAGATTATTTACTTCAACAAGAATATGCTAAAGCAGCAGCGACACGTGGCTGGTCAAAATGGGTGATTTTAAGACGTTATGTTTTCCGCAATACTTTTCCATTATTGATTCCACAACTTACGCGTGTATTTACCTTAGTGTTAACGCAATGTATGTTGGTTGAGACAGTATTAGGTTGGCCGGGAATTGGGCGTTGGCTCATTGATGCCGTAACCCAACAAGATTACAACAGTATTTCGGCCGGTGTCGTGGTAATTGGTATTTGTATCATTATTATTGATACCTTCGCCAAGTTGCTCATGTTTGTGTTAGATCCATTGAATAAGAAGGGCTGGTATGCAAGATAGAGAACCTGATGAATTTCGCGAAAGCACCTCCTTCTTTCAGATTTGGTTGCTTTTCCGTCAGAATCGCGTGGCATTATTCTGTTTCTATTTATTTTGTCTTCTGATTTTGACCGCACTTTTTCCTAAACTCATTATGCCTTATAGCGAAAGCATGGAATTTGTGGGAGAAGAACTCATGCCGCCATCTTGGGTAGAAAAAGGTCGTATTGCTTTTTTCTTTGGTACAGATGATCTTGGTCGTGATGTACTCAGTCGATTAATTATGGGGACACAATATACTCTCGGTTCCTCTCTTTTAGTGGTCATTGCTGTGGCAATTATTGGTGGCGCATTAGGTATTCTTGCCGGTATGTCAGAAGGGATTAAATCTCGTTTCTTAGGTCATATTTTTGATGCGTTTTTATCTATCCCCATTTTGCTGATTGCTATTATCATTTCTACATTAATGGAACCAAGCTTAATAAACGCCATGTTTGCCACTATGTTGGCTATTTTGCCGTATTTTGTCCATGCGATTTATCAAGCGATTCAGCAAGAACTAAAGAAAGACTACGTACTCTTACTGAAATTAGATGGTATTTCAAACTGGGAATTATTAAAAACTACAATCTTACCGAATATTAGTGTCGTCTATACACAAGAAATTTCTCGAGCATTTGTGGTCGCTATTTTAGATATTACGGCACTCAGCTTTATTTCTCTTGGTGCACAACGTCCAATGCCAGAATGGGGCGCAATGATTAAAGATTCGTTAGAGCTGATTTATCTTGCTCCTTGGACGGTTTTATTACCAGGCTTTGCTATTATTTTCACCATTTTATTAAGCATTATTTTTACTAACGGATTGTGTAAAGCAATCAATAAATATTACGAGTAACCCATGGCGCTGTTAGATATTCGCAATCTTAATATTGAAATTCAAACACCAAACGGTCGCATGAAAATTGTGGACGGCGTCAATCTTTCGCTTAATGAAGGGGAAATTCTAGGACTCGTCGGTGAATCAGGTTCAGGTAAAAGTTTAATTGCTAAAGTAATCAGTAATTCCATTAAAAATAACTGGATTGTCACGGCTGACCGTTTTCGTTTTAATGATGTTGAATTGCTTAAACTGACGCCGAATCAACGTCGAAAAATCGTTGGAAAAGAAATTTCAATGATCTTCCAAAACCCATTAAGTTGTCTTGATCCAAGTCGAAAAATTGGTAAACAGCTTATTCAAAGTATTCCAAACTGGACCTTTAAAGGTCGTTGGTGGCAATGGTTTGGTTGGAAAAAACGTCGTGCGATTGAATTACTGCACCGTGTAGGAATTAAAGACCATCAAAACATTATGGCAAGTTACCCTAATGAACTTACCGAAGGTGAGGGTCAAAAAGTGATGATCGCTATAGCAGTGGCAAATCAACCTCGCCTATTAATTGCAGATGAACCGACTAATTCCTTAGAGTCTATCACAGCATTACAAATCTTCCGCTTACTTTCAAGTATGAACCAAAACCAAGGTATGACAATTTTATTAGCCAGTAATGATCTTAAAAGTATCAGCGAATGGTGTGATAGTATTTCTGTACTTTATTGTGGACAAAATACGGAATCGGGACCAACTGAACAATTATTGGACACGCCTCATCACCCTTATACGCAAGCATTGCTCTACTCTGTGCCGGATTTTAGTCGCCCTTTAAGCTTTAAAAGCAAATTAGGGACACTCGAAGGCACTGTACCAATTTTAGAACAAATGCCTATTGGTTGTCGTTTAGGGCCACGTTGTCCTTTCGCTCAACGTGAATGTATTCAAAAACCAAGCCGCTACCGCATTAAACAGCATGAGTTCTCCTGCCATCATCCGATAAATCTTCGAGAACGGCAGTTTAAAGATAAAGTGGCCGCTTCACCGCTTACGCTTAACACTGAATCAAAAGGAAACGAATAATGCCATTATTAAAAGTGGAAAATCTTAGTAAAACCTTTGATGGTCCAGCCAAACTTTTTGGCTCTGAGCAGTTTTATGCGGTAAAGGACGTCAGCTTTTCGCTTAGTCGGAAAGAAACGCTTGCGATTATTGGTAAAAATGGCTCAGGAAAATCCACCTTAGTGAAAATGATTGCAGGAATTACCCCTCCTACATCTGGAAAAATCTTATTTAATGATTTACCGCTCCAATTTGAAGATTTTCACTATCGTGCACAACATATCCGAATGGTTTTCCAAGATGCAAATTCTGCGTTTAATCCTCGTTTGAATATTGGCCAAGCCTTAGATGCACCACTGCGATTAATTACTGATTGGGATGAAGAAACGCGCAATCAAAAGATCTTTGAAACGCTTTCGTTAGTAGGGCTTTACCCTGATTACACCAATCTTAAAATTAAGCATCTCTCTGTTAGTCAAAAACAGCGGATCGCTTTGGCTCGCGCGCTCATTCTTCAGCCTGAAGTGATTATTATCGATGACGCACTTGGTACATTAGATACCTCCGTTCGTGTTCAATTGCTTAATCTAACTTTAGATTTACAAGAACATTTAGGTATTTCCTATATTTATGTTGGACAAAACTTAGGGATTATCAAACATATTGCGGATCAAGTCTTGGTGATGGACGAAGGTGAAATTATCGAATCAGGTACACCAAGAGAAATCTTTACCAATCCTCAAAATAATATTACTCGCCTTCTTGTAGAAAGCCATTTTGGTCAATTGCTTGATGAAAATGCTTGGCAAACAACCACTTCCTAAGCACCTTCAAATACAAGTTAGGCATAGACATATCCCAAAAACGCCTTTAAAATTGACCGCTCTTTTCATTCTTTTAACAAAATAGGAAAGCATCTATGCAAGCATTACTAAAACTCACTAACTTTGTGAGCAAAACTTTTGCACTATGGGCGATTGTTTTTGCTCTTCTCGCCTTTCTCTTCCCTGCACAATTTAAAATTTTTGCTCCCTACATTCCTTACCTTTTAGGTTTAGTGATGTTTGGTATGGGGATTACCTTAACGTTTGCTGATTTCAGCGAAGTGGCTAAACATCCTAAATCTGTATTCATTGGTGTGGCAGGTCAATTTATCATTATGCCTGCTATTGCATTTGGATTAGCAAAAGCCTTTGATTTGCCTGCTGATTTAGCAGTTGGTGTGATTCTTGTGGGTTCTTGCCCAGGCGGTACCTCATCAAACGTAATGACTTATTTAGCGAAAGGTAACACTGCGCTTTCTGTTGCTTGTACCACTATCTCAACCTTACTTTCACCAGTATTAACCCCTGCCATTTTTTATGTATTAGCAAGCCAATGGTTAGATATTGATGCAGGTGCAATGTTTATGTCTGTATTAAAAATGGTATTGTTCCCAATTTTCTTAGGTTTAGTCGTTCGTGCACTCTTCAAAAAACAAGTGGAGCAAGCAAGCCAAACTATGCCATTAGTGTCTGTTATTTCTATTGTATTAATCCTTGCAGCCGTCGTAGCTGTAAGTAAAGATAAGATCGTAGAATCTGGCCTATTAATTTTCAGCGTAGTGGTTTTACATAACTGCTTAGGCTATTTAATTGGCTACTTTGCGGCAAAATTATTTAAACTTAATACGGCGGATAGTAAAGCTGTAGCAATTGAAGTCGGTATGCAAAACTCAGGTTTAGGTGCTGCATTAGCTGCTGCACATTTCAACCCAATTGCAGCGGTACCAAGTGCTTTATTTAGTTTCTGGCACAATGTATCAGGTCCAATTTTGGCAAATATTTTCTCCAATATCAAAAATGAAAAATAAGCGATTTGGGCAAAAAAATAAGGGCGGAAATTATATTCTGCCCTTTTTACATTTTATTGTTTTACTTAACCGAGCCACAATTTAAACAATATAAATACTGCCCTTTTGGATCATTAAATTTGGTTAACACATTCAGTTGTTTTTTCACTTGATGAACTTCCTGTGGTAATCCTAACCAATTTGTCAGTAACGCTTGGCCTTTTTGTTTAAGCTTGCGATCTAATTTAGCTAAGAAGCTATTATCTTCATCAACCAACCATTGCACACTAAAATTATCCATGTATTTATCAGGATGTTGATTGACTAGCGCGACCACTTTATCAATGGCTATATCAATATCACCTAATTCGTCGACTAAGCCGTTTTTCTGTGCATCTTGTCCTAACCAAACTTGGCCTTGAGCAATTTTATCCACTTTATCTTTTGATAATTGACGCCCACGGCTTACCACATCTAAGAAACGATCATAACCATTTTCAATACTAAGTTGGTAAATATCCTGAGTATTTTTACCCAATGGACTCAACGCTGACGTTTCTGCGAGATCTGTTGTCGCCACGCCATCGGTACTCATTCCCATTTTTTTGATTGTATTTTCAAAGGTTGGGAATAATGCAAAAATCCCGATTGAGCCTGTAATCGTATTTTTATCCGCTACGATATAGTCGGCAGTTGAAGAAATCCAATAACCACCAGAAGCTGCCATGCCCCCCATTGATACTACAACAGGTTTGCCTGCTTTTTGAAGATTTTCAGTTTCTTGGCGAATAATTTCAGAGGCAAATGCACTGCCACCCGGTGAGTTAACACGGAGAACAACAGCCTTCACTTTCTCGTTATCGTAGGCCTGTCTTAATAACTTCGCTATAGTATCGCCACCTGCAGATTCTTCATCACTTTCACCATCAATAATCGTCCCCTCTACATTCACTACCGCAACGATATTTTTTTCATTTGGATCTACAGAGAAACGATCGCCTAAATCAGATAAATAATCTTCAAAATCGACTAATTTGGCTTTGCCCTCTTCACCTTGACCGAAAAGTGCGATCAATTTTTTATCTAAATCCAATCTAGTCGCAAACTGTGTCACTAACTGACGTTTCTTCACGTAAGCCGTTTCATCACCTTTTAACGCTTTTAAATCACTAATGTATTTTTGAGCATTCGGTAATACATCATTGGCAGTAATATGACGATTAACCATTAATGTTTGCATATAGTTTTGCCACATGCCACCAAGCCATTTTTGCATATTCGCTTTTGCTTCTGGCGACATATCATCACGCAAGAACGGTTCTACCGCGGACTTATAAGTCCCTACACGGAAAATATGCGGTGTAATTTCAAGTTTCTCGAGCATAGATTTAAAGTAAAGATTTTCCTGACGCAAACCTTGAATACCAACTTGCCCAATTGGATTGAGATAAATGTCATCCGCAAAACTCGCAAGGAAATATTGTGCCTGCGTGTAATTGTCGGCATAAGCAATAACCGGCTTTTCTGACTCTTTGAAACTTTGAATCGCTTTTCCTACATACTCTAATGATGGAAGATCGCCCCCTTCAAAATCATTTAAATTCAATACTAAACCACGAATACGTTCATCATCTTTCGCAGATAAAATACTTTGCACCACATCAAAAGTGGAATATTTATAAGAGACTTTTTCATTATTTAAACGTTGAAATTCCTCTTGCCAACTCAGCATATCTTCCGTGTTATCTGCAAGATAGCCTGTTAAATTTAAATATAATGCGCCTTGATCGCCCGATAAAACTTGGTTTTTCTTACCATCACTAAAAAGGCTGACAAGCACAATCAACGCTAAAACAAACAGTAAGAACACAAAATTCATCACAAGATTTCGGATAAAATTGAGTGCTTTACAACAAAATTTCAATACGCTTAAGATGACATTCATGCGAAATTAAACCTTTAAAACAGAAATAAAAATTGTGCGTAGCCTATCATAAAGTCCCGTGAAAAACTATGCTATAATCAACCGCACTTAACTAGAATAAGGAAAATACTATGGATGCATTAACCCTTTTAACACAACGTAAATCGAATAAAAAATTAACCGCACCAGCCCCTAGCCAAGTGCAATTAGAACAAATGTTTCAAGCCGCTTTACATACACCTGATCATGGTAAACTTGAGCCTTATCATTTCGTGGTAATCCAAGGCACAGGTTTAAGTAAATTGGAAAGCTTGCTCAAAGCAGCGGTGACTGAATTTGATTTAGGTGAAGAACGATTAAAAAAAGCAGAAAATTTTGCACGCCGTGCGCCAATGGTCATTGCGGTGATTGCTAAAATTAATCATGAAGTGAAAAAAGTACCGGGTTGGGAACAAATGCTTACTGCGGGTGCGGCTACTTATGCAATTCAACTTGCGGGTAATGCACTTGGTTTTGAAAGTTTTTGGGCAACTGGTCCTCTCGTTGAGGGGCGTGAATTACGTGAAGCATTTGGCTGTGGTAAAAATGATAAGATTGTTGCCTTATTACAAATTGGTACAGCTGCTGAAAAATTAGAAAGAGACTGTAAACCAAAAAATTTATCACGTTTCGTGAGCCATCTATAAAGAAAAAATCAAAAAAGGCGGAAATTTCCGCCTTTTCTATTGTTCTTATTCAGACTCGCCTTCTAATCCACTTCTAATTTTATTTTCAAACGCTGTATAATCGACTAAAAAGGCATCATGTCCATAATCTGATGGGAATTCGTAAAATTTTAAATCGACTCCCGCTTGTTCTAAAAGCTGTTTACTTTTATGTAAATCAATAGATTTAAACAGTTGGTCTGTCGTCACAGAGACTAATGTATAACGTGCTTTAATTCGAGATAAAGCTTCTTTTACATCCGCATAACCAACACTTGGGTCATATAAATCCAGTGCACGTAATAAATGCAAATAAGTGTTGGCATCAAAACGATCTAAGAATTTTTTGCCTTGATAACTCAAATAGGATTCTACTTGAAAGTGATCACCCCAAAATTGTCCTTCAGATTTAGTCGCTCGCCCAAATGCCTTAGCTAACTGTACATCAGTCCGATAGGTTAACATTCCCAACATACGAGCAATAGAAAGGCCTTGATTAGGTGGCGTGCCATCATAATAGTCACCATTATTGAAATTCGGATCATTAATCACTGCTTGACGCATGACATGATTAAATCCAATGGCTTCTGCACTGAAAAAAATCGAAGAGCAAAGATTCACAATGTTATCCATAAAATCTGGATAATCAATTGCCCATTGTGTGGCTTGCATACCGCCAAAGGAGCCGCCCACTATTGCTTTTAAATGCGTGATGCCAAGATAGTCAAGTAACGCTTTTTGTACTTTGATAATATCTTGAACGATGATATTCGGGAACTGGCTACCGTAAGGTTTTCCTGTAGTGGGATTAATTGAACTAGGTCCCGTCGTGCCTTTACAACCACCTAATACATTTGAGCAAATAAAAAAGTATTTAGATGTATCAAAAGCTAGACCTTCGCCCATAAAGTTTTGCCACCAACCGTCTTTATTCGGTTCATCAAAATAAGGTTCTGCATCTCCCGTTAAAGCGTGACAAATCAATACTGCATTACTTTTATCAGCATTTAAAGTGCCGTAAGTTTGATACGCGACATTAATAGGCGAAAGCTGCCCACCCAATGTTAATTGGAGGGGATTGTCTTGAAAAAGCACGACATTTTGCACAGCCATTGAAATGATAACCTTTTACGTTGATGGTTCACCAATTATCAACAGCTCATTTTTTTTGTCAAGAAATTTTAGACGTTTAGACGTCTAAATATTTTCTTATCAATTCAGTAGACAAATTACACTTGAACTTGCTTTGTTTTTTCAGTATGTTAGCACAATGCAACTATCCAAAACGCTGTCAAAAATGACCGCACTTTCCTGGCTCTTGCGCCTTCCTCTAAAAAAACTCCTCGGTTACGCCTTGGGGCTTTTTTTGCTTGTTTTGATTGGTTGCTTCACCATTGATCGTGCCGTGAGCTTTTATGTACAGGATCGCGTGTATGAAGATGTCGAAACGCTCCCGCATCGCTATTATGCATTGGTACTCGGTACATCCAAATATGTCGCCAAGGGAAAAACCAATAAATATTATGATTACCGCTTGGAAGCATCAAAACTCTTGGTCGAGCAAGATAAAGTCGATTATTTGCTGCTAAGTGGCGATAATCGCACTCTTCAATATAACGAGCCACGCACGATGTTTTTGGATCTACGTAAAATGGGTGTATCTGAAAGTGTAATGTTTAAAGATTTTGCAGGATTCCGTACATTAGACTCTGTTGTACGAGCAAGTAAAGTTTTCCAAGTGCCCTCTTTTACTATTATCAGCCAAAAATTCCATTGCGAACGCGCACTGCTGATTGCTAAGCACTATGATATTGATGCGATTTGCTTTACTGCAAAACAACCAGAAGTTTATTTTGGAACACGTGTTCGTGAAATGTTTGCTCGAGTGAAAGCCGTGTTAGACTTAATTATCGGTGTAAAACCTTATTTCCTCGGTGCACCAGAACCCCTGCCAATACCTGCCGAATAGTTGATGATTCTTTAATTTTTACCCTGTTAAATCAAAAAATATTTAAATAATTGGTTTTTTACTCTATTTTTTTGGAGTATTTATTTGACAATTTTTGATGAAATCGCTATTTCTAATACCCATCACAAACACAACATCTTACTTTTCATTTTTAGAGGATTATCTTATGTCTCATTTATCGGTAGCAAAATTTGGTGGTACATCTGTCGCAAACTATTCTGCCATGCAGGCCTGTGCCAAAATCATCATTGCAGATCCTAATACTCGCGTTGTGGTACTTTCCGCATCAGCCGGTGTAACGAACTTATTAGTTGCCCTAGCCAATGGTGTAGAAGCCGAAGAACGTGCAAAGTTAATCGGTGAAGTCCGTCAAATTCAAGAAAATATTTTAAATGAATTACAAGATGATAACCGTGTTCGCCCTATCATCGAAAAATACTTAGAAAATATTACCGCACTTTCTGAAGCGGCAAGCCTTGCGACATCAAAAGCTTTAACTGATGAAATTATCAGTCAAGGTGAAATGATGTCGACACAAATTTTCATTGAAGTATTAAGAGAATTACAAACCTCGGCCACTTGGGTCGATGTGCGTACTTTAGTGGCAACCAATGATAACTTTGGTAAAGCGGCACCAGATGACGCTCAAACCCAAGCAAATTGCGATAATTTATTAAAACCATTAATCGACCGAGGTGAATTAGTCATCACCCAAGGTTTTATCGGCCGTGAACCAGGCGGTAAAACGACTACTTTAGGTCGTGGTGGTAGTGACTACTCTGCGGCACTTTTAGCGGAAGTATTAAACGCAAAAGATGTATTAATTTGGACGGATGTAGCGGGAATTTATACCACAGACCCTCGTGTCGTCCCTAAAGCAAAACGTATTGATACCATGAGTTTTGCTGAAGCGGCTGAAATGGCAACTTTCGGTGCTAAAGTATTACACCCAGCAACATTACTTCCAGCTGTACGCAGTAATATTCCCGTTTATGTAGGTTCAAGTAAAGCGCCTGATGCTGGCGGTACTTGGGTAACACGCGATCCACAACCTCGTCCAACATTCCGTGCTATTGCAGTACGTCGTGACCAAACTTTATTGACGCTTTCAAGCTTAAGCATGTTACACGCTCAAGGATTCCTTGCGAATGTATTCAATGTCTTGGCTAAATATAAAATTTCGGTGGACACCATTACCACTTCTGAAGTGAGTATTGCATTAACTTTAGATAAAACAGGTTCTGCTTCATCTGGTGTTGAATTACTTTCACCAGAATTATTAGAAGAATTAAGTCAATATTGCACCGTGAAAGTCGATACAGGCTTATCACTTGTCGCATTAATTGGAAATGACTTACACCTCGCTTCTGGTGTAGCAAAACGTATTTTCGACACGCTCGAAGGTTATAACATTCGCATGATTAGCTATGGAGCAAGCACGAATAATATTTGTATGCTAGCGCATAGTGACAAAGCGGATGATGTAGTACGTTCATTACATAAATCGTTGTTTGAATAATAAATTTAAGAAAAGTGCGGTTAAAAATAACCGCACTTTTTTACGTTTTAAATTTGAGATTAAGGCAAAAAAAGAGTAAAGTAATCGTTTGTCTGATTTATAAACTTACGCAAACTTAAGGCGGAAATTATGGGAAAAAGTGTTGTTGTTCTTGGCGCTCAATGGGGCGATGAAGGGAAAGGCAAGATCGTTGATTTATTAACGGATCGAGTCAAATATGTGGTGCGTTACCAAGGTGGTCATAACGCAGGTCACACGTTAATTATTAATGGTGAAAAAACCGTATTACGCTTAATTCCATCGGGTATTTTACGTGATAACGTGACTTGTTTAATCGGCAACGGCGTGGTACTTTCTCCTGCCGCATTAATGCAAGAAATAGGCGAATTAGAAAACCGTGGCGTAAAAGTACGTGAACGTTTATTAATTTCAGAAGCTTGTCCATTAATTCTACCTTATCACGTTGCAATGGATCACGCGCGTGAAGCCGCATTAGGTAAAAAAGCCATTGGCACAACCGGCCGTGGTATCGGCCCCGCTTATGAAGATAAAGTGGCTCGTCGTGGTTTACGCGTAGGTGATTTATTCAATCGCGAAGCCTTTGCTGAAAAATTAAAAAACCTTCTTGAATACTATAATTTCCAATTAGTGAACTACTACAAAGTAGAACCTGTTGATTATCAAAAAACATTAGACGATGTGTTCGCGGTAGCTGATATTATTACTGGCATGGTAGCAGATATCACAACTATTTTAGATACTGCTCGTAAAAATGGTGACAACATCCTATTCGAAGGTGCACAAGGCACCATGCTTGATATCGACCACGGCACCTATCCGTATGTAACCAGTTCTAATACCACGGCAGGTGGCGTAGCGACAGGCTCCGGTTTCGGTCCTCGTAACCTTGATTATGTGTTAGGTATCATCAAAGCTTACTGTACACGTGTTGGTGGCGGTCCATTCACCACAGAATTATTCGATGAAACTGGTGCTGAAATTGCCCGTAAAGGTAACGAATTTGGTGCAGTAACCGGTCGTCCTCGTCGTTGTGGTTGGTTTGATGCCGTGGCCATTCGTCGTGCAATTCAACTTAATTCTATTTCTGGCTTCTGTATGACCAAATTAGACGTATTAGATGGTTTCGATGAAGTGAAAATCTGTACCGCTTACAAAATGCCAAATGGTGAAATCGTTGAATACGCTCCATTAGCAGCGAAAGATTGGGAAGGCGTAGAGCCAATTTACGAAACCTTACCTGGTTGGAAAGAAAACACCTTCGGTGTCACTGATGTAAATAAATTACCGCAAACTTGCCGTGATTACATCAAACGTATCGAAGAAGTAACTGGTGTGCCGGTAGCTATCCTTTCAACGGGTCCAGATCGTGTTCAAACAATGATTTTACGCGATCCATTTGCGGCCTAAAACAGCATAAAAATAAACCGCACTTTGGTACAACCAAGTGCGGTTATTTTTTAAGGAGTTTTGATGACTGAACAAGATATTGCTGACTACCTAAAAAATCACCCTGATTTTTTTACTCATCGCCCAGAACTACTTCAACAGCTTACCATTCCGCATAGCCATGAAGAAGGGACGATTTCCTTAGTCGAAGCACAACTTGCTCAGCAACGAGAACAAATCAAAACGCTTACTCAACTCCTCGAAAAATTTCATCAACTTGCTCATCAAGAAGCAGATATCTTCTTTGCTCTCTTACCTTTGCAGAAAAAACTATTTCAAACAGAAGACTTTATTGCCATCAATGAAAAGTTGGATGACTGGGCAAAAGGCTATGAGCTAGAAGGTGCCAAAGTCTTACTTTTCACGGATAGTTGGCACAAAAATAATTCTATTCCTGAACAACATTGGCTAGACCGAAAAGCCTTCGAACTTATTCGCCTAGAGCGTATGGGCTTACGTCAATTCTATTTAGGCGATCTCTCCAATAAAGAAAAAGCCCTCATGTTCCTTCCTGAAGAGCTCCCTATCGGCTCTGTGGCGATTTGCCGCTTAGGTGGAACACCGCAAAAACCAACCGCACTTTTACTCTTCAAATCTCGAGACACTGACCGTTTCCACAACGACCAAGACACCACATTTCTTCGACATTTAGTCGATATTGTGGAATTGCATTTGGGAAGATGGCTTTAAACGGTATTAAGTGATCTCTATCACAAATCTGAAAATTATTTAAATTTAGACTTTTATATTCAAATATTTAAGCGTATTTTGTAGGTTAGATGTTTTGGTATAAATGTCGATCGTAGTTTGATCTCATTTACTGATTTTATCCCTATCTCAGTGAGGTTTCATTATGAATAAAAAAATGTCTTTAACATTGATTGTCATTGGACTAGGTATGTCACTTAGTAATATGGCTGCGGCACAAGAAAAATTAATTGTGTACACATCAATGAAAGAATCATTAATTGGTGCATTAAAAGCAAAATTTACTGAAAAACATCCAGATGTTGAAATGGATTATCAGTCTGCCGGCGCCGGAAAATTGATGGCTAAAATTGCAACGGAAAAAGAATCCGGGAAAATTATGGCCGATGTGATTTGGACAAGTGAAGTACCTGACTTCTTCCAAATGAAAAAAAACGGCATGCTTGAAGCTTATGTTTCTCCTGAAACTGCCAATATTGTTAACCCTATCCCTAACTTTGATGGTTCTTTTACCCCAATCCGCCTCGGTACACTAGCAATCGCCTACAATACTCGCTTCGTTAAAGATAACCCGCCTGCTGAATGGGCTGATATCTTAAAACCTGAATATAAAGGTGCGTTTGGTATTGCAAACCCTGCATTATCGGGTACGTCATATATGAGTGTATCTTTATTAAAAGATAAGTTTGGTTGGGAATTCTTTGAAAAATTAAAAGCAAATAAAGCTAAAGTAGGTAAAGGTGCAGGACAAGTTATCGACGATACAGCATCTGGTGATCTATTAGCCTCTCTCGCTGTTGACTATATTACCAATGATAAAATTAAAAAAGGCGCGCAATTAAAATTGGTTTATCCAAAAGAAATGCTCGTCATCCCTAGCCCTGCAGCGATCTTAAAAGGCACTGAACACCTTACTGCTTCACAAAAATTTATTGACTTCTTACTTTCTGAAGATGGGCAAAAAATCATTGCAAATGAAGGAACATTACCAGTTAGAAAAGGTATTGAACTTGATGCTAAATTTGGTATGCCATCTCTAGAAGATGCCGTATCAAGAGCGATTCCTATTGACTATGAAAAATTAATGTCAGAAAAAGAAGAAACAATTAAACATTTCACTCAAATTCTTCAAGGTCGTTAATCAGTAAGGAGTAGTGATTATGGCAACAATTACATTTGAAAATGTATCCAAAAAATTCGGTTCAAATGAAGTGTTAAAAAATCTGTCCTTAGTTGTACAAGATGGAGAATGTTTTACGCTTCTTGGCCCATCCGGCTGTGGAAAAACTGTCTTATTACGCCTGCTTGCAGGATTTGATGTGCCAGATAGTGGCCGTATTTTAATTGATGATGTGGTTGTTGCCGATCCCGCTACAAACACGGATATTCCGCCAGATCAACGCGGTCTAGGTGTGGTCTTCCAAGATTATGCTGTTTGGCCGCATATGACTGTCTTTGACAATATCGCCTACCCTCTTAAATTAAAAAATATTGAAAAACAAGCTCTCCATAAACAAGTGATGGAAGTGGTCGAATTAGTTAATTTAACTGGTTTAGAAGAACGTTTACCTTCTCAATTGTCAGGCGGGCAACAACAGCGCGTTGCTCTCGCAAGGGCATTAGTTGCTAAACCGTCTTTAATGCTCTTAGACGAACCTCTCAATAATTTGGATGCCAATCTTCGAGAAGAAATGCGTTTTGAAATTAAAGAATTACAGAAAAAACTCGGTATTACTATTCTGTACGTAACACATGACCAGGAAATTGCCCTAGCAATATCAGATCGTTTGGCCATTATGAATGAACATGGCGATATCCAACAAGTTGGAACACCATGGGACATTTATGAGCGCTCAGAAAATGAGATGGTATTTAAATTTATGGGACTCGCCAATTTCATTCCAGTCCGATACGAAAATAATCATCACTATATTGGAGAAGGTAATCAAATTTTAAACTGGAAAAACTTGCCACCTAACTCAGGGAAATTAGGATGTCGACCTTCCGATATCATACTAAGCAAAGACAATGAAGGTTTACTAGGAAAAATATCAAGAGCCAGCTTTCTTGGCGCGGTAATGGATTATATGGTAGAGATTGATGGTGTAACACTACGAACAGAAATCCCAACTAATAAAGCATTACGTAATAATTTAATGTTCAATGAAGGTGAAAATTGCTTTATCAGTTTTCATGATTTGCTTTGGTTTGATTCTGCTAAAGAAATCTAGAGGGGTTTATTATGGCTACAACTATTCAAAATAATCATCCATTCAATATTGCTAACGTTATTCTAGCCTTATCCATCGGTATCTTAGTGATCGTTGTTGCGGTTCCTGTTTTACTTATTTTCCTCAATTCTTTTTGGGTTGATGGACAATTTAATATCACCGATGTGGTGAATATTCTTAAGCAAGAAGAAACCTATGAAGCATTACTCAATTCACTTTTCATCGCATCTGGTGTAACTGTGATGAGTACGATTATTGGTACATTTTTTGCTTGGTTAGTGACTCGAACAGATCTACCTTATAAAGGTTTTATGAAAGTGATGTTCCTTGTGCCTTTTATGCTTCCTTCTTTCATTGGAGCCTTAGCTTGGAAAATGTTACTTTCACCACGTTCTGGTTATATTAACCAATTCTTCATGGATTTAGGATTTGATGGACCTATTTTTAATATCTATAGCTACGCTGGTATTATGGCTGTAGAAACAATGTATCTTTTCCCATTCGTCTTTATCCAAGTCTGTGGTGCATTGGAGCGCATGGACCCTACATTAGAAGAATCAGCGAGAATCTCAGGCGCAAGCCTATTTACCATTACCCGCAAAATTACCATTCCACTCGTCATGCCAAGTATTCTTTCTGGTGCATTACTCATTATGCTCTATTCTATGGCTCACTTTGGTACTGTTGCCGTACTGGGCGTAGAAAATGGTATTTTTAACATTCCAACCCTCATTTATGAACGTATTCACCAAAGTGCGGGTAGTTTTGAAGCCATTCGTACCGGTACTGTACTTGCAACTGTTTTAGTATTCACTGCGGCTCTGATTATTTGGTTACAAAACAAAATCTTAAATAAAGGTCGATTCCAAATTATTGCAGGTAAAAGCTTTAGACCTATCGAAGTAAAACTTCGTGGTTTGAGAAAACCGTTGCTTGTTATTTGCTTACTCTACATCGCCTTTACTATCGTATTGCCTACAGTCACGATTTTCCTTGTTGGCGGATTAAAAACCTATGGATTGCCAATTACATGGGAAAATCTCACATTAGATAACTATAAGTTCATCTTATTTGAATGGCAGTTAACAAAAGATGCAATTCGAAATAGTGTGACTCTCGGTCTCGCTGCAGCATTGATTACCATGTTTGCAGGGGTAATGATTTCTTATGTTATCGTTAAAATGCGTGTTCGCGGAAAAGGCATTCTTGAGTTCTTAGGGATGTTGCCATTCTCCGTACCTGGCTCTGTAATTGCTCTTGGGGTGATCCTTGCCTGGAGTGGTAAATTCGGCATCAATCTTTACAACACTGTTTGGATTATTTTAATTGCTTACATTGCGCGTTATATGGCTTTCTCACTCAAAGCTAACTCTGCTGCACTTGAGCAAGTGCATGATTCATTAGTTGAAGCTTCTCGAGCATGTGGAGCAAGTATGTGGCAATCTTTAAAAGATATTGTTATCCCACTCGTAAGACCAGGGATGATTGCCGCTTTCTTCCTGATTTTCCTTCCTGCTCTACGTGAATTGACTGTTTCTGTTATGTTATATGGTCCTTCTACACGAACCATCGGTGTCGCAATTTATACTCTAAATGAAGACGGTGAAACGGTTTATTCTGCAGCATTAGCGGGTATTGCCCTAATAATCATTGTGTTAGGCCAAACTGTTATTAAACGTTATGCTGAAAAGAAAACTCAAAAATAGAAGGTTAGGAGTAAAAGATGAGCTATATTCAATTAAATCATGTCATGAAAAAATTTGGTGATGTTATTGCCATTGAAGATCTTAACCTTTCTATCGAAAAAGGCGAATGTTTCTCTATGCTAGGGCCATCAGGTTGTGGAAAAACAACTACCCTACGAATGATTGCAGGCTTTGAAGACTTAGATGGTGGGGAAATTAAAGTCGGTGATAAATTACTGTCATCGAAGAAAAACAATTTCTATCTTCCGCCTGAGAAACGCAATTTTGGTATGGTCTTTCAGGCCTTTGCGGTATGGCCACACATGACGGTATATGATAACGTTGCCTTTCCGTTAAAACTCAAAAATATTTCAGCCCAAGAAATTGAAAAACGAACAACCGATGCGCTAAGACACACTAATTTACTTAGTGTTGCCAAGAAAAGCCCTGATGATTTATCTGGTGGTGGAAAACAACGTGTGGCACTTGCTAGAGCATTAGCAATTAACCCAGACGTCATGTTACTAGACGAACCATTATCAAGCTTAGACCCACATCTTCGTGAAGAAATGCGGTTTGAAATTAAGGCATTACAGAAAAAATTTGGGTTCTCAATTATTTATGTGACTCATGACCAATCTGAAGCGATGGCACTTTCAGATCGTATTATGGTTATGAAGAAAGGGGCGGTACAACAAATTGATACCCCATTAAATATTTATAACAACCCAGCTAACAAGTTTGTCTTCAATTTTATCGGGTTATCAAATCAATTAAATGTAAACCTGTCATCACAAGGTATTCATATTGATAAAGTTGATGGTATTTTCAATCTTCCAGAAATGCCAAATAATGACTTACTTTCACAAGGGAAAGCCATATTAGCAAGCCGTCCATCCGACATTGAATTTGTTCAACAAGGTGGAATCCCAGGTGTTGTAAAACGTCGTTCCTATCTTGGTGAAGTGACGGATTATAATATCCAAGTTGGAGATCAAGATATTCGTGTTCAAATTGGACGACGAGATTCTGGCCCGAAAGAAGGGGAAACATGTCAGATAGCCTTTGAACATTTGCATTGGTACCCTGCTGAATAACATATCTTAAGTGCGGTTAAATTTAACCGCACTTTTATTTTTTTATGATAATTAAACAAGCTTTTCTCATTATCAACTAATCTTTGATCCCGCTCACAATTTCAAAAAAATAAACTTTCTTTATTTTTCAACTCTTTCTACAATACCCTTGTTTTTATTATTAAAAACACACAATTCAATTTAACTTCAGATATCACAAGGGTCTAATTATGAAAATTTTAACTTGGCCTGTGGTTGCAGGTGCTGCACTTGGTATCGTTGCGCCACTTCTCACTTATAATGGCAATCCTGGTAATATGGGATTTTGTGCGGCTTGTTTCTTACGCGATACAGCCGGATCGCTTGGATTACACCACGCTGCCCCATTACAATACCTTCGCCCAGAACTCATTGGATTAGTTTTAGGTGCACTTGCCAGTGCATTCTTATCTAAGGAATTTAAACCTCGTGGTGGCTCTGCCCCACTTGCTCGTATTAGCTTAGGCTTTTTTGCGATGCTTGGTGCGCTCATTTTCTTAGGTTGTCCATGGCGTGCTTATTTACGATTAGGTGGCGGTGATCTCACTGCAATTGCAGGTATCGTAGGATTGTTTGCCGGTGTATTAGGCGGCATTTTCTTCGCTAATCGAGGATTCTCATTAGGTAAATCTAAGGAACAAAGCCAATCTTCTGGCTTAATCGGACCAATCTTTGCCGTGATTTTGCTTGTTTTAGCCTTAACCCAATTTAAATTTGGTGAAAATCTAGCGATTTACGCCTCTCAAAAAGGCCCTGGTGCACAACATGCGGCTATTTGGATGTCACTTGCTGGCGGATTACTTCTTGGTGTGCTGATGCAAAAATCACGTTTTTGCACAATTGGGGCATTCCGAAACTTTGTCCTCTTCCGTGATGCACATTTATTAAATGGTGTGATTGCACTGATAGTCTTTGCAGCAATAACCAATGCCTTATTAGGTCAATTCCATTTAGGCTTTGAAAAACAACCTATCGCACATAATGACTATCTCTACAATTTCCTTTCTATGGCACTTTGCGGCCTTTGCTTTGCATTAGGCGGTGGTTGTCCAGGCAAACAATTAGTCAATATTGGGGAAGGAAGTAATGACTCGGCATTATTTGTGCTCGGTATGTTACTGGGCGCAGCAGCGGCACATAACTTTGGTTTCGCGGCTGCCCCTACTGGTGTTCCAACCTTTACGCCTTATGTTTTAATTGCCGGTTTTGCAGTTTGTTTATATATCGCATTAACTAATAAATCAGAAGCTTAACATTCATTTAGAATAAACAAAAAGGAAGTCAATTATGACTTCCTTTTTTACATTAAAAAAGTGCGGTCATTTTTAACCGCACTTTCGAGATCATTAAAGAATATTCTTCTCTCCACGAGAAAGACTGATTAACCCTGAACGAACAATTTCAAGTAATGTGCTTTCTTCTTTCAGTGCCTCAACAAAAGCATCTAATTTGTCTTTTGTACCCGTTAACTGAATGGTATAAGATTTTGTTGTCACATCCACAATCTGACCACGGAAAATGTCAGCTAAACGTTTTAATTCATCACGCGATGAACCCGTTGCACGTACTTTCACTAACAACACTTCACGCTCAACATGCTCATGTTCACTCAAGTTAATAACTTTAAACACATCCACTAACTTGTGAAGTTGCTTTTCGATTTGTTCGAGTACTTGCTCATCACCTACCGCTTCAATCGTCATACGAGAAAGCGTTGGATCATCGGTTGGTGCCACAGTTAAGCTTTCAATGTTAAATGCACGTTGGGAAAATAAGCCGACCACACGAGATAATGCACCGGATTCATTTTCTAATAAAACAGATAAAATTCTACGCATTATTCTTTCTCCTCTTGTGGTTTGCTTAAAATCATCTCATTCATCGCCCCGCCGCGAACTTGCATTGGGTAAACGTGTTCGGTTTCATCAACGTTAATATCAACAAAGACCAATTTATTTTTAATACTGAAGGCTTCTTGTAATTTGCTTTCTAATTCATCTGGTGTCGAAATTTGAATTCCCACATGACCATAAGATTCGGCTAACTTCACGAAATCCGGTAAAGAATTCATATAAGTTTGAGAATGGCGGCCAGAGTAAATTAAATCCTGCCATTGTTTTACCATGCCTAAAAAGTGGTTGTTCAAACAAATTACCACAACAGGAATACCATATTGCGTTGCTGTTGAAAGCTCTTGGATATTCATTTGAATACTGCCATCACCCGTTACACAAACTACGGTTGCTTCAGGATGCGCAAGTTTCACCCCTAATGCAGCAGGTAAGCCAAAGCCCATCGTACCCGCACCACCTGAATTGATCCAACGACGCGGTAAATCAAACGGATAATGTAATGCAGCAAACATTTGGTGTTGCCCTACATCCGATGCCACATAAGCTTGGCCTTTTGTAATGCGATATACAGCTTCCATCACTTGCTGTGGTTTGATGACGCCTGAAGTGCGGTCGAAATCCAAGCATTTTTTCGCTTTCCATTCATCGATTTGTTTCCACCAATCTTCTAAGTGATTTTGCGGACGCGAACCAATTTCTTCACCTAATAAACTTAAGAATTCATCCAATACATTTTTCGCGTTACCTACAATTGGAATAGCCGCGGGTACGTTTTTAGAAATAGAGGTTGGGTCAATATCAATCTGAATCACTTTGGCATTCGGGCAATATTTATCTAAGTTATTAGTGGTACGGTCATCAAAACGAACCCCAACACCAAGAATTAAATCACTTTCATGCATCGCTGTATTGGCTTCATAAGTCCCGTGCATCCCAAGCATGCCTAAAAATTGTTTGTCCGTACTTGGGTACACACCTAACCCCATTAATGATGAGGTGACCGGTAAATTTAAACGTTGTGCAAATTGCGTTAATTCTTTATGACAGCCTGCAGCAATTGCACCACCACCCACGAATAAAACCGGTTTTTTAGCCACTAATAATGCTTTTAATGCTTTCTTAATTTGACCTTTATGACCATTTACCGTTGGATTATAAGAACGAAGCTCAACAGATTTTGGATATTCGTAAGGATATTTTAAAGTTGGATTTACGGTATCTTTTGGAATATCTACAACAACGGGACCTGGACGGCCTGTTGAAGCGATATAAAAGGCTTTTTTCAAGATACCTGGAATGTCTTCTGCTTTTTTAACGATAAAGCTGTGTTTAACCACTGGGCGAGAAATCCCCACCATATCACATTCTTGGAACGCATCACGACCGATTAAGCTACTCATTACCTGACCAGAAATGATCACCATTGGTACTGAATCAGTATAAGCGGTTAAAATACCCGTAATCGCATTGGTTGCACCTGGTCCTGATGTCACTAACACACAACCTACTTTACCGGTCGCTCGTGCATAACCATCAGCCATATGCACCGCAGCTTGCTCATGACGAACTAAAATATGTTCAATCCCACCAAGAGTATGGATTGCATCATAAATATCCAATACGGCACCGCCTGGATAACCAAATAAATACTCAACGCCTTCGTCACGCAAAGACTGAACCACCATTTCCGCACCGGATAATTTCTTCATATTTTACTCCTAAAACTGACCGCACTTTTATTACTACGATTCGTTGTCAAAACAATGGAACCATCATACCGAAAGAAAACAACTTGTCTAGCATTGCAAAAGTCTAAAAAAACAAATTTAAAAGAATTAAAATCCAGAAAAATATAAAAATAAAGTTTTAAATAAAGATTAAATTCAAAAAACAAAGAGAATTGCATTTTTATATAGAGTTTTATAAAAATAAAAAAATTTTATTCTTTTGTTCAGAAATTTGAACTAGATCACATTTTAAATGTTGTTTTCTCTTATGAGTGAAAGGAAAAGAATCGATGACAAGAAAAAACCGCACTTGGAAGCCCCAAAGTGCGGTTAGATTTTAAGCGATTTTTAATTAGCCGTTATAGCGTTTGAACACTAAAGTCGCGTTTGTACCACCGAAACCAAAGCTGTTTGACATTACAGTTTGTAAGCCTGCATTTTCTTTTGTTTCAGTCACGATATTGCAGCCTTCTGCCGCTTCGTCTAATGTTTCGATATTAATGCTTGGAGCAATGAAGTCATTGTATAACATTAATAAGGTATAGATTGCTTCGTGTGCACCTGCTGCACCTAAAGAGTGACCAGTCATTGATTTGGTTGAAGAAATCGCTGGGATTTTGTCACCAAATACATTTTTGATTGCACCTAATTCTTTTACGTCACCAACTGGTGTTGATGTACCGTGTACGTTGATGTAATCAATTGGGGTATCTACCGTTGCCATTGCTTGTTTCATACAACGCTCTGCACCTTCACCACTTGGTGCTACCATGTCGTAACCATCAGAGGTTGCACCGTAGCCCACGATTTCAGCGTAGATTTTTGCACCACGTGCTAATGCGTGTTCTAATTCTTCAACCACTACAACAGCACCACCACCTGCGATAACAAAACCATCACGGTTTGCATCGTAAGCACGAGAAGCTTTTTCTGGGGTATCATTGTATTTAGTTGAAACTGCACCCATTGCATCGAATTCAGTTGCACATTCCCAAGATAATTCTTCCGCACCACCCGCGAAAACCACATCTTGTTTACCTAATTGGATTAATTCAACTGCGTGACCAATACAGTGTGCAGACGTTGCACAAGCAGAGCTGATTGAGTAGCTCACACCACGGATTTTGTAAGGGGTTGCTAAACAAGCTGACACACTTGATGCCATCGTTTTAGTTACCGCATAAGGACCAATCGCTTTCACACCGCGTGGACCACGCACTGCATCACAAGCCACTAATTGGTTATGTGCTGAACCAGTACCTGCACCGATTACAAGACCTGTACGGTCATTTGAAACTTGATCTTCTGTTAAACCTGAATCTTCAATCGCTTCACGCATAGAAAGGTATGCATAAGCTGCCGCATCACCCATAAAACGATACACTTTACGATCGATATGCTCGCTTGGATCAAGTTTGATTGTGCCGGCAATATGGCTACGCATTTTCATTTCAATAAAGTCAGGCACGACTTCAATACCAGATTTACCTGCTTTTAATGAAGCCAAAACTTCTTCTTTGTTGTTACCGATACTTGAAATAATACCAAAACCAGTAATTACAGCTCTTTTCATTCTTTATTCCTTATGATTTAGGGGAAATTTAATTCAACTTACAGTTGTTAGCTGAACGCAATTTACTATGAAATGAAAATATTGCAAGCAATAATTCATTTGTTCGACCAGTTAAGTTTTAACCGTCTCAAAATTTCCGTGCTATTATAAAAGAATTTGATAAGGCAAAAAAGGGCTAACACATGTTCACCATTCAGCATGCAAAAATTCATTTTAACCAAGAGAATACCCCCATTTCAGATAAGTTTGATGACGTGTATTTTTCCAATCAAGATGGTTTATCAGAAAGCCATTATGTGTTTTTAGAAGGTAATCAGTTGTGGGAACGTTGGGTTCATTACCAAGAAGCCCATTTTGTTATTGCTGAAACAGGATTTGGCACAGGATTAAATTTCTTTGCGGTGACCACGCTATTCCGTGAATTTCGTCAGAAATATCCAGATTCGCCTCTAAAACGCCTTTATTTTATCTCTTTTGAAAAATACCCTTTGCCACTTGATGCATTAGAACAAGCCCATTTAGCCTATCCGCAATTTTCTTGTCTTGCTCAGCATTTACAACAGCATTGGCTTAATCCTATTCAAGGTTGCTATCGTTTTCATTTTGATGAAACCACGTTAGATCTTTGGTTTGGCGATGTCGCTGAAAATCTGCCACAACTTGGCGATTATATGAATAGCAAAATTGATGCCTGGTTTTTAGATGGTTTTGCGCCGAGTAAAAACCCCGACATGTGGAATGAGCATCTTTATCAGCAAATGTTTCGTTTTACCAAGCTACAAGGTACCTTTGCGACCTTCACTGCGGCAAGTGCGGTGAGAAAAGGCTTAGAAAATGCAGGCTTTAATATTAAGAAACGCAAAGGCTTTGGTAAAAAACGGGAATGTCTTTCTGGTCAAAAAACGCAGGAAAAACCAACCGCACTTTCTACGCCCTGGTTTCATAGTCAGTCAGCCAATCTAAACAAGCAAGATATTGCTATTATTGGTGGTGGAATTGCTTCGCTTTGTACAGCCATTTCATTGGTTAAACGCGGGGCTAAAATCACAATTTATTGCGAAGATGAGCTAACTGCCCTCAATGCATCCGGCAATAAACAAGGGGCTTTTTATCCGCAACTGAGCGATGATAACGAACGCAATATTCGTTTTTATATTCATGCTTTCGCCTATGGTCATCAATTTCTACAATGGGCAATTCAACAACAAATCGAATTTGAACATGAGTTCTGTGGTGTCGCGCTTTGTGCTTACAATGAGAAAGCTGAAAGTAAATTAAATAAAATCGCTGAGCTGAATTTGCCTTCTGATTTATATCAGTCACTAAACCAAACTAAATTAAGCGAAAAAGTCGGTTTACCGTTACCTTTTGGTGGCGGTTTTATTCCTCAAGGCGCTTGGCTTGCACCACGTCAGTTAGTTCAGCATGCTTTTGCCTTTTTAGAAAAACAAGGCGTCCAAATTAAAACATCACAAAAAGTAACCGCACTTTCGCAAACAGAACAGGGTTGGCAAATCAATACTGCTGAAAATGAAACTTTCTTCCATGAAGTGGTTGTTTTAGCAAACGGGCATAAACTCACTGAGTTTGAACAAACACGAAAACTGCCTCTCTATCCTGTTCGTGGGCAAGTGAGCCAAATTCCGACATCCGCAAACTTACTTAAACTTAAAACTGTGTTGTGCTATGACGGCTACCTGACGCCAGTCGATCAAGCGAAAGCCAGTCATTGTATTGGCGCAAGTCATGTTCGTGATAATGCGACTCGTGAATTTAGCCTAACCGAACAACAAGAAAACCAACAAAAAATTCAGCAAAATATTCCAGAAGACTGGACAAAAGAAGTGAATACATCAGGCAATCTTGCTCGAATCGGTGTGCGTTGTTCGGTACGTGCTCTCACCCCAATGATGGGGGCTGTTCCACATTTTTCAGCTCAGCAAACACAATATCAGAATTTGTTTAATTTACGACGTCGTAAACAACCAATAGAACAAGCCGTAAACTACCCTAACCTCTATTTAATCGGTGCATTAGGCTCTAGAGGATTAACCTCTGCACCATTTTTAGGGGAAACACTGGCTTCCTTAATTTATGACGAGCCCTTACCAATGAGTGAAGATCTGATTCATAACTTAATGCCAAATCGCAGTTGGGTTAGACGCTGGTTAAAAGGGGCGGAGGTAAAATAAAAAAAGTGCGGTTAAAATCAACCGCACTTTTTCTTAATACAAGCTTAAACGTTGTAATCGCTGTCTGGCGATTTCTTTGATTTCATCCTTTTTCGCCGTATTCATAATTTCCAAATAAAGTAATTTGGCCAAACCAATATTAACTTGTGTCCCAATTCCCTCTTCATACAAACGAGCTAAACGGAATCGTCCTTCATTGCTGCCTGCATTTGCCGCTTTCTGGAACCATTCAAAGGCTTTGGTAAATTCTTTCTGATTGGTATAAATTTCCCCTAATGTAAGCATAGCATCGGGATCTTTTGTTGCACTGGCTTCAAATAATTTAATCGCTTGAGCGGTATTTTGTTTTACATAGTTGTTGCCATTGAAATACATCACTGCCAAATTATTGATAGCTTTAATACTGCCTCGCTCAGCAGCTTCGCTAAACCACCAATAAGCCAACTCTTTATTTTCATCCACTCCACGGCCTAAATTATAAAGCATCCCTAAATTGCTTTGTGCTTGTAAATTACCTTCCAACGCAAGAGGATACATAATTTCAAAAACCGCTTTCCAATCTTGTTTCTCTGCCAGTTTTTGCGCCAGATCCATTTTTTGCTGATCCGTCATTTGCGCTTTATCAACCAAATCAATGGTTTTCATCGCAAATGCTGAACTGCTTAAGGTGAGCGTGGTGAGGAGTAAAAGTTTGGCTAATGTCTTCATCTTATAATGTCGCTATCAATAAAATAATCAAAAAAATGGCGGATGTTCCGAATTCTATTAGACCAACTTGCTTAACCGAAAGTTTCTTGGTGGGTAAATAAATGGCACGAATTAACGCCGGCACAAAAGCAAGTGATAAGACATATTGTTGGGTAAACAAGCAACCGAGCACGCAAAGCACATGGAAAATAATAGAGGCTTTGAGATAAAGCGGATTTTTACGTTCACGCATCATTGATTTGACATAAAGTGTGGTACCAATAAAAAAGAGACTTGGATACAGCGCCACCCACCAGATTTTTTCATCAAAAGTGCGGTCAGAAAAATAATAGGATCCCATACCTGCAAGGGCAAAAATCGCAATACCGGCTAAATCATTGAGAAGATTGCGCTCATCTTTTTTCTTGGTGTAATAGATACTCACCAACACAAAAGGAAACATGGCGGCAATAAAGAAAAGAATTTGCCAGTTATAAAAAATGGCAGGAAGCGCAAATGAAAAAGCTGCGACACCATAGATGATTGTCCACTTTTTATATTCCGCCATATTTTTGCCTTTAAAGAGACTAAGCATTGGGTAACTCAGCAAATACATGCTGAACCAAGCTAAAAGCAAAAAGAAATGCGCCCAAACGGGTGAAGCTAATAACATACCGTAAACAAAAGGCAATAATGCCATGACAATAGCGCCATATTGATTCGAAATCAGGAGTTTCATAGTTTTCTTTAGTTGATAAAAATTCTCAATTATTTTATCTCACAATTTCTTGATTTACAAAGTCTAAAACCACCTTTAGAATGGAATTATCTTCATCAAAAAGGAGCCATTATGTCGATTCAACGCATTCAACCAAGCAAACGCTTTTCTGAAGTGGTCATTCATAACAATACCGCCTATTTTGCCGGTCAAGTACCGGAAAAAACCGTTAAGCAAAATGCTTACGAGCAAACCAAAGAAGTCCTTTCACTGATCGATAAATTATTGGCTGAAATTGGTTCTGAAAAAAGTAAAATTCTTACCACGCAAATCTTCCTTGCTGATATGGCTGATTATGCCCAACTCAACCAAGCATGGGATGAATGGGTCGATAGCCAAAATCCACCAAGCCGAGCAACGGTAGAAGCGAAACTTGCAGATCCTGATTGGAAAGTTGAGATCGTGATTATTGCAGCTGTGTAAACGCTGCTTTTTCAAAATGTGATCAACTGCAAAGAAAGTTTTTCAGTTTTCCTTTACACTAAACATTGAATTCAAAATAAGGAGTAATGTATGCAATCATGGACACCAGAAATGTGGCAAGCCGCTGTGATTGGGCTTGTGGTTGGCGTAATCTTAGGCTATTTATTATTACGTTTAACAAAAGGTTCCGTAAAAAAACAAGTTCAGACCGAAGCTGAACTGAAAGAAGTGAAAACACAATTAAGCGATAAACAAGCACAACTTGAAAAACATTTCGCGGAAAGTGCCGAATTATTTAAAACCTTAATTGGTGATTATCAAAAACTCTATCGTCACTATGCGGTTTCATCTGAAACCTTGCTTGGCAGTAAACCAGCCGACAAAGGTTTATTTACCCAGCAATTGGTGACAGCCTCATCAGAAAGTAAATCAGAAGAACCACCTCGCGATTATTCCGAAGGTTCATCTGGCTTATTAAAAACAGATAAAGAAAACCAATAATAATTAACGGTTGAATAATAAAAAAATCAGGGATTAAATACTTAATCCCTGATTTTTTATTAGTGATTACTCAATACTTGAGCCGGTTGTAACTTCGCGGCTCGACTAGCTGGATAAAGACTGGCAAGTAAACTCAATACCAATGCCGCCACGAGAACCAATACAACATCGAACCAATGTAATTCACTTGGTAAGAAATCAACGAAATAGATACCATCTGATAACAATTTTTTACCGAGTAATCTCTCGATGCCTTGAATAATCGGCGTGAGATTCAGTGCGAGTACAACACCTAATACGATACCAATTAGACACCCTTTCATCCCTGCAAGTAAACCATACCAAATAAAGATTTGTTTAATAAAACCATTATTTGCGCCAAGGGTTCGCATAATTGCAATATCACCTTGCTTATCTTTTACCGCCATAATTAAGGTTGAAACGATATTAAAACATGCTACCCCAATTACAAGCACCATCGCGATATACATCACGGTACGGATAAGCTGAATATCTCGATACATATAGCCAAATTTTGCCACCCAGTTTTGAATATAAAGCAGCTGCGGATAATCATTAAGCATCGAATAATCCATTTCTTGTACTTTAAATGGATCATCAACTTTCAATTCAACACCAGTAATTTGATCTTCGCGATATCCCATTAATTCTTGCGCTTGAGGTAATGCCAGTAAGGCATAGCTATGGTCTAACTGGCCATCTAAACGCAAAATAGCAGTTACTTGAACACGCTCACGATTAGGTTGAGCCATTTGATCTTCACCATTCGGTTGAGAAATCAATAACGACACCCAATCGCCAGCTTTAACATCTAACTCTTTGGCAATACCAGAGCCCAACACCAATCCACCTTCTTCTGCGAATTTCTGCCAGCCATCACCTTCCACAAACTTACCAAGAGAACTCACTTGATCTTCAGCCTGTTTATCGACCCCTTTCACTTGCACAACTTTAAGTTTATTGCCATTTTCGACTAAGGCAGTAAAACTCACAAAAGGTGAAAGTGCGGTAATTTTTTTATTCGTTTTTAGACGTTCCGCAAGGTTCTGCCAATGGTTTAATGTGGCTTCATTGGCATGTGGATTAACGGTGATTTCCGTATGTGGCACAACAGCCAAAATACGTGAATTCAGTTCACGCTCAAAGCCATTCATGGCACTTAACCCCACGATCAACACTGCCACGCCAAGAGCGATACCGATAGCAGAGAATTTTGAAATTAACGCCACCAATGGATTCTTTTGCTTACCCCGTTGATAACGCCAACTAATGAAAAAAGGCGTATTCATTATGCACCTTCCTTCAAAATGCCGTCTTGCATGGTTAAGCAACGAGATAGTTTTTGCGCTAATGACATATCATGTGTAACCAATAAAAACGCAATGTTTTGTTCCGCATTTAAGGTTTGGATTAGCTCAAAAATACTTTCTGTGGTTTTATGATCTAAGTTACCAGTTGGTTCATCAGCCAATACAAGAGCGGGGTTATTCACCAATGCACGAGCAATCGCAACACGTTGACGTTCACCGCCCGAAAGTGCAGATGGACGATGAGTAATGCGATGACTTAAGCCTACTGCGCCTAATATTTTTTCAGCACGATCTTTTGCTTCTGTTTTATTCTGACGACCAATTAACATCGGCATCATCACATTTTCCAATGCGGTAAAATCTGACATTAAATGGTGAAATTGATACACGAAACCGAGATTTTGATTACGCAATTTAGCCAATTCGCTTTCAGACGCTTTTTGCAAAGATTGCCCTTTAATAAACACTTCCCCACTACTTGGCTGATCTAAGCCGCCTAAGGTGTGTAATAAAGTACTTTTTCCTGAACCAGAACTCCCCACAATCGCCACTAATTCTTGTGGTTTCATGGCAAAGCTCACGCCTTTTAATACTTGGGTTTGGTTCTCGCCTTCTTGGTAAAATTTATTAATATTTTGGCATTCTAATAAGTAGTTATTCATATTTTACTCATAACGTAATGCTTCCGCCGGCTCAGTTTTCGCCGCACGATAAGCTGGATAAATGGTTGATAATAAAGATAACAATAAAGAAAAGGCAATCACAATAATGACTTGCACAGGCTCAATAGATGTTGGCAAGAAAACACCATTCGGATTGACCGCACTTAAAATTGCCCCAAGATTTAAGGTGATTAATACGCCCAGTACGGCACCAATCAACGTGCCCACTAGCCCAACCAATAAACCTTGATAAATAAAGATCGAACGTACTTGGGATTTAGTGACACCTTGTGTTTGCAAAATGGCAATTTCCCCCTGTTTATCCACCACCATTAAACTTAATGAGGTCACTATATTGGAAATCGCAACAACAATAATTAAGCTAATCAACAAGCCCATCATATTTTTTTCCATACGAACTGCTTGGAAAAACTCCCCTTTTTGGACACGCCAATCGCTGATATGACTCTCTTTAAAATAACTCGGCAATTCTGTGATTTGGAAAGGATCATCTAGGAATAAACGATAGCCTTGTGCCTCACCTGGCTGAATACGCATTAGACGACCAATATCGGCTAAATTAGCAAAAACTTCATAACCTGACGCTTCACCATAATCATAGTAAATCTCACTCACTGTAAATAAACGCTGCATCGGCACACGACCAAATGGCGTATATTGGCTATTTTCAGTAATCATTAAGCGAACTTTATCGCCCACCGCTAAGCCTAATTTTTGCGCCAGATTATCACCAATGATCAACTTAAACTCACCTTGCGGTAAAAGTTGATTAAATTGGCTAGGATCGAAACCTTCCAGTAAAGGATCATCTGAAAAAGACTGAATACCAATTACTTGTCCGGCACTCACACCTTTTGCTGTTTGAAACACAACATTTGTCGTATTAATTGGTACGGCTTTTTGCACAAAGTGCGGTGTATTTTCAAGCGGTTTTTCTGCCGAAATAGGCGCTTCTTGGCTAATAATCGCGTGTGGAATGCTCGAAAGCACCTGTTGTTTTTGATAGCCTTCTAGTCCATTCATGACAGAAAGCACAATAATCAATGCCATCACACCCAGTACGATGCCAAAGCTTGCCAAATTAGCAACAAGTCGCCCAAAACGATCAGCGCTTTTTGCCCGCCAATATCGCAGGGCGACGTATAAAGAAATAGGTAAATTCATTATTTTTGATTTAATTGTTGAACGAAATCTTCGATATTTTGCGTCACTTTTTTCGTTAGCGTGGTTACCGCACTATCACTCGCCCAAGCAATATGAGGTGTGATAATTAAATTCGGCATCGTTTTCGCTAATTCAATCAGTGGATTGTTTTTCTCTGGTGGCTCTTTCACTAACACATCTAATGCGGCACCACCTAATTGTCCTGACTTCAATGCGTCACAAACTGCTTGCTCATCAATCAATGGACCACGACCAGTATTGATTAAATACGCCCCCTTCTTACAAAGTGACAAGGTTTCTTGATTGATTAAATTTTTGGTTGTTTCAGTCAATGCACAATGCAATGTGAGAATATCGGCTTGTTTTAGCACCTCTTCAAAAGATGTGTAACCTTCACGACACGTTGTGGCATTTCGATGTTCAGCATAAAGCACTTTCATGCCTAAAAGCTCGGCTAAACGCCCCACTTCCGTACCTAAACAGCCTTTTCCAAACACGCCTAATGTTGAACCTTTCACATCTGTAATGGGATAATCAAAATAGCAGAACTGTTTGCTCTCTGTCCATTTTCCCGTGAGTTGATCGCGTTGCCATCCAGCTAGACTATGTTTTAACGCAAAAATCATGCCTAATACATGTTCAGGTACTGTTGTTGCTGAATAACCCGTCACATTTTTAACCGCTACACCAAATTCTTTTGCGGCGTCTAAATCTACGTTATTGGTGCCTGTTGCGGTGATAGCAATGAGTTTTAATTTAGGTAGTTGTTGTAATACCTCACGACTTAAAATCACTTTGCTGGTAATAATAATATCCGCGTCTTTTGCTCGCTCAATAGTTTGCTCTGCAGAAGTATATTCATACTCTACCCAGTTATGTGGAAAGCTTGGACGAGGAATAGGAATATGTTTTGGAATTGCGGTGCTGTCTAAAAATACGATATTCATTGTTATCTCCTTTTACAGAACAAAAGTGCGGTCAAAAACAACGCTGTTTTCAACCGCACTTCTCCATTAGATGGACGTATCTAATTCAGGGAAAGACTTCACTAAATCATCAATGGCTTTCATCTGTGAGACAAAACCTTCTAATGCCGAAAGTGGCAATGCAGAAGGGCCATCACATTTTGCCTGATTTGGATTTGGGTGAGCCTCTAAGAATAAACCTGCAATCCCAATTGCTAAACCAGAACGGGCTAATTCAGTCACTTGTTCACGACGACCGCCTGAAGCTGCACCAAACGGATCTCGGCATTGTAATGAATGGGTCACATCAAAAATAACTGGACTACCTTTAGACACTTTTTTCATTACGCCGAAGCCTAACATATCCACCACTAAATTATCGTAACCGAAGTTTGAACCACGATCACAAAGGATAATTTTATCGTTACCACATTCTTCAAACTTATCTACAATATTCCCCATTTGACCTGGGCTTAAGAATTGTGGTTTTTTCACGTTAATTACCGCACCCGTTTTTGCCATAGCTTCGACTAAATCTGTTTGACGAGCTAAGAATGCCGGTAACTGAATCACATCCACCACATCGGCAACAGGCTGACATTGATAGATTTCGTGCACATCGGTAATCACTTTCACGCCAAAGCTTTCTTTTATCTCTTGGAAAATTTTTAAACCTTCTTCCATGCCTGGACCACGGTAAGAATGAATTGAAGAACGGTTAGCTTTATCGAAAGACGCCTTAAAAACATAAGGAACGCCCAACTTTTCAGTCACTTTTACATAAGCTTCGCAAACTTGCATTGCCATATCGCGACTTTCAAGCACGTTCATTCCGCCGAAAAGCACAAAGGGTTTGTCATTTGCGACATCAATATTGCCAATTTTTACAATTTTATTTTGCATAATATTTCCTTTTTAATGGATGGCATTGGCATCTTTCAATGCTTCGCCTTTCAGTTCTAAAAGTTGAGTTTTTAACAGAGAAGAAGTGGGATCATTTGGACATTGATCTACAAAATATTCCAAATCCTCAATGGCGGAAGGATAAGCTCCCATTTGCGCCAACACTAAGCCTCGATCGCGAATATCGTAAGGATCTTTTCTTCCTGCTAACAAGAATTGGATATAATTAAACGCCAAATCGTTTTGTTCTTCACGAATTAAGGCATTCTTGGCGAGCTGACGGAAACGTGCGGTAAGCATCGGAATATCTGCTCGAGCTAAGTCTTCAGGTTGAATTTGAGCCCCAAAACCAAAGGCACCTTCATAGAGCTTCTTCAATTCATCCACTGAAATGTATTTTCCACTCCAAGGATCAATAAATGCCACTTCACCATCGACTTCTGCACGTAAAATCAGTTGGGTCGGGAAATTCACGGGATAAATCGGCAATTTTAAACTTGCAGCCAAATAAAGAATTAAGGTGCCAAGACTCACCGGCATGCCTTCACGCTCTTCTAGAATATACGGAAGATATAAATTGCGGGCATAGAAATAATTATCTGCATCACAATGAAAACCCCAATCACCGTAGAAGAGCTGCAATAATTGATGAATTTTAGCTTTATCATCCCATTCTTCTGGAATAGCTTGGCGAGCTTTGCGCACCAAGCTTCCAACCAGCCCTCTTATACGAGGCTCATCAAGTTGCTCTTTCTCACAAATGCTCAAATAAAAATGAGTCAGTTCAGCATACAAGGCTTTTTGATCGTATTTCATTACCGCTTCCAATATCCCAATGTTACGCGCTCATTGTCGCCATAATCCCGTATGGTTGCAACCCCTTGCCAATGATTTTGCCAGAAAATTGACCGCACTTCTTCGCCCTGTTTCCAGCCATGCTCTAACAATAAATAACCACCATCATTTAAATGTTCTGGCGCGTACTCAATAAGATGACGTAAATCAGCTAAACCGTTTTCTCCCGCCACCAACGCCGAACGAGGCTCGAAACGCACATCACCTTGAGAAAGATGCTCATCGGTTTCATCAATATAAGGCGGATTACTCACAATAATATCAAACTGCCCTTCAACATTTTCAAACCAACGACTCTGCAAAAATTGTACCTTGAGCTGATTTTTTTCTGCATTGGATTGCGCTAATTTGACGACTTCTGGCATCAAATCAACACCAATAACATCTAATTGAATATTCTTTTTTTGACAAATTGGAGAAAGTTCAGAAGCCAACGCCAACGCAATGGCGCCAGTGCCGGTACCAAGATCTAAAATACGAAAGTGCGGTGGATTTTCCTTCAGTTTTTCTAACGCAATTTGCAATGCTTTTTCTACGAGAATTTCAGTATCTGGACGAGGAATTAATGTCCCTTCAGACACATTTAAAGGTAAAGACCAGAATTCTTTTTCACCGAGGATATAAGCAATAGGCTCGCCTTTTAAACGACGATCTAAAAGTGCGGTCAATTTTAACCGCACTTTTTCATCAATTTCCGTTTCATCGAAAGCTAAAATTTGCGTTCTTGATTTGCCCGTTGCATGTTGCAATAGCACTAACGCATCCACTTTGCCATTCTCTGTCGGATTTACCTGATTTAAGGCTTGCGCAGCATCGGCAAGCCATTGTTGATAGGTCATTAATTACTCTCAGATAACGCTGCTAATTGATCTGCTTGATATTCAGTAATAATCGGTTGAATAAGCTCGTCAATTTTGCCGTTCATCACTTCATCTAAGCGATAGAGCGTTAAGTTGATACGGTGATCTGTTACACGACCTTGTGGGTAGTTATAAGTACGAATTTTATCTGAACGATCGCCTGAACCTAATAAGTTACGGCGGGTATCCGCTTGCTCTGCCGCTTGACGTTCTTGCTCCGCTTGAACAATACGTGAAGCCAATACCGACATCGCTTTCGCTTTGTTTTTGTGTTGTGAACGCTCATCCTGACATTCCACCACAATACCCGTTGGAATGTGGGTAATACGTACCGCAGAGTCTGTTGTATTAACGTGCTGACCACCCGCACCAGATGAACGGTAGGTATCAATACGTAAATCTGCTGGATTGATTTCAGGCATTTCAGATTCAGGTAATTCAGGCATAACGGCAACAGTACAAGCAGAGGTATGAATACGACCTTGGCTTTCTGTTTTCGGTACACGTTGTACGCGGTGGCCGCCTGATTCAAATTTTAATTGACCATACACGCCATCACCGCTTACTTTCACGATCACTTCTTTATAACCGCCCTGCTCGCTTTCATTTGCGCTAAGCATTTCAACACGCCAGCGTTTACTTTCTGCATAACGGCTGTACATACGGAACAAATCACCGGCAAAGATACCCGCTTCATCACCACCAGTACCCGCACGAATTTCTAAATAGCAGTTATATTCATCATTTGGATCTTTTGGTAATAAAAGAATTTGAAGTTGTTGCTCCACTTCTTCAATTTCGGCTTTGGATTCTTCAATTTCCATTTCTGCCATTTCTTTCATTTCAGGATCATCTAACATCAACTCTGCTTCAGCAATGTTAGAATTAAGCTGATTCCAACGATTAAAACATTTCACTACATCTTCAAGTTGTGAATATTCTTTAGAATACGCACGGAATTTATCCTGATCTGAAATCACCGACGCATCGCCTAGCAATGCCTCTAATTCTTCATAACGTTCTTTTAAACTTTCAAGTTTTGCAATAATAGAATCTTTCATATTTTTATAAAGTTAAAGCCAAAAATAAAATCGGCCTATTCTAGCCGATTTTAAGGAAAATTGACAGACGCAAAATCTGCCTAAAAATGACCGCACTTTAGATGCGAGTCACATCAAATTTCGCTAAATCAATTCGATCTTCAGTGCCATAAAATTGAGCCAACGCATGGCGCAAGGTTTCTGCGCGTTTTGGTAAGCCTTTTTCTGCATAGGTTTTTACTTGTTCATATACCGCTTGCTTAAATGGTTGCGTATCTCCCGGATTGCCATTCAAATTATCCGCACTAGCAAAATAACGGAATCCCGCCGCAGTGGCTAAAATCCATTCCAGTGCTTGAGGCTTCACTTCAACCTTTTCAAAATCACGCTGACGATCTTCTGAACGGCCATCCGGCTCATACCAATAGCCAAAATCTTCTAATTTACGGCGCTCTTTCCCTGCCACTAACCAATGGGCAATTTCATGTAATGCACTGCTGTAAAAGCCTCTCGCAAAGTAAATCGCGTTATAAGGCACCTCATCATTTGCAGGAATGTAAATCGGCTCATCCCCACCTTTAACCAATCGCGTATTATATTCTTCTTCAAAACATTGATTAAAAATCGCAATGATGTCCTCAAGTTTGTGTTCCATGCTTTCTCCAAATATTTTTATCAATAAAGCCTCTTAAAAGGTTTAAGAATTATCTCATTTTTAATGTTTTTCACAAAATCTTAGGTAAATAAAAACCGTCTGTAAATGCAGACGGCTTTTGATATGAACATAAAAAAGTGTTTGATTAGCTTGAAACGACTTTTATACCTAAACCAACCATAACGACACCTAGTACACGATCGATCCAATGTCCAGCACGTTGGAATTGTCCATTAACGGAAGGAATGGAAAGCAAAAATGCCACCACGGCAAACCACGCAAATTGCAAGACCATCATCCACACCCCGTAAATAGCTAACTGCCACAATGGCATATCAGGGGAAAGCACGACAGTAAACACCGAAACAAAATAAACAGGAGCTTTCGGATTTAATACGTTGCATAAAAAACCTTTCCATAAGGTTTTGAGTGGGCTTTGAGGCGCCACTTCTATTTTGCGAACCTCTGTAACCTCTTTTTTAGCTTTAGCACGTAAACCGTGAACACCTAGCCAAATCAAATAAGCGCCACCCACAATTTTAATTGCGGTGAGTAACCATGAAGCCTGTGCAATCACCACTGCTAAGCCCAAAACGGAATAAGTGATATGTATGCCTAATCCCAACGCAACACCCAATGCACAAATCATTCCCGCTTTGCGACCTCGACTTAATGTCTGTTGAGAAACAAAAATAAAGTCAGGCCCAGGGGAAATAGCGGCTAATAAGTGAATCCCTGTAATTAATAAAAAACCGTGCCAAAATTCCACGTTTTACTCCCATTCGTTATAAACTTTAGAGTAATGATAACAAAACTGTACTCTGGGAAAAACTTTTTGTAGGGATATTGTTGGAATCAGCTTTTAAGTGCGGTCAAATTTCAACGCATTTTTACAAATCCGTTTCAAAAATAGACCGCTATTTACTTTATTTCAATCCTTTTTCTACCAACCAGTTTTCCAGCACATTGGCGATTTCTACGTTATTTGCTTTGGCAAAGGCGAAATCTTCAAATACTACGAAAAAGCCGGCCACCTGCAAGCCTGTGCGGAGGAAATTGAAACGCTGCTGCTGGAAAAATTGGAGCGGTGGGAGACGCTAGAAGCGAAGCTGAACGGGGATTTATTCAGGTACCCTGATGGAGCGTTTGAAAGCCAAAGGCTACCTGAAAAATAAAAAGCAGTCTGCACTTTGGTTTTCCGCGTGCAGGCTGCTTTTATTTGCTAATTACAAAACCGGTAATCGGTATAACCATGCTCCACGCTGCGGAACATTGTGGCACGGTCGGGCTAGTTCAGTTCTGCGCCCAGCTCAAAGTGGCGCGCAAGTCGGGATTGGCCAGAAATGCCGAACCGTAGACAATCAGATTGGCAATGCCTTTTTCCAGTCCCGCCTCGCCTGTGTCGCGGGTAAAACCCGATTTATTACGTTACGTTGTTAACTCAATCACTAGTTGTTAACTCAATCACTATATGTTACATTGGTAATAATCAAACGCATATCGTGTTTGATTAGCTTTTCCAACCCACATAAGGAGTGTTCTATGAAACAAAATGTTATTGTCGCCTTATTTGACGTTCCTAGCGAAGCCTATCAAGCCTTTTCCGAATTGAAGGCCTACACGCAGACTGCCGATACTTTGATTGCCCAAGCCGTCCTGATTAAAAAGGAAAACGGCCTAATTATCCCGGCGGAAAGCACGGACTTTACCGCAAACACCGAAGGAGGGGCTTGGACGGGCGGTCTTATCGGCGCATTGGTGGGCATACTCGGTGGCCCAATTGGCATGCTGCTGGGTGGTACGGCCGGCGCGCTCATCGGCAGCGACGCAGGCACGGCGGCTACTATCGGAGAAGGTCTACTGTTAGAAAATACCGCCCAAAAACTGAATGACGGCAGTACTGCCGTGATTATCCTGGCTCAAGAATCCGACGAATCCGTGTTGGACGGGTTCTTCAACCGCTTCAAAACCGTCATCCTGCGTCAAGATGCCACTGTCGTCCAACGGGACGTGCTGGCTGCCGTAGAAGCACAACGGGAGGTGGAACGCCAAGCGCACGAGGCATGGAAGAAACAGCGCAAAGCCGAATTTAAAGAAAAATTGGAAACCTTCAAAGCCGACATTAAACAAAAATTCGACAAACTAGCCGCCAAACTAAAATAAAGCCTGTTAACTCGACCCCTACCAAATGTAGGGGTTTTTCAATGAACGGGTAAGTTTACAAGTAATATTTTTCAGGCAGCCTTCAAAGCTATCTGAAACCTTGTTTACCCATCAGAAACACCCTGACGAACCATTCAACCTAATTTTGAAGAATCCCAAAAAAGATTTCATGGCGGAAACCCCTAAATTTATTAAAGAATACGACAACAACACGGGCAAAATTCCGTTTGATAAATTCGAGCAGTTCTTCAAAGCGAAATTGAAATAATATGAATAAATAAAAAACCGTCTGAAATGATCGTTTCATACGGTTTTTAAAATGATTAAGTGCGGTCAAATTTCAACGTATTTTTGCAATTAACCAAATACTTTTTCCAAGTGTGCTTGGTAGTCCGCTAAGTATTTTTCTACTTGTGGATTTTTAATCACATCGTTACATAAGAATGTCGGCAGACGGGTCAAACCGATGAACTCGTTGAGTTTGTGGAAAGGCATGTACACAGCATCTACGCCTTTGCCTTCGAAGAAATCGCCTTCACGGGTGAATGCTTCAATCGGCGCATTCCAAGTAAGCGAGAGCATGTGTTTTTTACCTTGTAACAAGCCGCCTGTGCCGTAGCCTTCAGTTGGATTGACACGATGGCGACCATCACTGTGGTAAAGCTTGCCGTGTCCGACGGTTAATACTTCGTCTATGTATTTTTTTACTGTCCAAGGTTCATGCATCCACCAGCCTGGCATTTGCCAAATCACGGCATCCATCCACAAGAATTTTTCGATTTCTGCCTCAACATCATAGCCGGCATCAATCACGGTTTCTTTTACATTGTGTCCAAGTGCGGTCAAAACTTCTTTCGCTTTTTTGTGAAGCGTATGATTCAACTCACCATGTGAATGGCCAAAATCTTTACCACCGTCTAATAATAAAATATTCATTTTTTCTCCTTTAGCTGATAATTTACCGATTACTAAGCACTTTAGTAATGCAACAATTTAACCAATCAATAAGCTCCGACTATTAAACGTACTACTCAAAATCGAGAGTTTGATAGAAGTTAAAAGCGCAATAAAAAAGCCTTGAAGTCATTATTTTCAAGGCTTTAAAGTCTTTCATAGGACTTGATAGGTTTATTTTGTGGTGGAGCTGGCGGGAGTTGAACCCGCGTCCGAAATTACTCTACCCTCAGTACTACACGTTTAGTCTCGTCTTTAATTTCACTTAAGCATGCGGACAGACACGCTAAACTTAAGCTAGTTTGATTCAATTTAGTGCTTCGATCCTCAAACGGTGGCTTCCACACGATCTCGTTTTGGTTTGACTCCGCTTGATCCCCGTCTTACGAGCGGAAGCTGGGGAGCGAAGGCTATGAGCAGGTTATTAAGCTGCTAAAGCGTATTGTTCGTCGTTTGCGACTATTTTTTTGCGGTTTATTTACGAGGCCTACCGCACCTCGACGTGCACCTTGGGCTTCGCTAATCCCGTCGAATCCAGAATCAGCCCCAAAATCGTTCGGCAGTTTATCAAAAAATCTAAGAAAGGAAAAGAAGCTATTTATTAACCTGGGAAGTTAGGGTAAAATTTTGCCACTTTTTTATAAGGAATCGAATAATGAAAATATTAAAATCTCTGACCGCACTTTCATTAGGTGCATTATGTTTAGCATTTAACACACAAGTTATTGCAAAAGAAGCAACACCAGCAAAAGCGACACAAACCCAACAACAAGCGGTAAAAGCGAGTGATAACATCGACAAATACCTTGCCATCAATATTGGTAATCGTGAAATGGTGGTTGATGAAAATGGTCAAGCGTTAAGTGCATTCAAACATGAAATCACTAACATTGGTCAAAAACCAATCAAAAACATTCAATGGGTGGGCGTATATGTGAATAACCGTAAAGTTATTTACAGCCAAGATATGCAAATCAATTTAGAAACTCCATTACAACCAGGCAAATCCATCAATATTAATTTACAAATTCCATTTGTTCAATTGGCTGAAGATGCTCGTAAAGTCTTTATGAACCAACAAGAAAAAATTGATGTTTATCCTATTGAACGCGTTATCCTGTTTGGTGATAAAACCGTTCTTTCTGATCGTTAATTTTCTTATCTAGCCCACGTAATGTGGGCTTTTTAATAACTGTATACTTGAACAGTTATTTTCTTTTCGATATACTAAAAACACGCCTAATTTTGACCGCACTTATAGCATGAACTCCACCCGAAAAATTATTCACATTGATATGGATTGCTTTTATGCCTCTGTTGAAATCCGTGAAAATCCAACGCTACAGGGCAAACCTGTCGCAGTGGGTGGTAGTTCTCGACAACGTGGTGTGCTCACTACCTGTAATTACGAGGCTCGAAAATTTGGGCTACACAGTGCGATGCCTACGGCACAAGCCATCAAAAAATGCCCTAATCTGATTTTAGTGCCAGTTAATATGCCGCTTTATAAACAGGTATCCGCACAAATTCATCAGATCTTTCAACGCTATACTTCTATCATTGAGCCACTTTCATTAGATGAAGCTTATTTGGATGTCACGGATTGTACACAATGTTCAGGATCTGCCACTTGGATCGCACAAGAAATTCGCCAAGCGATTTTTGATGAATTAAAACTGACCGCCTCAGCTGGCGTTGCCCCCCTTAAATTTCTCGCCAAAATTGCTTCCGATATGAATAAACCGAACGGACAATTTGTGATTCAACCTCATGAAGTTGAACAATTTGTAAAAACACTGCCATTAAAAAAAATCCCTGGCGTAGGCAAAGTCACTTCTGAACGTTTATTAAAAATGGGATTAGAAACTTGCGAAGATGTACAAAAACTCGACCAATCTATTTTGTTAAATATCTTCGGTAAAATGGGCAAGCGAATTTGGGATTTTAGCCATGGCATTGATGATCGTGAAATTCAAGCGCATCGGGAGAGAAAATCTATCGGCGTAGAACGCACTTTATCCGAAAATATTCGTCATCTCGAACAAGGCATAGCATTGCTAGATAATCTCTATACCGAGCTTATTCGTCGCATTGAACGAAGTGCACCGAATATCCCTTTAACTGCTTTTCGCAAAATTGGGATGAAATTAAAGTTTGAAGATTTTCAGGTGACGACCTTAGAAAAAACTGGCTTGCCTTTATCACTAAAAAGCTTTCAACAATTACTGGAACAAATTTGGCAACGTAGCCACGGAAAATCCATTCGTCTCGTTGGATTACACGTGAATTTACCGGAAGAAAGCCATTTAGAACAAATGAGCTTGTGGTAAAACACAAAAGGAAATGACCGCACTTTTATTCATTCCATCCCGAGTAGGATAATGAAAAAACAAAAGTGCGGTCATTTTTTATGAATTTGTTGAGTTGGTCGATAAGCCGAGTTCTGTCGTGGACAATCATTCCTCTAGGCGACAAATTACTCTGCCGCTCAAGCAACCTACCCGAACTCTGGACGGGCCACCCATTGAGTTCCTATTTGGTCTTGCTACGAGTGGAGTTTACCTTGCTGCACGTTGTTACCAACGGCACGGTGTGCTCTTACCACACCCTTTCACCCTTACCGTTTTCACGGCGGTCTGCTCTCTGTTGCACTGGTCGTCGGCTCACGCCGCCCGGACGTTATCCGGCACTCTGCCCTTTGTAGCTCGGACTTTCCTCTCGTTTACTTGTCCCACTAGGTCGTGCGAACACGGTTAAGGGCTTCAATAAACCAGCGATTGTCTAACCAACTCGCGGCGTAGTATAGGGGGAATTCAAAGAGCGGTCAAATTTTCATTCTTATTTTTAATAACTTCCGTTAGAATAGCCCTGCAAAACACGGTTATTTTCAACCGCACTTTTATCATAAGGATTTCCTATGAATTATTTACAAATCGCACGAGAAACGCTTTCTGTTGAAAGCCAAGCGCTCACACAACTAAGCCAACGCTTGGATGATGAGTTTTCTCAAGTTGTGGATCTTATCCTTGCTTGCGAAGGTCGTTTAGTCATCGGTGGCATTGGTAAATCAGGGCTAATCGGCAAAAAAATGGTCGCGACTTTTGCTTCTACAGGAACGCCAAGTTTCTTCCTTCACCCGACCGAAGCCTTTCATGGCGATTTAGGTATGTTAAAACCCATCGACATCGTGATGCTAATTTCTTATAGCGGTGAAACCGATGATGTAAATAAACTCATTCCAAGTTTGAAAAACTTTGGTAATAAAATTATTGCCCTAACCAGCAATAAAAACTCAACGCTTGCTCGCCATGCGGATTATGTTTTAGATATCACCGTAGAGCGTGAAGTGTGTCCAAATAACCTCGCACCGACCACTTCTGCGTTAGTGACCTTAGCTTTAGGCGATGCCCTTGCGGTTTCATTGATTACTGCTCGCCATTTCCAACCAGCTGATTTTGCGAAATTCCATCCGGGTGGAAGTCTTGGTCGTCGTTTGTTATGCAAAGTAAAAGATCAAATGCAAACTCGCCTACCAATTACGACACCAGAGACCAGCTTCACTGATTGTTTAAGCATTATGAATGAAGGTCGCATGGGTGTGGCATTAGTGATGGAAAACCAACAACTTAAAGGCATTATTACCGATGGTGATGTGCGCCGAGCATTAACCGCTAATGGTACGGATACTCTTAATAAAACCGCGAAAGAATTAATGACCTCTTCACCGAAAACGATTCATGAAAATGAATTCTTAGCGAAAGCGGAAGACTTGATGAAAGAGAAGAAAATCCACTCTCTTGTTGTGGTCAATGATGAAAATAATGTTGTGGGTTTAGTGGAGTTCTCAAGCTAATGATTAACGAAAAATTAAAGAAAATTAAATTGGTCATCACCGATGTTGATGGCGTATTAACTGATGGCCTACTCCATTATGATGCAAATGGCGAAGCCATTAAAAGCTTCCATGTGCGTGATGGACTTGGTGTCAAAATGTTGATGGATGCAGGTATTCAAGTCGCCGTATTATCGGGCAGAGATTCTGCGATTCTGCGTAAGCGAATTAGTGATCTCGGAATTAAATTGTTCTTTTTAGGTAAGCTTGAAAAAGAAAGTGCTTGTTTAGATCTCATGAAACAAGCAGGTGTTACCGCAGAACAAACTGCCTATATTGGTGATGACAGCGTCGATCTCCCCGCTTTTGCAACCTGTGGCCTTTCTTTTGCCGTTGCTGACTCTGCGCCTTATGTGCAAAATGCTGTAGATTATGTGCTTGCCCTTGGTGGTGGTAAAGGGGCATTCCGTGAAATGTCCGATATGATTTTACATGCTCAGGGCAAAGATGAAGTCTATACTTCAGCCAAAGGCTTTTTAAAATCAGTCAAAAATATGGGTCAATAACACTGCTCAAAACACCTAAAAAAAAATAACCGCACTTTGATGATTCAAAAGTGCGGTTATTTCTTTTTATGTTTTATTGATTTGCTGGTAATGCACCTGAATTCCAAGTCGGTGCTTCAGCTGGTTTCTTCACTTGCAACATAAAACGCTGATTTGCCGTTGCTTGCGGTTGAACGATCGTACCCGACGGGGTCGAGAACGAAATACCGCCTTTCAACAATTGTTGTACACTACCAGTATTAAATTCAGCGCCTTTCCAACCAAGGTTGAAATCATAACCCGATGAAACCCAGAACTCTGAATTTTTACGTACCAAATGTTGATACTTCGGTGTAATCGCAATATGTACCAACACACGATCGCCTAAAGAATTCAATTCAAACTTACGAACGGTTCCCACTTCAACACCGCGATAAAGCACTGGTGAGCCTTCCGTTAAATTCATCGCATCACTGGTTTCCAAAATAAATGGCACGCCATTGCTGTATTTATTTCTAGGTTGTGCGGTTTGCGCTAAATTAAACTGTGTTTTTGATGGGCCTTTGCCTAACTCAATATCAATGTAAGGCTGTAAAAGGCTATCTAAGTTTTCAATTCCACCCGCTGAGATTTGTGGGGAAATCACTTTAAATACCGTACCTTCTTTTGCAATCATGCCCATATAACTTGGATTAATTAATGCTTTCGCTGTGATACGATTTGTTTTTTGATCAAGGGAAATCTGCTCAACCTCACCAACATTCATACCAAGATAACGCAAGCTCATTCCTTTACTTAAAGCCGTTGCATCATCTGTGAGTAATGTAATCACTTGTCCCGCTGATTTGGCTCTTAGTTCACTTGGATAAAGTGTTTTATTTTTGCCTGAACCCGTATTATCAAAGCTAATCGCGCCTTTTAATGAACGAGCAACCGGTGATGCCTGGATACTAATGCCTTTCGGCGTAATATCAATTTGTGCTGCACTTTCTACCCAAAATACACTTTTATCTGTCAGAAGATCTTGATAAGCCGGATAAATATAGACATCAATATCAAAATTATTGGCTTTTGGTCTTACGTTAATAATTTTACCCACTTCAAACTGGCGATAAAGCACGACAGAGCCTTTACTAATACTTGGCAAATTAGTGGAATGTAACACAATCGTTGGATTCACTAAGTTGCCCGTAACGCCTGTTTCTGCACTGCTAATATCTTTATAAAGTGGATAAGTGGAATGTGGTGCACCACTTCCTTTCTTCGCTAATACGCGCACCCCACCTTGCAACCATTTTGATGGTGTTGCAGATTCAAAACGTAAGCCATCAATACCAAAACTTACATCGAAATTAGAGGCAGCCACAAATTGAGTATTTTCATGAATAAGATTGCGATATTCTGCCGCAATTGCTGCTTCAAATTTCACACCATCAACATTTAAGTGCTGCTTCACAATTTGACCAATGGCAATATTGTTATAAAACACCGATTGTCCTTCAGCAATACCATAAGTTTCTGGTGCGGTTAAGGTTAAAATCAAAGTATTCGGTGCTTTGAGTAATAACTCATGTTCTCGAATCACATCAAATTGTGTTTTGCTTTCTCCGCTACCTGGAATAATTTCAAAATAATCTCCGCGGAAGAATTTTTTCGGATTAGCCACATCACCCAAATCTAACTTACGATTTTTTAACACAATACGTGTATTCGTTTTTAAGAGGTTGGCTTGGTTTGGATCGATTAATAATGTGCCTTTTAAAATTTCTTCATTATTTTCATCCGCACTTAAAGATGAAAGAAGACCCACTTGCTCATCACCATAATAAACAGAGGTTTGACCTGCATCTAAACCCGCAGTCACTGGAATGGTCACCTCAACTTCAATACCTCGTTTAGCCGCTTGTAAGTTAGAATAAAGCGTATAGTGGCTATTAGTCACAGCTTGTGGGCTATCTGGCGGTGAATCAAATGATACCGCACCTTGCACCACTGAATTTAAACTATCAATCTCTACATTCACACCTGATGCATTAATGTTAGCGTTGATACCACTAATATTCCAGAAACGTGAATCTTTCTTCACAAAATGCGCGAAGGCTTTATCAATCACCACATCAATTTCAACTTTATTGTCTTTATTGAATCGGTAATCATAAATTTTCCCGACTGGCATTTTTTTGAAGTAAACTGAAGCCCCAATCGAAATCGAACCTAAATCATCTGAAATTAAATGAATTAATAAATCCCCAGGATTGACTTGTGCAATAGGGCCTTGCTCTTCCGCAATAAATTCATCTTCTGAATCACCATCACCTGGCTGGAGCGTAATATAATTTCCTGAAACTAAAGAGTCTAAACCTGAAATCCCCGCAAGAGACACACTTGGCTGAACAAGCCAGAACTTGGTATTCTCTTTTAACACTTCTGTTGCTTCAGAATAAATATTTGCCTCAACTTTCACTTTTTGCATATTGTCGGTAAAGTTAACCTTCTTCACGACACCAATTTGCAAACCTTGATAGCGAATAGGGGTTTTATCTGCAACGAGCCCTGCCCCATTAGAAAACGTGATCGTAATAGTCTTTCCTCGTTCTTGTACAATTTGGAAAAATAAAATGGCACCAATACATAATGCGATAAAAGGTAACAACCAAAACGGTGAGATGCGTTTATTCTTACGTAATAACGCTTCTACATTATTAGATTGCTCATCAATAGATTGAGATTCTGGTTTATTGTTTTCTGTCATAAATTTTCCAAATTAATCGACTATCAAACTGTGAAGTTGAAATCATAGTTAAAAACACTGCTGCACCGAAATAAAATGCCGCAGGGCCTACAGTAAAATTAATAATCTGTCCGCGTGTTACTAGAGACATCATCAAGGCTAGCACAAAAAGATCCAGCATTGACCAACGTCCTACAAAGTGAATGATATGTAATAGCCGCATTTGCCATTTAATTGAATGTCTCCATTTAAAATGCACGCTTGCCAGTAAATACAACATAATGAGGATTTTGCTTACGGGCACAAAAATACTGGCGAAGAATACCACGAAAGCAACAAAATAGCTGCCCATGCTTATAAATGACATTACACCCGACATCAAGGTATCTTGTGACAAACTTCCTGTCAAATAAACGCCAGATATTGGGAGCAAGTTTGCAGGGAAAAGCATGATAATCCCCGCCACTAATGTCGCCCAAACACGTTGTAATTTTACACTCTCTGGTATTTCAATAAGCGATGCACAACGTGGGCAAATGGCTCGATGACGGTGATCGTATTCTTGATCTTCTTTTAAAAAAGTGTAATCGCAAGCGGTACAAAGCTCTAACGGTTTATCACTTTTGGTAACCGGTTTCTGATCGGGATAAAAATCATGCCATAAATCATCTAAATTAATGTTAATGAATAATAACGTGGTTAAAAGTGCAGTAAAAACAAAAGCAATTAAATACACATCCACTTCTAATGTGGCATATTCACGCACTTTAAACATGGTGACACCCAGTGCAACTAAATATACGTCAAACATGACCCAAGGCTTAATATATCCCACAAATAATAAGACATTACGAGGCTTAATTTTGAGTAATTTAGAAAGCTGCAACATAATGACTAAAATCGCAAAAGATACAGGCATTAAAACAGCACAGATAAAAATCATAAATGCAGTATAGGAATATCCCTCTACTGCCATTTTCCAAATCCCTTTCCAAACAGAAGCATCAATTTTGGTACCTAGTAAATCTAAGCTCAATAAAGGATAGCCTAAAGCAAATGGCATTAAAATTAAGATAGAAAGGGCGATTAATGAACAACGTTTAAGTGACCAACGACTTCCTGATTGCAATTTATGATGGCAACGCGGACATTGCGCGTGCTCCCCTTCTTGCGGACGACAAACAGACACCGTTGCATCGCATCCTATGCAACGCACAAGTTTATAAGTAGCATGAGTAAAATTAGGTGTTTTTGTCATTATTTCATCAAAAATTTAAAAAGTGGACTATTTTAGCCTTAATTGAGGGGATTTGTGAAGTCATACATCTGTACTAGAAACGGAATTATTCCGCCCAACCATTGTCAATCCTTATAAAAGTGCGGTAAACTGTGCAAGTTTTTATTTTTATCCTAGGAAAACGCAGAAATGACAGATTCTCAAGTTGAAGCCCAAGCTGAAAATAATGCTGAAGGCGTTCAAAAATTAACTGATACAAAAGCGATTATTGCATATCTTGTGGAAAAATTCCCACTTTGCTTTATTGCAGAAGGTGAAGCAAAACCATTAAAAATTGGTCTTTTCCAAGATCTTGCTGAAGCATTAAAAGATGATGAACATGTCAGTAAAACTCAATTACGTCAGGCTTTACGTCAATACACTTCTAACTGGCGCTATTTACACGGCTGCCGTGAAGGTGCTGAACGTGTGGATTTATACGGCAACCCTGCTGGTGTATTAGATGCAGAACACGTTTCTCATGCGGCGCAACAATTAGCAGAAGCAAAAGCTAAATTTGCAGAAAAACGCAAAGCAGAATTAGCAGCGAAAAAAGCACAACAAAAACGACCTGCTCGTAAACCAAATTCAAATCAAGCAACTCGCAAACCAAAAGCGCCACAAGTAAAACTAAGTGCGGTTGATTTCACAACACTTTCTACGGGTAGCAAAGTGAAAGTGAAAGTGGCTGAACAAGCGAAAAATGCGACCGTATTAAATGTAGAAAAAGATGGCGCACGCGTAGAACTTGAGAATGGTTTAGTGATGACTGTCACCGCAGATCGTTTATTTGCCTAATAATTTATTTCTTATCGGGAAAGGTTAAATGAAATTACATACAACCAAAAGTCTTATTGCGACAGCAATTTTAGGTGCGTTATTTCTTTATTCGTCTGACACATTTGCTGTGCAGCCGAAATTAAAGCAAAGTGATATTACGATTCCTTCGGCAACTGATGCAAATCAGTTGGCAACAAAACGTGCAACGACACGTTTAACCCAATCACATTATCGTAAATTCCAGCTTGATGACGCCTTTTCCGAAAAGATTTTTGATCGTTATATTAAAAGTTTAGATTACAGCCATAACACCTTTTTAAAATCAGATATTGATGATTTACGTGCTAAATATGGTTCTAAATTAGATGATCAACTTAATGAGGGCGATCTTTCAGCTGCATTTGCAATTTACGATCTGATGATGAAACGTCGCTATGAACGTTATGCTTATGCATTATCTTTATTAGATCAAGAACCTGATTTAAAAGGTAATGATCAAATTGAGATCGATCGTGAAAAAGCACCTTTCCCTGCAAGCGAAGAAGAAGTAAACAAGCTTTGGGAACAACGTGTCAAAAATGATGTAATCAGCCTGAAATTAAAAGATAAAAAATGGCCTGAAATTAAGGAAAAACTGACTAAACGTTACAATTTAGCCATTCGTCGATTAACTCAAACCAAAGCTGATGACATTGTTCAGATTTATATTAATGCCTTTGCTCGAGAAATCGACCCGCATACGAGTTATCTTGCACCACGTACCGCAAAAAGTTTCAATGAAAGCATGAACCTTTCTTTAGAAGGAATTGGTGCGACATTACAATCGGAAGATGACGAAACCAGCATCAAGTCTTTAGTGCCAGGTGCGCCGGCTGAACGCAGTAAGAAATTGCAAGCGGGCGATAAAATCATTGGTGTGGGCCAAGAAAAAGGCGAAATCGAAGATATTATCGGTTGGCGTTTAGAAGATATCGTTGACAAAATCAAAGGTAAAAAAGGAACAAAAGTTCGTCTTGAAATTGAACCTGCAAAAGGTGGAAAAAGTCGTATTGTCACTTTAGTTCGCGATAAAGTACGTATTGAAGACCAAGCAGCCAAACTCACTGTTTCTAAAGTAGAAGGTGAAACCGTTGGAGTTATTAAAATTCCAAGTTTCTACATTGGCTTAACTGATGATGTGAAAAAATTATTAGTAGATGCTGAGAAGAAAAAAATTGGCGCTTTAATTGTGGATCTTCGTGAAAATGGCGGTGGTGCTTTAACAGAAGCCGTCGCATTAAGTGGTTTATTCATTACTGATGGTCCGGTGGTTCAAGTTCGTGATGCTTATCAACGTATTCGTGTACACGAAGATGACGACAATGCTCAGCAATATAAAGGGCCATTGTTGGTAATGATCAATCGTTTCAGTGCATCAGCCTCTGAAATTTTTGCTGCCACAATGCAAGATTACAATCGTGGTATCATTATTGGGCAAAATACTTTTGGTAAAGGTACGGTACAACAGAGTCGTTCATTAAACTTTGTTTATGATTTAGACCAAACACCACTTGGTGTGCTGCAATACACTATCCAAAAATTCTATCGAATTAATGGTGGTTCAACCCAATTAAAAGGTGTAGCAGCAGATATTAATTTCCCTGAAATTATTGATGCCAAAGAAATTGGTGAAGAAAAAGAAGATAACGCCTTACCTTGGGATAAAATTCCGCCGGCAACTTATTCTGAAACCAATAAAGCGCGTAAAGATGTTGAAGCATTAAATGAAAAACATCTAGAGCGTATTGCAAAAGATCCTGAATTTATTGCTTTAAATGAAGATCTTAAGATTCGTGATGAACGCCGTGAACGTAAATTCTTATCATTGAATTTCCAAGAACGCAAAGCGGAAAATGACAAAGATGATGCAAGACGTTTAAAAGATTTAAATGATCGTTTTAAACGTGAAGGTAAAAAAGCATTAAAAGATATTGATGATTTACCGAAAGACTATGAAGCGCCAGATTTCTTCTTAAAAGAAGCGGAAAAAATGGCAGCTGATTTAGTGAAACTCAATGCTAATCAACAAAAAGTGGATGCTGAAATAAAACAAGAAGCGGCAAAAGCAACAAAATAACGATTATTTTGACCGCACTTTAGCAGATAAAAAAAACTGAAGTGCGGTTATTTTTATGAATATTTTTAAAGGTACAGTAATGTTAAAAGGAACAATGAAATTAAGCGCATTAGTCTTATCATTATCAATGATGACGTCAGGTTGTGCGTTAGCTGAATGGGCCAAAACAGTTGGGCAACCTCAACAAGCCGAAAATAAAGGCGTTGATATGTCTAAATTAAGTCCTGAAGAGCGAGCAAAACTTGAAGCTGAAATCAAAGAGGATCAAGCTCGTTTAGCCGCTGAAAAACAAGCGATGCTAGAGATGTCATTAACGCATGAAATTGGTGAACAAAATCTACAGTTCAAACCAATTTTGGCTAAATTATATGCCGATAATAAATATGACTTAATGTGGAAAGACAAGGCTGCAGAAAAACAATTCCTACGTGAATATGCAGCAATGGTAGCATCAGGTATTTCTAAACGTTCTGCGCAATCATTAATTAATTTACATAACGCTGAAAAAACGGGCGGGCTCACCTATGATGTATTATTAAGTGATGCTTTCCTTGATTACTTGTATTACAGCAAGAATGTAAATCAACAAGCACAACGTTGGTTATACGCAGCGAATGCTTATAAACCAGAATTACCAAATCAAGAAATTATTGACCAATGGCAAAGTGCGGTTAAAAACAATGATGTTTCGGGCTTTGTAAATGGATTATCTAACCATAATCGTTTATACCGTGAAACGGTACAATCGCTACCGTCAATGATTTCAGCTTCAGGTATTTCTGCAATGGGTAAAAAACTTGCCCTTAATGCACAACGTTTACGTGTTATTCCTGACTTTGAAAATGGAATCTTTGTTAATATTCCAAGCTATCAATTGAAATATTATCGTGATGGCAAAGCAATTTTAGAATCTCGCGTTATTGTAGGGAAAAATGAACGTCGTACACCAGTAATGTACAGCCGTTTGAGCAATGTGGTTGTTAATCCGCCTTGGAATGCCCCTACACGCTTAATTAATGAAGATATTTTACCGAAATTAAAACGTGACCCAGGCTATGCCGCTGCACACAACTACTCTATTCTAGATAGCAAAGGTAACGCTATAGATCCTTACTCAATTAATTGGAGTAGCATCGGTGATAAATTCCCGTATCGTATCCGTCAAGCAGCGGGTGACAGTGCATTAGGTAACTATAAATTTAATATGCCAAGCTCTGATGCAATTTATCTTCACGATACACCAAATCATAGCTTATTCAGCAAAAAAGATCGTGCATTAAGCTCAGGTTGTGTGCGTGTAGAAAAATCTGATCAACTTGCCTCTATTCTATTACAAGAAGCCGGCTGGTCAGAAGATAAAAAACGCGGTGTTTTAGAAAGTAAGAAAACAACGTCTGCGAACATTCGCACAAATGATCCTGTATTCTTGTATTATGTAACTGCATGGATAGAAAACGGTCAAACACAAGTTTTACCGGATATTTATAAATACGACGATGTAGCGACTTTTAATGGTATTGACTGGGCTGTTGTCAAAAAATATCTTTAAACAATGTTCACGCTAGAACTTTTTAAAGAAAAAATTGTCTAGGGTGAGAGATGGGTAATAAAAGAGACTAAAAAATGGGTAATATTGACAAAAATCGTCGCAAATGGCTTTCGTTAGGCGGCATTGTTTTAGGCGCAAGCATGATGCCAACTTCGGTATTAGCCATGGTCTCTACACCCAAACCTCGCATTCTCAGCTTTTATAATGTCAACACCAATGAACGATTAAGTGGTGAATTCTCTGCAACCACAGGGTTTAATCGTTCACTACTTGGTAAACTTGATTATTTTATGAGAGATCGCCGTACAGACCAAGTACGCCGAATGGATCCGAATCTCTTTATGAAGTTTTATCATTTACAAAGTAATTTAGGTTTACGTACTGCACAGATTGATGTAATTTGTGGCTATCGTAGTGCTGCGACAAATGCCATGCGCCGTAGACAAAGTCGGGACGTAGCAAGCAACAGTTATCATATTAAAGGCCAAGCGATTGATTTTAAAATCCCTGGTGTACCTTTAGCAAGGTTACGCCAAGCGGCTGAAAATCTTGATAGCGGTGGTGTAGGATATTATCCGTATAGTAATTTTATTCACGTGGATACTGGCCCTGTAAGAACATGGCGTGGTGCATGAAAAACAGTTTAATTTTAGACCGCACTTTAGTGCGGTTTTTTGTTATCAACAATAAGGAAAAAAGATGAATATTGAAATTATTCCTGTTACAGCCTTTCAGCAAAATTGCTCTCTTATTTGGGATGATGAAAAAAATGCAGCGATTATCGATCCTGGTGGCAATGCGGAAAAACTTATTCAACGTATTGAGGAATTAGAATTAAACCTAAAAGCAGTCTTATTAACGCATGGACATCTTGATCATGTAGGGGCTGCTGAAGCGGTTCGTGATCATTTTAATATTGAAATATGGGGCTCACAGGAAGAAGATCGCTTTCTGTTTGAAAGTCTACCACAACAAGCTCAGCAGTTTGGTTTACCTTATATTTCTGCGTTTACACCTGATCGCTGGTTTAATCAAGAAGGTGAAAAAATTCAAATTGGTACATTTACCTTTGAAATTCTTCATCTTCCTGGTCATACACCTGGCCACATTGGTTTTATTGAACATGAAAAAAATATTGCTTTTACTGGCGATGTCCTTTTCCAAAACAGTATTGGTCGTACAGACTTCCCTCGTGGAGATTTTGATACATTGATCTCATCAATCAAGAATAAATTATTTACATTAAATAATGATATGGTAGTTATTGCAGGACATGGCCCTTACACAACTATTGGACAAGAAAAACGAAGCAATCCGTTTTTGAAGTAAAGATCTGAATTTGGGGTAAAAAAAAGCTCCTAATTTCTTAGGAGCACCAAAAAGGAATTTATGAATAAAATCTCTAAAGTTTAGCTTTATCAAAGGAATCTCGATAAAACGCTAACGATTATATTGACATATTCTGACAAATGCAAGCTTTTTCTTTACAATAATTTACAAACCTTTACAGTTTGCTATTTTTATAACCACTTCGACAGCTTTTTCCATCCCTTCAAGTGTCACTAATTCATGTTTACTATGGAAATTATAGCCACCAGTAAAGATATTTGGACAAGCTAATCCTTTTTCTGCTAAAAATGCCCCATCCGTTCCACCACGTATTGGTTTATGATTTGGTGTAATACCACAAGCTTTCATTGCAGCATCAGCTAACTTAATCGCCTGTGGGACATTTTTGACTGTGTCATACATATTTTTGTAACTGTCTTCAATAACACATACTACGGGATCTTTTAGGCTTTTCTCTCTATTAAATTTTTCTACGAGTTGATAAATAAACGCCTTGCGTTGCCCAAAATTAGCTTGGTCAAAATCTCGAATCAGATAATGTAATTCAACTTTCTCAATATCCCCCTTAAAATCATCTAAATGGAAAAAACCTTCTTTTCCTGATGTTTTTTCGGGAACATCATCTTTTGGAAAACCTTGTTGAAACTCACAAGCTAACGTCAGCGCATTCACTAATTTGTTTTTAGCATAACCAGGATGAATGCTCCGACCTTTAAAGGTGATTTTTGCCGTCGCGGCATTAAAGTTCTCATACTCTAACTCCCCCACTTCTCCACCATCTATGGTATATGCCCAATCACAAGGAAAATCGTCTAATGGGAAATAATGCATTCCTAAACCAATTTCTTCATCAGGCGTAAATGCAATCCGAATATTACAATGCGGGATATTTTTCTGTTGTAATACAGAAAGTGCGGTCATAATTTCTGCGATTCCGGCCTTATTATCTGCACCAAGTAAAGTAGTTCCATCTGTCACAATCAAGGTTTTGCCAATAAGCTGATGTAAAAATGGATAATACACAGGACTAATAAACTCTTCCCCTAAACCTAATGCAATATCTCCTCCCCGATAATTTTCGATCACTTCAGGTTGAACATTTTTACCGCTGCATTGTGGGGAGGTATCAAGGTGGGAAATAAAACCTATGGTTTGTGTTAAATCAGGATGATTTGAAGGTAAATAAGCTGTGACAACTGCATGCTTAGTCACATTGACATCTTGTAAACCAAGTTCAATTAATTCTTGCTGCAAATGCAAAGCCAGCTTCATTTGCCCTGCTGAACTTGGCGAATGTTTTGCAGACGATTTAGATTGCGTATCAAACGCAACATAAGTTAAAAATCGCTCCAATAATTTATTATCTTGTTCTTCCATTTCGAAATTCTCCTTTGTTTTGCTGCTAGTCTAATCCCAAAAATCCTTGCAGTTCTTGATATATAACAAGAAAGTGAAGAGTTATAAAATTTTCTGAAAAAAGTGCGGTCAGTATTTCAATAAAATTTTTCCTAAAAACGCGATTAAATCCTTTTCATCATTAACAATTCGCTATATCATATCCGTTCAATTTTATGTCGCCCCTGCATCATTTTTGCAGGTTCATTTCTACTCAGTACCGATTAAATTGGTGAAATTAGGGAGAAAACCAAAGCTAGTGGAAAATCTGGTTCAAAAGCCTATTATTGAGCTTCGTTCAATCAAAAAATCCTATGGTTCTAACACAATTATTAATGATTTTAATCTAACCATTAATAACGGTGAATTCGTCACAATTCTTGGCCCATCCGGCTGTGGTAAAACTACAGTATTGCGTTTATTAGCGGGTTTAGAAGAATTAGATGAAGGTCATATTATTTTGGACGGTGAAGATATTACTAATGTTCCGGCAGAAAAACGCCACATTAACACCGTATTCCAAAGTTATGCGTTATTCCCGCATATGACTATTTTTGATAACGTGGCTTTTGGTTTGCGTATGCAAAAAGTGGCAGAAAGCGAAATTAAACCTCGCGTTCTGGATGCATTGCGTATGGTGCAATTAGAGGAAATGGCCGACCGTAAACCAGCTCAACTTTCTGGTGGTCAGCAACAACGTATCGCGATTGCTCGTGCTGTTGTGAATAAGCCAAAAGTGCTGCTACTTGATGAATCTTTATCTGCGCTGGATTATAAGTTACGTAAACAAATGCAAAACGAACTTAAACAATTACAGCGTCAACTTGGCATTACCTTTATTTTCGTTACTCACGATCAAGAAGAAGCGATCACCATGTCTGACCGTATCGTCTTATTGCGTAAAGGTAAAATTGCACAAGATGGTTCACCACGTGAAATCTATGAAGATCCAGCTAACTTATTCGTTGCTCGCTTCATCGGCGAAATTAACGTATTTGATGCAACTGTGATTGAACGTAAATCTGACGATGAGCTACTTGCCAATGTAGAAGGTCGTGTATGTGATATTCACACCAGTATCTCTGCTGAAAAAGGTCAAAAACTACAAGTATTATTACGTCCTGAAGATATTGTGATAGAAGAGCTTGACGAAAATGAGCACTCAAATGCAATTATTGGTCGCATTGTGGATCGCACCTATAAAGGGATGACACTTGAGTCTACAGTCGAATTTGATCACAACGGCAAACGCGTATTAGTGAGCGAATTCTTTAACGAAGACGACCCACATATGGATCACAGCGTTGGTCAACGTGTAGGTATTACATGGCACGAAGGTTGGGAGGTTGTACTCAACGATGAAGATAATCAATAATAAATTCCAGAAAATTACTGTTGCAATTATCTTCAGTTGGTTAATCTTCTTTGTGCTAATTCCAAACTTATTAGTATTAACCGTAAGTTTTTTAACCCGAGATGGTAGCGACTTTTATGCTTTGCCATTTACTTTAGATAACTACACTAACCTGTTTAATCCGCTTTATGCGCAGGTTGTGTGGAATTCATTGTATATGTCTGGCATTGCGACGATTATTTGCTTACTCATTGGCTATCCATTTGCCTTTATGGTCAGCAAAATTAATCCAAAATATCGTCCATTTTTGTTATTCCTCGTGGTATTGCCATTCTGGACAAACTCACTGATTCGTATCTATGGGATGAAAGTATTCCTTGGTGTGAAAGGTGTGTTGAATACCATGTTAATGGATATGGGCATTTTGAGTGAGCCTATTCGTATTTTAAATACCGAAGTAGCTGTAATCATTGGTTTAGTGTATCTCCTTTTACCATTTATGATTCTACCGCTCTACTCTGCTATTGAAAAATTAGATGGACGTTTATTAGAAGCGGCAAGAGATTTAGGCGCGAATGCAGTTCAACGTTTCTTCCGTGTTATTTTGCCATTAACCATGCCGGGTATTGTTGCAGGTTGTTTATTAGTATTACTACCAGCAATGGGCATGTTCTATGTGGCAGACTTACTTGGTGGTGCGAAAGTGTTATTAGTTGGTAACGTAATTAAGAGTGAATTCTTAATTTCCCGTAACTGGCCATTCGGTTCGGCAATCAGCATCGGTTTAACCATTTTAATGGCATTGTTGATTTTCGTTTACTATCGTGCAAATAAATTGTTGAATAAGAAAGTGGAGTTAGAGTAATGAGTCGTTTACTACGTAATATTTTTATGTTTGTGGTATACGCTTATTTGTATATCCCAATTATTATTTTGGTGACTAACTCCTTCAACGAAGACCGTTATGGTTTAAGTTGGAAAGGTTTTAGTTGGAACTGGTATGAGCGTTTATTTAATAACGATACCTTAATCCAAGCTGCGTTCCACTCTGTCACTATTGCTTTCTTTGCCGCAACCTTAGCCACTATTGTGGGTGGTTTAACCGCGATTGCACTTTATCGCTATCGTTTCCGTGGTAAACAAGCGGTAAGTGGTATGTTATTTATCGTCATGATGTCACCAGATATTGTAATGGCGGTTTCTCTACTTGCCTTATTCATGGTTGTAGGGATTTCGTTAGGTTTCTGGTCATTACTATTGGCTCACGTAACATTCTGTTTACCTTATGTTACCGTGACAATTTTCTCTCGCTTAAATGGCTTTGATGCAAGAATGCTTGAAGCTGCGAAAGATTTAGGTGCTAGCGAAGTCACTATTTTACGTAAAATTATCCTACCACTTGCTTTACCCGCGGTAGTATCAGGTTGGTTATTAAGCTTTACCATTTCATTAGATGATGTTGTCGTATCTTCTTTCGTAAGTGGTGTAAGCTATGAAATCCTACCATTGCGTATCTTCTCACTTGTAAAAACAGGGGTAACACCGGAAGTAAATGCATTAGCAACGATTATGATCGTGCTTTCATTAGGATTAGTAATTTTAAGTCAATTAGTTACACGCAAAAATAATCATTAAACATTGATATAAAAAGGTTTCACAAATCTTTTAAGATCAAATAAAATACGCCTTGACGCACAATCAAGGCGTTTTTTTATACCTGCATTAATGCAGGTGGTTTTTTACCCCTCTTTTACGGAGAACAAACAAAAATGAAAAAATTTGCAGGTTTGCTTACTGCCGGTTTAGTTGCCGCTACATTAACTGCTTGTAACGACAAAGAAGCCAAGTCTGATGCAACAAAAGCACAGGCTCCAGCAAATAATACTGTGTACTTATATACTTGGACTGAATACGTACCAGATGGTCTTTTAGATGACTTCACAAAAGAAACTGGTATCAAAGTTATTGTAGCAAGTCTTGAATCTAATGAGACGATGTATGCCAAAATGAAAACCCAAGGTGATGCAGGCGGTTATGATGTTATTGCACCATCTAACTACTTCGTATCTAAAATGGCACGCGAAGGAATGCTACAAGAATTAGATCACAGTAAATTACCTGTTATCAAAGAATTAGACCCTGATTGGCTCAACAAACCTTATGACAAAGGCAATAAATACTCACTTCCTCAGTTGTTAGGTGCGCCAGGTATTGCATTTAATACCAATACCTATAAAGGTTCTGACTTCACTTCTTGGGGCGATTTCTGGAAACCAGAATATGCAAACAAAATCCAATTATTGGATGATGCGCGTGAAGTATTCAATATTGCGTTATTAAAAATTGGTCAAGATCCAAACACCAAAGATCCTGCAATTATCAAGCAAGCTTATGAAGAGTTATTGAAATTACGTCCAAACGTACTTTCTTTCAATTCTGATAACCCTGCAAACTCATTCATCTCTGGTGAAGTAGAATTAGGCCAGTTATGGAATGGTTCTGTACGTATCGCGAAAAAAGAACAAGCGCCATTAAATATGGTGTTCCCAAAAGAAGGCCCTGTTCTTTGGGTTGATACTTTAGCGATTCCTAAAACTTCTAAAAACCCAGATGGTGCACACAAGTTAATTAACTACTTATTAGGTGCAAAAGCAGCGGAGAAATTGACTTTAGCGATCGGTTACCCAACAGCTAACCTTGAAGCGAAAAAAGTGCTTCCAAAAGAAATCACCGAAGATCCATCTATCTATCCACCAGCTGAAATCCTTCAAAAAAGCTACTGGCAAGATGATGTAGGTGATGCGATTCAATATTACGAACAGTATTACCAAGAGTTAAAAGCAGCAAAATAATGCGCTTTTAAGTGATAACAAAAAGTGCGGTCAAATTTGACCGCACTTTTTTATATTTACCATTTTAGAAAAAACTATTTATAGCGTTTTTTTGACGCGTTTTTATCTTGCTCTTGTAAACGCTCAAGCTTTTCTTTAATTTGAATTTCCATACCACGGTTAGTTGGGAAATAATACTGGGTATCTTTTAGTTCTGGAGGGAAGTAATTTTCCCCTGCAGCATAAGCATTTGGCTCATCATGTGCATAGCGATATTCAGCACCATAGCCTAATTCTTTCATTAAAGCTGTTGGTGCATTACGTAAATGAGGTGGCACATCAAAATCAGGAAACGCTTTCGCATGTTGTTTTGCTGCATTAAATGCATTGTAAACTGCATTACTCTTCGGCGCTACGGCCAAATAAATAATAGCTTGCGCAATGGCTCGCTCTCCTTCATAGGCGCCCACTCTCGTAAAACAATCCCAAGCTGCGAGAGCTACTTGCATCGCGCGCGGATCGGCATTACCCACATCTTCTGAGGCTATCGCTAATAAACGTCGTGCAACATAAAGAGGATCGCCCCCTGCCGTGATAATTCGCGCATACCAATAAAGCGCAGCATCTGCTGCGGAGCCTCGAATAGATTTATGTAAAGCAGAAATCAAATCATAAAAGCGATCGCCTTGTTTATCAAAACGAGCTTGTCGTTCACCTAATACTTCTTTCAACAAAGTGCGCTCTAATTTTTTACCGTTTTCAGTTTCAGAAGCCATATCCACCATCAATTCAAGGCAGTTTAAAGCCAGGCGAGCATCACCATTCACATATTCGGCTAATACCTGTAGTAAATCATCTTCTAAAATTAACCGCTCTTTACCTAATCCTCGCTCAGGATCAGAAATGGCCTGTTGTAGAACTTGTTCGATTTCACCAACTGTCAATGACTTAAGGAGGTAAACTCTCGCGCGAGAAAGTAATGCATTATTTAATTCAAAGGACGGATTTTCTGTTGTGGCACCAATAAAAATAATCGTACCATCTTCGATATGTGGCAAAAACGCATCTTGTTGGCTTTTGTTAAAGCGATGCACTTCATCCACAAATAAAATGGTTTGACGATCTGCAAGTCGATTTTGTTTCGCGCGCTCAATTGATTCTCGAATTTCTTTCACACCGCTTGTCACCGCTGAAATTCGTTCAACTTCTGCATTAATACGATGAGCTATAATTTCTGCCAGTGTTGTTTTACCTGTACCCGGTGGTCCCCACAGAATCATAGAATGAACATGTCCTGCTTGAATTGCTTTACGAAGCGGCTTTCCTTCCCCAATTAAATGCGTCTGCCCATAATATTGTTCCAAATTTGTTGGACGCATACGGGCAGCTAAAGGGCGAAAGTCATTTTCAGCAAAATCAAAATTAAGATTAGACATATTCTTTCCTTAATAAGCAAAAGGTGTGAAGATTATCATTCACACCTTATGGATTATTTTTTACCTTTACGTTGGTCATCCAATTCCACGCCTTTCGGTACGCTAAATTGGAATAAGCTATCAGCTAAGGTTTGATTTGTGATATTACGTAGTACATAAAGATTGGTTTGACCATCTTTCTCGGTAGTACTGAAATTCTTTAATACACCATTTGCATCTACACGAATATCAAACTGTTTAATATTGCTATTTTTTGCCTTTGGTTTTAGCACAAAGGTATCTGCATTCTGAGTCACTGAATACTGATTCCAGTGGCTTTTATCGTTACTGGTTAAAAGCACGAAAGGGGTATTATTTACCGCGTCTTTCACCCATTGAGCGGTAACTTGTTGCACGAATGGATCGTAATACCAAAGGGTTTTACCATCTGCAATAATTTGTGTTTCTTGCGGTGATTTGGTATCCATACGGAAAAGATTTGGACGTTTAATTTGAAGTTTTCCACTTCCTTGTTGAACGTTTTTACCGCCAACAGACGTCACCGTTTGAGCAAAATCAGCACTCAATACTGTCACTTGATTTAAGCGATTTTGCAGCTCATCTGCCGCATCGGCAAAAGCAAAACTACTTGCGCTTAAAAGTGCTGTAAGTGCGGTCATTTTTAATAATATTTTTTTCATTCTACTTTCCTTTTTGTAAAGTGAAACTTAAGAGAATTAATATTCGGAACGTCGAGCCAAAATTTCTCGTTTTCCATTTTTCATTGGGCCTAAAATGCCTTGTTCTTCCAGCTGATCCATAATTCGAGCTGCTCGGTTAAACCCAACACTAAATTTACGTTGAACATAAGAAGTTGATGTATTGCCTGTGCTTAAGACAAACTCAACGACGTCATCAAATAATGCATCAAGATCGCCACTACTTGCAGTTGATTTTTCACCTGAGTCTTCATCATCCGCGCCGTCTAAAATACCATCGATATAATTTGGTTTACCACGTGCACGCCAATCATCTGCCACACGCGCCACCTCATCATCACTCATAAAGGCACCGTGTACACGAACGAGATCCGAAGAACCTTGACCTGAATATAACATGTCACCACGACCCAATAAGGCCTCTGCACCGCCCTGATCCAGAATCGTTCTAGAGTCAATTTTACTTGCTACAGTAAAGGCGATACGACTTGGAATGTTAGCCTTAATCAAACCGGTAATCACATCTACTGATGGGCGTTGTGTGGCTAAAATCAAGTGAATACCAATTGCACGAGCTTTTTGTGCTAAGCGCGCAATTAACTCTTCAATTTGTTTACCCGCAACCATCATTAAGTCCGCAAACTCATCAACGATCACAACAATATAACTCAATTTTTCTAATGGAGGCGGCATCTTATCCATTGTATCGCCTGGCTTCCAAATTGGGTTTGGAATTGGCATATTGAGTTTTTCATATTCTTCAATTTTTTCGTTATATCCTTCAATGTTACGCACACGTAAGGCGGACAATAATTGATAGCGACGTTCCATTTCTTCTACGCACCAACGCAGTGCATTTGCCGCTTTTTTCATATCCGTCACCACTGGGGTAAGCAAGTGTGGGATATCGTTATAGATAGAAAGCTCAACCACTTTCGGGTCAATCATAATAAATTTCACTTGATCTGGTGTTACGCGGAAAAGCAAACTTAAAATCATGGTGTTCACACCAACAGACTTACCCGAACCTGTTGAACCTGCCACAAGCAAGTGAGGCATTTTAGCCAAATCAACTACAACAGGTTTTCCGCTAATATCTTTACCTAAAGCCATTGAAAGCAATGATGTTGATGAACGGAACTCATTGCTATCGAGTACATCACGTAATGGCACCATTTGACGGTGAGCATTCGGTGTTTCAATACCAATATAAGGTTTACCTGGAATCACTTCTGCCACACGGATCGCGCGGAACATCAACGCACGAGCTAAATCGGTATCAATACTGGTGACTTTTGATGCTTTTACACCTGGCTGTAATTCAAGCTCATATCGAGTGACCACTGGCCCTACTAACACATCTTGTACCGTAGCTTTGACATTAAAATTCTTTAATTGTTGTTCTATACGAGCGGATGTGTCTAAAATTTCTTCACGCGTAATGTCTTGAGCCTGCGTTGGACGATGCTCAAGTAAATCTAAACTTGGCAATGGCGTCGTCGGTTTTTCACGTTTATTCGTTGGTTGTTGGAATGCGGGGTGAATAAGCGTATCAGAATACGGCTTATAAGTGGTTTCAGTTGCATTCTCAATATGAATTTCACGTTCTTTAGGTGCTGAAACTGCCGGTTCATTTAAGATCACTTTCAATGCATCTTCAGCATTTGAGGCTTTTGCACGTACTTCCATTTCTTGTATACGTGCTTGCTCTTGTGCAGCAAACTGACGCGCTAATTCATCTTCTAAACCATCATTTTCTGATTCTAAAGACTCATCATAAGTTGGATAAAGTGCGGTTGTATTTTCAGGTGTTTTAAGTGACACTTTTGGCATCACATTTTCTTCAAAAATATCATCTGACTCATCCACACTTTGATGATTCACTTGCGGATTTTTCCATGTGGCTGAAAAATCTTCTTTTGTCGGTAATTCAACGGAAGAAGTAGCAGAAATAGATACATTCGGTAAATTGTCAGATTCAACAGTGAAGCCTTTAAACTTATCTTCTAATTTTTCAACATCTGCAGGCTCTGAAGCACTTGGTGAGGATAACCCACTGATATTAATTAGCTGTTCAGGCTTAACAAAGGTATTCTCAGTCGTCTCCTCTTTCTCATTTTCTGTAGATTCAGTTTCCAATTGAGAATCTGAAAAAGCGAGTTGTTGAGGTGCTTCAATCACAATTTGTTCAAGATCATCCACAGAAGTATGCTCTGCCTGCTCTTCTTCTGCCGGTTGATTTTTCATCGTTAACCAATGATAGAATTTCACAATTAAACGAATTAATGATGCACCGGAACAGAAAATAAAGCCTACAACTGCACAGATAAAGCCGACTAAAATACAGCCAAACTTACCGAGTGTAGGGTATAAATTCACCACTAAGCTGCCACCAAACACGCCGCCAGCTAAATAGTAGTTCGTATTTGAAAGCAACAATGTGGCCATCATGGTTAAACCAACGATGAGAGCAATAAAGCCAAAGGAACGTAATGCAATGCGAGTTGCCGAGAGAGAATGAACCGCTTTGGTTTTCAGTAAATAAATGGGTACGATAAAAATGACAAACGGAATGAGATGACCGACATAGCCGAGAAAAACAAAAAACGCATCGATTAACCAAGCACCAAAAGCACCGGCTTTATTGATGGTTTCAGTTTGAAAACTTGCTGTAGACCAAGAGTTATCTAATGGCGTATAGCTTGACCATGCCACGATTAAATATAAACCTAAAAGTGCGGTCAATCCGAGTAATAATTCTGCTAAATATTGTTTCGGTGTAAATCGTTTTGTAATTCGTTTAATCATTTTTATTTTAATACGAGATAATTAGTTTGTTTCACTTCTTCCATGACGACATAAGTTCGGGTGTCATTCACACCGGGTAAGCGCAATAATGTGGTACCTAATAATTTTCGATATGCCGCCATATCTGCTACACGTGTTTTGAGTAAATAATCGAAATCACCTGATACCAAATGACATTCGAGAATTTCATCAAGCGCTTGAATCGCAGCATTAAACTCTTCGAAAACATCCGGTTTACCACGCACAAGCGTAATTTCAACGATCACCAATAAAGGCGCATCCAGTAATTCAGGATTTAATAGCGCCCGATATCCCATAATCACACCTTGTTTTTCTAAGCGTTTTACCCTTTCTAAACAAGGCGTTGGCGATAACCCCACTTTCTTTGATAAATCGATATTAGAGATTTTACCGTTGCGTTGTAATTCATTTAAGATTTTGATATCAATGCTATCCAACGCTTTATTTAATTTCTTTTCCATAACCTTTCCTTATGTGCGGCGCATATTCTATCTAATTTATCAAAAACTTTCAGTAATCAGACAACAATAGGACAACGTTTTTTTAGAAATTATCCAAAATGGCTAGTGCATCAGCGAGTTTTTTCACCGTAAAAACTTCCATATTTTCAACCGCACTTTTCGGCTTATTGGCAAAAGGGACGATCGCGCGTTTAAAACCATGCTTTGCGGCTTCACTAATGCGTTCTTGACCACTGGTTACCGGTCGAATTTCACCGGCTAGCCCCACTTCACCAAAGACAACTAAATCTTGTGGTAACGGTCGATTACGGAAACTCGAAATTAATGCAAGCAATAATGCAAGATCCGCCCCTGTTTCCCCGACTTTTACACCGCCAACGACATTCACAAAAACATCTTGATCCGACATTTGTAGCCCACCATGGCGATGTAGTACCGCAAGCAATAAAGCTAAACGATTTTGTTCTAGCCCTACCGCCACACGACGCGGGTTAGCGAGCATGGAATGATCCACCAACGCTTGAATTTCCACCAAAAGCGGACGCGTTCCTTCCCAAAGAACCATTACCGAGCTACCAGGCGTTTGTTCATCTCCACGACTTAAGAAAATTGCCGATGGATTTTTCACTTCGCGCAATCCTTGCTCTGTCATACCGAATACCCCTAGCTCATTCACTGCGCCAAAACGGTTTTTATGACTACGTAACGTACGGAAACGGGAATCAGCCTCTCCTTCCAGCAATAACGAACAGTCAATGGCATGTTCCAATACTTTCGGACCAGCAAGGGTACCGTCTTTGGTGACATGCCCAACCATAATGATGGCGACCTGTCGGGTTTTCGCATAACGAGTAAGAAAAGAGGCACATTCACGCACTTGTGCCACACTTCCTGGAGAGGATTGAATATCTGAAAGATGCATAACCTGAATCGAGTCTACTACGATAATTTGCGGTTTTAGTTGATCCGCCAAATTACAAATTTGCTCAACTGAGGTTTCAGATAACATATTTAATTTATCTGTCGGCAGATTTAAGCGATTAGCTCGCATAGCCACTTGTTGAAGTGACTCTTCCCCTGTTACATAAAGTGCGGTCATATTTTTCGCTAATCCGCACATGACTTGAAGTAACAAGGTACTTTTCCCTGCACCAGGATGCCCACCAATTAAAATAGCACTCCCCGGCACAATCCCGCCACCTAATACTCGATCTAATTCTTTAAATCCACTGGTGAAACGCGGTGTCTCTTGTAAGCTAATTTCAGAAAGTGTTTGGATTTTTGCACGAGTTTCTCCTGCATAACCACTAAAACGATCATTTTTTGTGGAATTTGAGGCTGAAATTAACCGTACTTCACTAATCGTATTCCACGCTTTACAGGCTGAACATTGCCCTTGCCAGCGCGAAAACTCCGCACCACAATCGTTACATACATAAGCTGTTTTCGGGGCTTTAGCCATTTTTATTATCCTTTCGAGAACCCGTTTTACGCCATCAACATCATTAAGCCAAGCATTCTTTCAAAATACGCACGGCTCTTTAATAACGCTTTTAACCTCTCAATAGTTTGAAAATTATCTTTTGTTTCGCTATGAAAGGTAATCAAGCCTTTTATTTCATTAAGGAAAAATTGATTACTTGCTAATAACTCAGCTGATCGATTTTCTTCCAGTTTTTCAAACAAGGCTTTGTTGTCATCATAATAATGATAAAGATTGAAAAATGCGCCGACACGTTCAACGGTTTTCATAAAATCAAAAGCAAACACATCCGTTGGGAATGAAAGAGTTTCCTCAATCAATTGCTGCTCCATTTTCATGACTGCACTTAATCGTTCGCGAGAATCAACCGCATTTCCCTCTCGTTCTTCTTTTAAGAAATCCCGCCATTTATTTAACCAATCAATCAGAAGTGGTTTACTGCCTAATTGATAGCCGCGTTTTGCTTTGCTTGCTGAGCTAAAATAGACATCCTGTTCAAAAGGTAAAAGTGAGACAAAATGGAAAAGATCTGAAACGAGCCCTTCTTTTAATTCAAATTCAATTTCACAAATAGGCTGTATTTTTTCCCCTGATAAAATTTTTCCTTGATCAAAGGCCACTTCAATTTTTGATACACCAAACGCAATTAACCAAAAAGTGCGGTTAAAATCTGTTGAGAAAATTGGTTGTAATGTAGCGGAAGGCAAGCTTTCAAATGGATACAATGAGGTTAATTGTTCCGTTGTGGGTACGGAATTATCAGGTATAGATAAATTGTATTCTGGACGACTATGCAACCCACCAACCACTTTTCCGTCAGTTTTTAAGGTAAGTGTGAAATCATTATTTTCTCGACGAACACGCAATCCCATTTTTTGTTGTGCCAAAAAATGATCTGGATAATCGAAATAAGTATTTCCTAGAAAGATCGTATTTTGCTCTAAGATATTGAATTGATTGAGGTGTGTTTTTAAGATATCGAAGGCGTCAGGGGTGACAGCAAGCTTTAATTCAACTTCATTACTCATTTTATTTTTCCTTATCACTTTTAACTGTTTAAATATACAGATAATTTTATACAAATCAAGATCTTTTTCGTGTATTTCCTTATAAAATCAGGTAATATGCAACCGAAATTTTAACCCTTGTTATGGAGTAAAACACCTATGGCAATGAATAATATTCTCGGATTATTTGCCCATTCTCCTTTAAAACCACTGCAGAAACATTCTGACAAAGTGACTGAATGTTGTGATTTATTAATTCCATTCTTCCAACATACCTTTGTAAAACAATGGGATGATGCAGAAAAAACACGTCTAGACATTTCTCAATGTGAACGTGAAGCGGATAGTCTAAAACGCGAAATCCGTTTGAAATTGCCTCGCGGTTTATTTTTACCCATTGATCGTACCGATTTACTCGAATTAGTCACCCAACAAGACAAATTAGCTAACTATGCTAAAGATATTGCTGGCCGCATGATTGGTCGCCAATTTGGTATTCCTGAAGAAATGCAGGAAGAATTTTTGCATTATGTTCAACGTAGTTTAGATTCTATTCATCAAGCTCATTTAGTGATTGAAGAAATGGATAAACTACTTGAAACCGGTTTTAAAGGCCGTGAATTAAAGTTAGTGAACCATATGATTCAAGAGCTAGACAGCATTGAAGATGATACGGATCAAATGCAAATTAAATTACGCAAAATGCTCTACACGATTGAAAGTCGTTATAACCCTATCGATGTGATGTTCTTATACAAAATCATCGAATGGGTGGGCGTATTAGCCGATCAAGCTCAACGTGTAGGATCTCGCATTGAATTAATGCTAGCCCGTTCCTAATTTTGACGACATTAACTACAACATAGGAAATCACTATGGAAATTATTAATGCATACGGTTCGTGGTTAGTCTTAATTACCGCGGTATTCGGTTTTTTTATGGCATTTGGTATTGGTGCCAACGACGTATCAAACTCAATGGGTACCTCGGTTGGTTCTGGTACCATTACAGCCAAACAAGCAATTATTATTGCCCTTATTTTTGAATCTGCCGGGGCTTATTTAGCCGGTGGTGAAGTAACAGAAACCATCAAAAGTGGTGTGATCGACCCCACTCAATTTGTCGAAATGCCAGACGTATTGGCATTGGGAATGCTTTCTGCTCTCTTTGCATCAGGAGCTTGGTTATTTATCGCTACTAAAATGGGTTGGCCTGTTTCAGGTACTCACACCATCATTGGGGCTTTAATTGGTTTTGCTTGTATTACGATTGGTCCAAGTTCTGTCGACTGGTCTACTATCGGTGGGATCGTTGGAAGCTGGTTTATCACCCCAGTGATCGCAGGACTTTTAGCTTATACCATCTTTGCAAGTATCCAGAAACTCATTTTCGATACAGAAGAACCGCTGAAAAACGCACAAAAATACGGGCCTTACTACATGGCGATTACCGTATTCGTACTTTGTATCGTTACCATGGCAAAAGGTTTAAAACACGTTGGTTTAAATCTTTCCAACAATGAAACGCTCATTATTTCATTGCTTATCAGTATTGTTGGTATGATTTTCTGCCATTTCTACTTCCGCAGCAAAGCATTTACAGCAAAAGCAAGAAAAGGATCGTTCGGATCAGTAGAAAAGATTTTTAGTATCTTAATGCTTTTAACCGCTTGTGCTATGGCGTTCGCACATGGTTCTAATGACGTAGCCAATGCAATTGGTCCGCTTTCTTCTGTGGTATCAATCGTGCAAAATGGCGGGAAAATCCTGAGTGGTGGTGATTTAGCTTGGTGGATTTTACCTTTAGGTGCATTAGGTATCGCTGTTGGTCTTATCGCAATGGGACAAAAAGTGATGGCAACCGTAGGGTCAGGAATTACAGATTTAACCCCAAGTCGTGGTTTTGCTGCACAATTTGCAACGGCGATGACTGTTGTTGTGGCATCTGGTACAGGTTTACCAATCTCTACCACACAAACTTTAGTGGGTGCAATCTTAGGTATCGGTTTCGCACGTGGTATTGCGGCGCTTAACTTGACGGTTATCCGTAACATCATTAGTTCATGGGTTGTGACGTTACCTGCTGGTGCATTCTTTGCGATTGTGATTTTCTACATCCTTCGCACGGTTTTCCACTAGTATAATTATTATAAGTGCGGTTTGTTTCATTTTCTAACCGCACTTTGTTCATGAATCTAGGAAGTATTATGTCAAAAGTGAGTAAACTTTTATTTTCTTGTGTTCTATTGGGCTCAACCATTGGAACAGTACAAGCTGAAACGCAATATGTGACAGAAAATCTGAACACCTATTTACGTCGTGGTGCAGGTGATCAATTTAAGATCGCGGGTGCAATCCAATCTGGCGAAGCGGTAACAGTCTTGGAACAACAAGGAAAATACACCCTAATTCGTGATAATAAAAATCGTGAAGCTTGGATTTTAACTTCTGAACTAAGTACTACACCAAGTAGCCGTGAAGAAAATCCAAAATTAAAAGCACAGGTACAAGAATTAACGTTAAAACTGAATCGCGTCGATTCAGATTGGCAACAACGTACAAACGAAATTCAACGCCGTAGTAAACAAGCTGAACAACAAAGCAGTGAATTGCTTGAGCAAAATTCACAACTTAAACGTGAATTAGAAATGACGAAAAATAAAAATCGTGATTTAGAAGCGATGCTTGATGCCAATAAACGTGAAATTGCGATTCAATGGTTTATTTATGGCGGGTCTGTGTTGGGCGTAGGTTTGTTAATCGGTCTCGTGTTACCTCACATTTTACCTAGACGTAAACGCCGTGATAGCTGGTAATGATTCATCATTGAGGTAGGCATTTGCCTACCTTTTCTTTATATTTTGACGGGAGAGCAAAATGGAAATTTATCTTGTCGGCGGTGCAGTACGTGATCAACTTTTAGGTTTGCCGATTAAAGATCGTGACTGGGTTGTCGTGGGCGCTACACCAGAAATGTTGTTAGCTCAAGGTTACCAACAAGTTGGCAAAGACTTCCCCGTTTTTCTCAATCCTGAAAACCATGAAGAATATGCACTTGCTCGTACAGAACGAAAATCAGGTAAAGGTTACACCGGATTTATTTGTGATTTTTCAGATGAGATTACGCTTGAACAAGATTTAATTCGCCGAGACCTTACTATCAATGCTATTGCCCAAGACAAAGATGGCAAGCTACACGATCCTTATCATGGTGTAGAGGATATTCATCAACGTATTTTACGTCATATTTCACCTGCTTTTGCTGAAGATCCTTTGCGTGTATTACGTGTTGCACGCTTTGCGGCTCGCTTTCATCATTTAGGTTTTTCTATTGCCGAAGAAACCCTTAAATTAATGACTGAACTCACTGAACAAGGTGAACTCACCCACCTAACGGCTGAGCGAGTTTGGATGGAAACAGAAAAAGCATTAAACGAACCGCATCCTGAAATTTATTTTGAAACGCTACATCAAGTCGGCGCACTCAAAATACTTTTCCCTGAAATTGCCGCCTTAGACGGTGTATCGAACCCGGTCAAATACCATCCTGAAATTGACAGCTTTATTCATACCATGCTCGTATTGCAGCAATCGGTTAAACTCACAGAAAATACCAATTTGAATAAAAGTGCGGTTCGTTTTGCAGCGATTTGTCATGATCTTGGAAAAGCCCTTACACCAAAAGAAATGTGGCCAAGTCATCATGGTCATGAAAAAGCGGGGATTAAACCAACTCGCTCATTATGCAAACGCCTTAGAGTGCCTAATTATATTCAAGAATTAGCCGAATTAACTTGTGAATATCACACGCATGTGCATAAAGCCTTAGAACTTCGCCCTGAAACAGTGGTAAAACTCTTTAATACGTTTGATATTTGGCGTAAACCTCAGCGCTTCGAAGAATTTCTATTAGTATGTTTATCTGATACTCGCGGGCGAACGGGCTTTGAAAATAAAGAATATCCGCAAATTGATTATCTCAAAGCGCTTTATCAAGCTGCCCTTGCTGTTGATGTACAGCAAGTCATTGCAGATGGTTTTGAAAAACAAGGTATTCGAGATGAATTAACGCGTCGAAGAATTGCCGCGGTGAAAGCGGAGAAAACACGCTTAAATGCTTAATCCAGCTTTACTAAAAGTAAACTAACCCTTACAATATGTGCAATTTTTTAGTAAATATTTTGTTATGAAATTATTAAAATCTCTTCTAGCACCTGTATTTGCAAGTGTGATCTTATCTGCTTGTACTCTTGATGCAGAGCGCCCAACCGATGTTCAACATATCGATAAAAACGATATTACGTGGCAACAACACCTCAAAAAAATCAAACAAATTCAATCTTATAGCACCAAAGGACAAATTGGTTACATCAGTCCACAAGAGCGTTTTTCGAGTCGCTTTGAATGGCAATATCAAAACCCGAAAGCCTATAAGTTAAAACTTTATTCTCTGATTAGCAAAACAACGCTAACTATGGAAATGCATCCAAACGGTATGACGATTTCAGATAATAAAGGCAACCAACAATCTGATAAAAATGCCAAATTATTGTTACGCGAAATCATCGGAATGGATGTGCCATTAGAGCATTTATCTTATTGCTTAAAAGGTCAGCCAGCTGATAATGCAGATTACCAAGTTGGAACGAATCATCTTTTATCCGAATTTAGCTACCCACTTGATGGATCGATGTGGACAGCCGATTACTTAAGTTATCATGCAGATAATTCGATGCCTGAAAATATTCTGTTAAAGAACAAAAGTACATCGCAAACCCTAAAAATTCGTGTGGATGAATGGGCGTTCTAATGAAAACACATTACTTTTCAACCGCACTTTCAACTTCTCTTGGAAAGCCTAACCGCTTTCCAAGCCCCGCAAAACTCAATTTATTTCTCTATATAAACGGTAAACTGCCAAACGGCTACCACGAATTACAAACGCTTTTCCAATTTCTTGATTTTGGCGATTGGCTCACCATTGATATTCGCCAAGATAAACAAATCCACATCACACCAGAAATTCCAGGCTTACCTCTAGAACAAAATTTAATCTATCGAGCTGCCACACTATTACAAGAAAAAACAGGCTGTACGCTCGGTGCATCCATTCATTTAGATAAAATTCTGCCAATGGGCGGTGGTATTGGTGGCGGTTCATCCAATGCGGCGACGACTCTCCTTGCTTTAAACTATTTATGGCAAACCCATTTATCCATTGATGAACTTGCTGAGCTTGGGCTAAAACTCGGAGCTGATGTGCCCATCTTTGTTCATGGCCAAGCCGCTTTTGCAGAAGGTGTAGGTGAAAAAATCCAATACTGTGAACCACAAGAAAAATATTATGTGGTACTAAAACCCGAGACTGCGATTTCTACTGCAGTGGTCTTTAGTGATCCCGATTTGTCTCGCAATACAGAAAAAAGATCCCTTGCCGAACTTTTGAATCAACCGTTTGCAAACGATTGCGAAAAAGTCGTGCGAACTCAATATCCTGAAGTTGAAAAAGCCCTACTATGGTTGCTACAATATGCACCAGCCAGATTAACCGGAACCGGGGCTTGCGTTTTTGCTGAATTTGATGATGAAAAATCAGCACAAGCTGTTTTCCAACAAAAACCGAAGGAATTTTTCGGCTTTGTTGCTAAAGGATTAAACGTTTCACCATTACATGTGATGTTGAAACAACTCTCGACCAACCAATCTATCTACACTCAACCTGAGGTTATATAAAATGCCAGACATTAAACTCTTTGCTGGAAATGCTACGCCTGAGCTAGCGAAAAAGATTTCTGAACGTCTTTACATTTCATTAGGCGATGCCACTGTTGGACGCTTTAGCGATGGTGAAATCCAAGTGCAAATTAATGAAAATGTGCGTGGTGCAGACGTGTTTATTATCCAATCTACTTGTGCACCAACGAATGACAACCTGATGGAATTGATTGTAATGGTTGATGCTTTACGTCGTGCATCTGCCGGCCGTATTACTGCCGTTGTTCCTTATTTTGGTTATGCTCGTCAAGATCGTCGTGTGCGTTCTGCTCGTGTTCCAATCACTGCAAAAGTGGTGGCAGATTTACTTTCAACTGTAGGGATTGACCGCTTATTAACTTGTGACTTACACGCAGAGCAAATCCAAGGTTTCTTTGATGTACCTGTTGATAACGTATTCGGTTCACCCGTTTTACTTGATGACATCTTGAAGAAAACGGATCTTGTCAATCCTATCGTTGTTTCTCCAGATATCGGTGGTGTTGTTCGTGCTCGTGCAGTTGCGAAATTATTAAATGATACCGAAATGGCGATTATCGATAAACGTCGTCCACGCGCAAACGTATCACAAGTTATGCATATTATCGGGGATGTTGCAGATCGTGATTGTATCCTTGTGGATGATATGATTGATACAGGTGGTACATTATGTAAAGCGGCTGAAGCATTAAAAGAACGCGGTGCAAAACGCGTATTTGCTTACGCAACTCACGCCGTATTCTCTGGCGCAGCTGCACAACATTTAGCAAGCGATGCCATTGATGAAATCGTGGTAACGGATACTGTTCCACTTTCACCTGAAATGAAAGCACTTGGTAAAGTACGCGTGCTGACTCTTTCAACTATGCTTGCTGAAGCAATTCGTCGTATCAGCAATGAAGAATCTATTTCAGCAATGTTTGAATAATTCTTTCGCTTAGCATTCATTTTAAAAGTGCGGTCAGAAAATCCAATGTTTTTTGACCGCACTTTTTTATGCTTCAACTAAAAATAAGGCAAAAAAAAGTGCCCCACTGGGGCACTACTCGGAAAGCAAAATAGATGTCGGCTATTTAAAAATAGCACTTATTTTTAGTGATTTAAGAATACGGCAAAGTCCTTTATATTGCAAATAGCAATGTTCAAATTTGTGAGCTAAATCACGCTTTTTCTTCACTTTTTTATGTTTAATCGTTTTCATATAAAAAAAGAGGAGCATACAGCTCCTCTTCTCTATAAATAGCATTAAATTAACCGTTAATAAATTTTTCGCCTAATTCAATATCTGCACGCAATGTTGGTAACATTGCTTCTAAAGCTTCTTGTTCAAATTTGCTTAAGGTACCGATTGGTAAAATTTCTTCTACACCTTCTTTACCTAAACGTACTGGTTGAGCAAAGAAACGTGCATATTTACCGTCACCTTCTACATAAGTACATTCAACCACAGTTTCACCACTTAAGCCTTTCACTAATGAACGAGCAAAACGTGCTGCGGCTTGAGCCATAGAAAGTGTTGCAGAACCGCCACCTGCTTTTGCTTCAACCACTTCAGTGCCTGCATTTTGGATACGTTTTGTTAATGGTGCAATTTCCTCTTCTTTCCACTCAGCGTATTGAACTTGTGAAAGTAATGGAAGAATCGTCACACCTGAGTGTCCCCCAATAACTGGTACGCTTGTACGAGAAACATTTAAGCCTTTTAATTCAGATACAAATGTTTCAGAACGTAACACGTCTAAAGTGGTGACACCGAATAATTTACGTTTGTCGTAAACACCCGCTTTTTTCAATACTTCTGCAGCAATCGCAACAGTCGTGTTCACAGGGTTGGTGATAATACCTACACAAGCTTTTGGACAAGTTTTTGCAACATGTTCAATTAAGTTACGCACGATACCTGCATTGATATTGAAAAGATCTGAACGATCCATGCCCGGTTTACGAGCTACCCCTGCAGAAATTAAAACGACATCAGCACCTTTAAGTGCAGGCGTTGGATCTTCTCCTGCAAAACCTTCTACTTTAACCGCTGTCGGAATATGACTCACATCTTTGGCCACACCTGGTGTCACTGGTGCAATATCATACAGTGCTAATTCACTTTCAGCGGGTAATTGTAATTTAAGTAATAAGGCTAATGCTTGACCAATACCGCCTGCTGCGCCTAATACTGCAACTTTCATAAAATACTCCTCATGTATTAATTAATCCTAACTAGGTAGGATTTTAAGGTTTTCATTAATAAATTACAAACAGAGAAATTCAATTATGAGATCTAGTTCAAACTTTTCAAATGACAGGTTTATTTTAATTGCCTAAAATGAATTTTTATGCAATTCTTATGCAAATTCCCCTATATGAGAATATCTATGTCAGATCAATTAACTAAAGCATTTAAAGAGCTGCTCAATCAAGAACGATTTGCTTCTCAAAGTGAAATTGTTGAAGCCTTAAAGAATCAAGGATTCCAAACCATTAATCAATCTAAAGTTTCACGCATGCTAAGTAAATTTGGTGCAGTTCGTGCAAGAAATACGAAAATGGAAATGGTGTATTGCTTACCAAGTGAATTAAGCGTCCCCGCTACTAGCAGCCCATTAAAAAATCTGGTTTTGGATATTGATCACAATGATTTCGTTATCGTCATTAAAACCTCTCCCGGTGCGGCACAGTTAATTGCCCGTTTATTGGACTCCATTGGTAAACCTGAAGGCATTTTGGGTACGATTGCGGGAGATGACACTATTTTTGTAACTCCAACCAAAAATACAACAATTAAAGCGCTTTTAGCACAAATTCAAGCGCTCTTTGAAAGCAGCTTATAATGAATATCTTAGTAACCGGTGGAACTGGATTTGTTGGAAAAGCCTTAGTTACGGCACTACTGTCTCGTGGCGATAGTGTTACAGTATTAACTCGCTCTATTGAAAAAGCTCAAGCCGCTTTTCCTGAAAAAACACCGCAATTTTTGACCGCACTTTCAGCACTCAAAGACTTGAATACCTTTGATGCAGTTATTAATCTTGCCGGTGAGCCAATCTTCGATAAAAAATGGACAGTTCAACAAAAAGAAAAACTGCGTCATAGCCGCATTGATTTAACACAGCAGATTGTTCAATTTATTAACCAAAGTGAACATCCCCCAGTCTTGATTTCAGGTTCTGCAACCGGTATTTATGGAAACTGTGGTGACGAGCAGATCACTGAACACACAAATCCAAGTACTCAATTTACCGCACAGCTTTGTATTGATTGGGAAAATGCAGCACAACAAGCCAATGCAAGAGTCTGTTTAGTGAGAACCGGATTAGTGCTTTCTCCAAAAGGTGGGGCTTTTGCTAAAATTCTACCGCTCTATCGCTTTGGACTAGGCGGAAAATTAGGGAATGGTGAGCAATATTGGAGCTGGATAGCGTTAGAGGATATGGTAAAAGGCCTGCTCTTTTTACTTGATCATAACGCTTGCGAAGGGGCATTTAATTTTACTGCACCACATCCAGTTAAAAATAAGACCTTTAACCAATTATTAGGTCAAGCATTACATCGACCTTGTTTTGCTCAAGTACCTCAATTTTTATTAACTACTATTCTAGGTGAGCGTGCTTGCATTCTTTTAGATAGCCAAAATGCCTATCCAAAACATTTGTTAGATTGCGGATTTACATTCCAATACTCAGAATTAAGTGATTACTTTCACAAAATACTTTAAAAACAAAAGGCTGGTCAAAACCAGCCTTTATTATATCCATTAAGCTAAATATTCTAAAAATTCCCCTACGGTGTGGAAAGATCCAAATACCAGCACAATATCATTTTTATCTGCATTTTTAATCGCACTTTGAACCCCTTCAATAACAGAATCTTCAGAAACACTTTTTGCTGATGAATAAACTGATGTTAATTTTGCATTTAAGTCATCACCTGATTGACCACGGTAACCGCCTAATGTTACACAATGCCATTGATCAATAACGGGTATCAGTTGGGTAAACACCGACTCGGCATCTTTATCTTTCAACATACCACAAACAGCAATGATGCAACCTGAAATTTGTGTCTTAAGTGCGGTCAATTTTTCAGCTAAATATTTTGCCGCATGAGGATTATGCCCAACATCAATGATCACTTTTGGCAACTGTAAATAGGAGACATTCAAGCGTCCTGCTAGCTTTTCTAATTGATTACCTTTTAATTGTTGGAAACGACCCACCAATTCCACTTCAATTAATGAACGTTTGATGGTCTCAACAGAAATATCAAAAGGCAGCTGTTCAATAGCAGCCAAAGCGGTTGCCGCATTAGCTAATGGAATTTGGCAAAACGGCAGATTTTCTAACCGCACTTTATTACTCTGCCACATCCAAGTTTGTTCATTAGCTTTAAACGACCAAGTGACATCTCGGCGTGAAACGTGGCAATGTAATTTCTCCGCTTGTTCTAACATAGGTTGCGGAACATTTGGTTCGCCAATTACAACCGGTTTATTCGCACGGAAAATCCCCGCTTTCTCAAAGCTAATTTCTTCGCGAGTTGACCCAAGAAAATCCGTATGATCAATATCAATACTGGTGATAACTGCCAGGTCATTATCTACAATATTCGTTGCATCCAAACGCCCGCCAAGTCCTACTTCAAGAATGACGACATCAAGCTTCGCTTGTTTAAATAAATGCAGCGCTGATAAGGTGCTAAATTCAAAATAAGTGAGAGACTGCGTTTTATTCTTTTCGATAAAATCAAAAGAAGCGGTATGCATTTCATCTGGCAAGTCTTGATTTTGAATACGAACACGTTCGTTATAACGCAATAAATGAGGTGAGGAATACACACCCACACGCAAGCCGTGATTTAACAAAATGGTTTCAAGCAAACGGCACGTTGTGCCTTTACCATTTGTTCCCCCCACCGTGATCACATAAGGTGCGGGATTCAAAAGATCCAATTCTTCTGCCACCGATTTAATACGATCTAGCCCTAAATCAATGGCTTTAAAGTGACTGTTTTCCAAATAAGAAAGCCACTCAGCGAGTGGCGAAGTGGCTTTTAAATTCATTGTATTACTCATGTTCAACAACTTCTACTTCAACAAAAGGTGAAGGTTGATTGGTGAGTTTGCTTAAAAGGTTTCCAAGGGTTGAACGCATTTCTGAACGTTTCACGATCATATCAATCGCCCCTTTCTCGAGTAAGAATTCACTACGTTGGAAACCTTCCGGTAATTTTTCACGTACAGTTTGTTCGATAACACGTGGGCCTGCAAAACCGATTAATGCTTTTGGTTCAGCAATGTTCACATCACCTAACATCGCAAAACTTGCAGAAACGCCACCTAATGTTGGATCCGTTAATACAGAAATAAACGGTACACCTTTTTCACGCATTTTCGCTAATACCGCACTGGTTTTCGCCATTTGCATGAGTGAGAAAAGGGCTTCTTGCATACGCGCACCGCCACTTGCAGAGAAACACACAAATGGGCAATTTAATTCCATTGCTTTTTCTGCCGCTTTTACAAATTTTGAACCCACAACAGAGCCCATTGAACCGCCCATGAAACTGAAGTTAGATGCGGCAACAACTACAGGCATATTGTAAAGGGTACCGGTCATTGTGATTAACGCATCTTTTTCACCGGTTTCTTTTTGTGCAGCAGTAATACGATCTTTATATTTTTTTAAATCTTTAAATTTAAGAATATCTTTTGGTTCTAAATCAGCCGATAATTCTTGGCTTGAACCTTCATCTAATAAGGCTAAAAGGCGCTCACGAGCATCAATACGCATATGATGACCGCATTTTGGACAAACATATAAATTACGTTTTACTTCTTCACCGTAAAGCACTTGTTCACAAGAGGTACATTTTGTCCAAACCCCTTCTGGTACGTTAGCTTTACGTGATGCAGAGGAAGAGGTTCCTTTGCTAAAAATTCTATCAATCCAGCTCATTTTTTACCTTTTTTATTAACTAGAAAAGTTTGCGTATTTAATCATAATTTAGCGAAATTTGCTAGTCAGATGAGATTATCTTCTAAAAACAATGGCCCTAAATTTTTCTGTGGAATCGCAAATTTTTCAGGGTAAATGACATTCACTAAATATAAGCCTTCAGGTTTCGCTGTTGGCGCGGCCAATTTACGATCTTTTTGCTCTAACAACCATTTCATCCACTCAACAGGTTGATTGCCTGCACCGACTTCAATCAAGCTTCCTACAATGTTACGCACCATGTGATGCACAAAGGCATTAGCTTGAATATCCACAATAATGTACTGCCCTTTTCGCACCACATTTAAATGATGCACATTTCGCCAAGGGGTATTCGACTGACATTGTGCCGCGCGGAAAGAGGAAAAATCATTTTCACCCAATAAGAACTGCCCCGCTTGGTGCATTTTCTTTTCGTCTAAATCTAAATGGCAATGAGTAATCCCTTCCGGCAAAATGGCTGAACGTAATTTATTGCAATACAAGATATAACGATAACGACGCGCGGTTGCCGAAAAACGGGCGTGAAATTCATCATCCACCACTTTTGCCCAACTCACTGAAATGTCATCAGGCAAATTCGCGTTCGTACCAAATGCCCATGCTTTTTCGGAGCGAACGGCTGTAGTTTCAAAATGCACCACTTGTCCTGTGCCATGAACACCAGAATCTGTTCTGCCCGCACAAAACACTTCAATTTTTTCATTTGCCACGAAAGATAACGCTTTTTCTAATTCTTCTTGTACACTGTGCACTTTCTCTTGTCGCTGCCAGCCACAATATTGTTTTCCGTTATATTCAATGCCTAAGGCTATCTTCATTGGAAAATACTCCTAAAACGATTTCAAATTTGACCGCACTTTGCCCGAAAAGAAAAAACACCAATAATTCAACATTATTGGTGTTCTTATTACAAGCTAAAAATTAAGCACGTTTGAAGTCAATGTGAACCAATTTTGGTTTGAATGGGTGACGTTGCATTGCTTGAACTTTCACTGCAACTTCTTTACCTTCAACCACTAAAGTGATTACATCGCTATAGAAAGAATCGTGAGCTTGTGCATTGTTTAATTCATCGTGATTTAAGATGATTGAAACAGGTGCTTCGCTGCCACCATAAATGATTGCAGGGATTTGACCGTTGTGACGCAGGCGGCGGCTCGCACTCTTACCTTGCGCTTGACGAACTTCAGCGTTAAATTTAAATGCCATTTTAATGTTCTCTTGATTAAAAGTTTAAAATAAAAAATTGCAGGCGACCCAGCAATTTTCCTAAATTTGCTCAAAGACAAACTTTGAGAGCGACGGATTATAAAATATTCAGCCCCACAATGCAAATTTACACAGCAAATTTTTTCTAGGCTTTTCAAGGCAAAGCGATTAAAATAAATCCCAATTTTTAATTAATTTTAACTAACTGATTGTAAGTGGGTTTCAAATGGAATTTCTTATCAGCTTTTTTACCGATTACGGTTATTGGGCGGTGCTATTTGTTCTGATTATTTGTGGCTTTGGTGTACCCATTCCAGAAGATATCACGCTTGTCTCCGGCGGTGTGATTGCTGGCCTCTATCCTGAAAGCGTCAATTCCCACTTAATGTTAGTCGTGAGTATGATTGGCGTACTTGCCGGCGATTCAACCATGTACTGGCTTGGTCGTATTTACGGCACTCGAATTCTTCGTTTCCGCCCAATGCGCAAACTAGTCACCTTAGAACGTCTGAAAATGGTGCGTGAAAAATTTGCCCAATACGGTAACCGCGTATTATTTGTCGCCCGTTTCTTACCAGGCTTACGCGCACCAATTTATATGGTTTCTGGCATTACCCGTCGCGTTAGCTACACTCGCTTTGTATTAATTGATTTCTGCGCCGCGATTATTTCTGTACCAATTTGGGTTTACCTTGGCGAATTTGGTGCGAAAAACTTAGATTGGTTACACGAACAAATTAAAAAAGGCCAACTCGTGATTTATATCCTAATTGGTGTTTTAGCTCTATACCTATTTTGGAAATGGAAAAAAGCGAAGAAACAGGCTAAATAATTTCCTATAAAGTGCGGTCAAAAATTTATAAATTTTCGTCAATAAAAAAACGCTTAATAATTTTATTAAGCGTTTTTTGTTTTTGTTAACCTACTCTCACATCTTTATTTTCTAAATAAGCAGAAAAAAGATGTCCCTTGAAACTTACATTTCAAGGGACAGAGCTTTGCGAGAAATCTTTTCTCTTATTGTAACAACGTTTTTCATTTCGCAGTGCCATTACAACGACGTGAATTCTATCTATTTATTTTTTTATCGTCAATATATTTTTTATACAAAAATCTGTTAAAATTTAAACAAAAAAAACTAATAAAAAGGAACCAACCTTATGGAAAATAAAAACTTACATTATATCCTTGGTCTCGACCTTGGTATCGCATCTGTTGGCTGGGCTGTGGTTGAAATTGACGAAAAAGAGAATCCTCTGCGTTTAATTGATGTTGGTGTACGTACTTTCGAACGAGCAGAAGTGCCCAAAACAGGTGAAAGCCTCGCGCTTTCTCGCCGTTTAGCCCGCTCAGCTCGTCGATTAACTCAACGTCGTGTTGCTCGCCTGAAAAAAGCAAAACGACTTCTAAAATCAGAAAATATCCTATTATTCACTGATGAACGTCTTCCTCATCAAGTTTGGCAGCTACGTGTCGAAGGTCTAGATCGTAAACTAGAACGCCAAGAATGGGCTGCGGTGTTATTACATTTAATTAAGCATCGTGGTTATTTATCTCAGCGTAAAAATGAAAGTAAAAGCGAAAATAAAGAGCTAGGTGCGTTATTAAACGGTGTAGACAATAATCATAAATTACTGCAACAAGCTACATATCGCACGCCTGCAGAACTTGCTGTAAAAAAAATTTGAGATCGAAGAAGGTCATATCCGTAACCAGCAAGGCGCCTATACTCACACATTTAGCCGACTAGACTTACTCGCCGAAATGGAACTCCTCTTCTCTCGTCAACAACACTTTGGTAATCCATTTGCTTCAGAAAAATTATTAGAAAATTTGACCGCACTTTTAATGTGGCAAAAGCCCGCCTTGTCTGGTGACGCTATTTTAAAAAGGCTCGGTAAATGTACTTTTGAAGATGAATATAAGGCAGCTAAAAATACCTATACTGCAGAACGTTTTGTTTGGATAACAAAATTAAATAATTTACGTATTCAAGAAAATGGCTTAGAGCGTGCTTTAAGTGATAATGAACGTTTAATGTTAATCGAGCAACCTTATGAAAAAGCTAAATTAACTTATGCACAAGTACGTTCAATATTAAATTTATCTGATGAGGCAATCTTTAAAGGTGTCCGTTATTTCGGTGAAGATAAAAAAGCCATTGAAATAAAAACAATATTGATGGAAATGAAAGGCTATCATCAAATTTGTAATGCATTAAAAGGTAATAACCTAAAAGCGGAATGGGCAGAATTAAAGGAAAATCCAGCATTATTAGATGAAATTGGTACCGCATTTTCATTATATAAAACTGATGAAGATATCAGCGCTTACTTAGCAGGAAAACTTTCTCAGCCTGTATTAAATGCCTTATTATTGAAAAACCTTAGTTTTGATAAATTTATCCAATTATCCCTTAAAGCTTTATATAAACTTCTGCCATTAATGCAACAAGGACTACGCTATGACGAGGCTTGTTGTGAAATTTATGGCGATCATTATGGTAAAAAAACAGAAGAAACCCATCACTTCTTACCACAGATTCCAGCTGATGAAATCCGTAATCCCGTGGTTTTAAGAACACTCACGCAGGCTCGTAAAGTGATTAATGGTGTAGTGAGATTATATGGTTCGCCAGCTCGTATTCATATTGAAACGGGACGAGAAGTTGGCAAATCTTACAAAGATCGTCGTGAACTAGAAAAACGTCAAGAAGAGAATCGTAAACAGCGTGAAAACGCAATCAAGGAATTTAAAGAATACTTCCCGCATTTTGCAGGTGAACCTAAAGCCAAAGACATTTTAAAAATGCGACTTTATAAACAACAAAATGCAAAATGTTTATACTCCGGCAAACCTATCGAATTACACCGTTTATTAGAAAAAGGCTATGTAGAAGTCGATCACGCCCTACCGTTTTCCCGTACTTGGGATGATAGCTTCAACAATAAAGTATTGGTGCTTGCTAATGAAAATCAAAACAAAGGCAATTTGACCCCTTTTGAATGGCTTGATGGTAAACATAACAGCGAACGCTGGAGAGCTTTCAAAGCATTAGTTGAAACAAGTGCATTCCCTTATGCGAAAAAACAACGCATCCTAAGCCAAAAACTTGATGAAAAGGGCTTTATTGAACGTAACTTAAATGATACACGCTACGTTGCTCGTTTCTTATGTAACTTTATTGCAGATAATATGCGCTTAACAGGTGAAGGAAAACGCAAGGTATTTGCTTCCAATGGGCAAATTACTGCTTTACTTCGTGGCCGTTGGGGATTAGCAAAATCACGGGAAGACAATGACCGCCATCACGCTTTAGATGCCGTTGTAGTTGCTTGCTCAACAGTCGCCATGCAGCAAAAAATCACACGTTTTGTTCGTTTTGAAGCAGGCGATGTATTCACTGGTGAACGAATAGATCGTGAAACGGGTGAAATTATTCCATTACACTTCCCTACACCATGGCAATTTTTCAAGCAAGAAGTTGAAATCCGTATTTTTAGTGATAATCCAAAACTGGAGCTAAAAAATAAATTGCCGGATCGTCCACAAGCCAATCATGAATTTGTGCAACCTCTGTTTGTATCTCGAATGCCAACACGAAAAATGACAGGTCAAGGACACATGGAAACCGTGAAATCAGCGAAACGTCTCAATGAAGGGATAAGCGTGATTAAAATGCCACTCACTAAATTAAAATTAAAAGATTTAGAATTGATGGTAAATCGTGAACGTGAAAAAGATCTTTATGATGCTTTAAAAGCTCGTCTAGAGGCTTTTAATGATGATCCTGCTAAAGCGTTTGCTGAACCTTTTATGAAAAAAGGTGGGGCGATTGTTAAATCAGTGCGAGTAGAGCAAGTACAAAAATCTGGCGTATTAGTCCGTGAGGGTAATGGTGTCGCAGATAATGCCTCTATGGTGAGAGTAGATGTCTTCACTAAAGATGGAAAATATTTCCTTGTGCCAATTTATACCTGGCAAGTCGCTAAGGGTATTTTGCCTAATAAAGCAATAGTTGCTCTAAAAGATGAAAATGAGTGGATAGAAATAGACAATAACTACATATTCTTATTTTCTCTATATCAAAATGATTTAATAAAAGTTAAAACTAAAAAAGATAAATTTTGGGGTTATTTTAACGGGCTAAATCGACATACTGGAGGAATAAATATAAGAACCCATGATTTAGAAAAATCAAAAGGTAAACAAGGTATTTTTGAAGGTATTGGAGTTAAAACCGCTCTTTCCTTTGAAAAATATCAAGTAGATGAACTTGGGAAAAATATTCGTTTATGTAAACCAAGTAAACGCCAAGCTGTTCGTTAATCTCAACTTAATCCTCACACGTACTACGTATGGGGATTTTTTTGTAAGGATACATTATGACATGGAGAAGTCTTCTTATTAGTAAAGGGGGAAAACTCTCTTTGCATCAGCAACAAATGCTGATTCAACAAGAAGGAAATGAATTTACCGTTCCTTTAGAAGATATTGCTATTGTTGTTGTGGAAAGCAGAGAAACAGTGATTACCTTTCCATTGCTCTCGGCATTTGGTTTATACGGGATTACTTTATTGAGTTGCGATGAACAATTTTTACCTTGTGGTCAATGGCTCCCTTTTAATCAATATTATCGACAATTAAAAACCCTTAAATTACAACTTGAAACGAGCTTGCCACTGAAAAAACAACTTTGGCAACGAATTGTGCAACAAAAAATTCGTAATCAAGCAAAAGTCTTATCACTCTGTCAGCTTCAAGAAAAATCAGAACGGTTACTCCAGCTCGCTAATTTAGTGAAATCAGGTGATAAAGATAATCTTGAGGCACAAAGTGCGGTCATTTATTTCTCTGGATTATTCGGCACTCATTTCAGACGAAAAGAAGAAGACAATGCCATTAATATACATCTTAACTATGCTTACACCGTTGTGCGTTCAGCCGTGGCGAGAAGCCTTGTACTTTATGGTTGGCTACCACAATTAGGTTTATTTCATCATAGTGAACTGAATGCCTTTAATTTAGCGGATGATTTTATTGAACCATTTCGCCCTCTTGTTGATTTGCTGGTATGGAACTTGCTCGAAAAAGAATTACTATCCAAAAATCTTAGTCCTCTATCAAAACAGCAATTAATCAAAATCTTGCATCATCAACTATGCTTTAACCAAGAAAAAGTGAGTGTTTTAACTGCCATAGATAAAAGTGTTGCCTCTTTACAAATTGCACTTATTCAAAAAAATGCAGCATTATTGCAGTTACCTGAGATCGATATATTGCAGGAATATCAATATGAGTGAGGGGGTGTTTATGCGTATGATCGTTTTATTCGATTTACCGGTCACCACTAAAGCAAAAATGCGGGCGGCAAACCAATTCCGTCAATTTTTACTTAAAGATGGTTATCAAATGTTACAACTTTCTATTTACACTCGAATTATTAAAGGGAGAGATGCGTTAGAAAAACATCATAAAAGACTCGTCGCACACTTACCTGAAGAAGGATCTATTCGGTGTTTATCTATTACAGAAAAACAATTTGCGAGTATGGAAATTTTAGTGGGAGAGAAAAAACCGCAAGAAAAAAAGGTCAATTCAAATCAATTACTACTTTTTTAACCGTTTTTTTAGATAAAACAAAAGCCCCTAAACCTTACGGTATGGGGCTTTTTGCTGTCCCTATTATAGCACTGCGAAATGAAAAAGGGAGCTACAACACACCTTTCTTCGCTGTGTTCACCGCCATAATTATAGCACTGCGAAATGAAAAAGGGAGCTACAACTCCACCTATTGTAGATAACCCCTTAACTGCATTATAGCACTGCGAAATGAAAAAGGGAGCTACAACCAACTAAAGTCGGTAACGCTACGCAAAAAAATTATAGCACTGCGAAATGAAAAAGGGAGCTACAACTTTATGCCTTTTTACAAAGAGAAGAAAGAAATTATAGCACTGCGAAATGAAAAAGGGAGCTACAACTAGTGCTGACTATGAAAATACCATGTTCATATTATAGCACTGCGAAATGAAAAAGGGAGCTACAACTTTGTGTTCACGCTAATAACAGCAGTGTTAATTATAGCACTGCGAAATGAAAAAGGGAGCTACAACAATACAAAGCCTATTCAATCAGTGGCGATGATTATAGCACTGCGAAATGAAAAAGGGAGCTACAACTAATCGACCGCTTGTTAAGTGCGACTGGTGATTATAGCACTGCGAAATGAAAAAGGGAGCTACAACGGCATGTCACATTCAGCTGTGATGCGTTGTATTATAGCACTGCGAAATGAAAAAGGGAGCTATCTCTTCCTTCGGAAGAATTAAAAGTGCGGTAAAAAACAACTTCATTTTCTACCGCACTGTTTTTATTCTAATTAAGCTTTAGCTGCTAAATATCGCTCCACCGTATCCACAATCGCTTGAGTTTGCGGATCGATTTCAATATTCACTAAATCGCCAATTTGGCGTTTGCCGATTAGAGTTCTGTGTAAAGTTTCAGGGATTAAATTCACGCAGAATTCATCGTCTTTCACTTCACCGATAGTAAGACTGATGCCGTCAATGGCGATAAATCCTTTGGTGAGTATATATTTCATCACATCTTTATTGGGTAATTTAAACCAAACCTGACGATTGTTTTCGCTTTCGATAATCTGTGAAACGCTTGCGGTACAATAAACGTGGCCGGATAAAATATGTCCACCAATTTCTGCGCCCATTTGCATTGCCCGTTCGATATTCACAAAATCCCCGGCTTTTAAGTTACCAAGATTGGTGATGCGCAAGGTTTCTTGCATTAAGTCAAAGCTAACTAGATCATCGTGAATTTCAGTTACTGTTAAGCACACGCCATTATTCGCCACTGATGCACCGATTTCTAAGCCTTTTCGCATTTCAGCTGGTAATTTTACGATCTGTGTTCTAAAATTATCGCTGTCTTTAATTGCATGAATTTGGGCGATGCCCTGTACAATACCTGTAAACATTATTATTCCTCCATTAAAAATTTTTCCAATATTATAGCAAAATTTATGAATTCTCGTCTTTTTTCTCAATACCGTATTGATATTCAAAAACTTATCCTAATTGCGACACCTATCGGTCTTGCCCAATTAGCTCAAACTGGCATGGGCACCGTGGATGTGATTATGGCGGGGCGTGTGAGCTCGGCTGATGTAGGCGGTGTCGGTATTGGTGCCTCCATTTGGCTACCTTTAGTACTTTTCGGACAAGGCTTATTACTCGCCTTGCCACCAACAATTTCCTATTTAAATGGATCTGGACAACGCCATCGCATTGCTCACCAAGTGAGACAAGGCCTTTGGATTTCATTTTTAGTGATGATTCCCCTTGCACTCATCATCTATCATAATGATTTCATATTGCAGTTTATGAATATGGATGCCCACATGGCAGATGTGACGATGAATTATTTGCGTGCGATGGTGTGGGGCTTACCTGCCTATTTATTGCTGATTAATTTCCGCTGTTTGAATGATGGCATTGCCAAAACAAAACCCGCCATGGTGATAACTTTCATGGGGTTAATGCTGAACATTCCGCTGAATTATATGTTTATTTACGGCAAATTTGGTGCACCTGCATTGGGCGGTGTCGGTTGTGGTGTGGCAACGGCTATTGTCAACTGGGCGATGGCAATCTTGATGATTACCTATTCTGCCAAAAACTATAACGAACGTAGTTTGAAAGTCTTTGAAAAGATTATTGAAAAGCCAGACATCAAAACACTGAAAAAATTGACCGCACTTGGCTTGCCGATCGCGATTGCACTATGTAGTGAAGTGTCACTGTTTGCCTTGAGTAGTTTATTACTTTCCCCATTAGGCGCAGATGTGGTCGCCAGCCACCAAATTGCCTTAAATACCAGTGCCGTAGCCTTTATGTTCCCCATGTCTATTGCGATGGCTGCTACCATTTTAGTGGCGCAAGAACTGGGTAATCATGCACCACAAAAAGCCAAAATCATGGCTCACGCGGCTATTATTCTTGGCTTAATTGCAGCAAGTGTATTGGCGTTGGTGATTTGGGTATTTAGTGCAGAGATTGCCGCATTAATTGTGGGTGATAATGCCACCGTTATTGCTCTTTCAGGCGGCTTATTAGCGATGGCAGCGATTTATCAATTTTCAGATTCAGTACAAGTCGTTGTGAGCGGTATTTTACGTGGCTATAAAGACACTAAAATTATCCTTTATATCACGTTACTTGCCTATTGGGGCGTAGGTATCCCTGTTGGTTATATTCTTTCTCGCACGGATTGGATCGTACCAAGCATAGGCGCTAAAGGCTTCTGGGTTGCTTTTATCATTGCATTAACCATTGCCGCCGCTTTACTCTTTATGCGGATGCGAAAAATCCAATCACAATCTGATGAAGCCATTATTCAACAGTTAGAAAGATTGAAATAGTTAAAGTAAAAAGTGCGATCGAATTTGACCGCACTTTTATTCTTGAATTAGATGCTTTTTAAACTCCTCGGGTCCCTTGATATTCCCAATCAAAATATTCTTGTAACTGAATAACAATATCATCCCAAGTTTCTCCTGATATACTATTTATCATGACTGACAAATAATTTTCTATGTCATCTAATGTATTCAGAGCAACAACAATTCCCTTATTTATCATCAATACCTTTTCTCTTTGTACCATTCCTACATTAAAAACATTTGTATAAAAATAGTCACTCCCAGAATCCCCCTTTGTTCCTATTGCTAATGTTAAATGTAGGCAATAAGCAGGTTCAAGAACTATTAAGGAGGCACCATCTCTTGTTGGGGTGTTGTAATCAATCCATTTTAGATCAGCTATAAGCATTTACTTTTCCTATGACCTTTCAATTATACGTTTTATAAAGGAAAACTTATCAACAAGCAATTAAAAACTAACATCAGAAAATTTATGCCACTAAAAAGTAAAAAGTGCTCCACCGTGCTATTTTGTTTTTCTTTTAGTCGTTAGAAATATAATAGGAAGAATGAGGATATGAAGTTTCAAACTTGCTACTATTGCCTCTTTTGCTAGAAGAACATAATTTATGTTCTTAACTACTGCATCAAATTGCACATAAAAAATAGCTACAAAATAAATCAAAGAAAAAGCAAGAATACTAGCAAAATATCCAAAAATATATTTCATTATTCTATTACCTTTGAGCCAGTCATATTCTATCTAAGTTTAAGTATAAAAAGTGCGGTCAATTTTGACCGCACTTTCATCTTTTACATCACTACCACATCAAATTGTTCTTGGTTGTAGTACTGCTCTGTTTTAACTTGAACCTGTTTGCTGATGAACATTTCGATCTCTGGCAATAAACCGTGCGATTCTTCTTTGATTAAGTAATCCGCCACAGCTGGAGAGGCATAAACCACAAATTGTTCGCTCGAGAATAAGTGGTTCACGCGAATAATCTCACGCATAATTTCATAGCATACCGTTTCGACGGTTTTCACACGCCCACGACCTTGACAAGTTGGACATTCATCACACAAAACGTGTTCTAAACTTTCACGGGTACGTTTACGGGTCATTTCCACTAAACCAAGTTGAGTAAAACCATTTACATTGGTTTTTACGCGATCTTTCGATAGCGCTTCTTCCAAGGATTCAATCACTCGATTGCGATGCTCATCGGTTTGCATATCAATAAAATCAATAATGATAATACCGCCTAAATTACGCAGTTGTAGCTGCTGTGCAATGGCTTTAGTGGCCTCAATATTGGTGTTAAAAATCGTTTCATCTAAATTTCGATGTCCGACGAATGCCCCCGTATTAATATCAATAGTCGTCATGGCTTCAGTTTGCTCAATAATGAGATAGCCGCCCGATTTTAAATTCACGCGTTTTTCAAGTGCATTTTGAATACCACGTTCTACGCCATAAATATCAAAAATCGGCTGATTGCCCGTATAAAGCATTAATTTTTCACTTAATTCCGGCATAAATTCATCGGTAAATTCTTTCACTTCGTTAAAACAAAGTTTGGAATCGATATGAATTTTCTCTAAATTAGCACCGATAAAATCACGTAAAATACGCTGTGGTAATGCGGGTTCGCCATAAATTTTAGAACGGGTTGGATATTTACCTTTACGCTCAAGCACTTTACGCCATAAACGTTTTAAAAATTCCGCATCTTGGCGCAATTCTTCTTCCGTTGCGCCTTCGGTAGCAGTACGAATAATAAAGCCGCCTAATTCATCACAAAAAGGCTCAACAAGTGCTTTTAATCTTACTCGCTCTTCTTCACTTTCAATACGTTGAGAGACACCAACATGGCTATTTTCAGGCATAAAGACGAGATAACGAGAAGGCAACGTAATATCGGTAGTTAATCTTGCGCCTTTTGTGCCCAAAGGATCTTTTACCACTTGTACTACGATATCCTGACCTTCGCGTACGAGTTCAGAAATGCTTTTTGCTCGAAATTGCTTTTGCTCATTCACGTCCACACACTCGGTATGTGAAACAATGTCGGAAGCATGCAAAAATGCCGCTTTTTCTAAACCGATATCCACAAATGCAGACTGCATTCCTGGTAAAACACGAGTTACTCGCCCTTTATAGATATTCCCCACGATGCCACGTTTGGCTTGACGTTCAATATGAACTTCTTTTAAAACGCCCGTTTCCACCAACGCAACGCGGGTTTCATTGGGCGTAACATTCATTAATAATTCAACAGAATTCATTTTTTCGACCTTAGTTTTAATGGTATAAGTCTATCGAAAAGGAAAATAGAATAATAGACCCAAATAAGGTAAAATATGACCTTTCTCAAATTTTCATGACTTTTTTTGGGGTATTTAATGTTTGGTTTAGACCCAACACTTATTACTTTTAGTATTTATATTTTCGGCATGATTTTAATCGGCGTTCTTGCCTATTATTATACAAACAATTTATCCGATTACATCTTAGGTGGCCGTAAACTCGGAAGTTTTGTGACAGCCATGTCTGCTGGCGCATCTGATATGTCAGGCTGGCTATTGATGGGCTTGCCAGGTGCGGTATATGTATCTGGTTTAGTAGAAGGTTGGATCGCCATTGGTTTAATCTTCGGGGCTTATTTTAACTGGTTACTCGTGGCGGGCCGTTTACGGATCTATACCGAATTTAACAACAATGCGCTCACATTACCGGAATATTTCCACCATCGCTTTGGCACATCACATAATCTCTTAAAAATTGTGTCTGCAACAATCATCCTGGTATTCTTCACTATTTATTGTGGTTCTGGTGTGGTTGCTGGGGCGAAATTATTCCAAAACCTATTCTCAGTCGACTACTCCACCGCCATTTGGTACGGCGCATTAGCGACTATCGTCTATACCTTTATTGGTGGATTTTTAGCCGTAACCTGGACGGATACCATTCAAGCCACATTGATGATTTTTGCACTGATTTTAACGCCGCTCTTCATCTGTTTAAGTTTGGGTGATGCATCACAATTTACTGAAGTGCTACATCAAGCAGAAATCGCAGCAAATAAAGACTTTACCGATTTATTTAGCTCTACTACACCATTAGGTTTATTAAGTTTAGCGGCTTGGGGCTTAGGTTATTTTGGTCAACCGCATATCCTTGCTCGTTTTATGGCGGCTTACTCGGTGAAATCCCTCATTAAAGCACGCCGTATCAGTATGACATGGATGGTGATTTGCCTCGCTGGTGCGATTGGTATTGGCTTCTTCGGAATTCCTTATTTCTTTGCTAACCCCAATGTAGCTGGTGTGGTAAATAATGAACCAGAACAAGTATTTATTGAACTGGCTAAATTGCTCTTTAATCCATGGATTGCCGGTATTCTACTCTCTGCGATTTTAGCGGCAGTAATGAGTACACTTTCCGCTCAATTATTAATTTCTTCAAGCTCTATTACTGAAGATTTTTATAAAGGTTTTATTCGTCCAAAAGCTTCTGAAAAAGAATTAGTTTGGCTAGGTCGTGCGATGGTTTTAGTTATCGCGGGTATCGCCATTTGGATTGCACAGGATGAAAACAGCAAAGTATTAAAACTCGTTGAATTTGCCTGGGCTGGCTTTGGTTCTGCATTTGGTCCTGTCGTGCTCTTCTCCTTATTCTGGAAACGTATGACTTCATCAGCAGCGATGGCTGGCATGGTTGTCGGCGCAGTGGTTGTCTTTGCTTGGAAATCGGTGATTCCTGAAACCAGTGAATGGTTTAATGTCTATGAAATGATCCCAGGATTCATCCTTGCTAGCCTGGCGATTATTGTGGTTTCTCTCCTTTCTGCAGAACCTGAAAATGAAGTTAAAGAAACCTTTGAAAAAGCAGAAAGAGCCTATAAGGAAGCAAAATAATGATTGATTTTCGTCCTTTTTATCAACAAATTGCCACCACAAATTTATCTGCTTGGCTAGAAACATTGCCTTTGCAGTTAAAAGAATGGGAAAAACAAACCCATGGCGATTATGCAAAATGGTCAAAAATCGTGGACTTTCTCCCTGATTTACAGGCAGATACTATCGATTTAAAAAATGCGGTGAAATCTGACCGCACTTCCCCACTTTCAGAGGGCGAAAAACAACGCATTGTCCATCATTTGAAGCAATTGATGCCGTGGCGAAAAGGACCTTATCATTTATTTGATATTCACGTGGATTGCGAATGGCGTTCTGATTTCAAATGGGATCGTGTTTTGCCTCATCTTGCGCCATTAAAAGATCGTACCATTTTAGATGTGGGCTGCGGTAGCGGCTACCATATGTGGCGCATGGTTGGTGAAGGTGCAAAAATGGTGGTGGGTATTGATCCAACCGAACTTTTCCTTTGCCAATTTGAAGCCGTTCGAAAATTATTAAATAACGATCGCCGAGCTAATTTAATCCCACTAGGTATTGAAGAAATGCAACCACTTGCAGCATTTGATACGGTATTCTCAATGGGTGTGCTCTATCACCGTAAATCACCGCTTGATCATCTCACTCAACTAAAAAATCAATTAGTAAAAGGTGGCGAGCTCGTCTTAGAAACCTTAGTAGTTGATGGCGATGTCAATACGGTATTAGTACCTTCAGATCGCTATGCAAAAATGAAGAACGTGTATTTTATTCCTTCTGTTGCTGCACTCATTAATTGGTTGGAAAAAGTCGGCTTTACTAATGTGCGTTGTGTAGATGTCGCCACCACAACATTAGAAGAACAACGTAAAACTGATTGGTTAGAAAATGAAAGTTTGATTGATTTCTTAGATCCAAATAATCACAGTAAAACTATCGAAGGCTATCAAGCACCAACTCGTGCAGTGATTTTAGCCAATAAATAATTGCTTAAATAAAAGAGCGGTCAAAAAATTCAATGTTTTTTTGACCGCTCTTTGCTTTTCTATTTTAATTATTTTAATGCAATATGCACCGTAATCTCTTCTCGATCGTGATACAAATGCTTAGCCTGAATATCAAATTCCAGTTCTTTTTCTGCCAACATCACTGCAAGATTTTCTAGGCACAACATCACTTCTTGATAACGTTTTTTCATTGGCAATTTCAAGTTGAAAATGGTTTCTCGGCACCAGCCGTTAATCAGCCATTTTCCGATTAAATTGGCTATGCGGCTTGGTTGTTCCACCATATCACACACAAGCCAATCAATATGCTTGCGTTTTGGTGGTTGGAATTTAAATCCGTCTTCTGGGCAATGTTCTATTCTACCGGTATCATGCAAACTGGCCGCCATTTTGCCGTGATCGACCGCATACACAAATAAACCACGTTTCACTAATTGATAGGTCCAGCCGCCAGGGCAAGCTCCAAGATCAACGCCAACCATATTTTCATTTAAGCGTTTACTTTCTTCATTTCGAGGAATAAAGGTTAAAATCGCTTCTTCCAATTTTAAAGTTGAACGGCTTGGCGCATCCGCTGGGAATTTCAAACGTGGTATCCCCATAAAATGGGTAGAGTTATTGCCAAGATAAGAATACCCTACATAGCAGCAATTCGGCTGAGTGAAAAAACAATGTAAAATCTGACCGCGCTTTGCATTCGGCTTACCTTGTAACCAACCTTGTTTTTTCAACGCTTGACGTAACGGCACGGTGAATTTTCGGCAAAATGTCGAAAGCTCTTTGGCTTCATTGGTATCTGCTGTTTCGACAAATAACTCTACCGCTTGCTTAAGATTAATGTCTTCTGCAATATGTTTATATTGAGCAAGAATTGGCGAGATACGATCTTGAGGATCGAGATTTTCTAAGAGATCTGAAACAACGAGCATTTGACGCGCAAAAATCAAACGATTAAAAGGGATTTCTCGCGCTAAACGATCTGCATCACCCGGTTGATAACATTCAAAAATGACATAGCCGCTGTTTTCTACTACGCGAGCAAAACCAAATACACCACGCTCAGAGGCTCGGTCAGTAATTTCTGCGGCGACTTCTTTTTCAAAGCCAATTCGACAATATAAAGCTAATTTATTCATGTTTTCCTAATTTAATTGAATCTTTAATCCATTTTCTAAAGGCTTGAATTTGTTCATCATCTAAACGATCTAAATGATTGACCACATAGAATGATTTTGGATCCCGCAATTCGGTTGGTAACACAATTTGCAAATGACCGTTTTCAATTTCTTGCTGAGCCAAAATACGATTAGCTAACGCAATACCCTGCCCATGAACGGCCGCTTGCAATGCCATAAAAGTATGGCTAAATAACGGACCTTGCTGAATATTCAAATCATCTAATTTGAGATAATCCGCCATCGCTTGCCAGTTATCTCGAGTATGCGTATGAATCAGCGTATGCTTTTTCAAATCATTAGGACAACTTACTGGTATTTTCTCAAGCAATGAAGGCGCGGCTAAAATCACGAGATTTTCTTCGCCTAAACGATCGACCTGTAAATTTTCCCAATCACCTTTTCCATAATAAATGGCAATATCAATTTCTTTATTCAATAAACCTTCATCTTGATCGACGCCCTTCAAGCGTACCTCAATTTCAGGGTGTTGCTTATTAAAATCACTCAAATGTGGCACAAGCCATTGAATACCAAAGGTTTGTGGTACGCTAATTGCCAAATGTGGTTCAGCTTTAAGCGTTAATAAACGTTCGGTTGCTTCATTTAATTTTCGTAATATTTTATTGATATCAACAAAGTAGGCTTTCCCAAATTCCGTCAATTCGAGTGAACGATTTTTTCGAATAAAAAGCTCAACACCTAAAAAATCTTCTAATAATTTTATTTGATGGCTCACTGCGGCTTGTGTCACAAAAAGTTCATCTGCCGCTTTTGTGAAGCTTAAATGTCGTGCAGCAGACTCGAAAGACTTTAATGAATTCAAGGGAGGCAAACGTTTATACATAATTCTTCCCAACAGCTAAATTTTAGTTTATAATAATAAAAGTTCAATTCGGATTAGTTTTTTTTATGCGTCAAATAAAAAAACATCATTTGTCCTTCCATCACCTTCTACCTACAATACACCCATACTTAATGATTGGTAATTCCTTACAAGTTAATGAGTTTCAGACTTAAGTATGATGTTGTGTTTGCATATAGTTCGGTTCTCCGAGCTGGAGTAACAATTAAGTTACTCATTTACTTCCTATATATATTAAACCATTCTGGTTAAGCGCTGCTCGTTTCGAGCGGCGTTTTTTTATTCTTAGCATTCTAACATAAGCAAAATTTTATTTCCTGACCAACTTCACAAATTTGAAAATCCAATAAAAATTTTGAGAAATCACAATATTTTTGTGTTTAAAGGTTTTCATAGTTATCGTAATGGTGTAGATTAACTGCATTTCCATTCATAAAATTATTTATACAAATTAAGGAAGCAAAATGAAAGACTTAGACTGGAACAATCTTGGATTTAGTTATATCAAAACAGATTACCGATTCATCGCACATTGGAAAGATGGTAAATGGGATGAAGGTAAACTCACCACCGATAATATGCTACATATCCACGAAGGTTCAACTGCAATTCACTACGGTCAACAATGCTTTGAAGGCTTAAAAGCCTATCGTTGTAAAGACGGTTCAATCAACTTATTCCGTCCTGATCAAAATGCAAAACGCATGCAACACACCTCTGATCGCTTATTAATGCCACAAGTGCCAACAGAATTATTTATCCGTGCTTGTAAAGAAGTGGTGAAAGCAAACCAAGAATGGTTAGGTCCTTACGGATCTGGCGCAACATTATATTTACGTCCATTCCTCTTTGGTACAGGCGCGAATATCGGTGTAAAAACCGCACCTGAATTTATTTTCTCTGTATTCTGCTGCCCTGTTGGCGCTTATTTCAAAGGTGGTTTAGCACCATCTAACTTCATTACGACTGATTACGACCGTGCTGCCCCTATGGGTACAGGTGGCGTAAAAGTGGGTGGTAACTATGCTGCAAGCTTACTTCCACATGAATTAGCGGCAGAGGCTAGCACATCAGAGCGTAAATTTGCAGATGCGATCTATCTCGATCCAAAAACACATACTAAAATTGAAGAAGTGGGTGCAGCAAACTTCTTTGGTATCACTAAAGATAATAAATTTATCACTCCTGCATCTGAATCCATTTTACCAAGTATCACCAAATACTCCTTACTTTACATTGCAAAAGAGCGTTTAGGTATGGAAGCTATCGAAGGTGATGTGTATATCGATCAACTTGATCAATTTGCAGAAGCGGGGGCTTGTGGTACTGCCGCAGTGATTACGCCAGTAGGCGGTATTCAACACAAAGGCAAATTCCACGTGTTCTATTCAGAAACTGAAGTAGGTCCTGTCACACGTAAACTTTACAACGAATTAACGGGTATCCAATTCGGTGATGTTGAAGCACCTGAAGGCTGGATTGTAAAAGTAGAATAATCTCTTCCTTTCCATCAAAAAGTGAGACTCACGTAATTCAAGGACTAAGTTCTATCATCTACAGGGCTTAGTCCTTTTAGTTTTACACGCTGAGATATCCCTTATTAATAATATTTTTCTCACACAAAATATCTTCAAAATTGACCGCACTTTTCCCCTTTTCTTGTGTGCCTATTGTTCAAATTATGATCTGCATCACAGTTTTATTAAAACAAATCAATTAGAATAAAATTGTCTATTTTTTCAAATAAATAAGGAAGAAAATGATGAGTCCCTCAGAGCTTATAGGCGAAGGAATTAATCTGATGTTTTCAGGGATGGGTTTTGTATTGGTCTTTTTGCTCATTTTAATTTGGGCAATTGGAGTGATGTCTAAACTTATCAATCGATTCTTTCCTGAACCTCAACCCGAACCCAAAACTTCCCCAAATTCAACCGCACTTTCTGCGGCACCAACTGACGATTTTGAGCGGTTACGTCCTGTGATTGCAGCGGCTATCGCACACCATCGCCGTACCCAACAGTTCAAATAAAATAAGGATTTTACCATGGCTAAAAAAATTAAAATGACAGAACTGGTGCTTCGTGATGCCCACCAATCACTTTTCGCAACTCGTTTGCGTCTTGATGATATGTTACCAATTGCTCATGAATTAGATGATATTGGCTATTGGTCGTTGGAAGCTTGGGGCGGTGCAACATTTGATAGCTGTATTCGCTTTTTAGGTGAAGATCCTTGGGTTCGTTTGCGTGAATTGAAAAAAGCTTGTCCAAAAACTCCATTACAAATGTTATTACGTGGCCAAAACCTATTAGGCTATCGCCACTATGCTGATGATGTAGTAGAACGTTTCGTAGAACGTTGTGTAGCGAATGGTATGGATGTTTTCCGTGTATTCGATGCACTCAATGACCCGCGTAATATGAAAGCAGCGTTGCAAGCAGTACGTAAATTTGGTGGTCATGCTCAAGGGACTTTAAGTTATACCACCAGCCCAGTTCATACCATGCAAACCTGGCTTGATACCACTGAACAATTGCTTGAAATCGGTATCGACAGCTTGGTCATCAAAGACATGTCCGGTATTTTAAATCCAATGGCGGCGGCAGACTTAGTACGCAAAATCAAAAAACGTTTCGACGTTGAATTGCATTTACACTGCCACTCTACTACTGGTATGGCAGAAATGGCGCTATTAAAAGCGGTTGAAGCAGGTGTAGATGGTATTGATACGGCAATTTCTTCTATGTCAGGTACTTATGGTCACCCTGCAACTGAATCCCTAGTCGCCACCTTACAAGGTACTGAATATGACACCGGTTTGGATATTCCTCGCTTAGAAAAAATTGCCGCCTACTTCCGCAATGTGCGTAAAAAATATGCCAAATTTGAAGGCCAATTACGCGGTGTAGATAGCCGTATTTTAGTGGCACAAGTGCCCGGCGGTATGCTCACCAACTTGGAAAACCAATTAAAACAACAAAATGCGTCCGATAAATTAGATTTAGTATTAGAAGAAATCCCACGTGTGCGCAAAGACTTGGGCTACATTCCTCTCGTTACACCAACCTCTCAAATTGTTGGTACACAGTCGGTTATTAACGTTCTCACTGGCGAACGCTACAAAACTATCGCCAAAGAAACGGCTGGTATTTTAAAAGGCGAATACGGTAAAACGCCTGCACCAGTAGATAGTGCGTTGCAAGCTCGAGTATTAGAAGGTGCGGCACCTGTAACTGACCGTCCAGCCGATCACATTGCACCTGAAATGGCGAAAATTGAAGCTGAAGTTGCTGAACAAGCTAAATCGAAAGGGGTGAAATTGGCAGACAACGCTGTGGATGATGCTTTAATCGTGGCGCTCTTCCCGCAAATTGCGTGGAAATTCTTAGAAAACCGCAACAACCCAGCTGCCTTTGAACCTGCTCCAACCGGCAATGAAAGTGCGGTGGAAAATAAACCGGTTTCTAAAGCTGCACCAGCTGCTTCAGGCTCTGCTGTTTATACCGTGGAATTAGAAGGAAAAGCCTTTGTGGTGAAAGTAAGCGAAGGCGGTGATATTTCTCATGTCGCGACTACTGCACCCCAAGCTACGCCGCAAGCGGCTCCTGCTCCAGCTACGGGGGGGACACCAGTAACGGCACCGATGGCGGGTAATATTTGGAAAGTTGTTGCAACAGAAGGTCAAACCGTAGCAGCTGGCGACGTATTATTCATTCTCGAAGCCATGAAAATGGAAACTGAAGTGAAAGCTGCACAAGCTGGTACCGTACGCGGCATTTGTGTCAAAGCCGGTGATGCTGTCGCCGTAGGTGACACCGTGATGACCTTGGCATAAGGAATAGTCTATGGAGAGTATTATTGCGTTAATTAAAGGGATGGGTATATTCCATCTGCAATGGGGGCAAGCAGTGATGATCGCTGTGAGCCTACTGTTGCTGTGGCTTGCCATCTCACGCAAATTTGAACCTTTGTTGTTACTACCAATTGGTTTCGGCGGACTATTGTCCAATATCCCTGAGGCAGGTCTTGCTATGACAGCATTGGAGAATTTGCTTCATCTCGGCTCACCAGAGCAAATTGCCGTAATCGCTTCGCAATTGGGTGTTCCACCCGATCTTGCAGCGATTAAAACAGCGATGACTTCCGCACCAATATCCATGATAAATCAATTAGAAGCTTTATCTGTAGATATGGGTTATAGCGCCGGTATTTTGGCATTATTCTATAAAGTTGCGATCAGCTACGGCATTGCACCATTGGTCATTTTTATGGGCGTAGGTGCAATGACAGATTTTGGCCCGCTATTAGCCAATCCGAAAACATTGCTACTTGGTGCGGCTGCTCAATTCGGTATTTTCGCTACCGTACTCGGTGCGCTAGCGCTAAATTATTTCGGTATTATCGAATTCACACTACCTCAAGCCGCATCTATCGGTATTATCGGTGGTGCAGATGGTCCGACTGCAATTTATCTTACCAGTAAACTCGCACCTGAATTGCTTGGCGCGATTGCCGTGGCAGCCTATTCCTACATGGCATTAGTGCCGTTGATTCAACCACCGATTATGAAAGCGTTAACCACAGAAGAAGAACGTAAAATTCGCATGACGCAAATGCGCCATGTGAGTAATCGTGAAAAAGTCTTGTTCCCGGTGATTTTGTTGTTGCTCGTTGGTTTACTCTTACCAGATGCTGCCCCATTACTCGGGATGTTCTGTTTCGGTAATCTCATGCGCGTCAGCGGCGTAGTAGAACGTTTAAGCGATACCACACAAAATGCCTTGATTAACATTGTGACTATTGTGCTTGGCTTATCTGTGGGTTCTAAACTGATTGCCGATAAATTCCTACAACCGCAAACATTAGGCATTTTAATTCTTGGTGTAATTGCTTTCGGAATCGGTACAGGTAGTGGCGTATTAATGGCAAAATTGATGAACAAATTCAGCAAAAATAAAATTAATCCGCTCATCGGTTCTGCTGGCGTATCTGCCGTTCCTATGGCCGCTCGCGTTTCCAATAAAATCGGATTGGAAGCGGATAACCAAAACTTCCTCCTTATGCATGCCATGGGACCAAACGTTGCCGGTGTAATTGGCTCGGCTATTGCCGCTGGGGTCATGTTAAAATATGTCGGTACGTTGATGTAAGATTAAAGATGCTGAAAAACACCTAAATGAGGTTCATTAAATAACAAAAAGAGCGGTCAAATTGACCGCTCTTTTATTTATGACGATTTTCTTTACTTAACCAAACTCATCGCTAAGTTCTTCGCACCTTTGAAATCCACTTTACCACTTCCGAGCATCGGAATTTCATCCACTAAGAAGACTTGGCTTGGGAGCATAATCGGCGGTACATTTAATCCTTTAATACGTTCATTGATCTCATCTAAAGAAAGTGCAGATTTGATTAAAAGTACAATGCTCTCGCCTTTTTTATCATCGCTCAAGGCAACGACAACAAATTGATTTTCCTCATCAAATACTTGTGAAAGTTTCTCTTCCACGCTGCCAAGGCTAATCATTTCACCGCCGACCTTAGCAAATCGAGAATAACGATCCACAATGGTAATAAAGCCGTTATGATCGATATGGCCTTTATCGCCAGTTTTGTAATAACGTACACCGTCAATTTCAACAATCACTTCTGCTGTTTTTTCTGGTGCATTCAAATAACCTTTCATGACTTGTCCACCACCAATCAAGATCAAACCGTCTTCGCCGACTGGTAATTCCTGCAAGCTTTCTGGATCGACAATTTTAATAATGGTGCCCGGTAATGGCATACCAACTGTACCGGTTTGATTGAAGGTAAATTCCTGTAAGGTTTCCGGATCCAGTAAATTAGGCATATTCACACTAGCCACTGGTGCTGTTTCAGTCGCACCATAACCTTCGTAAATTTCCAAGCCAAATTTAAGTTTAAAGGCTTCTTTTACATCTGCTTTCAATTTTTCGGCACCTGCAATAACCATACGCACGTTTTGTAGCATTAACGGATGGAATTTCTTATTGCGTACATATAATCTAAAGAAAGTTGAAGTACCAAATAAAATACTCACCCGATGTCGAGCACACATTTTTCCTACTGTCGCCCCATCTGTCGGATCCGCTACACTTACCATTTTAATGCCTTCACACAATGGCAATAAAGTTGTTACTGTTAAGCCGAATGAGTGGAAAATGGGTAAGGAATTCAAAATCACATCATCTTTGTGGAAGTTTAATAATTCACCGATCTGTTTAATATTTGTCAGTAAGTTTTTATGGCTTAATTCAATGCCTTTTGGATCACCTTCACTACCACTACTGAATAAGATGGTTGCAGTATCTTCCAAGCTTACGTCTGCAAAGTAACGTAATTTAATCCACCATTGTGGCGCCAAAAACGCGGTTAAAAATGACCGCACTTTATTAACCTTAGTGATCGATTTCCCTAAATTTTCCATAAAGAGGGCTTTATCAGCCACCACTTGGCTAAAGTCAAAACCTTTTGCGTTCAACTTATCCAAGAATTTTTCAGAGGTAATGACTTGCGAAATGTTGGCTTTTTTCAACGCTTTTTCCATCACTTCTGGGCTTAGCGTGTAATTTAAATTTACCGGTACTTTGCCCATCACCATTAGGGTCATATTAATAATTGCCCCGATTGATGAACTTGGTAATAACACACCGACATTTTTTTCATTCCCTAAAGTAGCTTTCAAGGTTTTCACAAACATTAGCACTGCAGCAATAAATTTCAGGTTATTCAGTTTAGTGCCTTGTGCATCCACGGTCGCTTCTTTGAATAAATTCGATTTTGCTGAATTCAACCAATGATGCATCAACGGTTTACGTTTACTCATGACTTTTTCCCATACGGAGAAAGAAAGTTCGAGTACTTTTTGCTTCATCGCTGTCGCATCAATAAAGCCATGAATTGGTTTACCAAATGCCACTAAAATTTCACGTTTACCTTGGCGTTTAGTTAAATTCTTATAGAAAGAATCCGCACGAGAGAAGCTGCTGCCCCATAACCCACGTAAATAGAAAGGAACAGTCGTCACATTCTCTAAATCTTTTAATACGTGCTCAAAGCCTTTTTGGAACTCATTAATTTGACCGTTATAGCTGATATGGCCTTCTGGGAATAAAGCCACTACTTCACCACGCGCTAAATATTCACGAATGGTTTCAATAGATTCACGGCTTGAGCCACCACCAATTGGGATCACTTTGAAAATACGGAAGAACCAAGTGAGATACCATTTGTTGTAAATCGGACGATACATCACAAATTTAATCGCACGAGGGCTAGCCGCTTGTAACACCAACCAGTCAATCCAGCTAATATGGTTACCTAATAACAACACGCCACCACTTTGTGGAAGATTTTTTAACCCATCTACATGAAAACGGTAATTCGCTTTTAACGCAAAGAGCAAGAATAAACGCGTAAATAAATGAGGCACTTTCGACATGGTATATAAACTTGCAGCAAAACATGCAGCAGAAGTCACTAAGAACAAACCTTGAGTCGAAACATTCAGTTGTACAAAAACAATGCTTAATAGCAAAAAGACCACCATGAACACGTTTTGCACAAAGTTGTTACCCGCCATGATTTTGCCGCTGATTTTCTCAGGTGCGAAATACTGAATGGTTGCATTCAATGGCACGATCAATAAACCGCCAGAGAAACCAAAGACAAAAGAACAAAGTGCTAATACCACTCCACTTTGGGCTAGGGTTAAGAAGAATAACGACACACAAATACCTAATGCACCAAGCGGAACAATACCTAACTCAATATGCAAACGAGAAGCACGTCCTGCAAGATATGAACCTAGCACAAGCCCTATTCCACTCACCGCGAGAATCGCTTGAATGACAACAGCATTGTCTTCATTGAACATCGCTTTATAATGCGCAGGGAATGCCGCCACAATAATTTGTGACACGCCCCAAAATAGGCTTAGTCCAATGACACTCAACCAAATATTTTGATCTGCTTTTAATGTGCGAACATTATCTTTTAAATACCCTAAAGAAAGGTATTTTCTCATATCAAACTGACCATCTGTATTCTCAGCTTCTTGCTTAAAGAATGGGATTTTAAAAGCAAAATAGGCTTCTAGTGCACTCAGTAATACTAACGCCACACCAATCACCCAAACACTTTGTAATACTTCATTCGGATCATCTGATGCCACATAATGCGCTTCAAAGAAGAAAGAAAATGCAAAAGAACTAAATAGAATAGCTACAATGGTGAGCGCTTGAATCACACCGTTTGCCATACCGATATTTTCAGTGCCCACAATCGATTTAATAATGCTATATTTGGCTGGAGAATAGACCGCACTTTGCGCCGCCAAAATCAATGTCAGTACAAAGGAAATAGCAAACATTCCCGTCATATAACTCAATAAAATCCCCGCACTGATCGCCACTGCCGCTAAACTGCTATAACGAATCACATTGGTGCGAGAAAATTTATCGTTAATAAATGCCGACGGGGAAAATAAGAAAATAAACGGCAATAAAATCATCGCATTAATTAATGCCGTTAAAACCACCAAACTCTCACCTGAAAAGCTTTTCAGCAATACATTTTGAATGGTAATTTTATGTGCTAAATCCACACTGGCATTAATAAAGGCAATGGCTAAATAAGGCACAAAGCCGGCGTATTTTAAGAGTTTCATTTCGCACTCTCCGCTTGATAAAGATTAAAGGTTTTCATATTCAAGAGATAAGGTTTCAACACCAACAATAAATCAAATAAATGTTTTAATTTTTCATCTTTTTGTTCGCTATTGGCTAATGCCGCTAAAGTCACATTCACCTCTTTTTCCGCTAACATTTTCGCAGCAGCTAAATAAGCTTTCACCACATCCATTTCAGCTTCATCACAACGAGACAAGATCGCCAAAATATCACGTTCTTTTGCGGTAAAAATGCCTTCACGAGGATTCAATAATCCTTCTGCTACCATATCTTGGATTTGCTGAGTAGAAAGATGAAATTCTGTAGAGAGTTGCTCCACTGAAAACACTTCATTTTCAGCGCCCATGATGATGTCTAATAATCCAATAAGACTTTCATAAGGATTATTCCAATCAAAATGAGGATGTGCAAAAAGTGCTTTAATTTGTGAAATTGTCGCATTGAAATTGCTTTGTAGATATTTAATAAAGCTGAGTAACTTCACACAATGTTCATCATAGAGATGAAAATTCGGTTTATCTTTCACCGGCTCTGGCAACAAACCTTCTTTCACATAGTACAGCACCGTGGATTTTGGTGTCTGACTAAGCTTAACCAAATCATTCATTTTTAACATCAGGATTTCCCTCTAGGTTGATTTGTTGTGTATTGTAGCGTATAAAAATAAAAAGTAAATAGTGTTACTTTACACTTTTAATTAGATTTAATAAAAAAGTTGCTCATCACATTATGAACAACTTTCTTAATCAGCTTTAGTTTTCAACTTTTCGCCATAGATCCTTACTGTAAATGACGCCCACTGAATTTTTCTTCGCCCCCATAATAGTTGAAGAAATATAAACCGGTGTGGTGTATTGGAAAAGCGGTAAAGCAAGGTTTTCCTGTTGGATCTTCTCACTTAATTTTAAGTAAATTTCTGACCGTTCTTTTTCATTTAAGCTTTTCAATGCTTGTTCAAAAAGTTGGTCATATTCCGCATTGGCATAGCCATTTTTATTATCAGGACTTTTAGAATAGAACAAACTCAAGAATGCCATTGGATGATTAAAGTCCGCACACCAGCCTGAACGAATGACTTGGAAATCACCTTTTTGACGTTTAGCCTGTAATGTTTGCCAACTGACTGCTTGTGCATCCACACGCAACATATCTGATTGCGTTAATTGCCCGACTAAACGTTGCGCGATATTTACATGCAATGGCGTCTCATCATAAAGCACATTTAAGTGTAGCGGATGTCTTTCATTAATTTTATTTTGGGCTAATAACTGCTCGGCAACAACGGGTTCCCATCTTGAGTCTTGTCCATTTAACATAGCTTTCGGTAAAAAATACGAACTTGGAATTGCCGCTGGAATCTCATTATTCACAATATTCGTAACCGAAACCAACGACGCAATCGCCTTACGCACATCTGCCTTAGCAACTTTAGGATCTTTCAGATTAAATTCATAAAAATAACCGCAAAGCTGTGGAAAATGCTGAAGATCTGAATGCACTTCTGGCACATCAACCACCACATCAAAGTGAGATAATTTAGTGGCGATAAAAGGCAAATATTCTACACGCTCAAAAGCTACATTATTTTTTTGCCAATAATAGGGGTTTTTAGCTAAGTGTATACTTTTCACATTTTCACTTTCGATCATATAAGCCCCGTTTGTCACGGGAGAATCAGGATCGCTATATTGTGGCACGAGGCTAATATGCGCCAACATTTCCGGCAAATACGGTGTTGGTTTATCAAGCTCAATACGTAAAGTGCGGTCATTTTCCGCATAAATTCCTAAGCTCTTAAAAGGTTTATTTTTTTCTAAAACGCCTTTCGCATTTTTTAGATTAAGATAAGCCAAATAAGATCTTAATGGACTATTTGATTGAGACAATGCTTGCCAAGAAAGCATGACATCCTGAGCAACTAAAGGATCGCCATTTGACCAACGAAGCCCTTCTCGCAAGGTAAAGATCCAGGTTTTGTTATCTTTCGTTTGCCAACTTTCTGCGATACCCGGCACGATTCGCCCTTCCGAATCATAAGCGGTTAAACCTTCATATAAATCACGCAATAAGTTTTCTTGTTCTGGATAACGCACAAACCAAGGCTCAAAAGAAGTGGGATGAGTAAACGCCCGAGTCAGTAAAGTCCTACTCGGTTTTGATGTATTTTCTTGTTCGATAGACTGACTTTGTGTTGGTTGCTCTTCTGCTGCCGCGTTTGTAGATTTAGGACTGTTTAATTTATCACAACCACTCAATCCAAAAACGATACCGAAAATGACCGCACTTTTAAGCCAAGTAAAGAAAGAATTATCCATTTTCAACCTCTTCTGTTTTAATCCAAAAGAAAAAGAACCAATATTTTACCGCAATTAAAATGGCAATGATCGTTCGCCCCACTACACTTGGGGTAAAGTAAAAGCCAATTAAAAGCATCGTAGTTGAAAAGGTTAAAATAGAAATTTTTGCTTTTTTTGTTAATGCGCGACGTTCATTAAAAGACTTCAGATACTTTTGATAAAGCTTTGTCTCTAAAAACCATTGTTCTAAACGAGAAGAGCCTTTCGCAAAAGAATAAAGTGTAAGCAGTAAAAAATGTGTTGTCGGAAGAATAGGTAAAAAAATACCAATAACACCTAATATTAAAGAAATGCATCCAAGAACAACATACATGGCCTTGGTTAAAGAAGTTTTTGGGAAAAACTTAAGTGAAACAACAGCTATAACGATCGCAAGAGCAATGATGCCAGAAAAAATGATAATAGAAAAAAAGGAAGCGCCGTTCATCATAAACCCTAAATAAAAGTGATACGCAATTATTACTGATTTTTTAGATTTTTCAACCTTGATATTATAGAATTTGTCGCAATTTACTAAAGAAACAGTTAGCAAAAGGAATATTTATGTCTAATCCATTACTTCATATTGAAGGCTTACCTCCGTTTTCTCAAATCAAACCAGAACATATTCAACCGGCAATCCAAGAACTCATCGAAGAAAATCGTCAAGCCATTGAACAAGTTTTAAAACAACCGCACTTTACTTGGGAAAATTTTATTGAACCGCTTTCTGAAGCAGGCGAACGCCTAAGCCGCGCTTGGTCACCAATCTCCCATTTAAATTCAGTTAAAAACAGCCCTGAATTACGTGATGCGTACCAAGCCTGCTTACCACTACTCTCTGAATACAGTACCTGGGTAGGCCAACACAAAGGCTTATACAACGCTTATTTAGCCTTAAAAAATAGCCCTGAATTTGCCACTTATTCTGTCGCGCAAAAGAAAGCCATTGAAAACGCATTACGTGATTTTGAGCTTTCAGGTATCGGTTTATCCGAAGAAAAACAAAAACGTTATGGTGAGATTGTTGCTCGCTTATCTGAATTAAGCGCACAATTTAGCAATAATGTTCTCGATGCCACCATGGGCTGGGAAAAAGTCATTGAAGATGAAAGTGAATTAGCGGGGCTTCCTGAATCTGCATTACTTGCAGCAAAACAATCTGCTGAAAGTAAAGGCTTAAAAGGCTATCGTTTTACGTTAGAAATTCCAAGTTATTTACCTATTATGACCTATTGTGAAAATGCAGCATTACGCGAAGAAATGTATCGTGCTTATGCGACTCGCGCTTCTGATCAAGGTCCGAATGCAGGCAAATGGGATAACACGGCGATCATTGAAGAAATCATGACGTTACGCGTGGAACTAGCGAAATTGCTAGGTTTCAATACCTATACTGAACGCTCACTTGCGACCAAAATGGCAGAAAATCCACAACAAGTGTTAGATTTCTTAAATAACCTTGCAGATCGTTCAAAAGCGCAAGGTGAGAAAGAATTAGCAGAACTTAAAGCTTATTGTGAAAAAGAATTTGGCGTAACGGAACTTGCCCCTTGGGATATCAGTTTCTACTCTGAAAAACAAAAACAACATTTATATGCGATCAATGATGAAGAACTTCGTCCTTATTTCCCTGAAGATCGCGTTATTTCGGGCTTATTTGAATTAATTAAACGTATTTTTAATATTCGTGCAGTTGAACGTTTTGGCGTAGATACGTGGCATAAAGATGTGCGTTTCTTTGATTTAATTGATGAAACGGGAGAAGTACGCGGCAGTTTCTATCTTGATCTTTATGCGCGCGAAAATAAACGTGGCGGCGCATGGATGGATGATTGTATCGGCAGAAAACGTAATGCTGACGGTTCAATTCAGAAACCTGTTGCCTATTTAACCTGTAACTTCAATGCACCTATTGGTGATAAACCTGCGTTATTCACCCATGATGAAGTTACTACTCTCTTCCACGAGTTTGGTCATGGCATTCACCATATGCTCACTAAAATTGATGTGCCAGATGTTGCGGGTATCAATGGGGTTCCTTGGGATGCGGTAGAACTTCCAAGTCAATTTATGGAAAACTGGTGTTGGGAAAAAGAAGCCCTTGATTTTATTTCGGGTCACTTTGAAACGCACGAGCCGTTACCAGAAGAGAAATTAAATCAACTTCTCAAAGCCAAAAACTATCAAGCAGCAATGTTTGTGTTACGTCAACTTGAATTTGGCTTATTTGATTTTACCCTTCATCATACATTTGAAGCTGGCAAAGCTAACCAAGTGCTTGATACCTTAAAAGTAGTGAAAGATAAAGTTGCCGTAATTAAAGGCGTTGAATGGGCAAGAACGCCACATAGCTTTAGCCACATTTTTGCCGGCGGTTACGCAGCAGGTTATTACAGCTATTTATGGGCTGAGGTGCTATCTGCAGATGCCTTCTCTCGCTTTGAAGAAGAAGGAATTTTCAATCCAGTTACGGGTAAATCTTTCTTGGATGAAATTCTCACTCGCGGCGGCTCTGAAGAACCAATGGTATTATTCAAACGCTTCCGTGGACGTGAACCTCAATTAGACGCATTGCTTCGTCATAAAGGGATTGCGAACTAATAACTAAAAAGAGCGGTCAAATTTTTGACCGTTTTTTATTTTTCTAATATGCAGAAAATAAAAAAGCCCTCGGTAATTCGAAGGCTTTTATTTTTACTATCGTAATAAAAATTAGCGACGTAAACCTAAACGAGCGATAGTGCTTTGGTATAAAGCAAGATCAGTACGTTTTAAGTAGTCTAAAAGTTTACGACGACGAGAAACCATACGTAATAAACCACGACGACCATGGTGGTCTTTTTTGTGCTCAGCAAAGTGAGCTTGTAAGTGGTTGATTTGTGCAGTTAATAATGCGATTTGAACTTCAGAAGAACCAGTATCTTTCGCATCGCGACCAAATTCAACAACGATTGCTGCTTTTTTTTCAGTACTTAGAGACATTTTTTACTCCTAAAAGGTAGTGTTATTAATACATCATTCGCCGATCTCTAACTCAGCGATGACAAGGAGCCTGAATTTTAACGATTGAAGCCAATAAAAGCAAGGAATTATTGTAAAGAAGCACTTAAATTCTATGCCTTAGTAATTACAACCTTAATATCCTCTGGTGTAGCATAATAAGGCGCAGAGGTAATAAACAAATTAATACCTAGCTTGGCATAATCCGCCACATTATTTTTATTCACCCCACCAGAGACAGAAAGCGTAATTGCTTTGCCTTGCGCCTTGATGAGATCCAAAGCCGCTTTCACGTCTTCAACCGACCATTTATCTAGCTGAATAATATCAGGAGAGGCGATAATCATTTGTTCAAATTGTGCAAAATTATCCGCTTCAAGAGTGATCTTATTTTCTGGAGCCTCACGCTTTAAGGTTTCCACAATATGCGTCCAGTTATTCGGTTCAGCCAATAAATTACGATGATTTGTGAAAACCAGTAAGGTTTCACTTACGCCTTGACGATGAATATGTCCGCCAGCAGCCAACACCGCATTAGTTGCCAGTTTGCGGGTATTCGGGATACTTTTACGGGTACAAGCCACCACCGCATGCGGGTTAATGGCTTTGGCATTAGCAATCATCTCTGCCGTGTATTGCGCTACGCCACAAGACCATTCCAATACAAGTTGCACCACTTTCCATGCCTGCTGTAATTTGTCCGCAGAATCGACCGCACTTAGCAATAAAGCCCCCGCCTCAACAGATTCCCCTTCATTCACATAAACCTGAGGCGTAATGCCTAATTTTTTCAGTAACCGTTCCGCCACTGAAATCCCCGCCACTACACCGGCATTTTTACGTTTGAATTCAATTTGAGCTGGGACTTTCTCCAGCCCCAACGCATGCGTGGTTAAGTCACCGCGATAAATATCTTCCAATAAAAAATCATCGAGTTCTTTGTCTGAAAAATAAATCATAGTTTGTCCTTAAATTAATCGCCCTAAATGTAAATGAATTTGTCTATCCGCTAGAAAATCCGCTTCTTTAGGCTCGTGAGTCACTAATAATGTGGTGAGATTAAAGGCTTTAAGTAAACTTTTTACATTCTGCCAAATCTGTTGACGGGTTTGCCAGCCTAATGATGAAAATGGCTCATCTAATAGCATCACATCCGGTGGATTGATTAGCGCCCGAGCCAGTACTGCACGCTGTTGTTCCCCGCCCGATAATTGGTGTGGATAACGATCGATCAACGCGTCAATGTTCAACTGCGCCAATAAATCACGTTGCTCCTGTCTTGTGCTTTTCGGTTTTGCTAAACTTAAGTTTCCACTTACGGTTTTATGGGGAAAAAGGTACAAACGTTGATTTAAATAACGACAACGTCTTTCCCAAGAGGCAAGGTTATCCCAAGTACATTGGTTAAATGCAATACTCCCCTGATAATCCGAATAACCAGCAATGGCATTGAGAAGCGTCGTTTTTCCGCTACCCGACTGCCCAAAAATCGCCACCGATTCACCGTTGGCAACCGTTAGGCTAATATCCTTTAAAATACCAACCTGTAAATGTTGAATCTGTAACATCCTAAAGCTCCCGATTAAGCACGCGTAATAAAAAAAGCAAACAGGCTGAAATCATTAAAAGCCATAAGGCTGCCCCAATCGCAATTTCAAAATCACCGCTGGAAATATTGAGATAAACGGCCACCGGCAGCGTCTCTGTTTTAAAACGGGTGGCGCCGGCCAGCATTAAAGTCGCGCCAAATTCACCAATGGCGCGCGCCCAAGCCAAAATTGCCCCACACAGCAAAGGTTTCCAACACATAGGTAGCTCAACTTTAAGCAGGCTTTGCCAAGGTGTTAAACCTAGGTTATAGGCGGCAAGTCGATAACCGTCATCAAAATGACTGAAAACGCCACGTGCATTACGCAACATAATTGAGGTGGCAATATAACTTTGTGCCACCACAATACCAATCGGGCTAAAAATCCAACGACTAATCTCTGGAATCAGCGAACTCAGCCAACCTTGTGAACCGAACAACAAAAGTAGACTTAAACCCGTGACTAAGGGTGGCAAAACCATCGGTAAGTCCAACACGGTATCAATGAGCTTTTGTAGCGGCAGGCGAATTTGACTCATCACCCAAGCGGCAGGTAATGCAATTAACAATGCAACAACTAGCGAAAAGAGCGAAGTCCCTAAAGAAAGCATTAAGGCAAAGTGCAGTTCATGATCAAACAACACTTGTTTGAAAAAATGCCAATTTAACTGCCCAATTAAAGCAAGCACCGTTCCCAATACCGTTAAAAATAACAACATCAAGGGGAGCAGTGCTAACTTTAAACTGAGGCTTTTATTTAACCGGTAAGAAGCCTTCATCGGTAAAATACTTCACGCCTTCAGTATGGAAAAAATCAAATAGCTGTTTAGCTTCCGTTGGATGTGCCGAAGAAGAAAGTAACGCTAAGGTCACTTTTTCTTGCGGTGTGCCTTGTGGGTTTGGCAAGATTTCCACTTTATCGCGTACTTTCCACGCGCCGGAACGCCCAACTACTGCCGCATCCACATCACCATTCAATAGATACATCATCAACTGTTTTACGGTAGCCGCTTTCACAACCACTTTTTCATTCAACGCCTGTTGATAACCCGATAGCTCAAAGATTTTCTCAGCCCCTTTACCTAACGCCATCGCCTTGGCATCACCAATTCCCAAACGTAAGTTGCTTTCGGCAAGATCTTTAAAAGAATGAATATTTGCACTTTTATCTTTGCGTACCGCCATTACTGGAATATGTAAAACTAATGGCTCAACAGCTTTAACTTGATTGTCTTGAGCCAATTTCTCGACATAATCTGCCGAACCGGATAAAAATAAGTCACCAGTTTTTACTTGGTTGTAACGTGCCAAAATTTGACCTGAACCGCCATATTCCACGGTGACCTTATTGCCCGTATTTTGCTCAAATTGTTTTACAATTTTCTCTACCGGCTCTTTTAAACCCGTACCGGCATAAAGATAAAGATCAGCAGCTTGGCTGGAGAATGTGATCGCCATTAAGGCGGCTAAAGTAGCTAATTTTTTCATTTAAACTCCTTATTTAAATTGAATGGAATATAGTATAACCTTTATATAAGTTAAATTATAACGTATTTATGCAAACCAATTTATCTTTTTATAAATTGAGATGTTTTTGCAATTCCTGAATCGAAGTGCGGTAAATTTTGGCGAGGTTTTCAAGCGTCATTAATTCACTTTTCTCACCTTGTTGGAAACCAAATTCTTGATCGAGCATCGCAATATTCTCAGCTAAATAGGCTGCTTGTTGAGGGTTGTGGGTCGTAATCAGTAAGGCGATGTTCTGATGCTGTAGTTGCTTAATTTTTTCCAATACTCGAATTTGATTACCGAAATCAAGACTGGCTGTCGGTTCGTCCATAATCAACAATTTCGCCTGTTGAGCGATAGCTCGTGCAATGAGTACAAGTTGTTTTTCTCCACCGCTGAGTTCGTGATAATAGCGTTTGGCAAGGTGCGTTATTTGTAATTCCTCTAAAGCCGCAAGGGCAAGATCTTTATCTTCGGCTTTTGGGGTTTGATACCATTTTAGATATGCTGAACGCCCCATTAATACCATATCTTGAACAAGAAAAGGAAAAAGTTGAGCATGTGCTTGCGGTACATAGGCAATTTCACGTGCTAATTCAGCAGCAGAATAGGTAGCAAGCGGTCGATTTTGAAAGAGAATTTGCCCATTGAGTGCAGGTTGCAAACCAAGCAAAGTTTTTAAGAAAGTACTTTTCCCCGCTCCATTCGCGCCAAGCAAACAACAAATTTGCTGAGGTTTGAGAGCAAAATTGATTTTGTCTAACAACGATTTATTGCCATAGCCAATGGTGAGCTGTTGGGTTTCAATTAAATTCATTTTCGCCCTCTCAACAATAAATAGAGAAAAAATGGTGCACCACAAGCGGAGGTTAAAATCCCTATTGGGAGTTCAATGCTGGCAACAGTACGAGCAAGCGTGTCGGTTAAAAGTAAGAAACTCGCGCCGAGCAATAATGAAGTGGGTAATAACAAAATAAAATTAGCCCCCACTAGCAATCGAGCAATATGTGGCACAAGCAATCCAACCCAGCCAATAATGCCTGTAATTGAGACCGCACTTGCGGTACAAAGTGTGGTAAAAATAATCAAAATATAGCGAGTGCGTTGAATAGGAATGCCAAGGCTTTTGGCTTCATCTTCTTCTAAGGCAAGTAGATTTAAGCGCCAGCGTAATAAGAAAAGCGGCAAAATACCGAAGATTAAAATTGGGGCAAGTTGACTTAATTCTTTCACGCCGACAGCCGTGAAACTACCTAATAGCCAAAAGGTAATCGAAGGTAATTGGGTGAAAGGATCGGCTAGAATTTTTAACAGTGAAATACCCGCGCCGAGTAATGAACCGATAGCAATCCCTGAAAGCACTAAAACTAAAATTGGGTCTTGATTACGGCTTCTTGATGCGACCATAGAAACACACAGCACCGCCAAGATACCGCCAGTAAAGGCAAAAAGCTGAACGTAAAACATCGGTAAATTGTAGAAAATTGCCAGTGATGCTCCTAGTCCTGCACCGCTTGAAACACCTAAGATATCGGGAGAAACCAACGGATTTTTAAACATCCCCTGATAAGTCGCCCCCGCTGCAGCTAGCGCGGCCCCCACTAAACACGCCACTAAAATACGTGGTGTGCGAATATGCCAAAGCACCGTTTCAACGGAAGATGATGTTTGACATTCGGTTTCAAATACACAACGAATCGCTTGCCCAAGTTGAACTGGAGAAATCGGAAATTTCCCCACATTCAACGAAAGCAAAATAGTGCCGACTAACAAAATCACCAGCGAAGTGAAAAATACTTTCGGGTTACGCTGAACAAAATACGGCATGGCTATTTCACATCATGTAGCAATTGAGTCGCTTGTTCTGCGGTTAATTCAATCTGATAGAACAAGTGATAAAACATTTGTACTTCTTTTGTAAATTCAGCAATAGGTTTACCGCTGACTAAATGAGAGACCCAACGTACTCCAAGCAAACGATTTACGCTTGGTGGCGAATCTAACCAACCAAATGGATTATTCGGAATTAAAAAAACGTGTCCATTTTTGACCGCACTTAATTGTTGCCATTGCGGATTATCTTTTAAGGTTTGCAAAAACTCAGGATATTGGCTAAAAATCACATCAGGATTCCATAATAAAAGCTGTTCCATCGAAACCTGTGTGAGCCCTTTATGATCGCCTTCTACTACGTTTTTTAAACCGACTATTTCAATGGCTTCCGTATGAATGGAGCCTTTTTGTCCTGTTTGTAAGCCATCTGCACTACGAGCTAAATAGAAGGTTTTGGTAAATTTAGAGGCGTTTTCGACCGCTTGTTTAAGGGTTTCTTCTGCATACTTAGCCTGAGGTTCAGTTAAATTCTCTACACCTAATACTTTGCCTAAATAACGTAAGGTAGTCGGTGTTTCACTGAGTTTGCCATCTAACAATAAATAAGGCACGCCCGTTTGCTCAAAGGTGCGCTTTGCTTGATCGATATAGTTTGGCGTAACATTACCCACATCAATAATTAAATTCGGTTGTAATGCCACAATTTTCTCTGGCGAGAGCGTACTGCCTTTTCCAGCTATTTTCCCTAAGGTTGGTAAAGATTGGAGTGCTGCAGGAAACAGTTTTCCGCGTTTTTCCATATTAAATCCCGCCAATCCCAGCAATTTATTCGGTGCACTTGAAAGCAATAATACATCGGCTGGATTACCTGCACTTAAGACTTTTTCAATTTTAGCTGGCGGAGGTAATTCCCCTGCCAAATAAGACACTTCCTCGGTTGCTAATGCTGCGGTTCCTACACAGACTGAAAGTACAATGGTTATCCATTTTTTCATGTTTTTTCCCTCTTTTAGCCATTCAACTGATACAACTTAATTTTAACGCTATATATTTTTTAACATAACAGATAAATTTTGTTAGAATAACATCGTTATATTTTCAATTATATAATATTTATTATTCATAGCTAAAGGTGAAAAAATGAAATGGGATGTGATTTATAAGTTTTGCTTGCTTTGCATACTCATTGCAGGATTAGCAGGGATATTGTTCAGCGGCTTAGGGATTTACTTCCAGTGGCCCATTCAAGGCATCTTTCAGTTGCATTTAGGTTCTGCTTTACTGTTTATTTTGGGTATAGCTTTACACGTCTTCAATCGTAAAAATAAAGCGGTCAAAATTGTTCAACAATTTAACGATTTAGTGACACATAGTCGCTATCCCACCTATTGCAATTTAGACCGTTTGATCATGACGTTTGAGCACTTTTCAATTCTACAAATTGCGGAGCAACTTCAACTTACCCCTTCGATTTTACTCACTGAATTAGCTAACGGAAAAATAAACTTCAGCGATTCTAACCGCACTTTACGAGAAAATTTCCCCCATAATGATGAGAAAATTTTCGCCGCGATCACTATTGCATTGAAGTTACGTTTCAATCCCAACCTAAAAGGATGTTCCAATGGAAAAGAAACTGCTTTGCATCGCCATTAGTTTGGCTTGCTTGCCTGCTTATGCCGAGAATGTATTTACTCTTGGTCAAATTGAAGTCATCGGTGAAAAAGCGAGTGATCTCAGCACCGCACGTATTGATCAAGCTGAATTACAAAAAAACAACCAAGATCGTGTGTCTGATGTAGCAAAAAGCACACCGGGTGTGTTTGTCGAACATGGTGGCGCACGCAACGAATACAACTTATTAGTACGTGGTTTTAATGCTCGCCGCGTACCTGTATTTATGGATGGTATTCCTGTTTATGTCCCTTATGATGGCGAAATGGACTTAGGTCGTTTTACCACCTTTGATTTATCTCGTATTGATATTTCTAAAGGCGCAAGCTCTGTGCTTTATGGCGCAAATACGATGGGTGGTGCAGTGAATTTAATTTCCCAAAAACCAACTAAACCTTTCGAAGGTTCTATTGGCTATGGTTTTTCACATGGTAAAAGTGGCGGTACAGCAACCAATAAAACTGATTTTAATTTAGGGACTAAACAAGAATTATTTTATGCGCAAATAAGTGGTTCTTTTGTTGAAAAACAAGGCTTACAACTTTCTCATCATTATCAACAAATCAATCCCAAAGGGGATGATGGTGGCCGAGCAGAAAATTCTAAACAACGTGATAAAAAACTAAGTTTGAAAGTCGCTTATACACCAAATGAGCATGATGAATACGCACTTGCGTTCTCCACTCAAAAAGGTACCAAAGAATCGCCGTTCTATTCTGGTGCTGATAGCTTTGAACGCTACTGGCGCTGGCCGATATGGGATAAAGACAGTATCTATTTCCTTTCCCATACTGAATTTAGCGCCCACAATCTCACATTGAATACGAAGGCATTTTACGACACCTTTAAAAATGACTTACGTGCTTTTGATGACGCAACATTTAGTACTCAAAAGAAAAAATCGAGCTTTAATAGCTATTACCGTGATTATTCCTACGGTGTGGGCTTTGATTTAGGTGGCGATTTAACCGCCAAAGACTACTTAAAATTCTCTACCCTCATTAAATATGACGTGCATCGCGAACATAATGATGATGAACCTACTGCAGTAGATAAAGATCGTACCTACAGCTTTGGTTTAGAAAATACTCATCGTTTTAATGAGAAAACCTCTCTGATTACAGGTATCAGCTACGACAAACGCGATTCAAACCGTGCAGAGAAATTTGAAAAACAATGTGCATCAACTCATCAAAAAAATGCGATTTGTCCGTTTGATATCGGTAATAAACATGCCTTTAATTACCAAATCAAACTTGCCCATCATTTCACTGAACATGATGAATTTGCGCTGAGTTTTGCGAAGAAAACACGCTTTGCCACAATGAAAGAACGTTATTCTCGCCGATTTGGGCGTACTGAACCGAATCCGTTTTTAAGCCCAGAAACCGCTTACCACTATGAAGCCAGCTATATGCATACCTTTGACGATTGGTTAAGAGTGGATAGCGCTCTTTTCTATTCCGAAGTAAAAGATGCGATTGAAGAAGTCGCAATTAGCAAAAAGCTCAATCAGTACCAAAATGTGGGCAAAGAAGCCTTTAAAGGTGTTGAACTAGCCGTAAACCTTTTTGCAACGGATAATTTAACGTTAGGTGCAAACTACACCTATACCCATGCAAAAAATAAAACCCAAGATCTCATTGTGAAGAATGTGCCAAAACATAAATTCTTTGCATTTGTTGATTGGAAAATGCTACCAAATCTTTCACTTTATGTGAGCCAAGAAGCGGAACATGGACGTTATTATTTAGATGGCGGTGAAACCGTGAAACTGTCTGGTTTTGGAAACAGTAATGCGAAATTGATCTATGAACCTGTTTCAGGGTTAAGTTTAGAAGCGGGTGTATCAAACCTCTTTGATAAAAACTACTACTATCAAGCTGGCTACCCAGAAGAAGGACGCATCTATTTCGGCAATATCCGATATAAATTCTAAAATAAAAAACGGGCAACTTGTAAAACAGGTTGCCCGTCGTTTTTATAAAGCTATTAATCTTTCAGCGCTTTAATTTTCTCAATCACGTTTGTGGTTGAACAGCCATTTTCGAAATTCAATACACGAACATTACCGCCGTTCGCCCACACTTCTTTACTGCCTGCAATATCTTCTGGTTTGTAATCGCCGCCTTTCACCAATAAATCCGGTAAAATATCGCCGATTAAACGTTGTGGTGTATCTTCATCAAAAGAAACCACCCAATCCACTGAAGCTAAACCAGCCAATACTGCCATACGTGCATTCAGATTGTTAATTGGACGACTTTCACCTTTTAAGCGTTTGACTGAGTCATCCGTATTCACGGCAACAATTAAACGATCGCCAAGTTTGCGAGCATTTTCTAAATAAGACACATGGCCAGGGTGAAGAATGTCGAAACAACCGTTTGTCATTACAATTTTTTCACCGCGCGCTTTAGCATGAGCTACCGCAGTTTTTAATTGGCTTTCTGACATAATGCCGAAGCCTGTTTCAGAACGGCCATGGATTGCATTCTCTAATTCCACAGTAGAAACCGTTGATGTACCCAATTTACCGACCACAATACCTGCAGCCACATTGGCTAAGTAGCAAGATTCTTCAAAAGAACGACCGTCTGCAAGTGCGGTTGCTAAGACACTGATTACGGTATCGCCCGCCCCCGTTACATCAAACACTTCTTTTGCAACAGTTGGTAGATGGAACGGTTCTTGATTTGGGCGAAGTAATGTCATGCCTTTTTCAGAACGCGTCACTAAAAGTGCGGTCAATTCGATATCTGAAATTAATTTTAAGCCTTTTTCAATGATCTCTTCTTCAGAATCACACTTACCTACCACCGCTTCAAACTCTGACATATTTGGTGTCAGTAAAGTGGCACCACGGTAACGCTCAAAATCCGTGCCTTTTGGATCGATTAACACCGGTACGTTCGCTTTGCGTGCAATTTGGATCATCTTTTGCACATCTTTTAATGTACCTTTACCGTAATCAGAAAGCACTAGCGCACCAAAGTTTTTCACTTCCGCTTCTAATTTCGCAAGCAACTCATTACATTCCACGTTTTGGAAATCTTCTTCAAAGTCCAAGCGTAGTAATTGTTGATGACGAGACAAAATACGTAATTTCGTAATGGTTGGGTGAGTATCCAATGCCACAAAATTACAATCAATTTTTTGATGTTGTAATAAATTGGTTAAGGCTGTTCCTGTTTCATCTTGACCAATTAAACCTAAAATTTGCACAGGTACATTAAGAGAAGCAATATTCATTGCCACGTTTGCTGCGCCACCTGCACGCTCTTCATTATCTTGTACACGAACCACAGGAACTGGTGCTTCCGGTGAAATACGATTAGTCGCACCAAACCAGTAACGGTCAAGCATTACATCGCCTAACACTAGCACTTTTGCTTGATTAAAATTGGCAGAATATTGAGCCATTTTGAAATCTCTCTGTTTGAATAATAAAAATTTGGTGCAATTTTACCACAACTCAAATTTGCGATAAACTACACGCCGAACTAACCAGAAAAGAATTATGAAAAACGAAAAACTCCCTCAATTTCAACCGCACTTTCTTGCCCCAAAATACTGGGGGTTTTGGTTTGGTGTGGCGATTTGGCGAAGCCTTTTGTTACTTCCCTATCCCATTCTACGTCACATCGGCAATGGCTTAGGCTGGCTTTTCTCAAAATTAAAAGTGGGAAAACGTCGTGCCACTATTGCTCGCCGAAACCTTGAACTCTGTTTCCCAGAAATGCCTGAGCAAGAACGTGAAGCTATTTTGCAAGAGAACTTACGTGCTGTTGGAATGGCAATTATTGAAACCGGTATGGCATGGTTTTGGTCTGATGCGCGCATTAAAAAATGGTCAGAAATTGAAGGGTTAAATTATTTAAAAGAAAATGCCCAAGACGGCATTATCTTTGTGGGTGTTCATTTTCTTACGCTTGAATTAGGTGCACGTATTGTGGGATTACATCATCCTGGCGTAGGCGTTTATCGCCCTAACGACAATCCTGTACTGGATTGGTTGCAAATTAAAGGCCGCTTACGTTCAAACAAAGATATGCTAAATCGAAAAGATCTGCGTGGTATGCTCAAAGCCTTACGTAAAGGTGAAACCATTTGGTATGCGCCCGATCACGATTACGGCAGAAAAAATGCGGTATTTGTGCCTTTCTTTGCAGTAAAAGAAGCCGCAACTACGACAGGCAGTTATTATCTGCTTAAATCTGCACCAAATTGTAAAGTCGTCCCTTTTGCCCCATTGCGTAACAAAGACGGCTCAGGCTATACAGTCAGTATTTCACCACCAGTGGATTTTTCCGATCTTTCGGATGAAACGGCAATCGCTGCAAGAATGAATAAAGTCGTGGAAAAAGAAATCTTAAAAGGTGTGGAACAATACATGTGGCTACACCGCCGCTTTAAAACACGTCCAACTGAAGACGAGCCGAGTTTATATTCATAAGTGCGGTTGATTTTTCATCTGTTTTTGAATACTAAAACGACATATCGAAAAATAAGGAAAATTTTCCTTATTTTTTTCTTGATCTTTATATAATTAAATATATAATGAATCTCGTTTTAGATAGTAAACTTGTTTTATTACAAACACTCTACTGGCTAGTGCATTCCCCCCCACTCCTTTTGCACTAGCCATTTTTTTTTAAATCCCTTACCATATCTCACCTTTTTCTTTTCTCTCAAAAATGATGAACAATCTAGAACTTGAACGTTTACTAAACGAAAAACTTAGCACAGACAGAATAAATGATTACGCCCCTAACGGTTTGCAAGTAGAAGGCAAAGCAGAGATCAAAAAGATCATCACGGGTGTCACCGCAAGCCAAGCTTTGATTGATTATGCCGTTGCACAACAAGCTGATGCGGTGCTTGTCCACCACGGCTATTTTTGGAAAAGTGAAAATCCATGTATTCGCGGCATGAAAGGCAAACGCATCAAAACGTTGCTTGTGAATGATATCAATTTATACGGCTACCACTTGCCTTTGGATGTCCACCCAGAATTAGGTAACAACGCAAAACTTGCTCAGTTATTAGGGATTGGCGATCTTCAACCTTTAGAAAATAGTGCAACCAGCATTCCTGTCTGGGGAACCTTAAAAGATCCTGTTACGGCTGAAGAGTTTGCGCAACGTATTGAACAAGTGCTTCAACGTAAACCACTCATTTGCACGGAAAACGGACCGCACTTAATCCGTAAAATTGGCATTTGTACTGGTGGCGGACAAGGCTATATTGATTTAGCTGCAGCACAAGGCTGTGATGTTTTTATTACCGGAGAGGTTTCGGAGCAAACAATTCACTCTGCTCGTGAGCAAGGCATTCATTTCTTTGCGGCGGGTCATCATGCGACTGAACGCTACGGTATCAAAGCATTAGGTGAATGGTTGGCAACGGAATATGGCTTGGATGTAGAATTTAAAGATATTGATAATCCGGCCTAACTGGTACAAAGTGTGATTAATTGCCGAAAGCACACAAAACAAGTATAATCTTGTCGATTTTTTTAACTCAAACATAGGAGAAAATATGGGTTTCTTAACTGGTAAACGTATTTTAGTAACAGGTCTTGCAAGCAACCGTTCTATTGCTTACGGGATCGCAAAAGCAATGAAAGAACAAGGCGCTGAACTTGCTTTCACTTATTTAAACGATAAATTACAACCACGCGTAGAAGAATTTGCAAAAGAATTTGGTTCTGACATCGTATTACCTTTAGACGTAGCGACCGATGAAAGCATCCAAAACTGCTTTGCAGAATTAAGCAAACGTTGGGAAAAATTTGATGGTTTCGTACACGCTATCGCATTTGCACCAGGCGACCAATTAGATGGTGATTACGTAAACGCAGCAACTCGTGAAGGCTACCGTATCGCTCACGACATTAGTGCATTCAGCTTCGTTGCTATGGCACAAGCGGCACGTCCTTACTTAAATCAAAACGCTGCATTATTAACCCTTTCTTACTTAGGTGCTGAGCGCGCAATTCCTAACTACAACGTCATGTGTTTAGCGAAAGCCTCTCTTGAAGCGGCAACTCGCGTAATGGCGGCTGATTTAGGTAAAGAAGGTATTCGTGTGAATGCGATCTCTGCTGGTCCTATCCGTACCTTAGCAGCATCAGGTATTAAAAACCTCAAGAAAATGCTTTCTGCATTTGAGAAAACCGCAGCATTACGCCGCACTGTTACTATCGAAGATGTGGGTAACTCAGCAGCATTCTTATGCTCTGATTTAGCATCGGGTATTACCGGTGAAATCGTTCACGTAGATGCAGGTTTCAGCATCACTGCAATGGGCGAATTAGGCGAAGAATAATTTTTCGTACAATCTATTTTTTAGGCAGGCTTTTCAGTCTGCCTTTTCTCTTTTTTTAAATATAACTATGTTCCAAGATAATCCATTACTCGCACAACTTAAGCAACAAATCCACGATAGCAAAGAACACGTTGAAGGCGTGGTAAAAAGTACTGATAAAGCTTATGGTTTTTTAGAGTGCGATAAAAAAAGCTACTTTATTGCCCCACCTGCAATGAAAAAAGTGATGCACGGTGACAAAATCAAAGCCACCATTGAAAAGCAAGGCGATAAAGAGCAAGCTGAACCTGAAGAATTAATTGAGCCAATGCTCACTCGCTTTATTGCCAAAGTGCGGTTCAATAAAGACAAGAAATTGCAAGTTTTGGTTGATCACCCAAGTATCAACCAACCCATTGGTGCACAACAAGCCAAATCCGTAAAAGAAGAATTACAAGAGGGCGACTGGGTCGTCGCAAATTTGAAAACGCACCCATTACGTGATGATCGCTTTTTCTATGCCACCATCAATCAATTTATCTGCCGTGTTGATGATGAATTAGCCCCTTGGTGGGTGACATTGACACGTCATGAACAATCTCGTCATCCGGTGCAAGGTGCTGAAAGTTATGAAATGTTAGATCAACAAATACGTGAAGATCTGACCGCACTTCATTTTGTCACTATTGACTCTGAAAGCACTCAGGATATGGATGATGCTCTTTATATTGAACCTATCGAGCAAAATGGTACGCAAACCGGTTGGCGATTAGTCGTTGCCATTGCCGATCCAACAGCTTACATTGCCTTAGATTCACAAATTGAAAAAGATGCGAAACAGCGTTGTTTCACCAATTATTTGCCAGGCTTTAATATCCCAATGTTGCCGCGTGAATTGTCTGATGAATTATGCTCATTAATGGCAAATGAAACTCGTCCTGCGTTAGTGTGTTACATTGAAACGGATCTTGCAGGTAATATCACTGCGAAACCACATTTTGTATCGGCTTATGTACAATCTAAAGCAAAATTAGCCTATAACAAGATTTCAGATTATTTAGAACAAGTACCGGATGCATGGCAACCGGAAACACCTGAAATTGCCCAGCAAATTGATTGGTTACATCAATTTACTCAAGCACGTATTCAATGGCGTAAAACCCATTCATTATTATTTAAAGAGAAACCAGATTACTCCTTTATTCTCGCTGAAAATGGCAAAGTGAAAGAAATTAAAGCGGAATATCGTCGTATTGCAAATCAAATCGTGGAAGAATCCATGATCATTGCCAACATTTGTGCCGCTCAATTCTTAGCTGAGCATGCTAAAACCGGTATTTTCAATACACACACTGGTTTTGATAAGAAATTCTTAGAAAACGCTCATAATTTCTTAATGGCAAATTTAGCCAATGAAGAAAATCAAGCTGAGCTTGCTGAGCGTTATTCAGTGGAAAATTTGGCAACCTTAAAGGGTTATTGCCAAATGCGTCATGATATTGAACCGATTGAAGGTGACTATTTAGAATTCCGTTTACGTCGTTATTTAACCTTTGCGGAATTTAAATCAGAACTTGCTCCACATTTTGGGCTTGGATTAGAAGGTTACGCAACTTGGACATCGCCTATCCGTAAATATTCCGATATGGTAAACCATCGTTTAATTAAAGCCGTGCTCACACAGCAAGCTTGTGAAAAACCACAAGATGAGGTGCTTGCTCGCTTGCAAGAAGCACGTCGCCAAAATCGCTTGGTTGAACGTGATATTGCAGATTGGTTATATTGTCGCTATCTTGCTGATAAAGTCGCTGAAAACGCTGAATTTGATGCAGAAGTGCAAGATGTGATGCGTGGTGGTTTACGGGTTCAATTATTGGAAAATGGCGCATCCATGTTCGTACCGGCCTCCACATTGCATCCAAATAAAGATGAAATGCAAGTGAATGCTGATGAATTGGCACTGTATATTCAAGGGGAACGCCGTTACAAAATCGGTGATTTAGTGAAAGTGAAACTTACCGAGGTTCGAGAAGAAACTCGCAGTATTATCGGTCAGTTAATCATTTAATGACCACTTCCCTTCTAACACTAGAAATACCGCTCGTTACACAACGGGCGGTATTTTTTTATAGTACAGAAATTATGGAAATGTTTTCTACATTGATAGTATTTGGGGGTAGATTAAAGATGAGCAATATCGATATAAAGTATTAATATGATATCCCCGCCTTAAAAAGCGGGGATAAAATGAATGTTTAGGCTAAATTACATTTTAGGAATTTCTACGCCCGATGAAAGCACGTCTTGAATATCAGATTTTAAGACATCTGCTTTTGGTCCATAAATCGCTTGGATACCAGAGCCTTTCACGATAAAGCCCATTGCACCTGCTTGTTTCCAACTTGCTTCATCACCCACTAACTCTGGATTATGTACGGTGATACGTAAACGTGTCATACAAGCATCAACATCTGCAATATTATTACGTCCACCAAGTAAGTTGATGATTTGAATAACTTGCGCGCTAGCATCCGCAACTTTTGGCTCATTGCTAGAAGCTTCATCTGAACCTTTCGCATCATAGTTACCATTACGGCCCGCTGTCGCGAGATTAAATTTCTTAATCATAAAGTTCGCGATAAAGAACATAGCCACTGCAAAGAGGATAGATACCCAAATAAAGTTGATCACATCCATACCGATACCGGCTTTAATCGCCATTGGTGTACGTGTTAAGAACTCAATGTTACCGAATGAATGCACACGTAAGTCAACAATATCTGCCATGGCGAAAGCACAACCTTGTACTAACGCATAAACAATATAAAGCGGTAAGGCGACAAACATAAACATGTATTCAATTGGTTCCGTCACACCAGTTAAGAACACCGCAAGTGCAGAAGAAAGGAAAATACCTTTATAGAGTTTTTTCTTGTCTTCATCCACATTGATATACATTGCGAGCGTCAAACCCATTAAGATACCGGTTGAACCAATCATTTGTCCTACTTTGAAGCGAGCAGGTGTCACAGTTGAAAGAAGTTCGTTATATTGCGTTAAATTACCTGCATCTTTAAGGTTAATTAAGTCAGAAATCCATGCAAGCCATAGTGGGTCTTGACCAAATACTTGTTTACCTTGTTGCGCACCGGTTAAGAATTCATAAGTACCGCCTAATGAAGTGTAGTTCATTGGGATAGTTAACATATGGTGTAAACCAAATGGAAGTAATAGACGCTCTAAGGTACCATAAATAAATGGTGCTAAAATTGGCGCTGAGTTTTGTGAGTTAGCAATCCATTGACCGAAATGATTAATTCCTGTCTGAACTAAAGGCCAGAATAATGATAGGAAGACCGCCACTAATACAGAACGATAAATAACAACGAAAGGAACGAAGCGTTTACCATTAAAGAACGTCAGTACTTCAGGTAATTTACGGAAATTGTAGTAACTATTGAAGGTTGTTGCTCCAACAAAACCCGCAATAATACCGACGAATACCCCCATATTCAACGCAGGCTGTCCTAGAATATTCACAAAGTAATGTGCAACTGGTATTTCTCCTGCAAATACGGTACTTACGTGAGCATTTGGATCCGCTAGCATTTCAAGTTTCACACCGAAAAAGTTACCGGTAATTAAGTTAATTAAAATGAAAGCCAGGCCTGCTGCAAATGCCCCACCCGCACGCTCATTTGCCCAGCTACCACCAATCGCTAAAGCAAATAATAAATGAAGGTTACCGATAATTCCCCAACCAATTTGAGCGATAATGTTTCCGACACGCGCTAGCCATTCTGCATCACTAATCAAAGGTAGTGAGTTACCAATACTCACCATTAAACCCGCGGCTGGCATCACAGCAATTACAACCATTAGGCATTTACCGAATTTTTGCCAAAACTCAAAACTGAGTAGTTTTTTCATATCAATCCTCCTATAAGATGAGATCTACTTCTACGCCAAAATGGTCGGAAACAATCGGTTTATTTTTTCCATTAAAAATAACCTGACTGGATAAAACCCTTTTTGCTTGGTTTAAAAAAATATAATCTAACCGCTTTTCTTGACTATGACCTTTCCAGCCGTCAATCGCTTTCTCTACAGTGATGCCGCTATCCTTTTGCTCTGCCATTTCAAAGGTATCGAATAAGCCTAAGGATTTAATTTGTTGATAAGCTTGTTGATCGCTTATTGCATCAGTATTGAAATCGCCCATCAGGATTTTAAGATTCGCACTTTGACTTCGCTCTACAATATAACGAATATTATCAAGTTGGTTTTCACCATCACAATTTGGCAAATTGATATGGCAAGAATAACATTCAATTAACTGGCCTTGATATTCTACCGTCAAGCCAATGATTTTACGCGAGAGAATCGAGTCAAGACGTTGATGTTGGCTACAATAAAACGCATCAACATCATAAACGGGCAAGCGCGTTAAAAACGCAATGCCCTCATCATATTTATCGTAACCAATATGCGAATTGCTCCAAAAAAGCGAGTATTTCTGTGCAACGCGTTGATTGATTTTATTTAACAGAATGACACCATAGTTATCTTGCTTTAACGTTGGCGAAATAGCAGGAGACGACATCAATTGATTAACCTCTTGTAAGGCAATGATGTCATAACCCTTTTCCACAATAGTCTCAGCAAGAATCTCTATTTTTTCCGCTTGGTTAGCTTCTAACCAAGCGTGTACATTCAGGGTAAGTAGTTTCATTGCTTCCCCTTAGCCCTCACAATGCCAAATGTCTGCATTATATTGAGCGATCGTGCGGTCAGATGAGAAGAAGCCCGCTTTTGCGATATTGTGAACTACTTTCTCATTCCAACTATCTTGATCTTCATAATCAGCTAAGATTTGTTCTTTCGCTTCGACATAAGCATTAAAGTCAATTAACGTCATAAACCAGTCTTTATTCAATAATTCGTTATAAAGACGTTCTAAACGTGTTTTATTGCCTAATTTCACTACGGCAGGATTCAGAATAAAATCAACCGCTCTTTTAATCTCTTTGTCGTTTTCATAATACTCTTTTGAAACATAACCTGCTGTTTCATAAAGTTTAATAATGCTTTCTGAATCTTTACCGAATGTATAGATATTTTCAGCACCGGCTAATTCTGCAATTTCAACATTAGCGCCGTCCATTGTGCCTAAGGTTAACGCGCCATTCAGCATAAATTTCATATTACCAGTACCGGAAGCTTCTTTAGAGGCAAGTGAAATTTGTTCTGAAATATCGGTTGCAGGAATCAGTTTTTCCGCCACGCTCACATTATAGTTTTCCACTAAGTGGACGTTTAAATACTTATTCACTTCAGGATCATTATTGATTAACTCAGATAAACAAAGAATTAAGTGAATAATATCCTGTGCAATGATATAAGCAGGTGCCGCTTTTCCGCCGAAAATCACGGTAATTTTACGTTTTGGTAATTTACCTGATTTAATTTCTAAATATTTATGAATCACGTAAAGCGCATTCATTTGTTGGCGTTTATATTCATGGAAACGCTTAATTTGCGTATCAATGATTGAATTTTCATCTAAATCAATACCTTTATTTTCTTTAAGGTATGCTTTTAATGCCAATTTGTTTTCAAACTTAATTTTCGCTAATTGTTGGTGAACCTTTTTATCATCTTTAAAGGCTAACAATTTTTCTAATTTCGTTGCATCATGCAAATACTCATCACCAATCAATTCTTTAATGTAAGCCGCTAATGCTTGGTTAGAAAACTCTAACCAACGACGGAAGGTAATGCCGTTTGTCTTATTATTGAATTTTTCAGGATATAACGCATAGAACGCTTTAAGTTCTGAATTTTTCAAAATCTCCGTATGTAATGCTGCCACACCATTTACAGAATTTGAAAAGTGAATATCCATATGCGCCATATGTACACGTTTTTGTTTATCAATGATTTGTACGGCAGGATCTTTATACTCAGCACGCACTAATTTATCTAATTTTTTAATGATCACCACTAAATGCGGCACCACTTCATCTAGATAATCTAGCGGCCATTTTTCTAATGCTTCAGCCAAAATCGTATGGTTGGTATAGCCCACCATATTACGTACAATTTCAACCGCTTCAGCAAACTTAATCTGATGTTTTTCCGTTAATAAGCGAATCAATTCAGGAATCACCATTGAAGGGTGAGTATCGTTGATCTGAACATAAGCATAATCGGCTAAATCATGTAAATTACTTCCGCGCTCAATCGCTTCATCAATTAATAATTGTGCCGCATTTGATACCATGAAGTATTGTTGATAAATACGTAATAATTCACCATTTTTATCTGAATCATCTGGGTAAAGGAATAAAGTCAGATTTTCTTCAATCGCAGTTTTATCAAACTCAATCCCATTTTTAATCAGTTTAGAATTTACTGATTGAATATCAAATAAATTGAGATAGTTTTTTGTTTCTTTCTTATAACCTAAAATATCAATGCGATCTAGTTTAGAGGTTAACGTAAATTTCTTAAATGGCACCTCATAACTAATGTCCGTTGGAATTAACCAAGAGTTATCCTCAATCCAATCATTAGGTTCGGCATGTTGTTCATTCTTTTTAAAGACTTGTTTGAACAAACCATAATGATAATTTAAACCTACCCCCTCAGCATTTAAGCCAAGCGTAGACATTGAATCAATAAAACAAGAAGCCAAACGCCCTAAACCACCATTTCCTAAAGATGGTTCTGGCTCAATATCTTCAATATGGCTTAATGATTTACCCGCACTTTCTAATTCCTCTTTAATATCTTGATACACACCAAGATTAATAAGGTTATTAGAAAGTAATTTACCGATTAAAAACTCTGCTGAGATATAGTAAACCTTACGTTTACCCGTGTTTTTAGGTTTATCTGCAGAAAGTGCTTTTACGTAATTTAATAATTGAATATAAGTTTCTTTATCACTTAATTGATCAAGCGATTTATTGGTTTCGTTTTTTACAAATGTACTAAATTTAATCATTAAGTTTTCCTGATTAGCACGTTGATATAACGTGGTCATTTTTGCTAAAAAGTCTTTTTTATCTTGTGTTAACTCTGATCGCTGCATTCTCCATTGCCAGTTTCCACCAATTGTTGAAGGAACATTCATTCTTGAACTGGCTGGCAAATCTAAAACATCTTGCATTGTGGCGATCGCGGTATTGCTAACCGTTGCAAAAAGCTGACGAATCATCGCCTGACAAATCGATTCATCCTCACCACGATGCGTATAATCATTAATATATTGTTGCTGTTGTTCGGTAAGTCCGTTATACCAACCATTAGTCACTTCGTTATCATGCGTACCGGTATAAACAATGGAATGTGGGATGCAATAATGCGGGCTATCTAAACTTTTTCCGCTGACATCTTCAAAACCAAATTGCAAGATCTTCATACCTGGGTAATTACAATCTGCAAGCAATTTTCTGGCTTTATCATCAATATTACCTAAATCTTCAGCAATAATCGGTAAGTCACCCAATTGCTCTTTAACAGCTTTGAATAAATCATAGCCTGGGCCTGGCTGCCAACTACCATATTTGGCAATATCTGCTTTTCCATCTACCTGCCAATAATCAGAGAAACCTTTGAAATGGTCGATACGAAGTACATCATAAATCTTGAAGCTTTCTTCAATACGATGAATCCACCACGCATAGCTTTGTTTTTTATGCTCTTCCCAATCGTAAAGTGGATTGCCCCAAAGTTGCCCCGTTGCACTGAACTGATCGGCAGGAACCCCCGCGACAAAAAGCGGATTACGTTCTTTATTTAATTGGAAGAGTTCAGGTTTTGTCCAAACTTCCACGCTATCTGCAGCTACGTAAATCGGCATATCACCGATAATCTTAATGCCTTTTTGATTCGCGTAATGTTTTAACTCGCTCCATTGTTTAAAGAAGAAATATTGCGTTACTTTAAAGTACTGAATTTGCTCCACTAACATCGTGCGATATTTTTCTAATGTTTTTGGATCGCGCGCAACAGCTTTTTTATCATCCCATTTTTGTAATGCTTGATTACCAAAATGCTCTTTAATTGCCATAAACTCAGCAAAATCGTCCAACCATAATCGATTGTTTTTCTCGAAGTGATTGAAATCAGCTTGGAGTGATTGATTCGCTAAAAAATTTTTTACGGCTGTTTCTAAAATCGGACGGCGTGCGTAAAAGATACGTTCATAATCTACGCTAGTTGGATCATCACCAAAATTGACTGAAGCATAATCAGATTCTTTCAGTAAGCCCATTTGGGTTAGTAAATCAAAATCAATAAGGTGAGTATTACCTGCAATTGCAGAGAAAGATTGATAAGGTGAATCACCATAACTGGTGGTAGTAAGTGGAAGAATTTGCCAATAAGTTTGTTTAGTTTCAACTAAAAAATCGACAAAATCATAAGCCGATTGCCCAAAGCTACCAATCCCGAATGCATTTGGTAGCGAGGTAATGTGCATAAGAACACCACTTGAACGAGTAAGCATAATATTTCCTCTAGGAAGTTATATTTTGGCTCATTCTAACCTAACCGTATTTTTATGCAACAACTTATACGTAAAACTTTAAAACATTTTCGTAAAAGAGTAACTAATATCACATTTTATACGTATAACATTTATGATTTTATGATATGCTATGGCGACACCTACGGAACGAACGGTCGATAAAAGGATTAAAAATGAGCAAATACAAGCAGGTCTATAATGAGATAAAGACCCAAATTAATAGTGGTAATTTAGCGCCATTGCAAGAGCTTCCGAGTGAAAATGAACTCATGCAAAGCTATGGTTTTTCTAAAGATACTATTCGAAAAGCGCTTTCCTTACTTGAAATTGATGGCTATATTCAAAAGCAACAAGGCCGAAATTCGATTGTTTTAGAACATGATTTATCTAAACCACAAATGCTTTCTGAAATTAAAACCGTCAGCGAATTAAATAGTGCCTCAACACACCAAGTAAAAACCACATTAACCAGCTTGTATATTGTGCAGGGTGAAGAAGAGCTGATGCATATTTTTAATGTCGATGACCAGATTGATTTCTACCGTATTGCTCGTCTCCGTGAAATTGATGGCGAAGCCGTTGAATACGAGGTTTCTTATTTTGATCGCCGCATCGTGCCTTTTATTAGCCGAGAAATCGCTGAGCACTCTATTTATCACTATTTAGAAAACGAATTAAAATTAAAAATTAGTCACTCACAACGAAAAATTGTCTTTCGTTATGCAAATGAAGAAGAAAAAAAGGCGATCGATCTTGGTGAGTATGACATGGTTGTAAATGTGACGAGTACCACTTATTTGGCTGATGGTCGACCGTTTCAATATGGGAGTATTAGCTATCGACCAGATAAAATTGCATTTACATCAACAGCAAAACGACATGTCTAGTTTTTGTAAATGATAGGTTGTTATTTAAAAAATTCATAAAAAAAGTGCGGTCATTTTTAACCGCACTTTTTATTTAAGCTATTTTAACCAAAATTGTCCTTTGAAAATTTTTCCTAATGTCATCAGCACCAAACCGCTCATCATCAAGTTAGCAAAGATAAATGCACCGTTTGCCAATCCGCTCAGTACGTTATGATGAACAAAAGAAACAGCTCCATTCGCTAAAGAAGCTAATCCGAATGAAAAAGCCCAGAACCCAATATTCAGTCCTTTTTCACTAATCCAAGGGAACAAACGAATTAAAAAGAACATTTGTAAAAAACCGTATCCCCATAAGAGTTTAACGAAAAGATCGATCTCTCCTCCATTAAGCGATAAGTAAGCTGACGATCCTACAAATGCCGGTGCGAGAATGATCCCCATGGTTGGACGAAATTGTGGTTCAATCTGCAACACGCGTAAACGTTGGAATAACACAGGTTCATAAATAATCCAAGCAATCATCCCTGCACCTAAGAACAAATAGCCTAAATCTTGATAGCCTAACAAGGCTAATGATGAGGCACTTGTAAAGTTAGTCGCCACAGAGGGCAAATAAAAAGGTGGCAGTGTCGATTTTTCCTCAAATGTGCCATCTTTCCATAACGCACTAATACGCACTGAAGCAAACAATAATTGCCCAATTGTCCCGATCCAAATTAATCCCTCACCAATAAGAGGAAACCAACGATACAGAACATCCCCGCTTAACATCGTTGTAATCGGTATTAATGCGAGAAAAGAAAAACGTATCGGACAACAATATTCATCTCGTACTTCTTGAGAGAAATAAATCATTTTATAAATATAGAGCAAGACGAAAAGTGCCCATACTGAAACAGACGTTACGCCAATAATATCACTCACATTTCGAGAAAAAGAGAGCGTATCGCCCATATGCAACCAGGCTAAAGATAAAGCGCTTAAACCTAATGGAATCGCAAAATACCCTGTTGGTAATGGAAATGGTCGTTTATCAGTCATTATTATTCTCCTAAAAATTGATACCTTATAAGATTACCTCTAAATGCATGAATATTGATGTGGATTTATCTCAAAGACTAGAATAAAAATCTCATTTCTCTAGATGAAAGAAAGGGCTAATAAACATTAGCCCTAAATTGAATTTATATATTTTGGATTATTTGCAGATCACTTCTAATCCGCCCATGTAAGGACGTAATACTTCTGGCACCGTAATTGAGCCGTCTGCATTTTGGTAGTTTTCAAGCACGGCGACTAAAGTACGACCGACTGCTAAACCAGAACCATTTAATGTGTGTACTAAGCGAGTTTTCTTATCCCCTTTCGCTTTGCAACGTGCTTGCATACGACGGGCTTGGAAATCCCACATATTTGAGCAAGAAGAAATCTCACGATAAGTATTTTGTGCAGGCACCCACACTTCTAAGTCGTAAGTTTTGCAAGAACCAAAGCCCATATCTCCGGTACAAAGTAAGACTTTACGATATGGTAGATTTAAAAGTTGTAATACTTTTTCTGCATGTCCTGTTAATTCTTCAAGCGCTTCCATAGATTTATCTGGATCGACGATTTGTACCATTTCGACTTTATCAAATTGGTGCATACGAATTAAACCACGGGTATCACGACCATATGATCCCGCTTCAGAACGGAAACATGGTGTATGTGCGGTCATTTTGATTGGCAATTCTGCTTCATCAATAATCACATCACGTACAAGGTTAGTTACCGGCACTTCCGCTGTTGGAATTAATGCGTAAGGTTGCTCACCTTCTAAAGCTAAAGTATGGAATAAATCTTCACCGAATTTTGGTAATTGGCCTGTCCCATAAAGGGTCGCATGGTTAACTAAATAAGGCACATAGGTTTCTAAATAACCATGTTGTTCGGTATGAAGATCTAACATGAATTGCGCTAACGCACGGTGCATTTTAGCAATTTGACCTTTCATGACCGCAAAGCGCGCACCTGCTAATTTAGCCCCTGCTGCAAAATCTAAGCCATTGGCATCTTCACCTAATGACACGTGATCTTTGATCTCAAAATCAAAGGTACGCGGTGTACCCCAACGTAAAATTTCTTTATTTTCAGTATCATCTTTACCTAATGGCACTTCATCTGCTGGAAGGTTTGGAATGCTTAATGCGATTTGATTGATTTCTGCTAACACCGCATCTAGTAGGGACTTCGCTTCATTAAGCTGTTCGCCCATGTTATCTACTTCAGCCAATAATGGTGCAATGTCTTCACCACGTGCTTTTGCCGCACCAATAGCTTTAGAACGCGCATTACGCTCTGCTTGTAATGTTTCAGTTTTTACTTGTAAATCTTTGCGTTGTTCTTCTAATGCGGTAAGTTTTTCCGTATCAAGAATAAAGTTACGTTTTACTTTTAATTTTTCTGCTACTTCAGCCAGATTATTACGGAGTAAATTTGGATCGATCATTGGAATTCCCTATTTTTCATTATGAAACAGATACCTTTATTCTAGCGTGCTTTGAGCAAATAAACCAGTTAAAAGCCTGATTTTTCTTTTATTAACCTCTTCAAAAACATCCAATTTTATGACCGCACTTTGCCATAATTTAATTTTGTGATCTCTGTCAAATTCTGAGAATGAGGCACTAGAAACAGCAAAAAAAAGTTCTATAATGAAAATGAACGTTAACCAAGAGGAGTAACCTATGTTTCCTGAATTTCGCGATTTAATTACTAATCTCAAAAACAAAGATGCTTATTTCGATCGCTTGTTTGAAAAACACAATGCATTAGACCAAGAGATCAAAAATAAGATTGATAACATAGAACTCGCTACTCATACGGAAATTGAGAACTTGAAAAAAGAAAAATTACGGATTAAAGACGAGCTCTATCAATACTTGAAAAAGAAAGCAGCTGAGTAATTGGTTTAATGTGAAGACAAAGTGCGGTGAAATTTACCGCACTTTTTTGTTTTAAGCGGTTTTGTTTTTTTGAGAGCCAAGATAAATCGCCACTAATGTCAGCACTGCCCCCGCCCACTGCCAATGATTGATGGGCTTATCTAATCCCCAATAATCAATCACAAGCGCCACCACCGGTTCGGAAAGAAGCAACAAACCCGTTAAACCTAACGATAAATAAGGAATGGTATAAGCAATCATACCCCAGGCGACACATTGCATCACTGCACCATAAATAAACACCAATCCCCAATCAGTGAAAGTGGTGGGATAAAGATTATCAGGATTAAAAATTAGCGAAGGGACAATTAAGACAAGCGCCCCACTTAAACTCAAAATAAACATTAACGAAAATAAAGCGGTGGATTCTTCTTCGTGCACTTTTTTAATCATAATCATTGAAGCGGCAAGCATGCCTGCCGAAATGAGCCCAATGATAATGCCGTACATACCATCAAAATTATGTTGTAACTCTTCCCCTGAGATTAAGACTACACCCGCAACCGCTAGAAAAAGGCTTAACATTTGTAATTTCGTTTGGCGTTCACCAAAGAAGAGATAGCCAATTGCGACCAAAAAGAAAATCTGTAAACTATTCAGCAACGTTGAAATACCCGGCCCTACCGCATATACACTTTCATGCCAAAAAGATAAATCAAAAGCTAAAAAGATGCCGGCTAATGCGGCATACATCATCGCTTTACGGCTTTTCGGGAAACGCTGTCTTTTTAATTTCATTAAGAACCAGAAAATAAAAGAGGCAATAAGTAAACGCCAAAATGCAATGGCATAACCACCCACTGGCACAAACTTAACAATCAGGCTTCCTAAACCAAATAGCACGCAGCCCACGACTAACATCGGGGCGGCATAAGATTTTATTTTATCCATTAAATAAACATTGCCCAGATAGCCAAACTCTCCGCCATAAAGAACAAAATGAGTAAGCTGTTATAACTGAGTTTCCATTTATTAACACTGTGCAAAAGCAATACCCCTGCTATTACTAAATGAAGAACAAAATAAATACCGTATGCGAAAACACCATCAAAACTGACCGCACTTACATCTTGATAAATAATAAAGATCAGTACTGCTAACGCATTCAGTGCAAGCAGTAAAATCATCAATAATGGCAGTAACGCAATGAAACCTTGCAGACGATTACGAGAAACAGACAAACATAAATTTGCCAACAAGACGCCCATTAAAGCTTGTGCCAGTGGGTTATATTGCACGAAATTCGGTGTTGGATTGCCGAAGAAAATCATCAAATAAGCAATGACACCAAATCCACTCACCAACGATGCCATTAAGAGAAAACCACGGCGAGCGATTTCATCTTTAGGTTGTTTCCACACTGCATATACGGCAGATAACCCGCATAAGCTGACAATATCAGTCATCACGTAATGATGTGGTGAGGCCAAGCTCATCCCTAGCCAAACGAACCAATAAAGTGCAAAACAGACATTTGCTTTAATTAAACGTCCACGCTGCCCTGGGCAAATTTCGCCTTTAATAAAGGCAACTAAACAAAGCAATTGAGCAATCAGCACGCCAAAGGCTAAATGAGGAATCAATTTTTCAGCAAGTTGCAAAGATTCTATAAAAAAATCGACCATTAATAGCAACCCAATTGGCAATATCGCAAGAAATGCGGCCAAGGGTTTGGATTGTTCTTCAGACATAAAATTCTCGATTAGAAAAAGAAGGCGTCATTATGCCAAAATTTACGGCTTTTTTTAATGGCTTTCGTGCATTTTGCCTCATTCCCTTTTAAAATAAGCAAAATGATAACCGCACTTTAGGAACCACAAAAAAATGCTATTAAGCGTACTTTATATTATTGGAATTACCGCCGAAGGAATTACCGGCGCATTAGCCGCTGGACGAGAAAAAATGGATATTTTCGGGGTAATTATTATCGCCTGTGTAACGGCGATTGGCGGTGGTACAGTACGCGATGTATTATTAGGGCACTACCCTGTTGGCTGGGTTAAACATCCTGAATATTTCATCATGGTAGCTGGTGCGGCAGTATTAACGGTTTTTATTGCGCCGTTCATCAAACATTTTATGCGCTACTTTCGCACCATTTTCTTGGTGTTAGATGCCTTAGGATTAATCGTGTATTCCATTATCGGTGCGCAGATTGCCATTGATATGGGTTATGGCTTTACCGTGACATCCATTGCGGCAACGGTGACGGGGGCATTTGGTGGTGTATTACGTGATTTACTGTGTAACCGCATTCCCCTTGTGTTCCAAAAAGAACTTTACGCGAGCGTGTCGTTCTTCTCCGCAGCTATGTATATGGCATTCCAACACATTCAATTAGATCATACATTTACAATTTTACTGACTTTATTCAGCGGTTTTTCATTGCGTTTACTTGCTGTTCGATTTGGCTGGGGACTACCCGTTTTCGATTTCCAAGAGCAAGAAGAAGAAACAAATGATAAATTACCGAAGAAAACGAAATAATTAAAAGGAATAATTATGTTAGAACAAATGGGCAAACAGGCTAAAGATGCGGCCTTTATTTTAGCGCAGTTAAACACCACTGAAAAAAATCACGCGCTTAGTATCATTGCGGAACAATTAGAACAACAAGCGGATCGTATTCTAGCCGCAAACCAAAAAGATATTGAAATTGCTAAACAAAATGGTTTATCTGAAGCCTTAATTGATCGTCTTTTATTAACCGAAGATCGCCTAAAAGGCATTGCGAATGATGTACGCCATGTGATTTCGCTCGCGGATCCTGTGGGGAAAATCATTGATGGTGGCACCTTAGATAGCGGATTAAAGATCGAGCGAGTCCGTACTCCGCTTGGCGTGATTGGTACCATTTACGAAGCGCGTCCTAATGTGACGATTGATGTGGCAAGCCTTTGCTTAAAAACCGGTAATGCCGTGATTTTACGTGGTGGAAAAGAAACACAACATTCCAACCAAATTTTGGTGGAAGTGGTACAAAATGCCCTTGAACAAGCGGGATTACCACGCCATGCAGTCCAAGCAATTACGGATCCGAATCGTGAACTTGTGATGCAACTGCTTAAATTGGATCGCTATGTGGATATGATTATTCCTCGTGGTGGTGCTGGTCTACATGAGCTTTGTAAACAACATTCTACCATTCCTGTGATTGTCGGTGGTGTGGGTGTTTGCCATCTTTTTGTGGAAGAAAGTGCTGACCAAGAAAAAGCGCTTGCGGTGATTGCGAATGCAAAATGCCAACGTCCAAGCACATGTAATACGCTGGAAACACTTTTAGTTCAGCGCTCGATTGCTGATGCTTTCCTACCAAAACTCGCGAAATATTTAGCCGAGAAAAAAGTGAAATTCCATGCAAAATCGACCGCACTTTCGATTCTTCAAGCTGCAAATGTCGATGTGCAAGAAGTGACTGAACAAGCGCTACGCCAAGAATGGGGTTCACTCGATCTCAATGTTGTGGTGGTTGAAGATATGGATGCGGCGATTGCTCACATTCGTGAATATGGCACACAACATTCAGAAAGTATCTTGACTGAAAATCAACGACTAGCCACACAATTTATCAATCAAGTGGATGCAGCAGCCGTGTATGTGAATGCAAGCACCCGATTTACCGATGGCGGACAATTTGGTTTAGGTGCAGAAGTGGCGGTAAGTACTCAAAAACTTCATGCTCGTGGCCCAATGGGATTAGAAGCCTTAACCAGTTATAAATGGGTTTGTGTCGGCGATTACACTTCTCGTAAATAGTCTGTTCCATCCATAAAAAAACCGCACCTTGAAAGCATCAAAGTGCGGTTATTTTTTATCTCGTTTTTAGTGTTTACCAAATAATTTCATCGTAGGTAATACAATCGCACAAGCAATCGCGCCTACAATCACACCCACGACTAACGTCGCCACATTACCTAATAAACCATCGGCTAATTGATAATCAGCGAGCAAATGATGAATGAAATCCACATTATGTACGAAAATACCACCACCGACTAAGAACATCGCAAGCGTACCGATAAAACTAAGTGAACGCATAAATTTAGGCATAATCACTAAAATTGCGTTCCCGATTGACTTCGCTACGTCACCTTTTTTGATAAGGTATAAACCGAAATCATCTGCTCTAACAATCAATGCAACCAAGCCATAAACAAAAATAGTGATTCCGATACCGACTATTGAAAGGGAAATAATGCGGGTCAGCAAGCTCGCTTCGGTTAATTCGCCCAATGCAATAATGATAATTTCAGCGGAAAGAATAAAATCGGTACGAATTGCCCCTTTAATTTTAGCGGCTTCATTAAAGGTTGTTTTTTCTTCATGCTCTTCATGAGCAATAAATTTATGTAGAATTTTCTCTACCCCTTCAAAACATAAATACGCCCCACCAATCATCAGAAGTGGCACAATTAACCCAGGTAAAAACGCAGAAAGCAGTAAAGCAATTGGAATTAAAATGACTTTATTGACTAACGATCCTTTTGTTACCGCCCAGACAATGGGTAATTCACGATCGGAAGATGCCCCTGTTACCTGATTAGCATTTAAGGCTAAGTCATCGCCTACCACGCCAACGGTTTTCTTGGCTGCCATTTTGGTCATCAAGGCGACATCATCAAGAATCGATGCAATGTCATCAATAAGAGTAAAAAGAGAGCTAAACGCCATATTCTTTCCTTTATAAAGTTAAAATTTAGAGAAATGAGTTTTAGACTGGTCGAATGCTTTCAACATCCAACTTCGCATCAAACTCTTTTTGTAATAAAAGCAGTTTTTTATCTTGCTGTAAATCCGTACGTGCCTGTTCACGCAACTCTTGATAAACTTTTTTGCGGTAATCCATCGGGGTTAAAACATCGGAATCTTCAATAAAAATCGACAATTTGACTGGTTTTCCATATAAACGTTCAAGATGTTCCACTAAATTTTTAATATTTCGATCTTGTTTTAAATGCGCTTTTTCAGAATGAAGCCCAAGTTGAATCTCATCTTCTGTTTGCGACTTAATAAAGCAATTTAATGCCAATTCTTTTGAAAAGCCAATCACGCCAGAACGTTCTACAATATCCGTCCAAGGATCTTGTTTTTGCGTAATTTGAATAATTTTCTCACGCAATTCTGGTGTCACATCTTTCAACATTGCCTGTTTAATATCAGAAGGACGCACACCACTATCTACTTTGGCTAAATCCGGATTACTCCACTCCCAACGGTAGGTTTCCGCATCGAGAATTTCTTGCTCTTCCGCATCCATTTCAGCATTGTCATCAATAGTATTTTCAACCGTCTCAATACCTTGCTTTAACTCGTCAGCTTGTTGAGTCATTGGATTTAGTACCGCTACTTTCGTTTGCGTAGCTTTCGGTGGAGTCATCTCACGCACTGGAAGTGCGGTCATTTTAGGCGCGTTTTTTTGCTCGTCTAACTCTTGAAGATGATGCAAGGTTTCTTCCACTGCGGCTTGCTGTTTATCATGATGATGTTGGCGCTCTGATTGCTCAATTTGCGTTAATTGATTCAATGCCTCTAGCGCAGCAAGGCTAGCTAAATTCAATGAAGATCTGGTTTGTGTGGAAACAGGTTGAGAAGGTGAAGAATGCACAACCGCTGATTGAGCCATCGGCTTTTGCACTTGTGCAGAATAATTTGCTTTGATGTTTTGCGACAGCACCGGCATATCCACATACCCAGAAACAGGGTGATTTTCAACCGCACTTTTCTGTATATTTTGTTCAGGGGATAGCCCGCCTTGTTTAGGCGTTTGTGCTGCCGTAAGGAACTTTGGGTGGAATGCCAATGCCCTCAATAATGTCATTTCTGCACCAATTCGACGATTTGGTGCGGTAGCCAATTCTTTTCGACCCGATACAATCACTTGATAGAAAAATTGTACGTCTTCCGGTGAAATATGTTTAGCCAGAAAACCGAGATGATCGTTTTCATCCGTAGCATTTTTAGCGAGCAACTGCATTAACGCAATTTGATGCAATTTCTCTGCTGTTTCTGCCAATAACTCATCCCAATCGCCCGCTTTTTCAGCTACCGTTTGGATGGTTTTCATTAAACGCTCACCGTTACCTTGATGTAGGGCGTAAATGATTTCAATCGGCTGATCTTCATCTAACAGCCCAAGCATAGTATTCACCACATCAGTGGAAACTTTACCATTTCCCATGGCTATCGCTTGATCCGTTAAACTTAAGCTATCACGAATACTACCCTGTGCCGCTTTGGCTAATTTATCCAATGCAGGCGTATCAAAAGGAATATTTTCGGCAGTAAGCACGCGATTAAGATGCGCTGAAATTTGCGGTTCATCTAATGCTTTAAGATGAAATTGCATACAACGGGATAAAATCGTAATCGGTAATTTTTGTGGATCCGTTGTAGCCAATAAGAATTTCACATATTCAGGTGGTTCTTCCAAGGTTTTTAACAACGCATTGAAAGAATGACGGGAAAGCATATGCACTTCATCGATGAGATAGACTTTATAACGCCCCACTACCGGCTTATATTGCACATTGTCTAATAGCTCACGCGTATCTTCTACTTTAGTACGAGAAGCCGCATCGATTTCAATTAAATCAATAAAATTGCCTGCTTCGATCGCCTTGCAGTTTTCACATTCACCACAAGGATCGGCAGTAATACCGTTTACACAGTTCAAGCCTTTCGCAAATAAACGAGCAATAGAGGTTTTACCCACGCCACGAGTGCCGGAAAATAAATAAGCATGATGTAAACGGTTTTCTTTTAAACCGTTTTCCAAAGCAGTGAGCACATGGCTTTGCCCCACTACTTCAGAAAAGTTTTTTGGTCGCCATTTTCTGGCTAAAACTTGGTAGCTCATCGCATCTCTTTAAAAATTAATGGCCTTCAAAATTCACTAATGTGTAGCAATCAATGCCTAAATCACGTAAGCGTTTTTCGCCCCCTAAATCAGGCAAATTAATTACAAAGGCAGCATGTTTCACATCACCACCTAAACGTTGAACTAATTTCACGGTGGCTTCAACTGTACCGCCCGTTGCTAACAAGTCATCAATGATTAACACATTATCACCTTGTGAAATGGCATCAGTGTGCAATTCAAGGGTGTCTTGACCGTATTCTAACTGATAAGACTGTGCAATCACTTCACGCGGTAATTTGCCCGGTTTACGAACGGGGATAAATGGCAAGCCTAATGCTAATGCAACTGGCGCACCAAAAATAAATCCACGAGACTCAGTACCAATCACTTTTGTGAGACCTTGATCTTTATACTTTTCAACGATCAAATCGATTGTTGCTTTGAAAGCCGCAGGCACTTCAAGCAAGCTCGTGATATCACGAAAAATGATGCCTTCTTTTGGGTGATTTGGGATAGATTTGATAGAAGATTTGATTAATTCAAGTTGTTTGTTCATAAATAATTGCTCAAAAAAGAGTAAGAAAAAATCCTGTTTTTAGGCTCGCATTCTAGCATATAAAAATGCAAAAGTGCGGTGAATTTTGACCGCACTTTTGTAAATAAAATGAATTAATCTGGGTAAATATCTTCCCCGTCTTTTCGAGTACGAAGAAGCTGTAAAATCCAGACATATTGTTCGGGTGTTGGCGTAACGAAATACTCAATTTCTTCGTTCATCGCACGGGCTGATTGCTCAGGATCGTCGCTTAATTGCATCGGTGGGCGAATTTCCATTTCATATTTCCCACTCTTGGCGTTATAGCGAGGGAACATTGGAATAACCACCGCTTTCGCTAATTTTGCCATTTTGTTTAACCCAGGAAGCGTCGCCTTATAAGTAGCAAAGAAATCCACAAAGACACTTTGCTCGGCACCAAAATCTTCATCAGGAAGATAATATCCCATTTGACCTTGTTTGATGTGTGCTAAAAAAGGCTTAATACCATTTTGGCGAGCATGCATTTTTCCGCCAAAACGTTGACGCGCTAAAGTCCACAACCAGTCCACCAACGGATTTCGGTGCGGGTTATACATTGACGTCATCGGCATGCCGTGTGTATGCAAAATAATGCCAGAGGCATCTATCGCCCAACCATGTGGTACCATCAAAATGATGTTATGCCCTTCAGCTTTCGCTTGTTTGATATGCTCAAGGCCAATGAATTCGCTACGTTTTTGTAAATGTTTTTTTGAACGAATGGCAATCTCACCAATTCCGAGCATCACTTGCGCGACGGTCACAAACATCTCTTCAATCACTTTGTCACGCTGCTCTGCCGTCCAATCCGGGAAACAGAGTTTCAAATTAATCTCGGCACGAATACGTGGTTTACCGATTTTTTTCGTCAGTGCTCGTGCCAATTTCTCAGCTAATTTATCGCGTAAACGAAACGGTACAAAAGCCAATAATAAAAGCACAAAAATACCAAGCCAAATGCCCCAATTTTTCGGGTGCAAATATGACCATGAAAAATGTGGTTCATAACCCGTTCGTGCCGTAATACGTAATTTTTTCTGAGAATCTGTCATAATCAATCGTTAAAAATGAAACCAACCTTGATCATACGCCATTTTTATCGTCATGATAAATGACATAATCACCACCATCGGTCTGATCAGTTGTTTACCTTTGGCCATCACCATTTTGGCACCTAAATTTGCACCTATCAGGCTTCCTGCCATCATCACTAAACCAACAGTCCAAATGACATGCCCCCCAATAAAGAAGAAAATTAATGAAGCAAAATTTGAGGTTAAATTCATCACTTTCGCATGTGCGGTGGCTTTGGTTAGGTTAAATCCAAGTAACGTCACACAAGCCAAGTTCATTAATGAGCCTACACCTGGTCCAAAAAAGCCATCATAAAACCCCAGTAATGAGCCAAAACATAATGCAAAAATAGCGTAAGAAATTCGTTGTTTGCGATCACTTTCGCCCAATTTAGGTGTCAATAAAAAGTATAAGCCGATCGCTAAAATAAGAAATGGAAGCCCTTTTTTAATTAATGTCGCATCTAAATTTTGAATGAGTAACGTACCAATCACCGAGCCGATAAAAATCATCAGTAAGATGAAAGAAAGCTCCGATAAATTGACCGCTCTTTTACGCAAAAAGTAAATACTTGCCGACAACGCCCCACCAAACGCTTGTAATTTATTTGTACCTAATGCCATGGCAGGTGGCATACCGGTCATTAATAAGGCAGGGATTGTAATTAAGCCTCCGCCACCCGCTATCGCATCAATAAATGCGGCAATAAAGGCAGCTGCAAAAAGCATGGCTAATATATCAATCCCCAATTCCATTATTTCACTCCTACTCTAACCATTCGCTACTATTTGGCGAACTCAACACTTGTTGGCACAAGAACGGTTCTGGCGGTGTCACTTTTGGTTTAGAAGAGCCTGAACCTGGTTTTGCGGGTTCAAACCAAGAATAAAGTTCATCACCACATCCATCCCCCGCTGGTACCGGTGCTTGATCTTCACAATACGCAGCATCTTTCGGACAAGCAATGCGCACGTGGAAATGTGAATCATGACCAAACCATGGACGAATTTTGTGTAACCAAGCACGATCATCACCCGCAGTTTGACAAAGTTTTAATTTAATTGCTGGATTCACAAAAATACGGGTCACTTTGGGATCTTGCGCGGCCAGTTTGATTAACGTTGCATGATTGTTATTCCACACATTTTCATCAACACGTTGTGCTTGGCGATTCACCACGAGCAAGCCTTTTCCGTCAGAATTTAACGCTTCACTGTCTGTCATGGTACCCATGCGCAACCAAATATCCGCGTCTAATCCCATTTGATGGCTTGCATGCCCCGTTAAAAAGCGACCACCACCCGGCATAGCAATATCCCCAACTAACATGGTTGGTAAGCCTGCTGACTTCGCTTTTTGTCCAAGACGCTGTAAGTAGGCAATCATATCCGGATGACCATAATAGCGATTTTTATTCATACGAATGACTTGATAGCCCTCACCTTTATAAGGCAAAGGTTCAGCCCCGATAATACAACCATTCGAATAGCTACCAATTGGATTTGCCTTACCATCTGTTGCAGGAATTGGACGTTTGATTCGTTGCCAGTCTTGTGGCGAGGCTGTTGTTTGTAACGAGAAAAAAACACTCCCTAAAACAACCGCACTTGAAAGTAATTTTGCTAAAGATTTATTCATAAGATATCCTAAAATAAGTTGATTTCTCTTCAATAAAAGAGCACAAGAAGCTTAATTTAAAATAGTTATTTACACTGCGCCTTAAAACGCAATAAATGATCGAGTAACACGATCGCGACCATGGCCTCTGCAATGGGTACTGCACGAATACCCACACAAGGATCATGACGACCTTTTGTCACGACTTCTACGGGTTCTCTCTCTAAATTAATCGAGCGTCCTGGAATCGTGATACTGGATGTTGGTTTTAGTGCAATGGTCGCAATGATTGGCTGACCTGAGCTAATGCCCCCTAAAATACCGCCAGCATGGTTGCTTTCAAAACCATTTGGCGTCATTTCATCACGATGTTGACTGCCACGCTGTTCAACCACCGCAAAACCATCGCCAATCTCTACGCCTTTAACGGCATTAATCCCCATTAAGGCATGGGCTAAATCTGCATCAAGTCGATCAAAAACAGGCTCTCCTAAACCAACAGGAACATTCTCTGCAATCACGGTTAGTTTGGCGCCAATCGAATCGCCTTCTTTTTTCAATTCACGGATTAATTCATCAAATTTTTCGACCGCACTTTCATCTGGACAGAAAAATGGATTGCTATTCACTTTATCCCAATCAATTTTATTGATAGTCTGTGGTGCGATCTTTACCTCGCCAATCTGGCTTAAAAAACCACGCACTTCAATGCCAAACTGTTCACGTAAATATTTCTTCGCAATCGCTCCCGCAGCAACACGCATAGCAGTTTCACGCGCAGAAGAGCGTCCACCTCCGCGATAATCACGAATACCGTATTTTTGTTGATAGGTAAAATCCGCATGCCCTGGACGAAAACGATCTTTAATATCGCCATAATCTTGTGAACGCTGATCACCATTTTTAATGATCATTCCAATACTGGTACCCGTTGTTTTACCTTCAAACACCCCAGATAAAATCTGTACCTCATCGTCTTCGCGACGTGGTGTGGTATAACGTGATGTACCCGGTTTACGACGATCTAAATCAGGTTGAATATCGGCTTCCGATAATTCAAGATTCGGTGGTACGCCATCTACGATACAGCCTAATGCAATACCATGTGACTCCCCAAAGGTCGTCACACGAAAAAGTTGTCCGATAGTATTCCCTGCCATATTTTCTCTCTTTAATTAATGATTTTGGGCTAATTTTGCCACATCAATAAATGGAATCTCTTCACCTGTATCTTTGTTTTTGATAAAGATATCTAATTGGTTGAATGCAATATCAATATTATTTTCTGCAAATAATTCATTCACTCGACGATTGAGTGCATCCAACGTATCATTACGCTCAGATACTTGCCCTACATAAACACGTAATTCGTGATCTAATGTACTTGCCCCAAAGGTCAAGAATAATGCTCTTGGTTCTGGATCTTTTAAGATACTTGGTTGCTCATGCGCGGCTTGCAATAATAAGCGTTTCACTAAGTCTAAATCTGAACCATACGCCACACCAACGGAAACCACTAAACGAGTAACGGTATTAGATAATGCCCAGTTGATCACTTGACCTGTTACAAAGGACTTATTTGGCACAATCACTTCTTTTCGATCAGGATCAATCATGGTAATCGCACGAATACGGATTTTCGCCACCGTCCCTGTCACGCCATTAATTGTCACGGTATCGCCCACACGAATTGGACGTTCAAATAATAAAATGATACCCGAAACAAAGTTTGCAAAAATTTCTTGCATACCAAAACCGAGACCAACGGAAAGGGCTGCAAACAACCATTGTAATTTCGACCAAGACATACCAAGTGTTGAGAATGCCCATGCTCCACCCACTGCAACAAAGATGTAGGTTAATAAGGTGGTAATGGTATAAGGTGTACCTTGTGAAAGTTTCACTCGAGAGAAGATTAATACTTCTAAAATACCCTGAATGTTACGCACCAAAATATAGGTAATCACGACAATGATTAATGCAACAATCAAGTTAAAGAGTGAAATCGTTTCTGTCACCACGCCCGCTTCAGTTGTTGAAGTTTGTTGCCACAAGGTAATATCACGCAAATAACTTACCACCGTAACTAAATCTGACCAGACATAATAAAAGATGACAAAAAGTGCGGTCCAAATAAAGAGATCGGCAAAGCGTAGTAACTGGCTACGCACTTCATTTAAGGCTAATCCCTCTTCTTGTTCGGTAATCACGACCACATCATCAGAGGCTGAAGCATCACTTGAATCTTGTTGTTTTTGCTGACGTTTTTCTTGTAAACGACGATAAGCTAAACGTCTTGATGCAACAGTCACACCGCGATAAATCGTATGACGTACCAACGACCACACAACCCATGCAATATAGGTATTAATAATATGCGTAATTAAATTTAAGGCGGTGTAATAATAGCCTAAAGCAACTAGTGCAATTAAAATAACAGGGACCAATTGCAATAAAACGCGCATAATTTTTAAAAGCGTTCTATCACGCTGATCCGTTACGCTTGAATTCAACGATTTTTCTGTGCGAATAAAACGTGGTGCAATAATTACAATGCAGAAAAGCAAAGCAACAATGGTATTAATTTCACCCAATACGTCATTTGCTAAGCCTGTATCCATTACATTACTGAAAATTGATGTATTCAGTAATAACACAACAGAAACAATAATACGTTTCGTAACATCTTGTAGGCTAGCTGCACTCTCTTTAGCAAAACCAAAATGGCGCACTAAAATACCATTCGGACGAAGAATAGCTAAAACAAAACTAAAGAACCACCAATAGCCCGCCATACTGAGCGACCATTCCCAAAACTCTTGTGGATTTTTTACAAAGAAAAAGCCTAAAAGTTGGCAAGCGGCTAAGAACCAGAGTGTGCCCGATAACGATAAAAATGCCGTATAAAATAACGCAAGCGGCGTATGCCATTGGCTATCAGAACGAAGCGTATTAATTTCGCCATTAATCACGCTCAAACGTTGTTTAATTGATTCTTTAAATTTGAAAATCAATCCACCAATCACAAACAAAATAAAGACATAAGTGAGTAAATACGGCAAATTATCAAAATTTGTCGGGAAGCCGATTTTCTTTCCAATGCCATCAAATTGTGCCTTGAGTGACATTGGCAGCTTTTTGATCCAATCTAAATTAATTGGATTGTTACTTTTTACCCAGAAACTTTGTTGATCAAGCTTAGACTGAATTTGATCACTGATTTGAGTAATCTGTTGTTGGGTTAACTCTAAGGAAATCGCTAAGTTCAATTGATTATTCAATGATTTAATCAAATCAGAGGCAACTTTACGACGTTCAGTGAGCAAATTGGTTAATTGTGTTTTTTCTGCAGGTGTAAACGATTTGTTTTCATTCTGCTCTATTTTACTGATGTAAGCATCAATATCATAAAGTTCATTACGTTTTTGTGTAATATCAAAGATTTGTACACGTAAATCCGCAATTTGTTTTGAAAGCCCTTGAATATTTAAATTAGTCGGTAATTTTTGTTTTTGTTGCTGAATAATGCGAGAAAGCACCAACGTGCCTTGTAACGCACTGATTTGCTCATCAATGGTACGCTGTGTCTGCGTCAAGTTATCCAATACATTTCGCATGCGCAATTCATCTTGCGTTAATGTATTGGTTTTCTCAGTTTGCTCAAGTAAATATTGGCTAAGCTGTGCATTCAAATTCAATTCTTTCTGAATCAACGGATTTTGCTCAACATTTTGGCTTTGTTGTTGTGCTTGCTCAACTTGGTTTTGTGTTTTAGCCAAATTCTTTTGATTAATCACGTCTTGAATGGCGGCAATTTGTTTCTGTAGCGCTTGAACACGTGTATTCAATAAGTCATAACGGCTCTGGTAAAGAACCGTAAATTGATCGCTATTTTTTAATAAAATTTGATTGTACGCATTTTTTAGCTCAATCAATTGCAACTCAAGTTGAATTTGCTGTTTTAATAGCGAACTGGTTGTTGGATCAGCCAATTTCTGATTCAATTCTTGCGTACGTTTAACATTATCTGTTAAGGCTGTTTGGGCGCGTTCGGATACAGCGCTTTGCCCTGCAAGTTGTGTATTCACGGCACTTAATGCAGATTGAGCATCTTGTTGTTGATTGGTCAGTTTCTCAAGCTGTGCCTGCAAAGTCGCTAAACTTTGAGAAGCATAATCGGTGTTATTTGGCGTGCTTAGCTGTTTTTTAAGATTTTGAAGATCGGCATTATTCTTCTGAATTTCAGAATCTGCATCAATAAGCGTATCTTGCAAATCGTTATTATTTTTTTGCTGTGTTTGAATTTGTTGCAAGAAATCAAGCGAAGCCTGGATTGTCGTGACGTTATTTGTTTTTTCATCACCATCTGGTAATTTTTGTGCCTCGGCTAATTCACTTTTTAGTGTTTTTTCCGTCGGTAAATCAGCATTATTATTCTCTGCCCAAACAGGCTGAGAAAGCGCCAGCGTAAAAACAAATGAAAGACCAAGTGCGGTCAAAACGCGAGAGATATTTTTCATTAAACTAACTTTCCTATTGTTGCAACAGCCAATCGGCGAGTGCTTTGCGAGAAATCTTTATTGCCCCTTGGATTAAATCCTGCGGGAGTTCATAGTAGGCAACGGGTTGCTTAAATCGTTCCAATCGTCCTTGTAAAAAAACGTTGAGAGATTCGACCGCACTTTCATTAAATGAGGTATGAAATTCAACAATCGCGACAGGGCGATGGCCAAATTCCTCATCATGTTGAGGCAAAACAAAGACTTGTTTCACCAAATCTGATTGTGCAATCACTTTTTCAATTTCTTCTGGTTGAATATTTTCACCTCCAGAAATAAACATATTATCCAATCGGCCTTGAATAACTAATTCGTCATCAAGCCATTGAGCTTTATCTTTTGTTTGGAACCAACCTTCGGCATTGGTGAGTGGAACAATATGTCCTTCTCGCCAATAGCCCATGGCAAGTCCAGCACCTTTTAACCAAACTTCTTCATTCACTAACTTGAACGCTCGCCCAAGCAAAGGTTGACCTACACCAACTTTTCCATCCGATTGTTTAGCGAATACAGTAGAAGCCATTTCGGTCATACCATAACCTGAATAACTGCGAATCCCTAATTCATTTAATGCTTGAGTTAATTTAACAGGGATTTGTGTTCCACCCAATAATACCGCTTGAGTTTGGGTAGATTGTGGATGTTCGATCAAATAATCAAACCAACGCTGCAATTGCGTTGGCACGAGAGAAACATGGGAAACCTCTCCAATAGATTGATAAAAATCTTCTTTCGGTAAAACTAAGGTTGCACCTGCGTAAAGCCAGCGCCACACAATGCCTTGTCCGGAAACATGATAAAGCGGCAAAGAAAGTAGCCACGATTGATCTTTGCCAAAACTCATTAAGGCACAAACGCCTTCTGCATTAGCTAAATGAGCAGACACATTATGCACCACTGCTTTAGGTAAACCTGTCGAACCTGATGTGAGCGTCATTGTGGCTGCTTTTGTCAAATCCGCTTTATGCTCGGGTAATGCTTCAGCAGCTAAATAACGAATATCTTCAGTTTGATAACAAAAATCTATGCCGTGTACTTGGCACAATTCTTCTCTTTTTTCTTGAGGAAATGCAGGATTGATCCCTAAAATTTTTGCACCTAGCTGAATAACGGCTAAATAAAGAAATAAGATCTGTTCTGAATTTTTACCGCAAAAAGCGACCGCACTTTGCGCTGTCACACCTTGTTGTAAAAGAAAGGCTTCTACCTGATTAATTTTCTCAGCAAGTTCTGCCCAAGTAAAAGGATCGCCCTGCGAATTTCGCAACGCGACCTGATTTGCATACGCTGAATTTTGGGCAAATGCTTGCCAAGGGAATTTTTGCATCGAATTAGTTGCTAACGAAATAAGGGCGAACTTCGTCAATTAAATATTCAGGCAAATGCATAGATTGCATCGCCCCTTCTAGCATCAGCATCTTACGACCGCTATTGGTATTGGTAATCACCCAATATGGCGTATCTGGAATTTGTTTTGGTTTCGTGTGATTACCCGCCACAAGCAACGTCCCTTCGTCACGAGCAAAATAAACACGAGTACGACCTTGTAGGCTTTCTGTTGCCTGTGCGAAACTTTCTGGATTGGTACGATAAAGCGTACGCAATATACTTAAAAAACGCACGACTGCTTTTGGCTCTTCTTTAAATTCAGCAGAATTCAAGAGCGCACGGACTTTATCAACAATATGATTGATTGCTTCATCCGATTGTTTTTTCACTGCTTTTGGCGGTTCGACAGGTTCAACTTTTGGTTGAGATGCTTCGGTTGCTTTTTCCGTTAAAACAGGCTCAGAATGCACCGCACTTTTTGGCGTTTCAGCTGATACGACTGATTCAAAGAAATCAACTGAGCTTGTTGCGTGAGTGGGTAAATTCAACAAACGGCGAAGAATATCAGACGCACTTTCTCCAATAGATTGAGTTTGTGCCGCAATGTATTGATACAATTCTTCATCGACTTCAATTATCTTCATTTTTTTCTCTCCGTTTGCTAAAATTTTCGTCCATTATAACGATTTCTAACCAAATTCTCACGCAAAATATATGTCATCTTCCCAATTATTAAACCATCAATTTCACCAAGCAAAACAATCAATTAATTCGCCCACTTTAGTTTTCATTCACGGCTTATTTGGGGATATGAATAATCTTGGTGTCATCGCGCGTGCATTTAGCGATAACTATAATATTTTGCGCGTAGATTTACGTAATCATGGGCATAGTTTTCATTCAGAAACAATGAATTACGATGTCATGGCTGATGATGTATGGCAACTTATCGATCATCTTCAATTAGATAAGATTATCTTAATTGGTCATTCAATGGGTGGAAAAACGGCCATGAAAATGACCGCTCTTCAACCACAGCGCGTAGAAAAATTGGTCGTCATTGATATTGCCCCAGTCGCAAATAGCAGTGCTGGACATGATGATGTGTTCCGTGGTTTGTTTGCTGTGAAAAAAGCGCAGCCACAAACTCGTCAACAAGCTAAGCCTATTTTAGAAACTGAAATTGCCGATCCGAGTGTGGTGCAATTTATGTTGAAATCTTTTGAGCCGTCTTCAAGTGAATATTTTCGTTTCAATTTGACCGCACTTTTTGAACATTATGCGGAGCTAATGGATTGGCAAGAGGTCTTCGCTAATACGCCTACACTCTTCATCAAAGGTGGGCTTTCATCTTATATTAAACCTGAATATACCGAAACCATTCTAAAACAATTCCCGAATGCGACCTCCTTCACCATCAATGGTTGTGGGCACTGGGTTCATGCAGAAAAACCTGATTTTGTGATACGTGCTATTGATAGGTTTCTAAATAAGAATTAATCGTTTTAAATGAGAATTATTCTATTCAAATGAGAATTCATTTATGTTATAGTTCGCACAAATTGTGGGGCTTTGATCCCTCATCTTTTTTCTACTCACCTAATTTTATTTCAAAAGGAAAGAACAATGGCAGTTGTCGGTTTATTTTACGGTAGTGACACAGGTAATACAGAAAACATTGCAAAAATGATTCAAAAGCAATTAGGCAACGAACTCGTTGATATTCGTGACATTGCAAAAAGCTCTAAAGAAGATATCGAAGGTTATGATTTTTTACTTTTCGGTATTCCAACGTGGTATTACGGTGAAGCTCAAGCTGACTGGGATGATTTTTTCCCAACCTTAGAAGAAATTGATTTTACTGACAAATTAGTCGGTATCTTTGGCTGTGGCGATCAGGAAGACTACGCAGATTATTTCTGTGATGCGATCGGCACAGTACGAGATATCGTTGAACCACGCGGTGCGATTATCGTAGGGAACTGGCCAACGGATGGTTATACCTTTGAATCCTCAAAGGCATTGTTAGATGATGGAAACTTTATCGGCTTATGTATTGATGAAGATCGTCAACCTGAACTTACTGCAGAACGCGTAGAGAAATGGACAAAACAAATCTACGATGAAATGTGTTTAGCAGAATTAGCTTAACCATCTCTAATTTAGCAAATTTAAGGGAACATTATGTCTGAAGAAAACATCAAATTACTCAAAAAAGCAGGATTAAAAATTACTGAACCTCGGCTCACTATCCTTGCATTAATGCAAGAGCATAAACATGAACATTTCTCAGCTGAAGAAGTATATAAAATCTTGTTAGAGCAAGGCAGTGATATTGGCCTTGCAACTGTATATCGCGTGCTTAACCAATTTGATGAAGCGCATATCTTGATTCGCCATAATTTTGAAGGCAACAAATCTGTTTTTGAGCTCGCGCCAACAGAACACCACGATCACATTATCTGTGAAGATTGTGGCAAAGTATTTGAGTTTACTGATAACATTATTGAACAACGTCAAAAAGAAATCAGTGAACAACATGGCATCAAATTAAAAGCACACAGTTTATATCTCTACGGCAAATGTAGCGATATCAACAAATGTGAAGAGAAAAAATAATCTGTGCTAAAAAACAAAAACCTTAGGTTAAAACCTAAGGTTTTTTATTATTTCTACTAAAAGTGCGGTCAAAATCGACCGCTCTTTTTATATTTAAAGGAGAAAATTATTTTTTACCTAATTGCGGTAAAACGGAATCTTTACCCGCAGTTAATAAACCTACTTGAGAATAGATACTTAATTTTCCGCGCGTATCTGCTACGTCTAAATTACGCATAGTTAATTGACCAATACGATCGATTGGATCAAATGGTGCGTTTTCCACTTTTTCCATACTTAAACGTTCAGCCGCATAAGTTAAGTTTGGTGATTCAGTATTTAAGATTGAGTAGTCATTACCACGACGAAGTTCTAATGTCACTTCACCAGTCACCGCACGAGCGACCCAACGTTGTGCTGTTTCACGTAACATTAACGCTTGTGGATCAAACCAACGACCTTGGTATAACAAACGGCCTAAACGTAAACCATTGATACGATATTGTTCAATAGTATCTTCATTGTGAATACCGGTGACTAAACGCTCATAAGCAATATGGAATAATGCCATTCCCGGTGCTTCATAAATACCACGTGATTTTGCTTCAATAATACGGTTTTCAATTTGGTCTGACATGCCTAAACCATGGCGACCACCAATGCGATTTGCTTCTAAGAAAAGATCCACCACGTTATCAAATGTTTTACCGTTTAATGCAACTGGCACACCTTCTTCAAAACGAACAGTCACCACTTCTGGTTTTACTTGAACATTTTCATCCCAAAATGCCACGCCCATAATTGGTTTCACAATTTTAATACCGGTGCTTAATTCTTCTAAGTCTTTCGCTTCATGAGTTGCACCTAACATATTAGAGTCAGTTGAATAGGCTTTTTCTACCGACATTTTGTAGTCAAAACCATTTGCGATTAAGAATTGTGACATTTCAAAACGACCACCCAACTCATCAATGAATTGTTGATCTAACCATGGTTTGTAAATTTTTAAATTTGGGTTGGTTAATAAACCATAACGATAAAAACGTTCAATATCGTTACCTTTGAAAGTTGAACCATCCCCCCAGATATTCACATCATCTTCTTTCATTGCTGCAACAAGCATCGTACCCGTTACCGCACGACCAAGAGGTGTGGTGTTGAAATAGGTTGCACCACCAGTAGAAATATGGAATGCACCACATTGAATAGCCGCAATCCCTTCATGAGCTAACTGCGCACGACAATCCACTAAACGCGCATTTTCTGCACCATATTCCATCGCTTTTTTGGGAATTGCATTGTAATCATCTTCATCTGGTTGACCTAAGTTTGCTGTATAAGCATAAGGTACTGCACCTTTTTGACGCATCCAAAGTAATGCCGCACTAGTATCTAGCCCGCCAGAAAAAGCGATACCAACTTTTTGACCTTTAGGTAAATGTTGCAGAATCGTATTTGACATATTTTATTTCCTTCATTTTGGTTATGGTGAGTGAGTCTTTAAAAAGTGCGGTCAAAAATCACTGCGCTTTTCTAACATATCATCGGGACTTGGATAACGATAAGTGAAGCCTAAATCTCGACAAATTTTATCTGCCATAATGATTCGTTTCGGATCCGAATCACTACATTCAAATTGTGGTATGGATAAATCATAAAATACCGCTGTTTTTGTGTAATATTCTGCTCGAGTAGGATGAATTGGCGCGCAAAGATGGTAAGTTCGCAATCCATTTGGATTCATAAGTAAGGCAGTAATAGCTTCAATGCAATCCTCTAGATGCACCAAATTAACAGGCGAATTGCCTTGTTTTAAATTACGTTTTCCTGCTAAGAATTTAACAGGATGGCGCTGTTTACCAATTAATCCTGCTAGTCGAAGAATATCGCAATGGGATATTTCTGATTGGAATAAACACTGCTCGGCTTGTATCAGTGTTTTGCCCATTTCTGTTTCAGCTGAACGTTGAGCACTTTCATCAAATTGCCCCGAAATATCAGGAAAAACAGACGTTGAGCTGGTAAAAATCAAGTGCTGTACACCTTGTTTCTTGGCTTGATTAATTAAAAAAGCAAGATATTCACAATACTGTTGAGAAGAAAAGCTGCTAGGTGGTAGGGTGAGAATGAGAGCATCTACATTAAAAAGGGGACAAATATTGTCTGGTAAACTCGTCATTTTCTCAGAAAGCGAAAAAGGATAAGTTTCAATACCTAGCTGATGCAATTTTTGAGCATCCTCAGAGGATTGTTTGGATCCTTTTACACACCAACCAAGCTCTTTTAAGTGTAGCGCCAGCGGTAAGCCTAACCAACCTAAACCAACTATCGCAACAGATTTCATACTCTTTTATTCACAATATTTTATCCATAAAAATCCCTGCTATTCTAAAGCATAGCAGGGAGTTTGTTAATGTTATTTTGTTAATAAATCCAAGGCCTCTTGATATTTAGCCACTGTTTTTTCAATCACTTCTTTTGGTACTGTCGGTGCTGGTGGTTGTTTATTCCAACCACTTTGCTCTAACCAATCTCGTACAAATTGCTTATCAAATGAGGGGGGATTTGTGCCTTCTTTATAAGTATCAACTGACCAAAAACGGCTAGAGTCCGGAGTTAATACCTCATCCATTAAAGTGAGTGTACCATTTTCATCTAAACCAAATTCAAATTTAGTATCACAAATAATAATACCTTTAGTCAGCGCATATTTTGCTGCCTCAGTATAAAGCGCAATCGCTTTTTCTCTCACTTGTGCCGCTAACTCTGCACCAATTGCTTTTTCACATTGTTCATAGCTGATATTGATATCGTGGTTGCCCACTTCTTCTTTACTTGATGGTGTGAAAATCGGCTCTGGTAATTTACTTGCCTCAACTAATCCTTCTGGCAATTTCAAACCACAAATAGTGCCAGTTTGCTTATAATCTTTTAGCCCACTACCCGTTAAATAACCGCGCACGATAGACTCAATCTTAATTGGATTCAAACGTTTACAAACCACTGCGCGATCTTTTACTAAATCAGCTTCTTCTTTTGGCAACACATCATAAACTGAATCACCCGTAAAATGATTCGGCATAATATGAGCTAACTTATTGAACCAGAAATTGGAAATTTGAGTCAGGATTTCACCTTTGCGCGGGATAGGATCATCTAAAATCACATCAAATGCAGACAAACGGTCACTGGCTACCATTAACATCCGTTTATCATCGATCTCATAAAGATCACGCACTTTTCCTGAATAGATTTTTTTTAGACTAAGTTGTGTCATTGCTTGCACCTTTAATTATAAGAATAAAAAATCGGTGGATATTGTACCGCACTTTTAGCGCAAACGTTTGCTTTTTTTTATTAAAATTTTAAAGAAAATAAATTACAGAGTTATACCCAAAAATAATCAATAGACAATAAAAGAAAAACAATTTAATTTGAGCTCAATCTGAAAATCAGCGACAATACAGCATTATTTAAAACAGAAGAAACAAGACAATGAGTTATCCATTAGAAGAAGTTAATAAACGTCGCACATTTGCAATTATTTCCCACCCTGACGCGGGTAAAACCACCATCACCGAAAAAGTATTGTTATACGGCAATGCCATTCAAAAAGCAGGCTCAGTAAAAGGTAAAGGCTCTGCACAGCATGCAAAATCTGACTGGATGGAAATGGAAAAACAACGTGGTATTTCTATTACCACTTCCGTGATGCAATTCCCTTACAATGAATGCTTGGTGAATTTATTAGATACGCCGGGGCATGAGGATTTCTCGGAAGATACCTACCGCACTTTGACGGCTGTGGATAGTTGCTTAATGGTTATCGACTCGGCAAAAGGGGTTGAGGAACGTACCATTAAATTAATGGAAGTCACCCGTTTGCGCGATACACCAATTATCACTTTTATGAATAAACTTGACCGTGATATTCGCGATCCAATGGAATTGTTAGACGAAGTGGAAAGCGTATTAAAAATCCATTGTGCGCCGATTACTTGGCCTATTGGTTGCGGTAAATTGTTTAAAGGGGTTTATCATTTATATAAAGATGAAACCTATCTTTACCAAAGTGGGCAAGGCTCTACAATCCAAGAAGTACGCATTGTGAAAGGTCTAAATAGCCCAGAATTAGATGCTGCCGTAGGCGATGACTTAGCCCAACAATTGCGTGATGAATTAGAGCTTGTAAAAGGTGCAAGTAATGAATTTGATTTGGATTTATTCCTAAGTGGTGAATTAACACCTGTCTTTTTCGGTACGGCATTAGGTAACTTCGGTGTCGATCATTTCTTAGATGGTTTAACCGAATGGGCACCTGCACCACAAGCTCGTCAAGCTGACACGCGTAAAGTCTCAGCTGAAGAAGAAAAATTCTCTGGTTTCGTGTTTAAAATCCAAGCCAATATGGATCCAAAACACCGCGACCGTGTGGCTTTCCTACGCGTAGTTTCTGGTAAATACGAAAAAGGGATGAAACTTAAACACGTACGTATTGGTAAAGATGTAGTCATTTCTGACGCTCTCACCTTTATGGCGGGGGACCGTACCCATGCCGATGAGGCCTATGCTGGCGATATTATCGGCTTGCACAATCACGGTACAATTCAGATTGGTGATACCTTCACACAAGGTGAAGATCTGAAATTTACCGGTATTCCAAACTTTGCGCCTGAATTATTCCGTCGCATTCGTTTGAAAGATCCTCTTAAACAAAAACAATTGTTGAAAGGCTTAGTACAACTTTCTGAAGAAGGAGCTGTGCAAGTATTCCGTCCATTAAGCAATAATGATTTGATTGTTGGCGCGGTCGGTGTGTTACAGTTTGATGTGGTCGTTTCTCGTTTGAAATCAGAATATAACGTTGAAGCCATTTACGAAACAGTAAATGTCGCAACGGCTCGTTGGGTAGAATGTGCGGATAACAAAAAATTTGAAGAGTTCAAACGTAAAAATGAGCAAAATCTAGCATTAGATGGCGGTGATAATCTTACTTACATTGCACCAACTATGGTTAACTTAAATCTTGCACAAGAACGTTATCCTGATGTGACCTTCTTTAAAACAAGGGAACATTAATTCACTATTTTCTATCATTAACAAAAGGAAAAATCATGAAAAAATTGATGCTTATCAGTACAGCAGCGTTACTACTTTCAGGCTGTGTAAACACCGAGCTATCAAATGCAGGAAAAGCTTATAATCCACAAACTGATGCACGTATCCGTCTATACGGACAAAATGGCCGCTACACTGAGATGGAAGTAAAACAAGATGGAAAAACAGAAAAAGTAAATGTTGGTGGTGGATTGGGGCAATCCTTTGGCTCAATGCTTTACCTTAAAGGTAATGAATCACTAGGGATGCCAGATAGCGAAGCGAGTAAAAAACCAAGTCAATTCAATAACATTGGTTCAAGTACTTTCTTTAAAGAGTTTGTTATCCCTGCTGGTGCTGAAATCACTCTAAAAAGTGAAATAGTAACCCCAGATAATACTTATACCGATTATGCAAAAGGTATTAAATATACACAACTAGGTTACAGCTGTTCTGGTAAAAAACTCACATTCACTCCTCAGGCAGGAAAAGATTATGAAGCATTACCTGCAGCATCAACAGCTCAATGTAATTTAACTTTAGTAGAATTAAAATAAATCGATATGAAAGGTCACCGCAAGGTGGCTTTTCTTTTATATAAAGACATTAAAATTTGTAGCAAATAACAACTGATGGATAGAACAAAGTGCGGTTAAATTTAATCGCATTTTTTATATAAAAGAAATAGAGAAATAAGATGGCTGGGGTACTAGGATTCGAACCTAGGGATGCCGAGATCAAAACCCGGTGCCTTACCGCTTGGCGATACCCCAACTGGAATTCTTTGATTGGAAATAAAGAAGATTTTATTTAGATAGTATGGCTGGGGTACTAGGATTCGAACCTAGGGATGCCGAGATCAAAACCCGGTGCCTTACCGCTTGGCGATACCCCAACTACTATTTGACTGAAAGCTGATAAATGGTGCGGGACGAGGGACTTGAACCCACACACCTCTCGGCGCCAGAACCTAAATCTGGTGCGTCTACCAATTTCGCCAGTCCCGCAAACTTGGTGGCTACAGCGAGATTCGAACTTGCGACCCCAACATTATGAGTGTTGTGCTCTAACCAACTGAGCTATGTAGCCATCATTTGCTTTACCTTATCGGCTTTGCGGGGCGTATTATCCTGATTTGACCTATTCTCGTCAATCATTTTTTTGCAAAAAACGGATTTTTTGATTTAGTTGATTATAAATAAAACGCTTTTGCTATTTTTTGTTCACATCAAGAACGGAGATCATTCCAACGAAACGTTTCCAATGCAAGGTGTTAAATTGCCCTGGAATGTACCAATTAGAAATGGTTCCATCAAGATATAAGGCATCCTGGCAACCAATTTTAAGCAAACCTTGACTCAAGGTATAAAGATTAGGCTTCCCTTTTATCGTCATCAAAAATAGCAATTCATTTTGCTTCGTCAAACACACTACATTACGCTTATGATAACTTTCTAGGCTTGCTCGAAATTGCGGATTTATTTTGCCATGAATAATCAACATTGGGCCTGATTGCAACGCAAAATCCGGCTTGAGTTTACTTTTCTGATAAGCGGATGTGGTTAAAATGTAGGGCTTATTTTTTACAATGGCAAACACACCATTGGGTTGTACATGAAAGTTACCTTTGCCTGATTTTGTATTTAACGCATTGAGCTCTTTTCCATGCTCAATCCATAATCCCGCTGGCGTGTTATTCATGCTATAAATGCCTGCATTCATGATCATTTTCACGTTATAGCTAGGCTCTAAGGCATTTTTGAGACGCGTTAAACTTTGATAATCGTTACCTTCGGCATCTTTCCAATGTAGCTGTACTTCTTCTGGCTTTGCTTGAAAAATTCCGTAAGTAATATTGCCATCATCAAAAGTTCGATATTCCGCTAGGGATGACACACTCATCAGTAACGATGCGCTACCGAAAAGTGCGGTCAAAAATTTAATCGTTTTTTTCATTTAAAGGATGGGTTAAATGCAACGCATTTGAAAAGGCATGCAACCCTTCTGCATTACCCGATCTCATCATGGATTGCATGGTTTGGGTTGGAGCATGAATAAGTTTATTTGTTAATTTATAACTTAATTCTTGCAGAATTTTTTCAGTATTCTCACCTTGTTGAATTTGGTGTAACGCTTTTTCGAGTAATTCTTGGCGAGTATTCTCTGCCTCATCACGATAATGACGAATTAAATTAGAGAACTGTTGAACTTTCAACCATTCAAAGAAGGCATTACATTCTTGTGTAATGATATCTTGTGCTTGCTCTGATGCTTGCTCACGTTGAGAAAGATTACGTTGGATAATATCTTGCAAATCATCCACGGTGTAATGATACACACTTTCTAATTCAGAGACATTTTCATCAATATCGCGCGGCACGGCGATATCAACCATTAAAGTCGGTCTAAATTGGCGTGCTTTCTCCGCAATTTCAGCCATCGCTTTAGTGATTAAAATAGTCGGACTGCCTGTAGAGCTGATGACAATATCGGCTTGATTTAGCGGTATTTGCAATTCATCAAGCGAATACACATCAATCGGTGTATTAGACGCTAATTTTTCCACCAACTGCTCAGCACGAGATAAAGTGCGGTTAGCAATCATCAATTTTTTTACCCCGTGGCGTAATAAATGACGGCTTACCAATTCAATGGTTTCCCCTGCCCCAACAAGCAAAATTTGTAATTCACGTAAAGATTCAAAAATCTGGCGTGCCAAGCTACAAGCTGCATAGGCCACCGACACAGCGCTTTCACCAATATTGGTTTCAGTGCGCACACGTTTTGCTGTTGCAAAGGTTTTTTGGAACAAGCGAGAAAGCGTACTCGAAAGCGGAATATTCGCCGCTTGATAATAATCTTCACTGATTTGAAAAGCTTGCTTCACCTGTCCTAGAATTTGCGGCTCCCCCAAAATTAATGAATCCAAACCACATGCCACGCGCATTAAATGATTTGCGGCTTGTTGATTTTGATGTGCGTAAATACTTTTATTTAATTCATCGACAGAAAGCTGATGAATATTAGCAAACCAATTTATACAGTTCGTTTGCCATTGCTTACACTCTTGGGGTGAAATTTGACGATGGTGAAGATAAATCTCTGTACGGTTACAGGTAGAAAGAATAACTGCACTTTCTGCCAAATCTTGTTGGTGAATTTGTTGTAAGGCAAGCTGCCGCTTTTCTTCAGAAAAAGCGACTTTCTCACGAACAGCAACAGAAGCCGTTTTATGATTAATGCCTAAAACAAGAAGGGTCATAAAAACCTAATAAAAACAACCGCACTTTTATGAACATGCGGCTAAGTAGAAAATAAAAAGTTTCGCTATTTTAATGAATTGTTGAGAATTGAGCAAATTTCAAGAGAAAAAACTCAAGCAAATAACTAAAATGAGTTAAAACTTATCTTTTGCTAAACGCCATTGTGTAAATTCGTCTAAATTTTTTGCTTGTAAAAACGGATTAATTTGTTTCTCTAATCCAATTGTTGTCGGCAAACTCGGTTTACCTTCTGCACGATAACGCTCCACTAAAACACGTTGATTTTCAACCGCACTTTTATCCGCCAATACGGTTTCCGCAAAAGCTAAATTACTCAGTGTATATTCATGAGCGGGGCAAACGATGGTTTCATTCGGTAATTGGTTAAAACGCTGCATGGTTTCAAACATTTGAGTAAAATCCCCTGTAAACACGCGTCCACAACCACCTGAAAATAACGCATCGCCGCAAAATAGATGCCCATCCACCAAATAGCTGACATGCCCTGCCGTATGTCCACCACTTGGTAAAACCTCTATATGATAATGTGCCGTATCAATCACTCCCCTATCCGCGATATCGGTTGCCCCTTTATCTGCACATTCTGTTGGACCGAAAACTGGCACATTGGGATAATATTGCTTAAACGCCGCGACACCTTGCACATGATCATCGTGATTATGGGTTAATAACACCGCCTCTACGCCTAGCTTATGGGATTCTAAATACGGAATTAAACGCGTTATTTCTGGGATATCGATCACAATTACGGGGAAATTTTCTCGTCTATAAAGCCAAATATAGTTATCATTGAGCGCAGGAATAGGAACTAGCATAAATTACCTTATGAAAATAGGATTAACATTGAATTGGAAAGCCAAATGGCACAAACCACTTCTTTCACCTGAAAGTTGGCAAGCATTACCACAAGGTGAAGCCTATTGTAACGTATTAACCGATTATTTTGCCCAATGGACACCAAAAATTTTAGGCTATCAAATTCTGAAAATCGGTGCTTTAAGTGGTGAAATCGCCTTTGACTTGCCTTTACGTCACCAAATTGTCTTAGCTGAAAAAACAGTGCATTTTTCTACCGCACTTTTAAATGAAAGTGATAGCTTGCTCCAAGCATCGCCGTTAGCCTTGCCTTTTATTGAAAAAGAAATGGATGCCTGCTTGTTGGCAAACACCTTAAATTTTGCTCAAGATCCTCATCAAATATTGCGTGAAGCACATCGTGTTTTAAAGGATGACGGCTGGATATTCATCACATTATTTAATCCGATGAGTCCATTACTTTTCAAACCGAAGTTAGGTAACTTCAAATTCCGACAATATGCTACTTGGCGAATCATTGACTGGTTATCGTTATTAAATTTTGATGTGATTGCAGAAGAAAGACTATCTATAAAACAAGAAAAGAGCACGCTCTGCTCTCCGCTCACGGTCATCGTTGCTCAAAAACGAACCTATCCATTAACACTGAATCCGGAGAAAGCGCGATCAAAAATGCCGGCATTTTTAGAGCCGGCAGGTGCATTTAAAGAAATAAGAACAGAATAATTATTCTGAGACTTCTTTGATTACTGCAGAAGATGCATTATTGATCACTGACTCAACGCCTTTTTCTGCTGCAGCTTGAGAAGAATAATATTGGCTACGGCCAATTTCTTGGTGGTTAGCCGCTTTTAATACGAAATAAGGTTTATCATTTTTCGCTACGCGATATTCAAAGTTTTTCGCATCCACACCATTTTTTTGCACTGATGCAATACCGTTTTCAGCTGATGCTTTAGTTTTATAAAGTTCGCTAGTTAAAATCACTTGTCCGTTTGCTGCTTTTAAGTTGAACATAAATTGCCCGTCTTTAGCCACTTTTAATTCATAAAATCCTTGAGCCATGATATCTCCCAATTGGTTGATTTGTTTATAATTTTACCCACGCAGAAAATACCTTTCTGCGCTAAGCTAATTTACCCTTAAAAATCAAGGAAAACAAGAGCAGAAGTGCATAAATTTTATGCTTGATTAGCTCACTAAACTCCCCTATGATGCTGGAGCTTTTTATAACAGGAACAATTATGACCGAACAAACATTTATTCCCGGCAAAGATGCCGCACTTGAAGACAGTATTTCAAAATTTCAACAAAAATTGACCGCACTTGGTTTCAATATTGAAGAAGCCTCTTGGCTTAATCCTGTGCCAAATGTATGGTCGGTACACATTCGTGATAAAGATTGCCCACAATGTTTTTCTAACGGCAAAGGCGCAAGCAAAAAAGCCGCATTAGCGTCTGCGTTAGGTGAATATTTCGAGCGTCTTTCCACCAACTATTTCTTTGCTGATTTCTATTTAGGACAAGAAATTGCTAACGATGATTTTGTTCATTACCCAACTGAAAAATGGTTTCCAATTGAAGATGACGCCCTTTTACCAGAAGGGATTTTAGATGATTATCTATGGGATTATTTCGATCCAAACCAAGAACTAACGCCTGAATTACTCGTGGATCTGCAATCTGGTAATTACGATCGCGGTATTGTCGCGATGCCTTATGTGCGCCAATCTGATCAACAAACCGTCTATATTCCGCAAAGTATCATTGCGAATTTATATGTTTCTAATGGGATGTCAGCTGGCAATACAAAAAATGAAGCGCGTGTACAAGGACTGTCTGAAGTCTTTGAGCGCTATGTGAAAAATCGCATTATTGCAGAAGCCATCAGTCTTCCTGAAATTCCAAAATCCGTGATGGATCGCTATCCATCCATTCAAGCCTCTATTGCAAAATTAGAGGAAGAAGGCTTCCCTATTTATGCTTTCGATGCCTCATTAGGTGGAAAATATCCTGTGATTTGTGTGGTATTACTCAACCCAAATAACGGCACGTGCTTTGCCTCTTTCGGTGCGCATCCGAATTTCCAAGTAGCATTAGAACGTACAGTAACGGAGCTTTTACAAGGTCGCAGCTTAAAAGATCTCGATGTATTCTCTCCTCCATCATTCAATAATGATGATGTGGCGGAGCACGCCAACCTTGAAACACACTTCATTGATTCTAGCGGTTTAATTTCTTGGGATTTATTCAAAAATACGCCAGATTATGAATTTGCAGATTGGGATTTCTCAGGTTCAACACAAGAAGAATATGAAAACTTGATGGCAATCTTTAATGCGGAAGAAAAAGAAGTCTACATCATGGATTACAATCATTTAGACGTTTACGCTTGCCGCATTATTGTGCCTGGCATGTCTGATATCTACCCTGCTGATGATCTCATTTATGCCAATAACAACATGGGGATGGACTGGCGCGAGATCTTATTAGATTTACCACACCATCATCATGATGCTGAAACTTACGAAGAGTTGTTAGCAGAATTGGATGAGCAAGATATTGACGATGCCACACGTGTTCGCGAATTTATCGGTATCGTTGCACCAAAAGCAAGCGGTTGGACAACATTACGTGTTGGTGAACTTAAATCCATGCTTTACTTAGCATTAGGTGAATTAGAATTAGCCTTAGATTGGGCAAACTGGACAATGAATATGAATAGCTCCGTGTTTACGCCTGAGCGTGTGAATTACTATCGTGCCTTAATCAGTATCATTGAATTGCATTTAGACAATACTCGCGATCCACAACAATATCGCACTGTGTTTGAAAGAATGTATGGCAAAGAAGCCGTTCAACAAGCTTGGGCTACGGTAGCAGAAAAAGGTAACCCGTTCTATAACTTGCCAGCCAGCGATGAAACGCTTGAAAACTTCAAAGAACACCAAGCTTTACTTGGTGCTTATGCGAAATTACAAAAAGCTAAACGAGAAAATTGGAAATAGTTGATTTTCTTTCAATCATAAGGCGGACTTAATGTCTGCCTTATTTATTTCCGCATTAAAAAACTGCTTTAAAATCAACCGCACTTTTCGCACAAAAACGCTTAAATTTATGCTATAATCCGTCGCAATTTTTTGATCAAAAAAGGAATAAAAATGACGGATTCAATCCATTCCTCTATTACCCCAGTCAATATTGAAGAAGAACTCAAATCTTCTTACCTTGACTACGCCATGTCGGTGATTGTTGGGCGTGCTTTGCCCGACGTACGTGACGGTTTAAAACCGGTGCATCGACGTGTGCTTTTCTCCATGGATCAATCTGGCATCACTGCCGGCAAAAAATACGTAAAATCTGCCCGTGTGGTAGGTGATGTAATCGGTAAATATCACCCACATGGTGATTTTGCAGTGTATTACACCATTGTGCGTATGGCACAGCCGTTCTCATTGCGCTACATGTTGGTAGATGGGCAAGGTAACTTCGGTTCAATCGACGGTGACGCGCCAGCGGCAATGCGTTATACCGAAGTTCGTATGCAAAAAATTACCCAAGCGCTATTAACTGACTTGGATAAAGAAACCGTGAATTTCTCGCCAAACTATGATGGCGAATTAATGATTCCGGACGTATTACCAACCCGTATTCCGGCACTTTTAGCAAACGGTTCTTCCGGTATTGCGGTGGGGATGGCAACGAATATTCCTCCACACAACTTAAATGAAGTTTTAGATGGCTGCTTGGCTTATATTGATAACGAAAACATCACTATTGATGAGTTAATGCAATATATTCCTGGCCCAGACTTCCCAACAGCGGCATTAATTAATGGCCGTAAAGGGATTGAAGAAGCTTATCGCACTGGTCGCGGCAAAGTGTATGTTCGCGCTCGTGCTAGCGTAGAAACCACAGATAAAGGCAAAGAGCAAATCATTGTGACCGAATTGCCTTATCAGGTGAATAAAGCCAAATTAGTGGAAAAAATTGCTGAGCTTATCAAAGATAAAAAAATCGAAGGTATCAGCAATATTATCGACCTTTCTAACAAAGAAGGGATCCGCATTGAAATCGACATCAAACGCGATGCCGTAGGCGAAGTGGTATTAAATCACCTCTATGCGCTTACCCAAATGCAGGTGACCTTCGGGATCAACATGGTGGCCTTAGATCACGGTCAACCGCGTTTATTCAACTTAAAACAAATCATTGAAGCCTTTGTGATGCACCGTCGCGAAGTGGTGATTCGCCGTTCTTTATTTGAATTGCGTAAAGCCCGCGAGCGTACGCATATTTTAGAAGGGTTAGCGGTTGCAACCTCAAATATCGATGAAATCATTGACATCATCCGTCAATCGAAAGAGCGTAAAGAAGCGGCAGAAAAATTAATTTCTCGTCCTTGGAAACTGAATAACGAAATTTTAGGTTTGCTTGATGCGGCGGCACGTCCGGCTGAATTAGCGGCTGAATTTGGTATTAAAGATTCGGATTACTACCTTTCTCCAGAACAAGTTGATGCAATCTTAGAACTTCGCTTACATCGCTTAACTGGTCTTGCTACCGAAGAAGTGATCAATGAATACAAAGAGTTATTGGTTAAAATTGCAGAGCTTCTCCACATCATCAACAGTCCTGAACGCTTGATGGAAGTGATTCGTGAAGAACTTGAACAAGTACGTGCACAATTCGCGGATGAACGTCGTACTGAAATTACTGCAGCTTCCGGTGATATTGATTTAGAAGATTTAATTGCTCAAGAAGATGTAGTGGTGACCCTTTCTCACGAAGGTTATGTGAAATATCAACCGCTTACCGACTACGAAGCACAACGTCGTGGTGGTAAAGGTAAATCTGCAACGAAGATGAAAGATGAAGACTTCATCGAAAAACTCTTAGTGGCAAATACTCACGATACGATTCTCTGCTTCTCTAGCCGTGGTCGCTTATATTGGTTGAAAGTCTATCAATTACCACAAGCGAGCCGTGGCGCGCGTGGTCGTCCGATTGTGAATATTCTACCGTTACAAGAAAACGAACGTATCACTGCAATCTTGCCAATCTCTGCTTATGAAGAAGATAAATTCGTCATCATGGCAACGGCCGGCGGTATTGTGAAGAAAATTGCACTAACCGAATTCAGCCGTCCACGTTCAAGCGGTATCATCGCCTTGAACTTACGTGATGAAGATGAATTAATCGGTGTGGATATCACTGACGGTTCTAACGAAATCATGTTGTTCTCTTCGCAAGGTCGCGTAGTACGTTTCGCGGAAAGTGCAGTCCGTGCAATGGGGCGTTTAGCAACAGGTGTACGCGGTATTAAACTTGCCCTTACTAATGACATCGCTGACGATGAAAGTGCGGTCGAAATTGAAGAGGTTTCTGACGATAATGCAGAAGAAACCCTCGATCTCAATATCGATAAAGTGGTTTCCTTAGTTGTACCGAAAAATGATGGTGCAATTCTTACCGCAACGCAAAATGGTTACGGTAAACGCACACAATTAAGCGAATACCCAACCAAATCCCGTAATACCAAAGGGGTGATTTCGATTAAAGTGAGCGAACGTAACGGTAAAGTCGTTGCGGCGACACAAGTGGAAGAAACCGACCAAATTATGCTTATTACCGATGCGGGTACCTTAGTGCGCACTCGTGTAAGTGAAGTGAGCATCGTTGGCCGTAACACTCAAGGGGTTCGTTTAATTCGCACCGCAGAAGATGAGCATGTAGTCAGTCTTGAGCGTGTTTGTGATGTGGATGATGAAGACGAAGGCTCTGAAGATGTGACTTCTGAAGAATAATTGGCCTTCCATTAAATAAAAGCCCCGCGTTTTGACACGCGGGGCTTTTTTATTATTGTCTAAAAATCTCTTTTAGGGATCTATTCTATTGATGAAAACTACTCGCCTTCTTCTAATTCATCAGCCATTGCAGCCAAGATTTCACGGGTTAAATACGCTAATGAACGATAGAAAGGAAGTGTGGCATAAGTTTCCACTTGGGTTAAGAATTTCGCTGCACAAGGTAATAAGAAATCACCGAATAAATCTTGTTGAGCGGATAGCGATTCCGTGTTGTCTTCTAACCAAGAGGCTGTAAGCAATAACAAGGCGAAATGATCCACATTCTCTGCCTCTGGCACGTTACGAGCATGACGGAAATCCATAAAACGTTGCACATCTATATCATAACTTGAAATAGCTGTCGGCACGTTACCGTTTGGACCAAACAATTTTTGATATTCTTGATCAAGTAACGTTAAATCAATTTTCATCTGTAAATTATCAATGGCGGCTTCACTTTCTTTATCTGTAGAAAGTGCCCAAACTTGACTTAAACCTTGTTGTTGCAGCCAATCAAATACTCCACTTAAAATTGGATCCGTAGGGCTGCGATAAAATAAATTGCCGAATAAGCGGCTAATTAAAGAGAAATTATTGACTTGAGTTTCTGACATCCGTTGCTTTCCTATAATTGTGCTCACTATTGAGCTAAAAGTGCGGTCAATTTTGCCGTTGTTTTTTCAGCGGCTTCGTCAAGCATCGCTTGGCGGGCTCCATCATCGATAATGTGAATATCTCCGAACAGCGTGTAATCCACATTTTCAATACCGCAATAATTAAATAAACCATTAACCAAACAATGATTAAGGGATTTATCTACGCCAAATTCTTGGTATTGCGCCACGCTGCTACCAATGGTGATAAATTGCTGCATTGCTTTACCGTGAATAAGCCCTTTGGACTCACCATTCTCCGTTTTATAGGCAAAACCATGCGTGAGTACGCGGTCTAAATAGCCTTTTAGCATCGCCGGAAAGCCCATCCACCACAACGGATAAACCATCGTAATCAAATCCGCTTGGCGAATAAATTCATGTTCCTGCTGGATTTCTGCTGGGATAATGCCTTTATTGGCCGATTGTAATTCTTCAAAGGAAATAATCGGGTTAAATTCCATCGTGTACAGATCACGCAAATGGGTTTCAACACCAAGTTGTTGGCTTGCTTTTACAATACGTTCCACGATTGCACGACCAAAACTTTTTTGGCTATTGGGATGTGCAAAAATAATTAAATGATTCATTCTGTTACCTTTTTAACTAACAATGTAATGCCATCAACGCGTTCTACCACCACAAGATCGTTCACATTTAAATGCTCGCCTTGGATACGCCATGTGGTATCGCCAAAGGCACCACGACCAATCCCGTTAGAACCGATTTCTAATACTGTGCCTTTTTTACCTAACAAAGTATGATCCCGTTGGTTTAAGGTTGTACGTGATTGATCCTGATTATCTTTGCTATGTTGGTATTTCCACCAAAGCAGCGAGAGAATAATCGCTAAAATCGCATAAAAAACGGCTAACGCGGTTAAGGATAAACTCGGTACTAACGCCATTACGCCTGCCGTCACAATTGCAGCCAAGCCCCACCACAATAAAAATACGCCGGGTACAAGGGTTTCAGCAATTAACAATACAAAACCTAATACCAACCAATGCCATACTGACCAAGTTGTTAACCAATCTGCCATATCAACTCCTTGAGAGAAAAAGTGCGGTCATTTTTAACCGCACTTTAAGAAATTACGCTTTTTTATCGCCTTTTAGCAGTTCGGCAATACCCGCTACTGAGCCGATTAAATTGCCTGCTTCAAGCGGCATCATCACCACTTTGCTGTTCGGTGAACCACCGATTTGTTTTAAGGCTTCTGTATATTTTTGTGCGATGAAGTAATTGATCGCTTTGGTATCACCGCTAGCAATCGCTTCTGACACCATTTGGGTTGCTTTCGCTTCTGCTTCCGCTGCACGCTCACGTGCTTCTGCTTGTAAGAAGGCTTCTTGACGTTCCCCTTCCGCTTTCAGAATACGGGCTTGTTTTTCCCCTTCTGCACGTAAAATTTCCGCCTGACGGATCCCTTCCGCTTCTAAGACTTCCGCACGTTTATTACGTTCTGCTTTCATTTGTGCGTTCATTGAATCAATCAACTCTCGTGGTGGACGCACATCGCGAATTTCAATACGAGTAACTTTAATTCCCCAAGGATTGGTCGCTTCATCCACAATTGCCAGCAAGCGACCATTAATGGAGTCACGTTGGGAAAGCATTTCATCCAATTCCATCGAACCTAATACAGTACGAATGTTAGTCATGGTTAAATTGATAATCGCCTGTTCTAAATGATTCACCTCATAAGCCGCACTACGGGCATCAATCACCTGAACGAAACAAACCGCATCAATAGATACGTTCGCGTTATCCTTAGAAATAACTTCTTGTGATGGAATATCTAATACCTGTTCCATCATATTGATCTTACGGCCAACACGATCCACAAATGGTACGACAAAGTTTAAGCCAGGCATTAAAGTGTGGGTATAACGCCCAAAACGCTCAATCGTCCAGTTATAACCTTGCGGTACAGTTTTGAGTGCTGAAAAAAGTACGACGACGACTAATACAATAAAGACGATTGCGGCAACGGATAAGCCTTCCATAGATTGCTCCTTAATGTGAGGAAATATAAGAAAAGTCTAACAAATTAGACCGCACTTTGTATATAAATATATTTATCGTTTTCTCTTATAAATTCAAAAAGATGTGTAATGCAATTCGGGGCATCTAAATCTTGATGAGAAACAAATAAAAGCTGTGTTTCACTATTATTAACGAGTTGCTCAATAAAATGTTTTACTAACTTGCGATTTAACCCATCAAGCCCTTGAAAAGGCTCATCTAAAATTAAAACAGGTGGATGCTTCACCATCGCTCGTGTAATTAAAAGCAAACGTTGCTGTCCCCAAGAAAGTGAACGAAATGGCTTTTTTGCTAAATGAGTCAGATTTAAACGAGCTAACCATTGCATGGCTTTCAAACGAATTGCCTCTGGCACTTGTTGATAAATCCCAATACTGTCAAAAAAACCTGAAATGATCACATCTAGCACGGAACAATTCACACGATAATCTAAATGCAGTTGGCTGCTTACGTAACCAATTTTTTGTTTGATATCCCAAATGGTTTCGCCTGAACCACGTTGTTTACCAAAAATCACCACATGATTCGCAAAGGCTTGAGGATGATCACCTGTAATTAACGAAAGTAAGGTTGACTTCCCTGCTCCATTTGGTCCTTTAATCCACCAATTTTGATTTGGCTGAACAACCCAATTTAAATGATCCAAAATCACTTTATCGCCATACTGAACTGTAACATTTTTAAGTTCAAAGTGCGGTTGGTTTTCAGACAGTTTTAGTAATGGTGAGGCCGGCTCAGGCAACGCAACATCAACAGACTGTTCCGCATACACTAATTGTTGATAAATACTTTGTTGCTCAATGGATTGGCGTACACCTTCTAATACTAACTCTAAATTTTCCAACATCGCTAAATGAGTCGCTTCAGCCGGAATATCTGCCAAACGATTAACGATTAGAACGATAGCACATTCTTTTTTTAGTTCGTTCAACATCACCATCCAATCTTTTACTGATTGCTGATCTAGCCCTTCAAAAGGTTCATCTAAAATTAATAAATCGGGCTTTTGCAATAATGTTTGTGCCAATAAGACTTTTCGTGTTTCCCCAGTGGAAAGTTTGATAAAGAAACGATCTAAGAGATAAGTAATCCCTAATTTTTCTGCAATTTGTTCACAAAAAGTGAGTTCCGTGCTGCCATTTAAAATGGTTTCTCTTGCCGTTTTACCAAAAAAATCGGGACCAGTATCATCGTTGTTTAAATTCTTTAATGTGGCTTCAAGAATTTCTCGTTGTTTTTCAAAAGAAAAGGAGTGAACACGTTTGAAGGAATTATGGTACTCCCCTTCCTGTAAAGGTAACTCATTTTGCAAAGCTAAAGCAAACGCCGATTTCCCACTCCCATTACTGCCTACCACAACCCAATATTGTTGTGGCTCAATCGCAAAGTGCGGTAAGTTTAAGGTCTGTTTTTGATAAAGCTTAAATTTTGCTTGCTGAATTAAAAGTGTCATTCTCTTTCCCTTAAAAACAAAAGGCGAGCAATTTGCCCGCCTTGTCAGATTCATTTAATTAGCCGTTTTTACGCTCTTCTTCCATACATACTGCCGCAGTAAATAATACGTCAGTTGAAGAGTTTAGCGCGGTTTCTGTTGAATCTTGTAAGATACCAATCACGAAACCTACACCGATCATTTGAGCTGCAATGTCATCATTAATACCAAATAAGCTACAAGCTAATGGAATTAACAATAATGAACCACCAGCCACACCAGATGCACCACACGCACAAAGTGCAGCAACAATACTTAATAACACCGCACTAACAAAAGAAACTTCAATACCTAATGTATGAACTGCCGCTAACGTTAATACAGTAATAGTAATTGCCGCACCCGCCATATTGATATTTGCACCCAATGGAATTGCCACTGAATAGGTTTCTTCATCAAGATTTAAGCGTTTTGCTAATTCAATGTTTACAGGAATGTTTGCTGCAGAGCTACGTGTAAAGAATGCAGTTACACCACTTTCGCGCACACAAGTCCACACTAATGGATATGGATTACGACGAATTTTCCAATAAACGAGAATTGGATTAAGTACAAAGGCAGTAAATAGCATTGTACCGATTAACACGAATAATAAGTGAACATATCCACCTAACGCAGATAAACCTTTGTCAGATAATGTTTCAGCCACTAAACCGAATACACCGAAAGGTGCAAATGAAATAATCACGTGAACAATTTTAGAAATGCCTTCTGCAAAATCAGCTACAACCTGTTTAGTTGCATCTGATGCATGACGAAGGGCTAAACCTAAACCGATAGACCATGCTAAAACACCGATAAAGTTGGCTTTGAAAATCGCATTTAATGGGTTATCCACCACATTCAATACTAAAGTAAGCATCACTTGGCCAACAGATTGAGGCGCTGAGCTCGCATCTTCTTTTACTGCAAGAGCAACATCTGATGGGAATGCCATACTTGCAATTACTGCAGCCACAGCCGCTAAGAAAGTACCCAAAAGATAAAGCACGACAATTTCTTTCATGTTGCTTTTAGAACCCACTTTCTTATTAGCGAGTGCCGCCATAACAAGGAAGAAAATCAAAATTGGTGCAACTGCACGTAATGCTTTAACAAAAATTTGACCCAGCACGCCAAAGCTAGATGCAAGATCAATACCTGCTGAATTTTTTACACTCTCATTCACCAAGGCAACAAGGATCCCGAGTACCAAACCAACAGCAATTCGTTTTACCAAATTACCTTGGAACAAAAAATGAAATAAACGTGTTGTATTCATAATAGTTTTAAATGAAGATTAAGTTGAACTTCAGATCGTTACGATCCACCGAAACACGATAAAGATAGCTCAAATTTTATTTAAAAGAAAATTTTTTCTTTATTATTTTGCTAAAAAATTGAACTTTTTAAGCTAGGAATGAATTTTTTCTAAAATTTTCGCCTATAAAAAAATTTTTTCTATCCCCTATTGACATACTGTATCTAATACCAGTATATTACAACTGTATAAACAACCACTGATTAAAAACACACAAACTAAAAGGAACACAAGATGATGAACTACGCAAATACAGTTGCACAAAATGATATGACGTTTTCTTATCATCCTATGCCATTTTTCAATGATGTTGAAAGCAAATCGACATTTAATAAAAAATTAGACCTCAACCTTTATTGTATCAAACGTCCACAACAAACTTGTTTTATTCGTGTTACCAATCCGAATATGCTTGCTTGGGGGATTGAAATGGGCGATATGTTAGTGGTTGAAAAAAATGACAGCCTTTTCATTGGTGATCTTGTCGTATTAGAAAAACAAGACGAATTCCATATTTATGAATTTGCCGGCGTAAGCGGTAATGAATTTGTATTCATGGCATTAGATTCTAAAGTGGAAAATATTAAAACAACACAATGGACAAACCTTCCGTTAGTTGGCACGGTGACGAATACTATCCATCAAATGAAACCAAGAAGAGACTTAATGAAATTTGCTGCTTAAGCCAATAATCAAATAATCTAAATAAAGAAAAAGTGCGGTTAAAATTAACCGCACTTTTTTATTGAAATAAAATTGTCATTACATCACTCGACGAGATTGTGTATAAGTTCTTGACCAATAATCTTCATCCAATGAACTAATTGTTACACCTTGACTTGTACTTGCGTGCATAAATTGGTTATTACCAATATAAACGCCAACATGATTGTTGCGACGGAAGAACACTAAATCACCTTTACGTAATTCATGTTTTTGGATTTGGCGACCTAAATAGCGTTGTTCTGAAGTTGAACGTGGAAGCTCCATGCCGTAAGCATCGAGAAAAGCAGTTTGCATAAATGCAGAACAATCAATACCATGTTTTGAAGTGCCACCCATTCTATAACGAGTTCCCACCCATTCGTTATAAACTTGAGCAAGTGCTTTGTCACCAATTAAACCTGATTTAGGACGGTTAGTTCTTAATTTAGGGTAAACGCCCCCTTTTTTCCCATCTAAACCGGCAATCAATCCCGTTAACTCAGCATCATCACTTTCACTAATCATGCCATTTTGAGCCTGCCCCGAATTGTTAGAGCAGGCTGTTGTCAAAACAGCTAAACCTACAATAATCAAAATCTTCTTTAACATAGCTTTTAAATAATAAAAAAATATAAAAACAAAACTGGTCGGATTTTATCAAAAAGTCATTATGCCCGCCAGTTTTTATTGAATTTTTATGCAATTTTGTGAGTGAGATCTCAAAAAAATAAGGACTGCTCAATGAGCAGCCCTTAAAAGGATTAGAATTGATTATTTTTTCTTCGCTTTTGCATTTGGAAGATCGGTAATTGAACCTTCAAATACTTCAGCCGCAAGACCTACAGATTCATGAAGTGTTGGGTGAGCATGAATTGTTAATGCGATATCTTCCGCATCACAACCCATTTCGATCGCTAGACCGATTTCACCTAATAATTCACCACCGTTAGCCCCCACGATAGCCCCACCAAGTATACGATGAGTATCTTTATCAAAGATTAATTTGGTCATACCTTCTGCACATTCAGATGCAATCGCACGGCCAGAAGCTGCCCAAGGGAATTTAGCGACTTCGTAGTTTAAACCTTCTTGTTTACATTCTTTCTCAGTTTTACCTACCCAAGCTACTTCTGGTTCAGTATAAGCAATAGAGGGAATGACTTTTGGATCGAAGTAATGTTTTTGTCCTGCAATCACTTCTGCCGCTACGTGACCTTCGTGGACACCTTTGTGAGCTAACATTGGTTGACCAACAATATCACCGATTGCAAAGATATGAGGCACATTAGTACGCATTTGCTTATCAACATGAATGAAACCACGCTCATCCACTTCAACGCCAGCTTTACCTGCATCGATCAATTTACCGTTTGGTGTACGACCGATTGCCACTAACACTGCATCATAACGTTTAGTGTCATTGCATGCTTTACCTTCCATTGAAACATAGATACCATCGTCTTTTGCTTCAACTGCAGTCACTTTAGTTTCAAGCATTAACTTGAATTTTTTCTCTACTTGTTTGGTGTAGATTGCAACAACATCTTTATCTGCTGCTGGAATTACTTGGTCAAACATTTCAACCACTTCAACTTCAGAACCTAATGCATGATATACGGTACCCATCTCTAAACCGATGATACCACCACCCATGATTAAAAGTTTTTTCGGTACTTCTTTTAATTTAAGAGCATCTGTTGAATCCCAAACACGTGGATCTTCATGTGGAATGAATGGTAATTGAATTGGGCGAGAACCCGCTGCGATAATCGCATTATCAAATTTAATTGTGGTTGGTTTACCATCACGATCACGTGCTACTAATGTATGTGGATCGGTAAACGCCGCTAAACCTTCAACAACGGTGACTTTACGTTGTTTAGCCATGCCAGCAAGACCGCCAGTTAATTTCGCCACAACTGCTTCTTTACCTGCACGCACTTCATCTAAATCAATGCGAGGCTCTGCGAAATACACACCATTTTTGCTTGCGTGTTTCGCTTCTTCAATTACTTTCGCTACGTGAAGTAATGCTTTAGAAGGGATACAACCTACGTTTAAACATACCCCACCTAATGTTGAATAACGTTCAACAAGTACTGTTTCTAAACCTAAGTCCGCACAACGGAATGCCGCTGAATAACCTGCAGGACCAGCACCAAGTACCACAACTTGGGTTTTAATTTCTTTACTCATTTTTACCTCGTAAAAACGTTCAAATTTTTGACCGCACTTTGCGATCCTTTCTGTAAGATGTGAGCCTAATCACTCACATCTTACCGCGTTAATTACATCACTAAGCGACGTAAGTCAGCTAATACGCCATTGATATAGCTTAAGAAACGAGCACCATCAGCACCATCGATCACACGGTGGTCGAAAGATAATGATAACGGAAGCATTAAGCGTGGCTCAAATTCTTTACCATTCCAAACCGGTTGCATTTCTGATTTAGACACACCTAAGATGGCCACTTCAGGTGCATTTACAATTGGTGTAAAGTAAGTTGTACCAATACCGCCTAAGCTTGAAATGGTGAAACAACCACCCTGCATATCAGAGCCTGAAAGTTTACCGTCACGTGCTTTTTTGGAGACTTCCATTAATTCACGAGAGAGTTCGATAATACCTTTTTTATTCACGTTTTTAAATACAGGTACAACGAGACCATTTGGTGTATCTACCGCTACGCCAATGTTGATGTATTTTTTAAGTGTTAATTTTTGTCCGTCTTCAGAGATAGAGCTATTGAAACGTGGGAACGCTTCTAATGCTTTCGCTACCGCTTTCATAATGAACACAACTGGTGTAATTTTCACATCCAATTTTTGTTTTTCAACAATCTTGTTCTGTTCTTTACGGAATGCTTCCAAATCAGTGATATCTGTGCGATCGAAGTGAGTAACATGTGGAATCATTACCCAGTTACGATGTAAGTTCGCACCAGTGATTTTGTTGATACGGTTTAATTCAACTTCTTCTACTTCACCAAATTTGCTGAAGTCAACTTTCGGCCATGGTAATAAGCCTAAGCCTGCACCATTTGCCACACCATTACCCGCTGCTGCAGAAGATACAGTACCTGTTTCAAACGCTTTAACAGCGGTTTTCACGTAAGCTTGGATATCTTCTTTCACAACACGACCTTTACGACCCGTACCTTTTACGCGATCAAGGTTAATACCGTATTCACGCGCTAAGCGACGAATCACCGGTGTTGCGTGTGCATAGCCTGCGCTTGCTACAACTTGTTCTTGGCTTAAACCAGACACATTACCTGATTGTGCTGCCGGCGCTGCTGCAGGTGCTGCTTGAGGCGCTGGAGCTGCCGCTGCAGGAGCGGGTGCTGCACCTGCCACTTCAAATTTCATAATTAATGAACCAGTTGAAACTTTATCACCCGATTTCACTAAAATTTCTTTTACCACACCCGCAAACGGAGCTGGCACTTCCATTGAGGCTTTATCGCCTTCAACTGTAATTAAAGATTGCTCTTCAGAAACGCTGTCACCAACGGCAACCATGATTTCAGTTACGTTAACTTCATCACCACCGATATCTGGTACATTCACTTCTTTAATGGCTGAAGCTGTTGGCGTTGCTGCAGGTGCCGAAGCTTGTTGAGCTGGCGCTGCAGCTGGTGCGGCTCCCGCCACTTCAAATTTCATGATTAATTTGCCAGTAACAACTTTATCGCCCACGTTGATTAAAATTTCTTTTACTACGCCAGCAACAGGAGCAGGCACTTCCATTGACGCTTTATCACCTTCAACATTGATGATTGATTGGTCAACTTCAACGGTATCGCCTACTTTCACCATAATATCAGTCACGTTTACTTCATCTGAACCGATATCGGGTACATTGACTTCAACTACACTTGCAGCTGCTGGTGCGGCTGCCGGCGCAGGCGCTGCTGCAGCTGGAGCAGGCGCTGCCGCATCCGCTGACTCTAAAACAAGCATTGGTGTGCCAGTTGTGACTTTATCACCCACTTTTACTAATACTTCTTTTACCACACCAGCTTCTGGTGCTGGTACTTCCATTGAAGCTTTATCACCTTCAACATTAATAATGCTTTGATCTGCGGTAATGGTATCACCTACTTTCACCATCACTTCTGTTACGGTAACTTCATCACTACCGATATCAGGAATTTGAATTTGTTTTGACATGTTATCTTACCTTTAAAAAACGCAGTTAAAATCAACCGCACTTTATTTGTAGATGCTCCTGTGTGCTCTCACACACAGGATGTTTTTATTAAGCGTAAAGCGGATTTAAAATTTCAGTTTTTAAACCAAATTTCGCGATAGCATCAGCGACCACTTTCGCATCAAATTTGCCTTGTTTTGCAAGCTCATGTAATGCTGCAACCACAACATAACGCGCATCCACTTCGAAGTGTTCACGTAAGTTTTCACGGCTATCTGAACGACCGAAACCATCGGTACCTAATACGTGATAGCTTTGTGCAGGGATGAATGCACGAACTTGTTCTGCAAACAATTTCATGTAGTCAGTTGCTGCAACCGCTGGTGCATTGTTCATTACTTGTGCAATGTAAGGTACGCGTGCTTTTTCAGTTGGGTGTAACATGTTCCAACGTACTGCATCCGCACCTTCACGAGCCACTTCAGTAAATGAAGGCACACTATATACATCTGAGCTTACACCATATTCATTAGCAAGGATTTGTGCTGCTTCACGAACGTGACGGAAGATTGCACCAGAACCTAATAATTGAACATGACCCTTGTTGCCTTTCGCTTCAACGGTTTCAAATTTATAAATACCTTTACGAATACCTTCTTCTGCACCTTTTGGCATTGCTGGTTGTTCGTAAGTTTCGTTTAATGTGGTGATGTAGTAGAACACATCTTCTTGTTTTTCACCGTACATACGGTTAATACCGTCTTGTAGGATAACTGCCACTTCATAAACGTAAGCTGGGTCATAAGATATACAGTTAGGAATAACAAGAGATTGAATATGGCTGTGACCATCTTCGTGTTGTAAACCTTCACCATTTAATGTTGTACGGCCAGAAGTACCCCCGATCATGAAACCACGTGCTAATTGGTCACCTGCTGCCCACATTAAGTCACCCACACGTTGGAAACCAAACATTGAGTAGTAAATGAAGAATGGAATCATCGGAAGGTTATTGACAGAGTATGAGTTCGCAGCCGCTAACCAAGATGATGCCGCACCTAATTCATTGATACCTTCTTGTAATACTTGACCGTCTTTCGCTTCACGGTAGTACGCCACTAAATCACGGTCAGAAGGTACATAGTTTTGACCATGTGGGTTATAAATACCGATTTGACGGAATAAACCTTCCATACCGAAAGTACGCGCTTCGTCAGCGATAATTGGCACAATTTGTTTACCAATATTTTTATCTTTTAATAAGGTATTTAAGAAACGTACAAATGCCATTGTAGTTGAAATTGGACGAGCTTGTTCTTCCAATAATGGGGCAAATTCCTCCAATGATGGCACTTTAAATTCAGTGGTGAATTTTGGTAAACGTTTTGGTAAGTAACCGTTTAACGCTTTACGTCTGCCGTGAAGATAATTGTACTCTTCCGAACCCTCTGGGAAGGTGATGTATGGATAGTTAGGAATATCTTCATCTTTAATATCTAATTGGAAATGATCACGGAAAGATTTTAAGCTTTCGAGAGACATTTTTTTCGATTGGTGTGCAGTGTTTTTACTTTCTGCTTCAGGAATTTTATAGCCTTTAACCATGTGCGCTAAGATCACAACAGGTTTACCTGCAGTTTGCGCTTTATGGAATGCGGCATAAAGTTTTTCTGAATCGTGGCCACCACGTCTTAATGCCCAGATTTCATCATCTGTCATATCTGCCACTAATGCAGCAGTTTCTGGATAACGACCGAAGAAGTGTTCGCGAACGTATGCACCATTCTTAGATTTGAAGGTTAAATAGTCACCATCAAGTACTTCCATCATTAATTGGGTTAATTTGCCGGTAGTATCTTTTGCAAATAATTTATCCCAGCCACTACCCCACATGACTTTGATCACTTCCCAACCTGCACCAGCAAATAAACCTTCTAATTCTTGAACGATTTTGCCGTTACCCGTTACAGGACCATCTAAACGTTGCAAGTTACAGCTTACTACGAAGATTAAGTTATCTAAGCCTTCACGTGCTGCGAATGTTAAATCACCTTTTGCTTCGATTTCGTCCATCTCACCGTCACCAAGGAAAGCATACACTTTTTGATCTTTGGTGTCTTTTAAACCACGGTTATCTAAGTATTTTAAGAAACGAGCAGTACGGATCGCATTTACAGGGCCTAAACCCATAGATACGGTCGAGAATTGCCAGAATTCAGGCATTAATTTCGGGTGTGGGTAAGAAGAAAGACCTTTGCCTGGTTCACATTCCTGACGGAAGTTATTCATTTGATCTTCAGTAATACGACCTTCAACAAATGCACGAGCATACATACCTGGTGCTGCGTGGCCTTGGAAGAAGACTAAGTCACCGCCGTTTTTATCAGTCGCCGCTTTGAAGAAGTGGTTAAAACAAACTTCATACATGCTTGCTGCAGATTGATAAGTTGAAATGTGACCACCTAATTCAAGATCTTTTTTCTGGCCACGTAATACCGCCATGATCGCATTCCAACGTACAGCACTACGAATACGACGCTCAATAGCTTTATCACCTGGGTATGCTGGCTGTTCAGAAAGTGGGATGGTATTGACATAAGGGGTTGTTACGCCACCTTTTGCAATGTTCACACCACCATTACGTGCCTGATCAATCACCTGATTGATGATGTAATGCGCACGCTCTGCGCCTTCTGCACGAATTAATGAATCAACAGCTGACAACCAATCTTGTGTTTCAATTGGGTCAATATCGTTTACTAAGGTATCTGACATAGTCTTTCCTTATTTTACTGAGTGAAAATGAAGTTTGGTCATGACCAAACACGAAAATCAAGCTTGTTAATCAATGTTACAAACATTTAACAAATCTTGTAAATTTTAGAAGATTTTTTGTAAGAAAGATAGTAGATTTTGACTGTTCTCACGGATTTCTTCGTGTTATTGCAATACTCTTCACTAAAAGTGCGGTCATTTTGAAAGGATTTTCTGGTTTAAGCTCAAGCATGCTTTATGTCTTGCATTCCCTACCCGCTTTGATCTAAAGTGTTCGCATGCTTTTGAGCTTTTTAGAGGACAAAATATGAACACGACAACTCGCCCAATCTTTTCTCATAAACGAATAGCGCTCGTTGCACATGATAGCTGCAAACAAAATCTACTCAATTGGGTAAAGAAACACAAAGATGCACTCGCTCCCCATCAGCTTTATGCGACGGGTACAACAGGACATCTATTGGAAAGAGAAACGGGACTCAAAATAGCCTCGCTATTAAGTGGCCCGATGGGCGGCGATCAACAACTTGGCGGACTGATTGCTGAGAAAAAAATTGATATGATGATTTTCTTTTGGGATCCAATGAACGCGGCACCACATGATCCAGATGTAAAAGCGCTCATGCGTATTGCAACTGTTTGGAATATTCCTGTGGCAATTAATCAAAGTACCGCTGATTTTCTTTTAACATCAAGCTTATTTGATCAAGAAATCAATATTGATATCCCCGATTATGAAGGATATTTAAAAGCGCGTTTAAGTTAACCAAATAAAAAGGAGATAAATCACTTTATCTCCTTTCTGTTTATTTACTCGTAAATTACTTACCCTGCATTGCCGCGCTCATGATTAACATAAATAGCACGCCTTGCACCTGCTCTTCTGGAATCACTTGACCATTAAGTTTTAATTCACCTTTTTCAAGTACTAAGGCAAGCGTCACATTTTTATCGTTATTCACCACAATATTTTGTGCTGCTGCTTGTTTGGCTTGCTCTTCAATTTTCTCTTTAATCAAAGCTTTATCTTCTTCTGGAGCAAATTGTGTCATGATTTTTTCTGCTGTCGCTTTATCTACATGAATATGCACAGCAAAATCCGTAAATTGTTTATATAAATTTCCTTTCATTAAATCAAATTTTGGATCTTTCGCTAATGCCACATTGAGATCTAATGACACTTTACCTTGATTGTCTGAAATTGATACTGGGTTGAGTTTAAGTTGAGGCTGATTATTAAAAATAGCCATACCATGCTCTTCAACCCATGAACTTAAGATTTCAGATACCACTTCATCATTCACATTTTTATCATCTCTAACAGACTTAAATACCGTGAAAACAGCTTCAATCAAGGCATTTGCTGCGTTTGCTTCAATATGATTTAATTCACTATTGTTAGTTAACTTCCCTAACTCTTTTCCATCTAAAACAAATGAATCTACTGCACTCTCACTTTTTAAGTTTACAAAATCACCATTAAGTGAAATATCAGATGTGGCTTTTAAACCTTTTTCAATAAGAGAAGTCGTTTTTCCAGCATAGTCCATGCTCGTCATTTCGAAGCTTTCAGTTGAATAAGAACCTTTCCCCGTATAAATGTAAGCCCATTTTGTAGGATTGAATGAAGCATCCAATTTCATGCCCTTCATCTTCGTTTTTACCGACTTAACTGCAGTAGCGTCCTGGCTATCCCCATCTGCACTACTAGGGCCTAAATCAGCTGTCACTTCGTCTAAGGTCATGTCATATTTCCCCGCTCGATCTTTATCTACATCAAAACCAATGTTGATATTTGACCATGAGATCTTATTTTGCGGTGAGTGAGGATCTGTCATTTCCCCTGCTGCTAATTCAACTTTACCTTTTGTTGCTAAACTATAGCTAGTCGAAGCTTGATATTGAACAGGTTTATCTGATTTAAGAAAATCAAATAGCGGCTGAGTTGTTTCATTTTTACCAATCACACCTTGTGCTGAAAACATTGTTGGTACGAAGTTAAATTTTTCCAACTGATTAAGTGGAAATGGTCCATGATAAAGCTTAGTTGAAAGTGGGATAGTAAATACTTGTCCTTCTTTTGGTAAAGAAATAACGACTTCATCTTCTACTTGAGAAGTAAAGAAACTGCGATCAAATTGCTTATTTTTATAAACAAGATTCACTGAATCTGACAAACCTAAACTTTGGAATTTTTGGTTCGCTAATTCAATTTGACGCAAATATTCAGTCTGTGCTTTTTCTCCAGTAAACCATGCACCACCGATGCCGACAATACCGAGGGCAACAATGACACCTAATGCTACAGTTGATTTTTTCATTTTGATTCCTTTGCTAACTAATAGATGATTAAAATTGCTGGCAATTTATCACAAATCACAATTTTTTTCTTATTTTTAAAAAATAATTTTATATCCCCCCTTGAACTTCTCATCTCTGGACTTATTTTGTAAAGCAAGAACGGAAATGACCGCACTTTAAAAGGAAGAAAAAATTTTAAATCTTGCCTCTTGAAATGCGAAAAAGTATCCACATCTTATTCATCGTAACAATTTACAACGAATTTAAAATTTAATTAGGAGTAACAACATGGGAAAAATTATTGGTATTGACTTAGGTACAACAAACTCTTGTGTCGCTGTAATGGATGGTGACAAACCTCGCGTAATTGAAAACGCAGAAGGCGATCGTACTACCCCGTCAATTATCGCTTATACAAATGATAACGAAATTTTAGTCGGTCAACCGGCAAAACGCCAAGCGGTGACCAACCCGAAAAATACATTATTCGCAATCAAACGTTTAATTGGTCGTCGTTTTGATGATGCTGAAGTAAAACGTGATATCGACATTATGCCATTTGAAATTACCAAAGCAGACAATGGTGATGCATGGGTAAATGTAAAAGGTGACAAACTTGCACCGCCACAAATTTCTGCAGAAGTATTGAAAAAAATGAAGAAAACTGCAGAAGACTTCTTAGGTGAGCCAGTGACTGAAGCGGTAATCACTGTTCCAGCATACTTTAACGATGCTCAACGTCAAGCAACTAAAGATGCAGGTCGTATCGCAGGCTTAGAAGTTAAACGTATTATCAACGAACCTACAGCTGCAGCATTAGCTTACGGTTTAGATAAAGGTCAAGGCAACAAAACTATCGCTGTTTATGACTTAGGTGGTGGTACATTCGACTTATCTATCATCGAAATTGATGAAGTAGGTGGCGAAAAAACCTTCGAAGTATTAGCAACCAACGGTGATACTCACTTAGGTGGTGAAGACTTCGATAACCGTGTTATCAACTACTTAGTGGATGAGTTCAAAAAAGAACAAGGCGTTGACTTACGTAACGACCCACTTGCAATGCAACGTTTAAAAGAAGCAGGTGAAAAAGCGAAAATTGAACTTTCTTCTGCACAACAAACTGATGTGAACTTACCTTACATCACTGCAGATGCTACAGGTCCTAAACATTTAAACATTAAATTAACTCGTGCTAAATTAGAATCTTTAGTAGAAGATTTAGTGGCGAAATCACTTGAACCTGTAAAAGTTGCATTAAACGATGCTGGCTTAAGTGCATCACAAATTGATGATGTTATCCTAGTGGGCGGTCAAACCCGTATGCCATTAGTACAACAAAAAGTAGAAGAATTCTTCGGTAAAGCACCTCGTAAAGATGTGAACCCAGATGAAGCCGTTGCTATCGGTGCAGCAGTTCAAGGTGGTGTATTAGCAGGTGATGTAACTGATGTATTATTGTTAGACGTAACACCGTTATCTTTAGGTATCGAAACCATGGGTGGTGTAATGACTACCTTAATTGAGAAAAACACGACGATTCCAACTAAGAAATCACAAGTGTTCTCAACAGCAGAAGATAACCAAAGTGCAGTAACCATTCACGTGTTACAAGGTGAACGTAAACAAGCATCAGCAAATAAATCTTTAGGTCAATTCAACCTTGAAGGCATCAACCCTGCTCCACGCGGTATGCCACAAATTGAAGTAACCTTCGACATCGACGCTGACGGTATCATCCACGTTTCTGCGAAAGATAAAGGTACGGGTAAAGAACAACAAATCACCATCAAAGCCTCTTCAGGTTTAAGTGATGAAGAAATTCAAAAAATGGTTCGTGATGCAGAAGCAAACGCTGAAGCAGACCGTAAATTTGAAGAATTAGTACAAGCTCGCAACCAAGCAGATCACCTTGTACACAGCACACGTAAACAATTAGAAGAAGCAGGTGACAAAGTTCCAGCTGAAGATCGTGCCGCAATTGAAAGCGCATTAAGCGATTTAGAAACTGCAGCGAAAGGTGAAGATAAAGCAGCAATCGAAGCTAAACTTCAAGCACTTGCAGAAGTGGCTCAAAAACTTGCTCAAGCTGCACAACCACAAGGTGAAGCACAACAAGCTCAAAGTAGCAATCCAAATGATGATGTTGTTGATGCTGAGTTTGAAGAAGTGAAAGACAATAAATAATTTCACTTAAACCCAAATTGAAGGGCGTAGCGATACGCCCTTTTGACGTATTTAATACTTAATCTATTATGAATAAACTTGAACAAGAAATTAGAGATAGCATAACTAAAATAACTAAAACATTAGGTCATGAAATTTCTAATGATTGCTATAGTTTCAAATTTCTACCTCCTAAACACGAGCCTAATAAACTCCCCCCCAATACTATGGCGATCTATATTTTTAAATATGAAAATATATATCTTAAGATTGGGAAAGTTGGTCTAAATAGTAATTCTAGATTCCAATTCCAACATTATAAAAACTCTCCTCACATTGGTAGTAGCCTGGCTAAGTCTTTAGAAAAAGGAGGTCTAGATGTATTCTCTAAAAAAAGTAGTGATATTAGTACTGAAAACTGGATAAAAGAAAACTGTTATCGTATTGAGATACTAATTAGTGCTAATAAATTTTCTAGCAATAAAAAAGCTTATTTTGCCCTATCCTTAATTGAATCAATATTACATTATAAATATGATCCCTTATATGAGGGGAAATATTATGAAAGCAGAAAATAAGGAGTTTTCATAGTCATAGATTTAATATCTATTAAACACTATACACTAATTAAGACTAGAGATTAAATGCGTTTAAACGTGCTTAAAATTGCACTTTATCCCCCCCCAAAAAAACAAACACAACTAAAGGAAAAACAATGAAATTCGAAACGAAATGCCTCCATGCCGGTTATAGCCCTAAAAATGGAGAGCCACGTGTTCAACCTATCGTGCAAAGCACGACTTATACCTACGATTCGGCAGAAGAAATTGGTAAGTTATTTGATTTACAAGCCGCAGGTTATTTCTATACTCGTCTAGCAAACCCAACGACAAATGCTGCTGAAGAAAAAATTACAGCACTTGAAGGTGGCGTAGCAACAATGTGTACTACCTCAGGCCAATCTGCGGTTTTCTATGCAATGCTGAATATTTTAGAAGCGGGCGATCATTTCATTTCCTCTTCTTATGTGTATGGCGGCACTTACAATTTATTTGCCCATACATTCAAAAAAATGGGCATTGAAGTGAGTTTTGTGGATCAAGACTTACCGCTTGAAGAACTCAAAAAAGCGATTCGTCCAAATACAAAAGCGGTCTTTGCTGAAACCATTGCAAACCCCGCTTTACGTGTATTGGATATTGAAAAATTTGCTGCCCTAGCGAAAGCTGCAGAGGCGCCATTATTAATTGATAACACTTTTGCCACCCCCTATTTTTGTCGCCCAATCGAATTTGGCGCAAACGTAGTCATTCACAGCACATCTAAATATTTAGATGGTCATGCTATTGCCTTAGGTGGGTCCATTACTGATGGTGGTAACTTTAATTGGAATAACGGCAAATATCCGCAATTAAGCACGCCAGACCAAACTTATCATGGTTTGGTTTACACAGAAACCTTTGGCCCTGCGGCTTATATTGTCAAAGCACGCGTGCAATTAATGCGTGATTTAGGTGCTACACCAGCACCACAAAATAGTTTCTTATTAAATGTAGGTATGGAAACCCTCGCGCTTCGCATGCAACGTCATTATGAGAATGCACAGGCTGTAGCCGAGTTTTTAGAAAAACATCCGCAAGTCGTTAAAGTGAATTATCCTGGCTTACCAAGCTCGCCAGATTACGCACTCAAACAAAAATACTTACCGAACGGTTTGTGTGGCGTTATTTCCTTTGAGATTAAAGGTGATAAAGAAACCGCGGCAAAATGGTTAAACGCATTGCAAATGACCTCACGTGAAGTACACGTAGCCGACATTCGTACTTGTGCATTACATCCAGCGACTTCAACACACCGCCAATTAAGTGAAGCTGAATTAGAAAAAGCGGGGATTTCTGCAGGACTTATTCGCCTTTCTTGCGGTATTGAAAATATTCAAGATATTTTAGCTGACTTAGAGCAAGCATTTGCAGCAGCAAAATAAGTCATAAATTAACGAATTTACCCTTGATATTTCTGACTTCGACATTATTTTTATTCTTAGGTATGTTGTTAACGCAATACCATACAATAACAAAATAAAATTTTTTAAATTTATATTTTTAAACGGAAAACGAAAACATTATGGCAAAGAAAGATTATTACGACGTTCTTGGTGTTGAACGTGGCGCAGATGAAAAAGCAATTAAACGTGCTTACAAAAAACTCGCCATGCAATATCACCCTGATAGAACCAAAGGTGATAAAGCCAAAGAAGAAAAATTTAAAGAAATCCAAGAAGCCTATGAAATCCTAGGTGATAAAGAAAAGCGAGCGGCTTACGATCAACACGGTCATGCAGCCTTTGAACAAGGTGGCATGGGAGGCGGTGGCTTCGGTGGCGGATTCAGCGGTGCTGATTTCGGTGATATTTTTGGAGATATGTTCGGTGATATCTTCGGCGGTGGCGGACGAGGTCGTCAGCGTGTAGTACGCGGTGAAGATTTACGTTATGACATCCAAATTACGTTAGAAGAAGCCGTAAAAGGTACAACCAAAGATATCCAAATTAATACCCTTGCTCACTGTGATAGCTGCGATGGTACTGGCGCAGAAAAAGGATCAAAAGTTGAGACATGCCCAAGCTGTCATGGTTCAGGTCGTATTCGTCGCCAACAAGGTTTCTTCGTAACTGAAGCGGTTTGTCCTACTTGTCATGGTTCTGGTAAGAAAATTGAAAAACCATGTAAAAGCTGCCATGGCGAAGGTCGTGTTCACAAGAAGAAAAATCTTTCCGTTAAAATCCCAGCAGGTGTGGATACCGGCAACCAATTACGTTTAAGCGGCGAAGGTGCAGCGGGCGAAAATGGTGCACCAGCAGGTGATTTATATGTGGTTATTCATGTTAAAGAACATCATATCTTTGAACGTGATGGCAATAACCTCTACTGCGAAGTGCCAATCAGTTTCTCAATGGCTGCGTTAGGTGGTGAAATCGAAGTTCCAACCTTAGACGGTAAAGTGAAACTCAAAATCCCTGCTGAAACCCAAACAGGCAAACTCTTCCGTATGCGTGGTAAAGGGGTGAGCTCTACTCGTAGCGGCTACGCAGGCGATCTCATTTGTCGCGTAGTGATTGAAACACCAGTGAACTTAAATAAAGAACAAAAAGAATTATTAGAAAAACTGGAAGAAAGTTTGAAAGGACAAAAATCGCATAGTCCGAAATCTTCAAGCTTTTTAGACGGTGTGAAGAAATTCTTTGATAACTTAGGTAAGTAAACCTAAACAAAAAGTGCGGTCAATTTTAAAACTTTTTTGAAATTGACCGCACTTTTACTTTATACGACTGAAATGGCTTTTATTTGTACATAAACATCCATGCCTTGAGCAAAATGTAATTCATTAAATGCCCATTTACTGATACTTGCCCAAACTTTATGCCCTTCCACCAACACCGCAATATCAATGCGATTCTCTTGCGGAACAATTTGTACAATTTGCCCCCGTAAGATATTACGAATGCTCGTTTGCTCTGGCTTGCTGAGAGTGAGTGATACATCGGAACTATAAATACAGACACGCACTTTTTCATTCGCTTGATGATGCACTTCGTTAATCCAAAGCTGTTGTTCGCCTAAAGAAAGTGCGGTCATTTTATAGGTTGGATTATGTAAATATACTGGCAACGCCAACACACTACTCTGCTCCGATTCACCTTTCCAAGGGGCAAATAACGGACTGTTCCAGACATTTTCTAAGGTATCATAGGCTTTCACTTTGCCGTTTTCCATCAGCACAACGCGATCGGCCAAGCGTAATAATTCGTCCAAACTGTGCGTCACATATAAAATCGGCACATTAATTTCTTTAGATAAACTTTCCAGATATTGCATAAGCTCACGTTTGCGAGGCACATCTAAAGCTGAAAGCGGTTCATCCATTAATAAAATATCAGGATCTGTTAATAAAGCTCGCCCAATCGCTACACGTTGTTTTTCGCCACCCGATAAAGTAATCGGATAGCGTTTGAGCAACGGTTCAATACCAAGTAGCTGGACAATATAGTCAAAATCTTCACGACTGACATGCTTCATGCCATAACGCAAATTACCTTTGACATTGTAATGCGGAAATAAACGAGCATCTTGGAATACATAACCAATTTTGCGTTGGTGCACAGGGAGATTCTCACCGTTCTCCACATCGACCAAAGTGCGGTCATTTAAACGAATAAATCCTTGATCGGGATGAGTTAAACCACTCACTAAATTAATCAATGAGGTTTTACCCGAGCCTGACAAACCAAAAATAGCCGTCACACCTTGAGTTGGCAATTGCAGATCCGCACGTAAGGTCAGGCGACCTAATTGTTGTTGTACATTAATGTGTAGCATCGCCCTGCCCCAATTTTTTCTGCATCCGTTTGCTCAATGCTTCGGAAAGCAATAAGGAAATTAATGAAAGGATCACCGCAAACAAGCAAAGTCGTGCAGTTTGTGCTTCCGCACCTGGCGTTTGGATAAATGAATACATCGCTAAAGGAATGGTTTGGGTTTCCCCCGCAATATTAGATACGAAGGTAATGGTTGCCCCGAATTCCCCTAAAGAGCGAGCAAAACCTAATACTAAACCCGCCAATACACCAGGGAGAGAAAGAGGTAATGTGATTGTAAAAAAGACTCGCCAAGGCGAAGCGCCAAGCGTTTGTGCAGCTTGCTCTAATTTAAAATCAATGCTTTCTAAGGAAAGACGAATTGCCCGCACAACCAATGGAAATGCCACCACCGCGGAAGCTAATACCGCTCCCTTCCAACTAAAGCCAAAGGAGACACCAAACCATTGATATAAATACTTGCCGATAAAGCCATTACGCCCCATGGCGACTAATAATAAATAACCGATTACCACTGGCGGCAGCACCAAAGGCAGATGAATAATTCCTGTAATCAGCGACTTGCCGTAGAATTCCTTACGAGCCAGTAACCAAGCGATAAAAATCGCAAAAGGCAAACTCCAAAGCATAGAACTCAATGCGACACTCATACTTAAGTGAATCGCATCCCATTCCATCGGGCTTAATTGAAACCAAGAGAGCAAAATATTTCCTTGTGTATATATCGATATGACGAAATTTCTTTAGAGATAACAAAAAGGACAGTTTCCTGTCCTTTCTTTATAAAGTCTGAGCTCATTATTTCACAGAGAAACCATATTCAACAAATATTTTTTTCGCTGCACTTGATTCTAAGTAATTAAGGAAATCACGGGTATCCGCATTGTCATGATCTTTTAAAATCGCAACCGGATATTCAACTGGTTTATAGCTGTCTTTCGGGAATACGCCGACTGCTTTCACGTCTTTACTCACTTTCGCATCGGTGCTATACACGATACCATAAGGGGCTTCAGCGCGTTCAACTAAGGCTAATGCACCACGCACGTCTTTCGCACGCGCTAATTTATCTTTGACTTGATCCCATAAATTTAATTTGGTTAATGACTCTTCAGCATATTGTCCTGCCGGAACATGTGCAGGATCACCCACAGATAAATAGCTGTCTTTTAAGCCTTTAATCCATTCACCTTTGGCAATATCCACTGAATTAGCTGCACTTTTAGCCGGCGCAATTAACACTAATTCATTACCCGCTAATACTTTTTCAGTTTCTTTTACAGTGAGATTTTTATCTGATAAATATTTCATCCATTTGTTGCTAGCTGAAATAAATAAGTCTGCAGGTGCACCTTCTTCAACTTGTTTTGCAAGCGTAGAAGAAGAAGCAAAAGAGAAAACGACGGTATTATTTGGCTTTTCAGTTTGGTATTGATCCGCAATTTGTTGTAACGCATCAGTCATTGAAGCTGCTGCAAACACAGTCACTTTTGCTGATGCCGCAAAAGATACACCCATACCCGCAATTAAAAGTGCGGTTGCAAATTTAGTTAATTTCATCATCTATCTCCTATATAAATGAAACTATATATAAAAAAATATACTGCGAGTGAATTATAACTTGAATTTTTAAATAAGCATACAGAAAAACCTAAAGATCTAGTAAAATAAACAGAATTGTGTATTAGGAGGAGATGATGAAACAAACTGAAATTTTACTGACAATCAAACTTCATCAAGAATTATTTATTGATCCAAAACGTGTTCGCCTCTTAAAAGAAATTAAAGAATGTGGCTCAATCAACCAAGCAGCCAAAAACGCCAAAGTGAGCTATAAAAGTGCTTGGGATCACCTTGAAGCAATGAATAAAATCAGCCCAAAACCGCTTTTAGAACGTAATATCGGTGGGAAAAATGGGGGCGGTACATCATTAACGACTTACGCAGAACGTTTGCTACAGCTTTACGATTTGCTCGAACAAACACAAGAGCACGCGTTCCATATTCTACAAGATGAGACGATCCCGCTAAACAGCCTACTTTCAGCAACGGCAAAATTCTCCTTACAAAGTAGCGCGCGCAATCAATTTTTCGGGAAAGTGGCGAGCCAACATATTGTGGACTCCCGCTGCATTGTTGCAGTAAACATTCAGGATTTAGCTCATCCATTACATGTTTCAATCACAATGCGCAGTGCTGAGCGCCTCAGACTCATTACTGAAAAAGAAGTGATGGTCATGTTTAAAGCCCCTTGGGTGAAAATTAGCGCCACCCCATTAGAAGAAAAAAATAACCTTTTCCAAGCGACGATTCTTTCTATGCAGAATGAAGAAGCGATTTTACAAATAAAGGACAGCTCAATTGAATTTTGTGCGAGTATTCATAGCAAAGATGGTTGGAAAGTGGGACAAGAAGTCTGGTTACACGTGGATCCTGAACAGATCATTTTAGCGACATTGAAGTAATATCAGAAACAAAAAGTGCGGTTAAAATTAACCGCACTTTTTTATTTTCGCTTACAACGCAATCTCATCAATCGATCGCCCAAAACTTGGCAAAAAGACCTGTAAAAAATAATCCATTTCTTGACTGTGCCATTGTTCCATTAAATTTTCTAAGCGTTTTTTCGCTGTTTTAAATTCATGGTTACCATGCTCTAATTCAAATTGAGCTTTAATATAGGCACAAATCAAATCTGCTTGTTTTACTAAATGCTTTTCTTCTGGGCTAAATTGCTCACTATCTAAGTATGGCGCAAAACTATCTTGCAACTCAGTCGGAAGCAAGCTAATTAAATGTAATTCGGCTGCCGCTTCAATGTCTTTATAAGCATGAGTTATTTCAGAATTGAAATACTTAATTGGGGTCGGCAGATCACCCGTAAAAATTTCAGAGGTATCATGATACATCGCCATCACCGCAATACGCTCAGGATTCACTTCCCCACCAAAAAATTGATTTTTAATAATGGCTAAGGCTTGTGCCACAAAGGCAACTTGCAGACTATGCTCTGCCAAGTTTTCCTTTTCAATATTGCGCATCAATGACCAACGCTGAATTAAGCGAAGACGATCTAAACAGGCAAAAAAGTGACTGGTTTTAACTTCCACGATATATCCTTAGTTAGATGGTAACTCTTCAATAACTACAGGGAGATCAATCACTTTACCTAAGCGAGAAACAGTAACAATAACTTCTGTATTCGGTTTAGTATCACTAATAATTTGCATCATTTCACGAATAGATAAGTTATCTTGTTTATTTAAACGTAAAATCACATCGCCCACTTGAATCCCCGCTTTCGCTGCCGGGCTATTGGCGGTCACACCTGTAATCACAATGCCACCGTTTGAGTTAGCGGTGATTTCACTTTGTACCCCAAAATAACCACGAATCACACGACCATCGCGAATAATTTTATATAACACGTCATTGGCAATGCTGATTGGAATCGCAAAATTTAACCCTTCTGCAATTTCATTGGCTGTTTTACCAATACTTAACGTGCTAATGCCTACTAATTCGCCCGCTGAGTTAATCAACGCACCGCCAGAGTTACCACGGTTAATTGATGCATCGGTTTGAATAAAGTTTTGACGACCTAAAGAATCGCCAACTGCACTACGTCCTACCGCACTGATAATCCCTTGTGACACACTTTGCCCAAGGTTATATGGGTTACCAATAGCTAGAGCAATATCACCTACTCGTACTTGGCGTTCTTTATTTTGTGGAATCGTCGAAAGATTAGTTGCTTTAATTTTTAATACCGCAAGATCCGTCAAATTATCCGAACCGATTAAATTCGCTTCATAAATATTACCGTTTTGCAGTGCCACCACAATTTGATCAGCATTTTGGATAACGTGTTTATTGGTAAGAATATAACCGTCTTTGGTCATAATCACGCCAGAACCTAAGTTATTTACCTGTAATTGATCGCTATCATTAATACTGGCAGAAGAAAAAGATCGGTTGTACACATTCACCACGGCAGGAGAAGCAATTCTCACGGCGCTATTGAACGAAACGATATCATCAGCAGAGAAAAGGCTGCTGTTATTGAGCTTAGGAACGGCAAATAAAATAACACCTGCCGCAGCAAGCCCCCAAAGGGCGGAGTGGAAAAGTTTTTTAAGCATTTTTTTATTCTTTTATTAATAAGTTAGGTAAATAACTGAGCTTTAAATCATCCCCAATTCTTTCACATTCTTGCAGTTGCCACAATGGGGCATCCGCAAGTTTTTCCAAATGCGAAAGTTGGCATAATCCTCGAGCGTTATCTCCCAAGAGTTTCGGGGCAACATAAATGATTAATTCATCTACAGCATGTTGTTCAATCAAGCTACCCGCTAAATTGGCGCCCGCTTCTACCCAAACGGAATTCACTTGTCTCTTGCCGAATTCTGTCATCAATAGATCAAAATCATAGTTTTCTGGCAGTAAAATTTGCTCACAAAAATCAGGGAATACAGACATATCTCGTGGAATTGAACCCACAAGCCAAACTGGCGAATGGGTATGGAATAATTGATGGCTTGGTTGAACTCGATTTTTAGAATCTAAGATTATGCGAATAGGCTGACGCACAGTATCTTCCGCATATTCCGCTTTTAAATCATCAGGGAATTGATTCCAACGCACGTTCAAGCTTGGATCATCGGCTAACACGGTAGCACTTGTTGATAAAAGTGCGGTCGCTTTAGCTCGCATTTTTTGCACATCTGCACGGGCTGCGTCACCCGTGATCCACTTACTTTCACCGCTCGCCATAGCTGTTCGTCCATCTAAACTCATGGCTAATTTCAGCTGTACATAAGGCTTGCCAGTTCGCATACGTTTGAGAAAACCTTTATTTAAGACTTCCGCTTGTTCATTCAATAAATTGACCGCACTTGGTATGCCTGCATCGGCTAACATTTTTAAGCCCTTGCCAGCCACTTGAGGATTAGGATCCGCCATAGCAGCCACTACTCGACTGACCCCCGCCTCAATTAAACCTAATGCACAAGGCGGTGTGCGACCATAATGAGAACAAGGCTCAAGCGTCACATAAGCAGTTGCGCCTTTCGCTTTCTCACCGGCATCGGCCAACGCCATTCTCTCTGCATGAGGCTGACCCGCTTTAAAATGAAACCCTTTCCCGACAATTTCACCGTTCTTAACTAACACACATCCTACGGATGGATTCGGCGTAGTGGTGTACTGCCCTTTTGCCGCAAGCTCAAGAGCCAGTTGCATAAATTTCACGTCATCAGGGGAAAAGGTGTCACTCATATTAATCCTTTAAGCTTTCAATTTCTTTGGTGAATTCATTGATATTATCAAAGCTCAGGTAAACGGATGCAAAACGGATATACGCCACTTTATCTAATTCTTTCAGCTCATTCATGGCTAATTTACCCACGAGATGACTTGGCACTTCGCGCTCCCCCGTAGCACGTAATTGGATAATAATATGGCTAATGGCTTTTTCCACATCATCCGAACTTACAGGGCGTTTTTCTAACGCATGTTGAATACCGCTACGCAATTTATCTTCATTAAACGGCTCGCGTGACCCATCATTTTTAATAATTTTTGGCACCACTAATTCGGCCGTTTCAAAGGTGGTAAAGCGTTCATGACAATTCCCGCATTCCCGACGACGACGCACTTGATACCCATCAGAAACCAAACGGCTGTCAATCACCTTAGTTTCTTCAGTTGAACAAAACGGACAACGCATTTTAGCTCCTTTTCAAAATGATTCTTAAGTCAGTATCTTATCAAAAATCCAAGATCTTTTCGATCTGAAGATCCGCTTTAAGATAACATTTCTCCAAACCAAGATGTGGTTTGTTTCACCAATTGTAAAAGACCATCCTGCGATTTAAATTGTTCCGTTTGCCCCCACACCCTCGCCCAATAAGGATCGGCTTTTCTATAACCATAGTTATCATCTTTCGCTAGAGATTCGATATTCGTTAAAACATTGTCAAAATTGACCGCACTTTCATCTTTTTCAATAAACTTCACTATATTTTCCGTTGGAATGAGCTGAATTTGTTGCTGGCTTTGTAAATAGGCCTCAACGTACATTTTCAATTTCTCAAGTGCGGTTGATTTTTCTATTGTTTTTAATGTTAAATCCTTATCTTTAGCGATAATGCGTGGTGGCTGAGCGTTCTCTTTTGTCGCCAGTTGAATGAGATAATAAAGCCATGGGCGAATACGATAACGATCTTTATATTTTGCAAATCGCCATTCGATTATCTGATTTTCATCGCCAAATAACGGCTCCATATAGCCAAACAAGCGAATATTGCCTTGTGCCGTTTCCACCACAAAATCGACACTCTCACTATGTGGTGAAGAATAATCCTTAATTTTCTCTTTAAAAGCCAATACATCAGCACGAATGGATTGTGCACAGACTTCTGCAAACTCGCCGCGAGGCATGATGCCTTTCACTCGCTGTTTGGCAAAATAATCGTTAAATTGCGCTTCCTCTAAATGCAATAACTCATTACTAATGCGATAATGATCCAAACCATTTAACGTGAAGTTTTCACTTTCTTCAATGCGATCGTCCTCATCTCGGAAATACACGCCAAGCTGCTTTTCAAAAAAGAATTTCACTGGATTTTCAACAAAACTCACAAAACGATCGAGCTCAATTTCCGCTATTGACTCTTGATTTTCCCCCATCGGCACAACAAATTCATGACATTTTCTTTCTTGAAATTGCGCAATCGGCAACCATTTTTTCGCAAAAGAGCGGTTAATTTTCCCTTCATTTTGGAAATTGCTTGGACTAAATGCCGTCATTGGATGTTGTTCAATTCTCAAACCATTGTCTGAATAATGATTAATATAATCAACCAATTGGCTCACCAATACTGAAGGCTCTTTGGGTTGATTATCAATAATTGAAGAGCCCACATAACTCACATAAAAATGGGATCTTGCGGCGAGCAGAGCCTCAAGGAATAAATAACGATCATCATCTCGACGAACACGATCGCCTTTTTGATGATGATATTGCATTAAGTCAAAACTATTTGGGGTATGACTGCGTGGGTAATCCGCTTCATTCATTCCGAGCAAACACACCACTTTAAAAGGAATAGAGCGCATTGGTAAAAGCGTACAGAAATTCACTTTTCCCGCTAAGAAACGAAGGCTATTTGGTGTTTCTTCTAAACGCGCAGACATCACTTCCGCAATGACATCCGCCTGCAAGGTTTCTTCAAAATTGACGGTCTGCAAATCATCGGCAAACGCATTGATACAATCTTGAATATAAAATAAGGTATCCGCCGTTTCTTCATTTTGCACAAAGAAATCCGTCAAAAGTGCGGTCAATTTTTCACGCCATTTTTCAATATTGTGTGCCTTTTGCAAATCTTGATGCCATTTATTTAAGGCAGTAAAAAATTGATTCACAGCACCCACTAATTGCCCTTTCAATCCATAGCTACTATCAAGTCCAAGGCTATCTTGCCAAACGCCTTGTTCTTCTCGCATCGCATAACCTAAAGTCATACGTTCAAGCCCCGCCTGCCACGCGTTAAAATTCAGTGTATTCTGCCGTTTTTCTAAACCAAAGCGAATGCCCGACTCTTTCACCCATTCACGGATTTGCTCGAGATCGGCAAGGGCAATATTAAAACGTTCACGGATAGCGGGAATATCTAATAAAGCCAACACATCTTCCGCGCCAAACTGACTTTCTTTTAAATTTAACAGGGAAAGATAGCTCGACACGATCACATCACTTTCAGATAATTTACTGTCAGAAATTGAGAACGGAATAACGGGTGCGTCCGCACTATTCGCCCCAAAGACAGCCTGAATATAAGGCGTATATTGGTTAACATCGGCCACCATGACCACCACATCTTTTGGTGTAATCTGTTCTTCTTTTGGCTTATGCTGATTTTGATTGAATAAATCCAATAAATAATCATGCAGCACTTCAACTTCTCGCATTGCGCTATGGCAAGATTTCACGACCAAAGAGCGGTCATTTTTCGCGACATTTAATGCACCATGACTTAACGTCAAAATTTGATTTTGGATCTGCCCTAACAACGTTTTTTCGGGAAGTTCGGCATAATAATCACGGGAAATAGCTTGAATATTCTCCTCATCACGCACTAATTGGTAGAGAAAATCTCGTCCCATTTTTCCCCAAGAGGCTAAAAGCGGATTCCCGCTGAACAATTCTTCTTGTTGATTGGTATAATCAAAGTCAGCAGGTTCCCATGACACTTGCTCGGCTGAAATTAAAGGCTTCACATCGTCGCTTTCTTTCAAGAAACGCTGTCTTTCTAATAAATAGGATTTACTCAGATCTCGCAAATCGCCCCAATATTCTTGACATGGATTATTGAAGAATAAATGTACATCTGTTTTAGCTGAAATACCTTGGAAAATATTGAGATAAACCGTTGGCAATGCTGGAATACCAAAAATAAAAATACGTTCCGGCAAGTTGAGTGTGGCATTTGGATCACGACATAATTCTAAAAATTGTTGATTGAGTGCAGCACGATGCTTTGCTTTTCCACCGAAATCACGTTGGACATCATCCACCAAGGCTCGCCATAAAATTCCCTGCCAATGAATATTGCCTTTAATTTGAGAAAGAAAGGTAGGATTTAACGCCGAAAGGCCCTGCTTTTGCTGATTAATTTGAGCCAAGATTTTTTCATCATTATTTTCTTCCCATGCTGCAATCCATTCAGGGCGATAGACGAGATATTGGTCAAATAAATCGGCAACTTTTAGGCTTAATTGATAAAGTTTTTGCTGTTCTGATGCAGGCGAGGACGCTAAATATTTTTTTAATGGTTCAAATTCTTTTTGCTGTAAAAAGGTAGGGATTAACCTCATTAATCGCCATAACGTTGAATCTTTTTCAAAAGGATTTTGCGTGGAAACATTCGGCAAATTATCGGCGTAAAGTTTCCAAATAAAACTGGAAGGCATGGGGAATTGGAAATTCGCTGCAACACCGCGTTTTTTAGCAATTTCCATTTGTAACCATTGTGCCATACCCGGACTTTGCACTAACACAATGTCAGACTGAAACGGATCATGTTGAGGTAAATTTTCCAACAGCGAAACTAAAATATCCTTTTGAATTTCCAGTTGGTTTGAATAATAAGTAACGAACAAAGTAACGCCCTTTTGAAAGCAAAAACAATGCGTTATTTTACTCGGTTTTCAATAAAAATTCACCTTGAGGATAGCGTATATTCACTTGATGATGACTGCATTGAATTGTAAATTGAATACCATTTTGTTGTACGCTATTTTCACAAGACAAGCCTAAAAACTGACGTTGAGCCTGATTTTCAGCAATTTGAATCGCCTGAAATTCTTGAAAAATTCTGACCGCACTTTTCCGTTGCTCGGTCGTCCATCGGTTAAATATCAAAAATAACCCGCTGAAAATCGATAAGGCTAATAAAAGTGACATTAACGACATACCATTATTCACTTTGATCTTGCGCACTTAAATCACTCCAACTTTTATCTACCAAACGCCATTGGCTATATTCTTGTACGAGTTTTGTCACCACGGCTTTACCGTAAGCCACCGTCACGCCCTCCTCTAACTTAAGCGAACCACCTGTAATCACTGCTCCACTTATTCTTCCTTTGCCTGTTAAGGTTAAATCTCCTTCTGCTAGCAGAATACCATTCACATTCCCTTTAATTTCTAATTGGCTTTGCGTTATCCAATACACTTGTGGTGTTTTTTGAGCTGTTAAAACTGACACCACTTTCACAAAGTGCGGTTGAAAATCAGCTTGTTTTTCGCTGGAAATAAAATCTCGCAGCATATTTTCATTCATGCCTTTTGTGGGCGATTTCTTAAATAACTCTGCACGTTTACACCAAACAGAATAGGCCACTTTATCCTCTGCCCCATTAGACTCAAAAAAGACTTGTTTCACTTTTTCAGCACCATTTACAGGCAAGTTTTGGCAAATATGTTTTTGTTGCAGCTGACTGATTTTCTGTAGCGCAAGGCTTTGTTCTACATAATATTTTCGCTGACTCATTTGAGATCGAAAAAACGCAAAGATCTGTTCATCAAATAATAAGATCAGTGCCAATAAGCCTGAAAGTAAAATCAGTGCCGTCAGTGTCACAATCCCTTTTTTCATGATCATTCTTCTTGATTTAATAAAGGCACCACAAGCGAAGTTTCATATTGAATATGCTTATGTGTTGCAAGATTTCCCGCGAGTTTGATTTCAATCCCTTTCCCTGCCTTTAACCAGTCAAAACGTAATTGAGAAATCTCAAACTCTTTTTCATCCAATAAATCTGTCCATCCACCACCGGCGTTACAAGTAGATTGCGTTAAAGCACGCTGACACTCTTCTGAACGACAATCCGCATTTACCGCATTTTTATAAGTTTGTTTGGTTTCGATCATTTTCCCGTTAAGTTTGTAACCAAATAGCTCCTTTTCGATATTTTTTGCCACATTTTTAACGCCATTTACACAGGTATTTTTTGTGTATTTTTCACCAATACAACCATTACTATTTAAATCATAAAAAAATAAAACACAGCTATTTGACGGAGCATTGTCTGCTTGAGCAATGGTTATTGCAGTGCCCTTTTCATCCAATTCAAATAAAGCCAGATTATCTTCAATGAGTTTTTGGTTTGCGGCTCGAAAGCCTACACGACGCAGATCTTTCCCGATGAGTTGAATTGTACGTTGTAATTCCGTTTGTAGTTTGAGTTGTAACATTAAACGCTGATTCTGCTGTTGAGTTTGGGCATAAAATTGTGCAACCAATAGCAATAATAAAGCGGATAAGCCAAGTGAAATCAACAAACTCACCAATGTTTCGCCTTTTAATGGTTTCATCTTGTACATGCACTCGCCGCTTGATCAGACTTTAATTTGATACTGCCAACATTGAAAAAAGAGAACAATGTACGATGCTCTTCAGCCTGTAGCATAAAACAATTTGTTTCCATGGTATTTCTTGCCCCATTAAATTTCACCGCCACTTCAGACGGATATAATTTAGGGCCTATCAGCATCGTTTTTCCTTCAAAATAAGGATAGTAAAAATGCGCATAAAGGTTTTTAGGACAATTCTGGGGATGAAAACAATCACAAAAATGATCACTTTTTACTTGAGCTGTGATACACCAACGTTGATTTGCCCTATCTTGATTGGCCAAAATAAACCAAATCGCCGATGAGTTTTCTGCCCTCGCTTGAATATTACGTAAGAAAAAATAAAGCCGTTGTTGCTCTTTTTCGAGAAAATATTTGGGATCGTTTTTCTGCCATTTGGGCAATGCAAACGCTAACGTTAAGCTTAAAATAAATAACGCAATCAAGGTTTCTAATAAGGTTATCCCTTTATACATAAAATGCCTTCTTTTTTGACCGCACTTTAAAAGTCCTTTAGAAGAAAGCCAAATTGGCTACTTTATTTTTGCGATACTGATCGCAAATTTCCTTTAAAAAACGGGAAAAACAGTGAATTAAACATTTTCAACTGGCTATTTACTAAAACTCCCTTATAATAGACAACCTATTTATCTGTTCTTTAAAATCTGGTGGAAATATGAATCCAATGTTAAATATCGCTATTCGTGCGGCACGAAAAGCGGGCAACGTAATTGCTAAAAACTATGAGCGCCGTGATGACATCCAAACAAGTAAAAAAGGTATTAATGATTATGTGACTAGCGTCGATAAAGCCGCTGAAGCTGAGATCATTGAAATCATTCAAAAATCTTATCCTGATCATACAATTATCAGTGAAGAGCGTGGTGCATTAGAAGGCAAAGACAGTGATATTCAATGGGTGATTGATCCACTAGATGGCACAACCAACTTTGTAAAAGGTTTGCCACATTTCTCTGTTTCTATTGCTATCCGTGTAAAAAACCGCACCGAAGTAGGTGTGGTTTACGATCCTATTCGTAATGAATTATTCACTGCTGTGCGTGGTGAAGGCGCAAAATTAAATGAAGTGCGTTTACGTGTAGATAGTCAAAATGAACTTAACGGGGCAATTTTAGCCACCGGTTTCCCATTCAAACAACCAAGCTTGATGCCAACTCAATTTGCTATCATGAATAACTTAATTGATGAAGCTGCCGATTTCCGTCGTACGGGTTCTGCCGCATTAGATCTTTGCTATGTGGCATCCGGTCGCGTTGACGGTTATTTCGAAATGGGCTTAAAACCTTGGGATTGCGCAGCAGGTGATTTAATCGTGCGTGAAGCAGGCGGTTTAGTGTGTGATTTCAATGCGGGTCATGGCTATTTACGCTCAGGCAATATTGTGGCTGCTCCAGCGCGTATTTTAAAAGAAATGCTAAATAAAATTCAGCCTTGCCTAACTGAACAAGTGAAGTAAGATTCAATAAAAAGTGCGGTAGATTTCACCGCACTTTTTTTATGACTAATTTCTGTCGAGTGGTTTTCTGTTTTCTTCCGTTTCCGGCTCAAGATCTAATTTAGCCATGAGCAGCTGATCGCCATCTTCTTCTGGATTACCTGTCACTAACAATTTATCACCATAGAAAATGGAATTCGCTCCCGCCATAAAGCACATGGCTTGCATTTCTTCACTCATGCCTTGACGACCTGCAGAAAGACGAACATAACTTTTCGGCATAGTAATACGAGCAACAGCAATAGTGCGAACAAACTCTGTCCAATCTAAATCAGCTGCATCTGCCATTGGTGTGCCTTCTACTTTCACTAATTGGTTAATTGGTACGGACTCTGGCTGCGGATCAAGATTTGCCAAACTTGCAATGAGACCAGCTCGCTCTTTACGGGTTTCGTTCATGCCCACAATACCGCCACAGCAAACTTTCAAACCGACACTACGCACTTTTCCTAATGTGCTTAAACGATCATCAAAACGGCGTGTACCAATGACATTGTGGTAATTCTCTGGTGCGGTATCAAGATTGTGGTTGTAATAATCCAATCCCGCATCTTTTAACTCTTCCGCCATACCATCTTGCAGCAACCCAAAGGTCCCGCAAGTTTCTAAGCCAATATCTTTTACCGCACGAATAATCGCCGTCACTTTTTCCATATCTTTAGGCTTAGGACCTCGCCATGCTGCGCCCATACAAAAACGTCCTGCACCACGTGCTTTCGCAATTTTGGCCTTTTCGACAATTTCATCGATATCCAAGATCTGCTGATTTTGCACGCCGGTTTGATAACGTGCCGATTGCGGACAATAACCACAATCCTCTGGACACCCACCCGTTTTAATCGACATCAACGTCGATAACTGTATCGCACCTGGGTTGAAATGCTCTCGATGCACTTGAGCCGCACGATAGACTAATTCTAAAAAAGGTGTTTCAAACAACGCTTCAACTTTACAAACAGACCAATACTCTACTGATGGATGGGGTGTAATAGATGAAAGCTGTACTACATTTGTTGTGGTCATTATATTTTCCTCGTTTAAGCTATGTCGCTTTGATTAAGTTGAGCATATTACTCTGCAATATGATAAAAAGAGATCAGATCACTTTTCCTTGATGAATTTCAATCACTCGATCAATATGCCGTTCAATTTCTTTGGGTTGATGCGTCACCAGTAACATGGTGAGTTTTTTCTCTTCACATAATTGATCCATTAAATCCTGCATTTCAATGCGTAATTTAGGATCAAGAGCTGAAAAAGGCTCATCCAATAATAAAATAGGTTTATCTCGTAGCAAACAGCGCGCTAACGCTACTCGCTGTTTTTGTCCACCTGAAAGTGCGGTCGGTTTTCTCGTTAAAAAATCCTGTAAATTGACCGCACTTGCGGCTTGTTCTACAAGTGCTTTTTCTTCTGCATTCAAGGCTAAATTCGGTTTTAAACCTAAGGCGATATTATCTTCCACAGAAAGATGAGTAAAGAGATTGTTTTCCTGAAATAGCATGGAAACAGGACGTTCAAAAGGTGCCGTTTTGGTATGATTTTCACCATTTAGCCAAATCTCGCCACTATCAGCATATTCAAAACCGGCAATTAAATTCAGCAAGGTGCTTTTTCCTGCGCCACTTTCACCAATAATGGCGATTTTTTCCTGGGCTTGAATCTGTAAATCAAATACCATCGGCATGGATTGATAATTGAATACTACATTATTTAATTTAATCATGTTGTTCCTTCTGCCCTTCAATAAACATAAATAAACCTAAACATAAGCCCAATAAAATCAATGCCGTCACTGCCGCTTCTTGGCTTCGATATTGTCCGATTTGTTGATAAAGCAAATGAGGTAACGAAGTAAAATCAGGGCTACCAAATAAAGCTATCGCCGTAAAATCGCCGAGTGATAAGGTTGTCGCGAGTGCCAAGGCATATTTCAACGGTGCTTTTAGTAGCGGATATTCAATTAAACGAAAACGCTGCCAGCCTGTAATATTCAGCGATAAACAGAGTTTTTCATAATATTGCATCGATTGATTCATTGGTGTATTGAGAATTTTGATCACAAATGGCAAGGCAGCCAAGGCGTTACAAACAGATACCACTACAAACAAATGCCCTGCTGAAAAATCAATATCTTGTAACCAAAGGAATAAGCCGACTGCTAAGACAATCGTCGGAATGGCTAAAATCATCATGCCCCCCGTTAAAATTAAGTGGGCTAATTTGGGATAATATAACCATTGCAGTTGCCGTGAAAGCAATAATAAGAAAAATCCAAATAATACCGATAAAATCCCGGCTGTCGGTGCCATGGTTAATGAATAAGCAAGCGCTTTCCATAATTGTGGATTTTGCCAATAGCCAAATAATTGAGTTGCAGATAAACCTTGAAAAACAATATTGAATAAGGGACTTAAAATAAATAAGCACACCGAGAATAAGACAAAAACATGTCCAAATTTGACCGCTCTTGAAACAGGTAAAACCCATCGATAACGTTGCGAAATCTGCGTTTCAGGTGCTTTCGCCCAATATTGTGAAAGCGAAAATAACGCAAAACAAAACGCAAATTGCACTAACGCAAAAAGTGCCGCTTTGGGTAAATCAAATTCAAAGAAAATGGCTTGGTAAATGGCGACTTCTAGTGTGCTATTTTGTGGCCCGCCACCCAGTGCCAATACAATCGTAAAACTGGTGAAACACAACATAAAAATCAGCACAAAGGCAGACACGATTTGGCTTTTCAAATAAGGCCATTCAATTAAGCGGAAAAATGTGAAACCTTTGATATTCAATTGTGCCGCGAGTTGATGCTGTTCGGTTGGTACACTTTGCAAAGCCTGCAAACTCATTCGTGCCGCTAAAGGAATATTAAAAAATAAATGGGCAATGAGAATGCCACTTAAACCATAAATGGAGGGTTTCCACGAAATACCTAAGGTTTGCAGCAGTTGTGTTAGCCAACCGGCCGTGCCATAAATCCCAATCAAACCGAAAATAGCCAGTAATGCTGGCAAAACAAAGGTGAGGGAAAAAATGCGTAAAATGAGCGATTTGCCTTTGAAATCTAAATAGAAAAAAGCGCGTGCAAATAAAGTTCCAATTACGCTAGAAAGCAAGGCTGACAAGAATGCCTGCCCGATACTAAAGGCGATAACTTGATGTAAATAATCGTCTTTTAAGAAATCAGATAAGGCATAATCACTTCCGACTGAAAAAACAGCAGAAAGTGAAAATCCATAGAGCAAAACAATGAAAAAAATGACCGCACTTCCGCCCAAATAATGGCGTGGACGAAAATGCGGATGTTGCAATAAGCTCATTAATACTACTTAGATAAAGCTTTTTGCCATTGATTGATCCAGCCTTTAAGCTGCTCACTTGTCACCGTTGTGGTATCTAAAATACGCATTGATTTTGCGCGAGAATTAAGCGCATCAATGTGACTTTCGATATTGGTCTCTACCACGGGTAACATGACATTATTTTTAGCAATATCCGCTTGAGCTTGCGGTGAAAGTAAGAATTCTAGAAACTCATCAGCACAGGCATTATTACGATTAGCGACTTTTGCCGCGACTTCAACTTGTAATACGCTCCCCTCTGCAAATTCGGTTGCCACATAATTGTCTTTTTGTTCAGAAAGAATATGGTAAATCGGCGAAGTATTGACGCTTAAAACCACATCACCTTCACCTTTTAAGAAGGCCCCATAAGACTCGGTCCAACCTTTTGTGACAGTTACCGTATGTTTAGAAAGGGTTTTCCAAGCATTTGCTACGTCAGCTTCTGGATAAACTGCATTCATCCAAAGTAATAAACCACGTCCAATACTGCTTGTACGCGGATCTTGATATAACACTTTAAGATCTTGACTCTCAACTAATTCTTTTAAGCTCTTTGGTGGATTAGCCAGTTTATTTTTATCATAAATAAACGCATATTGTGCATAATCAAATGGTAAGAACGTGTGATTTTCCCATTTAATGGGTAAACGTAACTGGCTTAAATCCACTTTATTTGGCTCAAAAATATTGAGTTTTTGTACATCCTCAATTTGATAACTATCTAAACCGAGCACTACATCTGCCTTAATTTTTTTACCTTCTAGACGAACACGGTTAAACAAAGTGCCATTATTATCAAAAGCTACATAATTCAGCTTACACTGCGGGAATTGTTGTTCAAAAGCTGCTTTTACTTTTGGTCCAGCACTCCAATCAGCACTAAATGAATCATAAGTATAAACATCTAATGTTTGAGGTGCAGCTTGTGCGAAAGCGGAAGCGGTAAAAAGTGCGGTTAAAATGGGAAGTGTTTTGTTCATTATGCGTTCTCCTTATTTTTGCATAACGAAACAGCATAATGAGATGATTAGTTTCCTACGCCAGCATTATCTGTTTCAGGTTCACGGGTATTTCTCAGCCATTAATAATATAGGCACCCCGACTAACGCGATGTAGTCTATCTTAAGGAAATTTAATCAACAAGTTATTTCATTTAAAAATGTTAATCCGATCACAGTTTTATATCTGGTTTATCATTTTTTGAGCAAAAGAAAACCTGCTAAAAAGCAGGTTTATCTTGGTAATCTATCGTCAATTAAGCTTGATGTTTAGCCGCTACTTCGCTTAATAAAGTTTGAAGTTCGCCAGCTTGATACATTTCTAAAATAATATCACAACCACCAATTAACTCACCTTCTACCCATAATTGTGGGAAAGTTGGCCAGTTTGCATAAGCCGGCAATTCAGCACGAATATCTGGGTGTTGAAGAATATCAACATAGCCGAAAGGCACTTTGCAATTCATTAATGCTTCAGATGCACGCGCAGAGAAACCACAAGAAGGTAATTTTGGTGAACCTTTCATGTAAATTAAGATTGGGTTTTCAGCGATTTGTTTTTTGATTTTGTCTAACGTTTCCATAATGTTCCTTGTTCAAATAAGTCTGAATAGGGCGCTATTCTAGCATAAGATAGAACCTGAGTGAAAGAATTGGTCTTACCAACTTCCACCTGCTCCGCCGCCGCCAAAGCCACCGCCGCCAAAGCCACCACCGGAAGAACCACCGCCACCGAAGCCGCCACCAAATCCACCTCCGAAACCGGAACCGCCACCACGACGACGAGAAATCGTACTTTGACGAATGATTTTATTCAGTTGATCACGTTGATTCGGGCTAATATATACTTCATCTTTGTGATATTGGAATTCACCAAATAATACAATGGCAATAAACGCCAACACCATTAAGAATGGAATGTATTTATCGAAGGCATCTTCTTCAACCTGTGCCGCATCAAACTCGCCTTTACTTGCCACAATAATTTGGTTTAAGCCATCATTAATACCTTGCGCATATTGACCTTGTTTAAATTGTGGCAAAATTGCCGAACGGATGACTTGCGATAAAAAAGCATCCGGTAATACACCTTCTAAACCTTGCCCTGTTGCGATAAAAACTTTGCGATCATCCTTCGCAATCAGCATCAACACGCCATTGTTCAGATTTTTACGTCCAATTCCCCATTTATCACCTAAAGCAAAGGTATAATCAGCGATTTCATATTCACCGGTTGTAGGAACCAAAACGACAGCGATTTGTGAACTCGTTTCTTTACTATAAGCAATCAGTTTATTTTCTAAAATTTGCTTATGTTCTGATGAAAGTGTGTTGGTGTAATCGTTTATGTAATGGAAAGGATTTGGTGCAGGCGGAAATTCTGCCGCAACAACCATTTGAGCAAAAAAAACAAGGCTAAAAATAACCGCACTTTTCATAAAAGATAAAAGCTTAGCCATTAATAATTACCTCATTAGATAATTCATTCACATCATCAGGCTGAATAGGGAAATGGCGAGATAAAATATCACTGATACGATCAATCGCATCGACAATGCCTTGTGTATAAGCTTTTTGTTTAAACTGCTCAATCATTAAATCGCATTGTAACTGCCAATAAGCCACATCAACAAATTGATGAATGCCTTTATCACCTACGATTGCACAAAGATGATTTTTATATCCCACATAAATCAACACAGCATTTTGTGCCGCTGTTTTATGCATTTCCAGTTCGTCAAAGACTTCCAAAGCTCGTTCCATCGCAGACAGTTGTGCTGAAGCCTTTGGTACTTTGCGTTCAATATAAACACGTAACTCAGCCGAACTTAAGCTTTCGAGGCGACTAATCGCCGCCTCGATTTGCTTTTTATCTACCGGAATTCTGGAAAAGAATGGCATAGATAAACCTTAGTTAAAGTTTACAGTTGGTGCGTTTTCAGCGCCTGCAGCTGATTTAAAGTAAGGTTTAGCTTTAAAACCAAAAATCATTGCCGCTAATTTAGTTGGGAATTGACGTACTTTTTCATTATAAATACGTGCAGCTTCATTAAATTTATTACGAGCGACATTGATACGGTTTTCTGTACCTTCAAGTTGCGCTTGTAAGTTCATAAAGCCTTCGTTCGCTTTTAATTGTGGGTATTGTTCTACAGTAACAAGTAAGCGAGATAATGCTGAACCTACTTGATTTTGGTTTTGTTGGAATTCGTTTAATTGTTCTTCCGTTAAATTAGACGGATCAATTTTTGTTTGTGTCGCTTTTGCGCGAGCTTCGATTACATTGGTTAATGTTTGTTGTTCAAAATTAGCTTGACCTTTTACAGTATTCACTAAGTTTGGAATTAAATCAGCACGACGTTGATAAGATGATTCAACATTTGCCCAAACAGAATCAATTTCAGTTTCTGCTTTTACTAAGCCATTGTAGCTAGACATTAAGCCAAAACCTGCAGCAACGGCGATAATAATCAAGATAATCCACTTTTTCATTCAAAAATTCCTTCAATTATAAGTTTAATTTATATAAGAAAAGACCTAAACCGAAGTTTAGGTCTTCTAATGCTAATCCGTTAATGGATAACTAAATAAAATTATTTAGTACCGTTAACTGCGATTTCAACACGACGGTCTGGTGCTAAACAAGCGATAAGTGCTTTACGACCTTTAACCGCATCACAAGTAGAACCTGTAACTGGGTTAGCTTTACCGTGACCAACTGCAGAAATGTTTTGAGCTGGAACACCTTTAGCTACTAAGTAGTTAGCTACAGAGTCTGCACGACGTTGTGATAATTTTAAGTTTGGTGCATCTTTACCGATACGGTCTGTATAACCAGCAACAGCTACGTTAGCGTTGTTAACTTGAGCGATTTCACCGTAGATACCGTCTAAAGTTGCTTTAGCTTGTGGTTTTAAGTTAGCTTTACCGAAAGCGAAAGTTACATCAGAGCTTAAGTTGAAAGTTTTGCTTACAACTTCAGGTGCAACAACTGGCGCAGCACCTTGACCGAAACGGTAAGATAAACCAGCGTTGATAGAACCGATCCATGGGTTGTAGTCTACTGAGCTATTTGGACGATCTTCAGTACGTAATTTACCCACGCGAGTTAACCATTGATATTCTAAACGTAATGCTAACTCTGGTAATGATGGTAATGCATATTCAACACCTGCTGCGAACATACCAGAAGTACGTAAACTATGACGACCAGCATCGTGGATACGAGCACCACCGTTTGTTACATCATAGAATTTGTAGTCTGAACGAACTAATGCTACGCCTGCACGACCATAAACATCTAAGCCTTCTAAAGCAGAAGTTAAACCACCAAGATTGTAGCTACCTTTAAAGCTTAAGTGAGCACCGTGGTTAGTGTGTTTGAAGTCAGTTTTACCTAAATCACGACCTTTAACACGACCAAAGTCATCATAGCCTAATTCTACCGCTAAACCTAAGTTATCACGGTTTAAGATTTGGTAACCACCAAACACACCGTAAGTAACAGAGTTACGGTGATAAGAACCTAAGTTGTCTTTGATACCATCATGAAAAGATGCTTGACCAACTTTAGCACCTGCATAGAAAGTATTTTCTTGTGGAGCTGCTTGAGCTACTGAAGCTGCTGCTAAACCAGCAACGACTAATGCGATTGCAGTTTTTTTCATTTTGATGTCCTCTATTTAGTCATCGTTATTAATAAGAAAAGTTTCCTTGTTTATTGTGAACTTTATAAAAAAGAAACACTCTAAACGTTGCTTAACTAGGGTTTTGAATTTGCCCTAACTTATCCTTTTGACAAATTCAATTCCTTTGCCATAGCCAAAGGAACGTTCAAAAGTATGGTTATTATCCTATAAAAACATCAAAGATCAAACTTTTTTTGCCCTTTTTGGTTATTTTATAGACAAACAACCCCTAAAATGAACATTCGTTCACAAAAATCGGGTTAATTTTTAACCCGATTTCTATTCTAACAAAAAATATCTTTTGTTGAAATCGACTTTTTTTTGAGCTTCATATATCATCAAATTCACTTTCTTCTCTATTATATAGGTGAGTGATTTTATGTTGCCCCGTCTTTCTAATGTGCCACAACTTAATAACGTGGTAAGTGATTATCTTAGTGAACTCCAAAAGCAGCATTTTGAAGGTGATATTGCATCAAATTATGCCGACCGTTTAAGTCTCTCGACAGATAACAGCGTCTATCAACAACTTCCACAGGCTATTTTATTCCCTAAATCTGTTGCCGATGTGGTACGTATCACCAAATTAGCTAATCAAGAGAAATACCTTCATCTAACCTTTACACCTCGCGGTGGTGGCACGGGCACAAATGGGCAATCTATTAATAACAATATTATTGTGGATCTCTCTCGCCACATGACGGGTATTTTAGAGCTTAATATAGAAGAACGTTGGGTTCGTGTGCAGGCGGGCGTAGTAAAAGATCAATTAAACCAATTTTTAAAACCTCATGGTTTATTCTTTGCGCCAGAACTCTCCACTAGCAATCGTGCGACCCTCGGCGGCATGATTAATACCGATGCTTCTGGACAAGGCTCATTACAATACGGAAAAACCTCCGATCACGTTTTAGCATTACGTTCTGTTTTGATGAATGGTGAAATATTAGATACAAGTGCGGTCAAATCCGACGATGTTTTAGAAAACTACCCACTTGCAGAAAATGGAAAAACGCTACATCAAACGATTTTCCAACGTTGTAAAGAGAAGCGCGCCTCAATCATTCAAGACTTACCCCAACTCAATCGTTTTCTCACTGGTTACGATCTTAAGAATGTCTTTAATAAAGATGAAAGTGAATTTAATCTCACCCGAATTTTAACGGGGTCAGAAGGTTCACTTGCGTTTATCTGCGAAGCTAAACTCAATTTATTGCCAATTCCGAAATATCGCACCTTAATTAATGTGAAGTACAGCTCATTTGATGCCGCACTTCGCAATGCGCCTTTTATGGTGAAAGCCAATGCTCTTTCCGTTGAAACCGTCGATTCCAAAGTGCTGAACCTTGCTAAGCAAGATATTATTTGGCATTCGGTAAAAGAACTTTTAACAGAAGAAGAACAAAATCCAATTCTGGGTTTAAACATTGTGGAATATGCGGGCAACAATCAAGCCAAAATCGACAGCCAAGTGACCGCACTTTGTCAGCAATTAGATGAAAAAATTGTACAAGGCCAAGATCATATTATCGGTTATCAACTTTGTTCTGACTTGCCTTCTATTGAACGTATTTATGCTATGCGTAAAAAAGCAGTGGGGCTATTGGGGAATGCGAAAGGCGCAGCCAAACCGATTCCTTTTGTGGAAGATACCTGTGTGCCACCAGAACATCTTGCGGATTACATTGCAGAATTTAGAGCTTTATTAGATAGCCACAATCTGCAATATGGGATGTTTGGCCATGTTGATGCCGGCGTATTGCACGTTCGGCCCGCTTTAGACCTATGTGATAAAGAACAAATCAAACTCTTTAAACAAATTTCAGATGAAGTGGCTGAACTCACCGTGAAATACGGCGGTTTGTTATGGGGAGAACACGGTAAAGGCGTACGCTCTCATTATGGGGAGAAATTCTTTACTCCCGAACTTTGGCAAGAATTGCGTTATGTGAAGTTCTTATTTGACCCAAACAATCGTCTCAATCCAGGTAAAATCTGTACGCCACTTAATAGTAATGCGGAGCTCTATTCGATTCTCTCACCGATGCGTGCGGACAATGATCGCCAAATCCCGATTCAAATGCGAGATGAATTCAAAGGCGCGATGAATTGTAACGGTAACGGGCTTTGCTTTAACTTTGATGAGCACAGTATTATGTGCCCTTCCATGAAAGTGAGTAAAAATCGCGTATTCTCGCCAAAAGGACGAGCCGCGATGGTGCGTGAGTGGTTGCGATTGATGGCCAATGAAAACGTATCACCTGAGCAATTAGATTTTCATAAAACACAAGTGAAACTGACCGCACTTGTGGAACGTTTCCGAAATAGCGTGCAGAAATGGCGTGGTGAGTATGACTTCTCACATGAAGTAAAAGCCGCAATGGATACTTGTTTGGCTTGTAAAGCCTGTGCAAGCCAATGCCCGATTAAAATTGATGTACCAAGTTTCCGTGCAAAATTTTTCCATTTTTACCACAGCCGTTATTTGCGTCCAGCCAAAGATCATATTGTGGCGAATTTAGAAGTTGCCGCACCTTATATGGCGAAACAACCGGCATTATTCAATTATTTCACCAAGCTAAAAATCACACAAAGTCTGGTTGAAAAAACACTGGGTATGACTGACTTGCCTCTCCTTTCTGAGCCTAACCTTCAACAACAATTAGTCGAAATTGGCTACCAAGGAAAAAAATTAGAAGAATTGGAAAGTCTCAGTGCCGCAGAAAAAGCCAATATGCTCTTTATCGTGCAAGATCCCTATACCTCTTATTACGATGCTAAAGTAGTACGGGATTTCGTGGCTCTCACACAAAAACTAGGTTTTGAGCCAATCCTTCTGCCTTTTAAACCGAATGGTAAAGCCATGCATATTAAAGGTTTTTTAGCTCGCTTTAGTAAAACCGCGAAAACACAAGCGGAGTTTTTAAATCGTATTGCTAAATTAAATGTGCCTTTAGTCGGAGTTGATTCTGCCATTGTGCTTTCTTATCGTGATGAATATAAAGAGGCCTTAGGTGATTCTCGCGGTGATTTCCATGTACTCACGGCACATGAATGGCTGACCAATCAATTAGAAAGTAACGCATTACGAAGTGCGGTGAAAAATATCGCGAAATCTGACCGCACTTTTGAGTGGCATTTATTCCCTCATTGTACTGAATCCACCTTTATGCCAAACAGCCCAAAAGAATGGCAGCATATTTTCGCGCAATTTGGACAAACCTTAAAGGTCGAAAAAGTCGGTTGCTGTGGTATGGCGGGTGTATTTGGTCATGAAGTTCAAAATCAAACCATGTCAAAAGAGATTTACGACGTATCATGGGGCAAAAAATTGCAAGGTAAAGATCCAAATTATTGCCTTGCAACTGGCTATTCCTGCCGTAGCCAAGTGAAACGATACGAAAAAGCTATCTTGAAACACCCTGTTCAAGCATTGCTTGAAGTGTTAAATAACTAAAGTAGATTTTTCGACTTATAACAATATTGTAGAAAATAAAAAAGCGGCCAGATTTTAAATCTGACCGCTTTTTTTATTTAAAAACTACAACGCTTCAATCGCTTTATACTGCTCTTGGATTTTTTCTAATCCAGATTGGTATTCCGCTTGTTTTTCGCGTTCTTTTGCAATCACCGCTTCAGGCGCTTTAGCCACGAAAGCTTCGTTGCTGAGTTTGTTTTCGATACGTTTAACTTCGTTTTGATATTTTTCAATCTCTTTGGTTAAACGGGCAAGCTCTGCTTCTTTATTGATAAAGCCAGCCATTGGCACAAGCAATTCAGCATTGCCAACGAGTTTCGCTACCGCAAGTGGTGCGGTTTCGTTTTCGGCTAATACTTGAACGTTGTCTAATTTCGCCATCGCTTTCAAAAGAGCGGTCTGTTTTTCGAGAATTTTTGCGTTTTCTGCGCTTAAATTACGGAATAACAGATCTAAGCCTTTGCTTGGTGCGATGTTGCTTTCTGCACGAATATTACGCACCGCAACGATCACTTCTTTTAACCATTCAATTTCAGCTTCTGCTTCTGGATCAAAGCCGTTTTCCTCCACTTGTGGGAAAGGTTGTAACATAATGCTATCTGCAGTAATGCCTACAAATCCTTTCACTTTTTGCCAAATTTCTTCGGTAATAAATGGAATAAGCGGGTGTGCTAAACGTAATAATTTTTCTAACACGTGAACCAAGGTTTGGCTTGCCGCACGGATTTGTGCTGCATTGCCATTTGCAAATACCGGTTTAGTCAATTCTAAATACCAGTCGCAGAATTGGTTCCAAGTAAACTCATAAATTGCATTGGCACAAAGGTCGAAACGATATTGGCTTAATGAATTACGGAAAGTTTCCACGGTACGATTGAATTCTGATTGAATCCAACGATCCGCTAATGAGAATTCGATCTCACCTTCGCTTAAATCTAATTTTTCATTCGTTAAGACGAAACGGCTTGCATTCCACAATTTATTACAGAAGTTACGGTAGCCCTCTAAACGTTTCATATCCCAGTTGATATCACGACCGTTTGAAGCCAATGCGGCTAATGTGAAACGCAATGCGTCTGTACCGTGAGCTGCAATACCTTCAGCGAATTCTTTGCGCGTTGCTTTAGCAATTTTCTCTGCCAATTGCGGCTGCATCATGTTGCCGGTACGTTTTTCAAGTAAATCCTCAAGGCTGATACCGTCGATCATATCGATTGGATCGAGCACGTTACCTTTCGATTTTGACATTTTTTGTCCGTTTTCATCACGGATCAAGCCTGTTACGTACACGGTTTTGAATGGTACTTGTGGTTTACCGTTTTCATCTTTCACGAAGTGCATCGTAAACATAATCATACGCGCAACCCAGAAGAAGATAATGTCGAAGCCGGTAATTAACACATCCGTTGGGTGGAACATTTTGAGTTCTTTAGTTTGCTCTGGCCAACCTAAGGTAGAGAATGTCCATAAGCCTGATGAGAACCACGTGTCTAATACGTCTTCATCTTGTTTAAGTTCAACCGTAGAATCTAAGTTATATTTTGACCGCACTTCTTCTTCGTTACGCGCAACATAAACGTTTCCTTCCGCGTCATACCACGCTGGAATACGGTGTCCCCACCAAAGTTGGCGAGAGATACACCAATCTTGAATATCACGCATCCAAGAAAAATAAAGGTTTTCGTATTGTTTTGGCACGAATTGGATTTCGCCGTCTTCCACCGCTTTAATTGCCACATCAGCAAGCGGTTTCACGCTCACATACCACTGGTCAGTTAGCATCGGCTCAATCGGCACACCGCCACGATCGCCATAAGGCACTTTCAAATCATGCGGTTTGATTTCGTCTAATAAACCCAACGCTTCAAAATCTGCCACGATTTTCTTACGCGCAGCGAAACGCTCTAAACCTCTGTAATCAGCGGGAATAATCGCTTCATATCCTGCAAGTGGTTTACCGTCAGTACCGATAATTTCCGCTTCATCGCGAATATCTGCGTTTAAGGTTAATACGTTAACCATCGGCAAGCTGTGACGTTTGCCCACTTCATAGTCATTAAAGTCGTGCGCAGGGGTGATTTTCACTACACCGGTACCGAATTCACGATCCACATATTCATCAGCAATGATTGGAATTTCACGGTTTGCCAACGGCAGAACCACAGTTTTACCAATTAAAGATTGATAACGTTCATCTTCCGGATGCACTGCAACCGCTGTATCGCCCAACATGGTTTCTGGACGCGTGGTTGCCACCACTAAATAATCTTTACCATCTGCCGTTTTGGCACCGTTCGCTAACGGATAGCGGAAATGCCAAAGAGAACCTTTGCTCTCTTTGTTTTCTACTTCTAAATCAGAAATCGCGGTGTGAAGTTTTGGATCCCAGTTTACTAAGCGTTTGCCACGGTAAATCAACCCTTCTTCGTGCAAGCGAACAAACACTTCTTTCACCGCATTTGATAAACCATCGTCCATAGTGAAACGCTCACGTTCCCAGTCGATTGAGTTACCTAAACGGCGCATTTGTTGGCTGATTGTGCCGCCTGAATAGGCTTTCCAATCCCAAATTTTGTTGATAAACGCTTCACGGCCATAATCGTGGCGAGTTTTGCCTTCTTCAGCCGCAATTTTACGCTCCACCACCATTTGGGTTGCGATACCTGCGTGGTCAGTCCCCGCTTGCCATAAGGTGTTATGCCCTTCCATACGGTTAAAACGGATTAAGGTATCCATTAAGGTTTGTTGGAAAGCATGCCCCATGTGTAGGGAACCTGTTACGTTCGGCGGCGGAATCGCAATGCAATAGCTCGGCGCGTTTTCATTTTCAGACGGTTTAAAATAACCGCTCTCTTCCCAATGTTGATAAAGGGCTTGCTCTACCGCAGACGGATTAAAACGGTCTGCCATTTCGAATTTTTGTGTCATTGTTGCTCTCTTTCGATAAAATACAAGTTAGTGTACTACTTGATTAAATTATTACTGTTGCTATTTTAAATCGCTCAGAAAAACCTAGCGTATGATCATGATTCCAAATAGATAAAAATGGTATAACTCTTTGCTCTGGAATTGAATCTGATATTTTTTCTTTTACAAATTTCTCATTTAAATCATAGGTTGACATTATTGAGCTAAAATAGTCTTGATCAAAATTAAAATTCTCAAAAAATAAAAAAGAATAAATTTTATTTATCTCATAAAACTTGCTAGACATACATATTTTAGAAATATTTATCTTAGAACAACTGAATAAGTCATCCATAGAGTCAACCCAAGAAGAGCATTCTAAAGAATTTATATTTGATGATTTAAAATCAGATATAAACTCGGATAAATCCTCATATCTCCACTGGTTAAAGATCTCAGCAGAAACAAGAAATGCAATTGTCAATTCTAGAGCAAAAATAGCTCGTTCCTGAGTAAGAAAATCATTCTCTTGAATTACATGAATAAATTCCTGCTCATTCTTTATCTGTTCATCTGTAATAATAACAGTATTGATATAGTCTAATTCATCTCCAAATCTTTCATATAGATCTTCGGTATATGAAAGAAAAACTAATTCAAAATTATGGTGATATCTAGGTAATAAATTTAGTCTCTCATAAAATTCTTTTGAACTATATTTACCTTGCCCAATAATATAGAATTTTTCTGGAGGAATTACTTTAAATAAGACAATATAATATTGTCTTTGATTCGGATAAATCCCCCGAATCACTTCTTTCAATTCTTCCAATCCCATATTTTCCTGAGCTGCATGCTGTTCCGTTAGTTCATCAAGAGTAATCGGCGACACACCTAACACTTCAATCGTGCAGAAATATTGATTATCCTCAAATCGACCTACACGCAAAATATCACCTGCTTTAAAATGGCTTTCAGATTTATCCCGAATGGTGATGGTTTTACGTCCAGCGAGAATATCTGCTTCGAAACGTTGGTAAAAGGTAATATCGTTCATAAAGTGCGGTCACAAAAAATCTATTTTTTATTTTGAGGGCGATTTGATCACGCCCTCATATTGGTAAGAATGAGATTATGCCTCAATCCCTCTTAATTCATCTTTAATGCGTTGAATTTCTAAGAATAAACGGCGTTCTTCTTGACGGCAGAAACTATCGCCACTTAAATTTTTCGCGTCAGCAGAACAACGAACTTGTTTATATTGTTTTTCTAACACATTCAATACCGCTTTTTTCTGTTTATGTTTAGCACTTTCTTTCGATGCTTTTTCAGTAGGAATTACGCGTGGTTTCTGAGCCGTTGCCGCTTGTTGTGCTACAACAGTTTCCTTTTTCTCAGATACTTTTTCTGCCACATCATCCGCTTTCGCCTCTTTTTTAACTTCGGCTTTCACGACGTCTGATTTTACATCTACTTTGTTAGCGTCTGCTTTAGCTTCTGTGGTTTCTGTTTTCTCAACGACTTTTTCGGCTGATTTAGTTTCAGCCACTAATTCTTTTGATTTTTCAACCGCACTTTCTGCTTTTTCTGTTGATGTCGGTATTCTTACTGCTTTCTCAACTTGAGTTGAGGTATTTTCTTTATTGTCACAAGCAGATAATAAGGTGCTTGCGCCAAGAATAAGGCTTAAAGCCACTTTAGCGTTTAAACTCATGTTAATTTCCTAGGTTTTAAAGTTAAAAATATTAAGTGTTTTCAGTAGAAAGGGTCCAACCTTGTGAGCGAAGAATTTTATAACGTTCACGCGCTTGAGCTTTTTGCGTTTCTTCTACCGGTACAAAATCAATTAATTGTGTAAAGCTGTGGCTAAAATCTGGCACTTCCATTTGCAAATTGATCAGCAAATCGCGGCGTTGGGCATTGCGTTTGCCTTTCCAACTAATCTCAATTGGCGGTGCATATTGCGTTGCTTCGCCTGAAAGATTATGAGGCACAAACTCATTCGGATCCCTTTGCCATAATGCTTCATCAATTAAAAATGCTTGCTCTTCTGTTTCGCAAGCGATTAATACTCGCTTGCCTAAACGCCACGCTTGAGCGGCAAGATCACAGGCAAGTTGCTCAACTGTTATCTTCTTTTCTGGATTTAAGAGATAAAATTGTGCGTTTTTTGCCATGATTGTGACTTCTCCATTTATCGTTTTGTAAACTGGCGGATTTTATCAAAAAAGCACTAAAAAATAAATCATCAACAAGGTGATTAACGCAAATAGAAAAAACACGAAAATTTTTTACCGCACTTTTATGATCTATATCACAAAAGTGACTTTTTACCTTTATGTTACATTCCATTCATAACTCGTAGGTGTTAGAATTTTCGAAATTTGTTTTTATTTTTGATGATAGGAGTATCACATGGCATTTCGTATTGAAAAAGACACTATGGGCGAAGTTCAAGTTCCTGCAGATAAATACTGGGCAGCACAAACCGAACGTTCCCGTAACAACTTCAAAATTGGTCCGGCAGCCTCTATGCCACACGAAATTATTGAAGCTTTCGGTTATTTGAAAAAAGCCGCTGCTTTCGCAAACTGTGATTTAGGTGTATTACCTGCTGAGAAACGTGATTTAATCGCAACTGCCTGTGATGAAATCCTTGCAGGAAAATTAGACGACCAATTCCCATTAGTCATTTGGCAAACCGGTTCAGGTACACAATCAAACATGAACGTGAACGAAGTAGTGGCTAACCGTGCTCACGTTTTACATGGTGGTAAATTAGGTGAAAAATCATTCATTCATCCAAATGATGATGTGAACAAATCCCAATCTTCAAATGATACTTTCCCAACTGCAATGCACATTGCGGCATACAAAAAAGTGGTTGAACACACCATTCCTTGTGTAGAACGTTTACAAAAAACTTTTGCTAAAAAATCAGCAGAATTTAAAGATGTGGTAAAAATTGGCCGTACTCACTTAATGGATGCAACCCCATTAACATTAGGTCAAGAATTCTCTGCTTATGCGGCACAACTAGATTTCGGTTTACGTGCACTGAGAAATACCCTTCCACACTTAAGCCAATTAGCACTTGGTGGTACTGCAGTAGGTACTGGTTTAAATACACCAAAAGGCTATGATGTAAAAGTAGCGGATTACATTGCAAAATTCACTGGCTTACCATTTGTGACTGCTGAAAACAAATTTGAAGCGCTAGCTGCACACGATGCGATCGTTGAAACACATGGTGCAATTAAACAATTAGCGATGAGCTTATTCAAAATTGCAAACGACATTCGTTTATTAGCATCAGGCCCACGTTCTGGTATCGGTGAAATTTTAATTCCTGAAAATGAACCAGGCTCTTCAATCATGCCGGGTAAAGTAAACCCAACTCAATGTGAAGCATTAACCATGGTATGTGCACAAGTATTCGGTAACGATACCACTATCTCTTTCGTTGGCTCACAAGGTCACTTCCAATTAAACGTATTTAACCCTGTCATGGTGGCGAATTTCTTACAATCTGCACAATTATTGGGTGATGCTTGCGTATCATTTGATGAACACTGCGCAACCGGTATTCAACCAAACTACCCACGCATTAAACAACAATTGGAAAATTCATTGATGTTAGTAACCGCACTTAATACACACATTGGTTACGAAAATGCAGCGAAAATTGCGAAAACGGCACACAAAAACGGTACAACCTTACGTGAAGAAGCGATTAACTTAGGCTTAGTTTCAGCCGAAGATTTCGACAAATGGGTTCGTCCAGAAGATATGGTGGGTAGCTTAAAATAAACTCCCCTAATAATTTGATGTCAAAGGCAGGTATTCCTGCCTTTTTATTTGTGTTTTTTTAGAGGGCTTTTTTGTTATAATCACGGCAATATTTTTGATATGAAAAAAACTATGAAACTGAAATTTATTATTGCTGCCATTTCAGCCTTATTTTCCACCGCACTTTTTGCCCAATGGCAACCAGTTGGCAACGCTGAATACACATGGGGGCCATTCCATGTTTATACTGTCGGCTTATATTCTGAAACGGGGTCATATGAAAAGAATGAACGTCCGTTAATGTTTTCGATTAAATATGAGAAACCAGTTGAAGGGAAAAATTTCGCCATTGCTTTAACTAAAGAAATGGAAGCCCAAAACTTAAGTAAAGATGACACCACCGCATGGCTGAAAAAAATGCAGGAAATCTTTCCTGATTTTTCACCAAGCGACATCTTAAATTTTGTTGCCTTAGCGGATAAAGGCTATTTTGTGTTAAATGACACCGTGTTAGATCACGAATTCGATCAAAAATTTACACAAGCGTTTATTGATGTGTGGCTTTCAGATAAAAGTAGTTTTATCAAATTACAACCGCAATTATTAGGTAAAGAAAAACCGGCTCACGATAGCAAAGAATTTCACCATCAACCGGCAAGCGAGCCTTTTGATGAAGAAAATACGATGCCGGAATTACCACCAAATTACGATTTTAAACAAGACGCAAAAGGATAAACAACAAGGGCGAACATGATATAGTTCGCCCTTTTCTTTTATTGTTTCACTTGCTGTTCTAAAAACAAGATCATCTGCAATGCAATATCAATGCCACTGGTCTTCTCAATCATTTCTAACCCCGGGCTAGCATTTACTTCAAGCACCAATAACCCTTCTTTTGAACGAATCAAATCAACACCGGCTACCGCAAGCCCTAAGGCTTTAGTTGCACGAATGGCGATGGATTTTTCCTCTTCAGTGAGTTTAACTTTTTCTGCAGTGCCACCACGATGAAAATTTGCACGAAACTCGCCATCCTGTCCAATACGCTGCATTGTAGCGACGACTTTATCACCGATCACAAAGCAGCGAATATCTGTCCCTTTTGCCTCTTCGACAAAATCTTGCAATAAAACAGGCACATTCGCATCTTTTAACGTTTCTAAAATACTGGTCGCACTTTGTGGATGTTCGGCTAAAATCACGCCAATACCTTGTGATCCTTTTAAGGTTTTAATAATCATTGGCGCGGTTGTTTGCTTAATGGCTTGTTTCGGCTCAACTTCACAACCGGATAAGACTGAATTCGGTACTGCAATACCTTGCTCTAATAACATCTGCAAACTGCGCCATTTATCGCGAGCAGCTAAAAATGCTTGTTCTTTATTAAGGCAATAGACGCCTTTTCCTTGGAAATGTCGCAATACCGCACAGCCCATTTGGGTGCTTGTCGTCCCAAAGCGTGGTAACACAGCATCATAATCAGGCAATAAATAGGGTTCACTTTCTGCATTTTGTTGATAATACAAAGAAAAGTGCGGTTGATTTTTGTCGAGTTTTAAAATGCAACGATTAGGATCCAAAATATCCATTTGATGCCCGCAACTTTCCGCTGCTTCTTTTAAACGCTGGCAGCTATAAAGGCGAGGCTCACGGCAAAGCATCAATAATTTCATTCAGTTATATCCTTAGGAAAAGAGGAGTTGATATATTACACCAATCACAATAATCCTGAAAAATGATTTCTGCTTTTGTGGAAATAGAGTAAAATCATTAGGAATTTTGTTTAAATAAAAGGAAAATTTTATGTTCGTAGTTATTTTTGGTCGTCCAGGCTGCCCTTATTGTGTACGTGCAAAAAACCTTGCTGAAAAATTAAAAGGTGAAGTAGCGGATTTCGATTATCGCTATGTAGATATTATCGCTGAAGGCATTTCTAAAGCAGATTTATCAAAATCTGTCGGTAAAGAAGTGGAAACTGTGCCACAAATCTTTATTGATGAAAAACCAATCGGCGGTTGCACTGATTTCGAAGCATTAATGAAAGAACAATTTAACGTTGTTGCTTAATTATTGCTAAAAATATAAAAGTGCGGTTAATTTCAACCGCACTTTTTTATTTCATCTTAGTTAATTTGTAACGAGATCGCCCAATCCCATTCTGTTTCATTCAAACGATATTGCGCTTTTAATGCGGGTCCACAAGAATTGGAGCCTACCCCACTCATTTTATAATCCATGCACAAGATCGTACTGCCACTTTTCTCCAAATCATATTGGTGCTTTTTACTGCCCAATTCTTCTTGAGAATAAGGGGAAACATTCATACTAAAAAGCGTATGACTTTGCACGGTAAAGCAATCAGACGAATTTGCTACCTTCACTTCACGACAACCATAGTGACTGCCATTTTCTTGTGGTTTTAAATAAGGCACATGATTGCTTTCTGGCGTTGTCTTATAACGACCGAAAGCCGTGGCGTGATGTTTATCCAGATAACTTTCTATTGGGCCATAGCCTATATAATCTACTTTATTAAAGGCTTGATTAAGGAAAAAACGCAAACCAAAGCGAGGTAAGAATGGCAAGTGCGGTTGTTTTTCAGCATGAATATTGATGCAAAGTAATCCATTTTGTTCAATACGATACACCACATTCAATGTCAATATTCGTGCTTTTGATACGGCGACCAATCCTAATTTAAAGGTAATTTCAACCGCACTTTCCTGCTCGGTTAAACGGTAATCATAGACTCGACTCGTCGCACGATCGTAACCTGCAGCAAGCCAATGTACTTTAATTAAACTATCATTATCTAAAGGCGCTCGCCAGATATTGAAATCAGTAGGTTGATTCAACCAAGGCTCTCCCGCTTTACGAATTTGATGAATAGTGCCTTTATATTGATCAAACTGATATTCAACATCTGCCACTTTAACTGAAATTAAATTAGCATGCTCTGAAACAGAAATCGGTTGGAAATTTGATTTGAGATCATCAGCGAATAAATGTGGTTGCTCTGACAAAATGAGCTGATCAAATCCTAAACTGTGCCCTTGAGGAATTAAACTCGTTTCTGTTTTTTGATGATAGGTCAATGTTAAAACTTGTAATGAACCGTTACTTGCCGGCAATGTTAAAGGCAAAAGTGAGGTTGATTTTGGCGCAATGTTTAAATCATCTATTTGGCCTTCTTGTACAACCGAAAAGTCCTCTGTTATTTGATAATGAATCGAAATAGCCTCTGCCGCATCCGTAAAATCCAAATAATTTTTGAGTTCAATATGACCATTTTTTAAGGTAGCTCGAAGTGGACGATACACATTTTTGTATTCCAACAAATTGCTTTGAATTTGACGGTCAGCCGTCACTAATCCATCAGCACAAAAATTACCGTCATTTGGAGTGTCATTAAAATCACCGCCATAGCCCATTCTGCTTGAATTTGGCAAATAAGGGGAATGATTGCACCACTCCCACACAAAACCACCACAAGTGCCTGCGTGTCGTTCCATGGCTTGAAAATAATCTTCCGTATCTCCGCAAGAATTCCCCATCGCATGCAAATATTCACAGAAAAGATACGGCTTTTGATTTTGAGTATCGGCAAAATAAGCATCCAATTCTTCCGTGCTGGTATACATTTCGCTATGAAAATCTAAATTGGATGTGTTATTTTGATGGACTGAATGTTGAAAGATCGCATTTTCATAATGCACTAAGCGACTTGGATCGCGCTGTTTCACCCATGCAGCTGCTTGCTCAAAATTCTCACCATAACCACTTTCATTTCCTAATGACCAAATCACAACAGAAGGCCGATTTTTATCTCGCTCAACATTGGCATAAGTGCGGTCTAAAATGGCTTGATTAAATTCGGGGCTTCGAGCCATATAACAATAATTGTCGATTGTTTTTTGACGAATTGCGTCATGATCAATCTCTGTTTTTACCCCTAATAAAATGCTTGTTTCTGGCGACTCTACATAGACTGCATTCGTACCGTGAGATTCAATATCACTTTCTGCAATCACATAAAAACCATATTCATCACACAATTCAGTAAACCAAGGTGCATTAGGATAATGCGCGGTACGAATAGCATTAAAATTATGCTGTTTCATTAAGCGTAAATCTTGCAACGCTTGTTCGCGGCTGATGGCGTAACCGGTTTTCGGATCGCTATCATGACGATTAACGCCTTTAAACTTTATCGCTTGCCCATTAAATAACATGACACCATTCTTTACTTCGATATGACGCAAGCCGATCTTTTGGCAAATCACTTCAGAGCCGTATTGCAAAATCAACGTGTATAAACGAGGGTTCTCCGCATGCCATAATTGTGCATTTTCAATTTCAGCATGAAATGCATGTCCCTTTTGTTCAGTTATCAATTTGCCTTGAGGATCAAATAATTGCCAAGAAATGGATTGTTCGCATTCTACAAACTGACTGGCCACATGTAATTGAGCCTTGGTAAGGTCTTTATTCAATTGCATTTGAATAAAGAAATCTTGTAGGTAATTTCTTTCTCGCTCTAACAGATAAACATCTCGGAAAATACCAGACATTCGGAATTTATCTTGGTCTTCCAAATAACTACCATCACACCATTTCAACACGAGAACATGTAAGTGGTTTTCCCCTTGTTGTAAAAAGTCAGTAATATCAAATTCGCTCGTGCAATGACTAATTTGGCTGTAACCTACAAATTGTTGATTCACATAAACAAATAAGCAGCTATCTACCCCTTCAAAATTTAAGAGATACCGTTTTTCTGCATTGATTTCGACATTAAAGACGCGATGATACAACCCACAAGAATTTTCAATGGGCACATAAGGGGGATCAAAAGGGAAAGGATAATTTACGTTGGTATATTGATGATTGTCATAACCATAGTTTTGCCAGTTGGATGGAACGGGGATTTTATCCGTAAAGGAAAAACGAAGAAAATCTTGAGGTAAGTGAGTATAGCTTTCAAAATAAGCAAAATCCCATTCGCCATTTAGTAAGGTAAAATAAGGGGAAAATTCTCGTGTCTTTTTGACCGCACTTTCTGTTGAAGAAAAAGGAATAAAATAAGCATGATGTGGTGTGGTATTCACGTGCAAGGTTTGCGGATCTTCAAAATAGCGAGGCAACAACATAAAAACTCCCAATGCAATTTAGACATATAAAAAAGGGCGCCTGAATGACGCCCACTATACCTAAAATCTTTGGCTAATCTAGCGATAAGTTATCAAATCGTGATACTTATCACATTAATTTTTATGGCAATTTTGCCAAGAAGGCATAACCGCCTTTTTCACTCATTATCTCAAGGTTAGAATCTGCTGTAATGAATGCTGACTCACCTTGTTTCAAGGTAAGTGCGGTTGATTTTTCTTGTATTTTTAGCTCACCTTTCATCACTAATAAAATGCCTGCACTTTGAAGAATCAATTCAGTATGTTGTAGTGGTTCAACACGAATTTGAGCTAAAGCAAAATCGTTTACTGGCGTTTTATAAGTAAATTCTGACTGATGTTGAGGTGCGGCTGAGATAATTTGAGGTATTACTTCACAACAATCGACAATTTTTAATAATTCAACAATATCGACATATTTTGGTGTTAAGCCACCACGAATCACATTATCAGAACAGGCCATTAACTCCACGTTTTGTCCGCGAAGATAAGCATGAGGAATGCCTGCATCCTGGAAAATACCTTCCCCTTCTTTCAAATGTACGATATTAAAGAGATAAAAACACACCAAGCCAGCATCTAATTTTTCAGGCAAAATTGCCATGGCTTCCATGGTATAAAGCACCCAATAATCAGGATTATCAAGTGCCAACTCGCCATTTTTATAAGGCTGTTGATTGGCTTCAATAATGGGTAATAGCCAATTTGCGAGCGTTGATTGATCCGCCAACATCACATCCGCATAGAATTCAGCAAGGTTTTGTGTGCCAAGTTTTTCAGCCAAAGGTTGCAAAGAGGGACGCGCATTTAATGTGGCAAGAATTTGAGATTTTGTTTTAAAACCATGTAAAAGCCAGAAATCAGATAAAGCAATCATCATTTCTGGTTTGTGATTTCTATCTTTATAAGTCCGAGTGCTGTCTGTTAATGCCACGCCTTTTGCATTTTCAGCCTCAAAGCCCTTTTCAGCTTGGGTTTTAGTCGGATGCAATTGAATCGATAACGGCTTTTCAACATCTAAAATCTTTAACAAATAAGGCAGTTCATCACCAAATTGTTGACGGCTTACCTGTCCTAGTGCGGTCGGATTTTGCAATAAAAATTCAATAAGGGATTGCTTACCTGTTACATCCTCAATTTCAGAAGGTGCTGATGGATGAGCACCTAACCACCACTCTGCACAAGGTTGATCTTTCGCTGAATGTAATCCAATTAATGATGCAATATAGTTTTTTCCGCCCCATGCATAATGCTGTACTTGGCCAGTTAATCGATAAATCATCTTTACCTTCTTTAAAAAAGAATAAGGATAAAAAAATCCGCTTATTTAAAGCGGATCTTTTAGTCTATAAATCTTATTTTGTTAAACTTAAAACAACCGATTCTCCAGCAATCACTTCACCCGATTTTTTCTCGATAGATGAGATTTCATCCATGTTAGAGATAACCACTGGTGTTAAAACTGATTTTGCTTTTGATTCTAATGTTGCTAAATCAAATTCGATTACTGTGTCGCCGCGTTTTACGCTTTGACCTTCGTGTGCGATGCGAGTGAATCCTTCACCTTTCAATTCAACGGTATCAATACCGAAGTGAACGAATAATTCAACACCCTCTTTTGATTCCATTGAAAACGCATGGTTGGTTTCAAAAATTTTACCAATTACACCATCAACAGGCGCCACAATTTTGTTACCTGTTGGGCGAATCGCGATACCATCACCCACGATTTTTTCAGAGAAAACAACATCTGGTACATCTTCGATATTCACAATCTCACCAGAAAGTGGCGCATAAATTTCGACTTCCACTGTTTTGTTTTCTTTTGAACCAAATAATTTGTCAAATAAGCCCATTTTAATCTCCTATCTATTAAAGATGGCTGGTATTTTAACGTAAAACTCTGTTTTTGTATCTAGTTTAACGACTTTTCTGCTAAAAAAGCTTGAATTAATTGCTCAATTTCAGCTGCTGTTGGTTTTTGTAATGCTTCATCTGCCAATGCTTTCGCCTCTTGGTAACTCACACTACGCACTAATTTCTTAATATGCGGCACAGAAATGGCACTCATACTAAATTCATCTAAGCCCATACCGAGTAACAATAAAGTTGCACGTTCATCACCAGCTAACTCACCACACATACCAGTCCATTTACCTTCAGCATGAGAGGCATCAATCACTTGTTTAATCAAACCAAGTACTGAAGGTGACATTGGATTGTATAAGTGAGAAATTAATTCGTTACCACGGTCAACGGCTAAGGTATATTGCGTTAAATCATTTGTACCAATACTAAAGAAATCCACTTCTTTCGCTAAGAATTTCGCATTCACCGCTGCAGATGGTGTTTCAACCATGACCCCCACTTGGATATTTTCATCAAAAGCTTTACCTTCTGCACGCAATTCTGCTTTTAAGGTTTCAAGCACTGATTTTAATTCACGAATTTCTTCTACCGAAATAATCATCGGAAACATCACAGCAAGTTTACCAAATGCAGACGCACGTAATACCGCTCTTAATTGCGCATGTAAAATCTCACGACGATCAAGAGCAATACGTACCGCACGCCATCCTAAGAATGGGTTCATTTCTTTTGGTAAATTTAAATATGGAAGCTCTTTATCACCGCCGATATCCATGGTACGTAATACCACTAAACGACCTTCCATTGCTTCAACCACTTCTTTATAAGCAATGAATTGCTCTTCTTCGCTTGGTAATTGATCGCGATCCATAAAGAGGAATTCTGTACGGTATAAACCTACCCCTTCAGCACCATTACGATGTGCACCTTCGCAATCGCGAATCGTACCAATATTAGCCACTACATCGACTTTATGACCATCAAGGGTCACTGCAGGCAAATCTTTTAATTTCGCTAATTCTGCTTTTTCTTCAGCGAGTTTTGCTTCTAAGGTTTTTAATTCGTCAATTTCAGCTTGAGTCGGATTCACGTAAACACGGTTGTTTACCGCATCTAAAATAAGATAATCACCTGTATTCACTCGTGCTGTGACATCATTTGTCCCTACAATGGCCGGTAATTCAAGTGAACGAGCCATAATTGAGGTATGCGATGTTCTACCACCAATATCCGTGATAAAACCTAATACTTTTTCTAAATTTAATTGAGCGGTTTCTGATGGAGTTAAATCATAAGCCACAAGGATGGATTCTTCGGTAATATCACCAAGATCCACAATATGCATGCCTAAAATATTTTTGATTAAACGATTACCGATATCGCGAATATCACCTGCACGTTCTTTTAAGTATTCATCATCAATTTCAGACAACATTTCAACTTGTTGATCGATGATTTTACTTGCTGCCACACTCGCATTCACTTTGTTTGAATGAAGATAATCAATAATTTCCTCTTCTAACTCTTCATCTTCAAGGATCATTAAATGGCCTTCAAAGATAGCCGCTTTTTCTTCACCTAAGGATTTTAATGCACGTTGATGAATAGAATTAAGTTGCTCAACGGCCGCTTCACGGCCCGCATAAAAACGGGCAACTTCTGCCTCAACTTGATCTTCTGAAATTTTTTGCGTATCAAGAACAATTTTTTCTTCTTTTAATACTAAGGCTTTACCAAAAACGATACCTGGTGATGCTGGAATACCTGTAATCATACTTTTACCTTCCGAGATAATTTATTAAAGGTTAGATAAACAATAGCCATAGAATAGAAATCCTATGGCTAATCGTAAATTATTCTAAAGTAGGAATTAATGCGACTAAATGTTCAACGGCTTGTTGTTCGTCTTCACCTTCCGCCGAGATGGTGATTACAGTTCCTTGTGTCAAGCCTAAGGTTTGTAGCTTAAATAGGCTTTTCGCACTTGCACTTTTACCACCGGAGGTCACTGTTACATCAGAAGCAAATGCTTTCGCTTCTTTAACAAATTGCGCCGCTGGACGAGTGTGTAAACCATTAGGAGCTGTAATTTCTACATCTTTTGAGAACATAATGTTACCTCTTATAGTAATTGTAAAATTTAATCTATAAATCCGCTGTAGTATCTCTATTAAATGCCCAATAATCAAGGCTAAACACAAAAAAACTTGAGCTACGTCACGAAATTCGGCGTAATTTATACCTAATTTACAGTAATTTGTCTACTATACAGAAAAATGACGCTGTGATTTCGTCTCACTCAAGCTTTCAATAAGGCGATGATAATTCTCATAGCGTATAGGTGAAATCCGACCTGCTTCGACAGCCTCACGTAATGCACAGCCAGGATCGTTCAAATGCTTACAATCTCGGAATTTACATGTACCTAAGACATATTGAAATTCACGATAGCCTTTGGTGATCTGATCTGGCTCCAAATGCCATAAACCAAACTCACGAATACCTGGTGAGTCAATCAAATTACCACCTTGTGGCAAATGATATAAACGAGAAGAAGTTGTGGTATGTTGTCCCAAGCCTGAGGTTTCGCTGATGCCACCGACTTGCGCATTGACGGTTGGTAAAATATGGTTAATTAAACTGGATTTGCCTACCCCTGATTGCCCTACAAAAATGGAAGTCTCATCACTTAAAAGTGCGGTCAATTTTTCCATATTTTTTCCGGTTTCAGCAGAAATGATGATGGTCTGATAACCAATATCACGGTAAATCTGTAACTGACTTTCCACTTCCTGCTCTTGCTCCGAATTCAGTAAATCGCCTTTATTTACCACGATGACAGGCTCGATCCCCGCATTTTCACACACCACTAAATAACGATCGATAATATTGAGTGAAAGTACTGGCACAACCGCAGAAACAATAATAATACGATCGATATTGGCCGCAATCGGTTTCAGCCCATCATAATAATCTGGACGAGCAATTTCATTTTGTCTTGGGTGAATAGCTTCAATCACGCCACTCACACCTTGGAGCTGCTCATTGCCTTGTCGCCAAATCACTTTGTCTCCAACCACGAGACTAGAAAGTGTACGACGTAAATTACAACGGAAAATTTCGCCTTGCGCGTTTTCTACATCTGCATGAACCGAATAACGCGTGACCACTACCCCATCTTGGCTTTCGCCTAGCATATCATCTTGCCATTCCACTTCTTTCTTCTTGTGGCGATGCAAAGCTTTCGCGTTATTTGATTGAATTCGACGAGTTTGATTTTGCGTTAGTTTACGTTTGCTCATAAAGTGCGGTCGTTTTTTCCGATGTTTTTCGTTAAAATAAACGGGATTACAAAATGTTCATAGGATACCTTATATTATGCAATTAGATAAACAAAATCTGATTTGGATCGATTTAGAAATGACAGGATTAGATCCTGAAAAAGAACGAATTATTGAAATCGCAACCATCGTGACAGATAAAGATCTCAATATTTTAGCGGAAGGGCCTGTGATTGCCGTACATCAAAGTGATGAATTATTAAACAAAATGTCGGAATGGTGCGTAAAAACCCATACAGCAAATGGCTTAGTTGACCGTGTCAAAGCGAGCAAACTCACCGAACGTGCGGCTGAATTACAAACATTAGATTTTTTAAAACGATGGGTACCAAAAGGTGCTTCACCGATTTGTGGCAACAGCATCGCACAAGATAAACGCTTTCTTTATAAATATATGCCTGATTTAGCCGATTATTTCCATTATCGTCATGTGGATGTCAGCACATTAAAAGAATTGGCTTCTCGCTGGAAACCAGAAATTTTAGATGGGTTCAAAAAAGGCAATACTCATTTAGCCCTTGATGATATTCGAGAGTCAATAAAAGAGTTAGCTTACTACCGTGATCACTTTATTAATCTGGGTTGATGAAAACTTAGGCAAACTCAATCATTTGCAAAATCTGCGCTTGCGTTGAATAAATTTTTTCGTATAATGTTGCCTCATTCACCAATGTGAAATGCGGGAATAGCTCAGTTGGTAGAGCACGACCTTGCCAAGGTCGGGGTCGCGAGTTCGAGCCTCGTTTCCCGCTCCAAACTTTCACATGATGCCCTGCGGGAATAGCTCAGTTGGTAGAGCACGACCTTGCCAAGGTCGGGGTCGCGAGTTCGAGCCTCGTTTCCCGCTCCAAATTCTCAATCCGTTGCTGAAAAGTGGCGGATTTTTTTATTGTATTTTCCCTACATATTCCCTTCAAAATACGATAAAATTCCCCAGAAACTTTAACCTAAAAAATCACTCTAAGAATGACCGAATTAACCCAATACATTCCTGATGAAGGCACGATGCTCCGTTTTGGTAAAAAACTGGCAGAAGCGCTTGTAAAACAACCGAAAGATAATGCCATTGTGCTTTATTTTAATGGCGATCTTGGTGCAGGAAAAACCACCCTTACTCGCGGAATGGTGCAAGGTTTAGGCTACCAAGGCAATGTCAAAAGCCCTACTTACACGTTAGTAGAAGAATATAGCATTGCAGGGAAAATGATTTATCACTTTGATTTATATCGTCTTGCCGATCCTGAAGAATTGGAATTTATGGGTATTCGTGATTATTTCAGCCAAAATTGCATCTGCTTAATCGAATGGGCAGAAAAAGGCGAAGGTATTCTGCCTGAGGCTGATTTACTGGTGAATATTGATTATTACGACGATGCTCGCAACATTACGCTAATTGCTCAAAACTCAGTGGGCGAGCATATTTTGACACAACTATAAAACTGACTTACATGAAAGCAAAATTTTCGTTTCTTTTTGGAATATTTTCTCTAATTTCTACTACCGTATTTGCCGCCCCACAATGGACAATTGCGATTGATCCTGGCCACGGTGGTAAAGATCCCGGTGCTATCGGAAAAAATCTCGGCATTTATGAAAAGAATGTCACCCTTTCTATCGCGCGAGAATTAAAAGCCTTATTAGATAAAGATCCTAATTTCAAAGGCGTTTTAACACGCAGTAGCGATTACTACATTTCCGTGCCAGAACGCTCTGAAATTGCACGTAAATACAAAGCAAATTTTCTCGTGTCTATCCATGCGGACTCCTCTCTTAATTCAGACCAACGTGGCGCATCTGTTTGGGTGCTGTCCAATCGCCGTGCCAACGATGAAATGGGTCAATGGTTAGAAGATGATGAAAAACGCTCTGAGCTTTTAGGCGGCGCAGGAAAAGTACTTTCCAATAACAATGACAAATATTTAGATCAAACTGTACTCGACCTACAATTTGGCCACAGCCAACGCACAGGTTATGAACTCGGCAACAGCATTTTACGTCGCTTTGCTCGCGTGACCTCATTAAGTCGCAACACTCCACAACATGCGAGCCTTGGCGTATTGCGTTCACCCGATATTCCTTCTGTTCTGGTGGAAACAGGTTTCCTTTCCAATATGGAAGAAGAACAGAAACTGAATACCATTGCTTATCGTCGTCGTATTGCTTATATGATTTACGAAGGTTTGGTTGCTTATCGTAATGGTAATTTAAAAGCAATTGCCGTTCCACCTAGTGATGAGCAAGACAGCAAATCAACAAAATCAAACGATAAAAACAATGAAAAATCTGACCGTACTTCCGATGTCAAAGACAGCGGTATTCGCCATAAAGTGAAATCCGGTGAAAGCATTGGTAGCCTGGCGAACAAATATGATGTCAAAGTCAGTGAAATCATTGAGTTAAATAAACTGAAACGCAAAGAACTTTGGCTAAATGAAACCATTAAAATTCCTGATAATGGCAAAGGCAAAAAAGCGGAAGAACCAACTAAAAAAGAAGAGAAAAACACCGAAAAATCAGACCACACTTCCGATGTCAAAGACAGCGGTATTCGCCATAAAGTGAAACCAGGTGAAAGCATTGGTAGCCTGGCGAACAAATATGATGTGAAAGTCAGGGAAATTATTGAGTTAAATAAACTGAAACGCAAAGAACTTTGGTTGAATGAAACCATTAAAATTCCTGATAACGGCAAAGGTAAAAAGGTAGAAGAAAAACCTAAATCGGATGATAAAGCCAAAGCCGATAACAAAGGAAAAAACAGCAAGATTGTTGAAGCTGAAAAAGCCGTTTCTAAAAAAGATCAAAAACAAGAAAAAGCTGAGAATAAAAAAGAGCCTGAGAAAAAAGGTAACGATAAAAAAGACACTTCTTCAAAAGGAAATGAGAAGAAAGATGATAATAAGAAAGAAATCCCGCTTTACCATACAGTGAAAGCCGATCAAACTATCTATGCTATCTCTCGTGAATACAATGTACCGGTTAATCGTCTTTTAAAACTGAATCCAACATTGAAAAACGGCAAAGTCGTGACTGGGCAAAAAATCAAACTTAAAGAAAAATAAGGAATCCTATGGCAATCAAAATTCTTTCTCCACAGCTGGCTAATCAAATTGCCGCAGGTGAAGTGGTCGAACGCCCTGCTTCTGTGGTGAAAGAATTGGTGGAAAACAGCCTTGATGCTGGAGCCAATAAAATTCATATCGATATCGAAAACGGCGGCGCTAGCCTGATTCGTATTCGAGATAATGGCAGTGGCATTCCTAAAGAAGAATTAAGCCTCGCACTGGCTCGACATGCAACCAGTAAAATTGCCGATCTTGATGATCTCGAAGCCATTTTAAGTTTAGGTTTTCGTGGTGAAGCCCTAGCCAGTATCAGCTCGGTTTCTCGTCTCACACTTACCTCTCGCACTGCAGAGCAAAATGAAGCGTGGCAGGTTTATGCACAAGGGCGAGAGATGGAAACTACAATTAAACCCGCGTCTCATCCAATCGGCACAACAGTTGAAGTCGCGAATCTCTTTTTTAACACGCCTGCTCGCCGTAAATTCTTACGCACTGATAAAACAGAATTTGCTCATATTGATGAAGTCATTCGCCGAATTGCTTTAGCAAAATTTAATATTGCTTTTACGCTCACACATAACGGCAAAATTATTCGACAATATCGTCCTGCAACGAATGAAGAACAACAACTAAAACGCGTTGCCGCCATTTGTGGCGATGATTTTGTTCAACATGCCTTGCGCATTGATTGGAAACATGATGATCTGCATCTTTCTGGCTGGGTGGCGACACCTGAGTTTACACGTTCTCAAAATGATTTGAGCTATTGCTATATCAATGGACGAATGGTGCGTGATAAAGTGATCACCCACGCGATTCGCCAAGCTTATGCAGAACATTTGCATACTGAACAATATCCTGCGTTTGTGCTATTTATCGACCTCAATCCACATGATGTCGATGTCAACGTACACCCTACAAAACATGAAGTTCGTTTCCATCAAGCTCGCTTAATTCATGACTTTATCTGCCAAGGCGTAACAAATGCGCTCAATATTATTCCTCAAGCTGAATTGGATTTAGCTCCAGCGATAAATGAGGCAAGAGAGCCTTTGGCTTCATATAAACCTAACTATGAACCGAAACCCAATCGGGCGGCAGCGGGACACAATATTTTCGCTTCGAATCATCATCAGCCTCGCGAAAAACAATCAGAAAATCGGCCACACTTTTCAAACCGTAGTGAGTACGTTCCGTCATATGGTTATCGTGAACAACCTACAAAGACGGAACAACGCTTATATGGTGAATTAGTACGTCCTGCGGAAAATTCTCAACTTTTAACAACACCTGTCATTGAACAACAACTTCCACAGGCAAGTGAAACGGGCTATTTACGCGCATTAGCATTAATTGAAAATAAAGCATTGCTTTTACAACAAAATCAGCAGTTTTATTTGATGTCATTAGCTAAATTGCAAACCTTAAATTATGAATTAACCTTACAACAAAGTGAAATTTCACAACAGCCGTTGCTCATTCCGATTATTTTCCGCTTAGATGAAAAACAATTTGAACAATGGAAAAAACAAAAAGCTTTTTTCCAACAAAGTGGTTTTGAATTTATTGAAAATGAAGCCCAGCTACGTCTCACTCTAAACAAAGTGCCTACGGTTTTACGTACACAAAATTTACAAAAATGTGTGGTGAGCCTACTTGCTGAACATCTAGAAAATATGTCTGATTTTCTGACCGCACTTTGTCAGACGCTAGAGGTAAAACCGATTCAAGTGTTAGCGGATGCGGTCAGCTTATTAAGCGAAACGGAACGCTTACTGAATAAAGCTCATCAAGAAAAATTTAATACATTACTGAAACCGATTAACTGGCAGCCTTTTTTAACTGATTTGTAATATGACACAAAAAACTGACTCCAAACCAACCGCACTTTTTCTGATGGGACCGACGGCCTCAGGAAAAACAGATCTTGCTATTCAATTACGTCAAAGCCTGCCAGTGGAAGTGATCAGTGTCGATTCTGCATTAATTTATAAAGGCATGGATATTGGTACGGCAAAGCCTTCTAAAGAAGAACTTGCTCTTGCTCCTCACCGCTTAATCGATATTTTAGATCCCGCTAAAAGTTATTCTGCGATGAATTTTCGTGACGATGCGCTCAGAGAAATGGCTGATATTACCGCGCAAGGCAAAATTCCACTTTTGGTTGGTGGCACGATGTTGTATTACAAAGCATTGATTGAAGGACTTTCTCCTCTTCCATCAGCTGATGAAAATTTACGCTTAGAAATTGAAGAAAAAGCGCAAGAACTTGGCTGGCCAGCTCTTCATCAAGAATTACAAAAAATTGATCCTATTTCAGCAGAGCGTATTAATCCAAATGATTCACAACGCATTAATCGCGCATTAGAAGTATTCTATTTAACGGGTAAATCATTAACGGAATTAACCGAACAAAAAGGCGAAGAATTGCCTTATCAATTTTTACAATTCGCGATTGCACCAGAAGATCGTGCGGTATTACATCAACGTATCGAACAACGTTTCCATAAAATGATCGAATTAGGTTTCCAAGAAGAGGTTGAAAAACTCTATCAACGAGAAGATCTCCATCCAGATTTGCCTTCTATCCGCTGTGTGGGCTACCGCCAAATGTGGGAATATTTACGTGGTGACTATGATCATGAAGAAATGGTCTTCCGTGGCATTTGTGCGACTCGCCAATTAGCCAAACGACAAATCACCTGGCTGCGCGGCTGGAAAACACCAGTAAATTGGCTAGATAGTCTGCAACCGCAACAAGCCAAAGAAATCGTACTACGCAAGATTGACGAACATTTTAAGGGGTAAATTATGGCGCTTTCACTTCCGCTTTCGACTGAAAAACTCATTCAACTTGGCGAAGTGCTTTGCCAACATTTCCCTGCAATGAATCTTGATGAAATACCCCAACAAATCGAACGAGACGTAGCCGATCTCACAACACCAATCGGACAAATCAACTATGCCATTAGTCTGTCTGATTTCTTGGAAAAAGTCTTAAAAAAACACCCGCACTTTTTAGCTCAATGGTGGCAAACTCCTCCTCAACTTTCAGATTGTCAACATTACGCTAGCCGTTTAGCTGACCAACTCTCCACTATCCAAAACGAAGAACAGCTTTACAAAACGCTACGAGATTTTCGTAATCAAGAAATGGCGAAACTCAGTTTCTGTCAAAGCTTGAATCTTGCCACCGTAGAAGAAATTTTTATTCGTCTTTCTCAACTTGCTGAAAGTCTTATCATCGGTGCAAGAGATTGGCTGTACAAACAAGCTTGCGAAGAAATGGGCACGCCTTGTGATGAAAATGGCAATCCTCAGCAACTCTATATTCTGGGTATGGGAAAATTAGGTGGTTTTGAGCTAAATTTCTCCTCTGATATTGATTTAATTTTCACCTACCCTTCACAAGGTGAAACTGTTGGGGCAAGACGAGCCGTTGATAACGCGAAATTCTTTACCCGTTTAGGACAACGTCTTATCAATGCTTTGGATCAATTTACGCCAGATGGCTTTGTCTATCGTACGGATATGCGCCTTCGTCCTTTTGGCGACAGCGGTGCGCTTGCCTTAAGTTTTTCTGCGATGGAGCAATATTACCAAGATCAAGGGCGAGACTGGGAACGCTATGCTATGATCAAAGGGCGTATTTTAGGCGCTGATGCACAAGATCCTAATGTAAAAACCTTGCAACAATTACTTCGTCCCTTTGTATATCGACGCTATATTGATTTTAGTGTGATTCAAGCTTTACGTGAAATGAAAGGTAAAATTGAGCGTGAAGTGCGTCGTCGTGGCTTAAAAGACAATATTAAACTAGGCGCAGGCGGGATTCGAGAAATCGAATTTATTGTGCAAGTTTTTCAACTGATTCGTGGTGGACGTGAGATTAAGCTCCAACAACATGAATTGCTTAAACTTCTGCCCGAAATACGGGATCTTGGTTTAATTACGCCTCAACAATATCATGAATTAAGAGACGCTTATATCTTCCTTCGTCGTACTGAAAACGTACTACAAGCTATTGATGATCAACAAACGCAACTTCTCCCAACTGATGAAGAAAATCGCCTTAGATTAATGGTCGCTTGTCGAGAATACACTCGCTTAGATGAGAACAATCAAACTACGATGAAATCTTATCCAATTGAAAACTGGGATGATTTCTATCAAATACTACAAGCACACCAACAAAAAGTGCGGTCAGTTTTTGATGCATTAATTGGTGAAGAAAAAGATGAACGTACCGATGACAATAATCGGTGGATTGATTTTTTAGAAAGTGATCTTGATGACATTGAACAAATGTTGGTTGATAATCACATTGATGATGACGCAATTTCCGATATCTTAGATAAACTTATTCAATTCAAAGAGGGGCTTGCGCGCCGTGTTATTGGCTCTAGAGGTCGAGAAGTTCTAGCTCACTTATTACCAAATATCTTCACTCAAATATTTGAACAAAAAAATTACCGCACTTTATTGCCACGCATCCTCAACATTGTCGATAAAATTGCGAGTAGAACGACGTATTTAGAATTACTCTTAGAAAATCCTCAAGCCATTGAGCAGCTTATTGAACTATGTGCGCAATCACAGATGATTGCCGAACAAGTCGCTCGTTTCCCTATTCTACTCGATGAATTATTAAATACTGAAGCGCTACGTAATCCATTGCCGTTCACACAATATCCTGATGAATTGAAGCAATATATGCTGCGATTACCGCAAGATGATGAAGAACAATTTATTGACGGTTTACGCCAATTCAAACAGTCTATTTTATTACGCGTTGCAGCGGCAGATATTCTTGGCGTACTGCCTGTTATGAAAGTGAGCGATCATCTCACTTATCTGGCTGAAGCAATCATTGATGCCGTTGTCAATTTTGCTTGGCAACAAGTCAGTCAACGCTTTGGTGTACCGGAACATCTAGTAGGTAAAACAGAAAAAGGCTTTTTAGTCATTGGCTACGGTAAACTAGGCGGAATTGAACTCGGGTATAAATCCGATTTAGATTTAGTCTTTTTATATCAAGCCGTTGAAAGCCTGACTGTTGGTGGAAAGAAATCCATTGATAGCAATCAATTCTATTTGAGATTGGCTCAAAAAATTGTCAGCATCTTTAGTATGAATACCAGTGCAGGCGTACTTTACGATGTTGATATGCGATTACGACCTTCAGGTGATGCGGGCTTATTAGGCTGTTCGCTTCAAGCATTTGAAAACTATCAACTCAATGAAGCATGGACTTGGGAAAAACAAGCGCTTGTCCGTAGCCGTGCTATTTTTGGTGAAACTGAATTAAAAGCAGAATTTGAAAAAATTCGCTGTAATGTACTTTCTGCTCAAAGAGATATTAATCAGCTAAAAATTGAAGTAAGAGACATGCGTGAAAAAATGTACGAACATCTATCTCATACAAAAGAAGGCTTTTTTAATATCAAAACAGATCGTGGCGGCATTACCGATATTGAATTTATCGCCCAGTATCTGATGCTCGCAAATGCCCCAGCTAATCCAATATTAACAAAATGGTCTGATAACGTCCGTATCTTTGATTCAATGGCAGAATATCACATTATTTCTCTAGCAGAGTGTGAAAAGCTCAAATCCTGCTACGTGACACTACGTAATAAAATCCATCACCTAAACTTATTAGGAAAGCCTGTCATTGTTGATGATTCAGAATTTATAGAAGAAAGAGAATTTGTTTGTTCTTTCTGGAATAAGCTATTTTCTTAAAAGATTAAAGGAGTCTATCCCCAGATAATGGGGATAAGCTCCTTTTTATATATTCTTTACGTAAAAACAGACTAACTTTCTACCGCACTTTAACTTATCAAATTCAAATATAATAAAACTCCATAAACAAAAACCCCAAGCTATTCAGCTCGGGGTTCACATTCACTACCTGGCGGTGTCCTACTCTCACATGGGGAAGCCCCACACTACCATCGGCGCATCGGCGTTTCACTTCTGAGTTCGGTATGGGGTCAGGTGGGACCAC
>MKXX01000008.1:0-79792 GCA_001914055.1 Parahaemophilus parainfluenzae | reverse complement strand
CAGCGCGTCGTTGTATGGGGCGTATTATAGGCATTTCAGATGCCTTTGCAAGATCTTTTTGTAAAAAAATGTAAATTTTTTCTTAGTTGAAGATCTTTTCGCCTATTCGCACAAAAAATAGATCATTTTTGTTACTTAATTAATCGTTTTGCTATTCTTGGCAAATCTGCAATGGAATCCAAAACATAATCAGCGAGATTCTCTCCCTCTTCTGTAATAGGTTTGCCTGTTCGCACTAAAATATTTGTTTTCACTTTTGCGCCAATGCCTGCTTTAAGATCTTCAATCTTATCCCCGACCATAATAGATTGTGCCGGATCGATTTTCAGCGCTTTAATTGCCTCTAGTAACATACCTGATTTTGGTTTTCTGCATTCACAGTCTTCTTTATATTCGCCTTTCCCTTCTGGATGATGAGGACAATAATAAATACCATCTAAATCCACACCACGATCAGCTAATGACCAATCCATCCATTCTGTTAATTGTAAAAACTGATCTTCTGAAAAATATCCACGAGCAATGCCTGATTGATTGGTCACTAAAACCAAAAGATACCCCATTTCCTTTAATGCATTTAATGCATCAATGCTGCCTTCAATAAATTGGAAATCATCAATTTTATGAACATAACCATGGTCGATATTTAAAGTGCCATCACGATCTAAAAAAACAGCTTTCTTCATATATTTTCTCATTTATCTTTTTCTAAGAACAAAATTATCCCTTTTATTCTTAATATAAGCAATAATAAGTCATAACCGATCCGTCTAAAAAAGATCCCCTAAGATATTGACACAGCATTCTAGACGTCTAGAATACAAATGAAATTCAAATATTAACTGAGAACAAGGGCTTATATGATTAAGCTAAATAACATTACGAAGATTTTTACACTTCCAGATAAAAAACTGACCGCACTTGATAATGTTTCATTACATGTGCCTAAGGGACAGATTTGCGGTGTCATTGGCGCCTCTGGTGCAGGTAAAAGTACACTTATCCGTTGTGTAAACTTATTAGAAAGACCGACTCACGGTGCTGTGCTCATCGATGATGTGGATCTGACTCAACTTTCTGAAGCAGAATTAGTGAAAACACGCCGTCAAATCGGTATGATTTTCCAACATTTTAATTTGTTAACCTCTCGAACCGTTTTTGAAAACGTGGCATTGCCACTTGAATTAGAAAATAAATCAAAAGCAGAAATTCAAGAAAAAACGACCGCACTTTTAGCGCTTGTTGGATTAAGTGATAAACATAATGTGTATCCTGCTAATCTCTCTGGTGGTCAAAAACAACGTGTAGCGATTGCGCGTGCACTTGCAAGCGATCCAAAAGTCTTACTTTGTGATGAAGCGACTAGCGCATTAGATCCGGCTACAACTCAATCCATTCTAAAATTATTAAAAGAAATCAACCGCACTTTAGGTATCACCATTCTTCTTATTACCCATGAAATGGAAGTGGTTAAACGCATCTGCGATCAAGTTGCCGTAATTGATAAAGGCTGTCTCATTGAACAAGGCACAGTTAGCGAAATTTTCTCTAATCCGAAAACAGAATTGGCCCAAGAATTTATCAGTTCGACTTTCCACATTACCTTGCCGGAAGAATATTTAGAAAATCTATCTGATACACCAAAACATGCCAAATCGTATCCGATCATCAAATTTGAATTTACTGGTCGCTCCGTCGATGCCCCATTACTTTCTCAAGCATCGAAAAAATTTGGCGTAGAGCTCAGTATCTTAACCTCACAAATTGATTATGCCGGTGGCGTAAAATTTGGCTTTACCATTGCGGAGGTTGAAGGTGATGAAGATGCGATTACGCAAGCCAAAGTTTATTTAATGGAAAATAACGTTCGAGTAGAGGTGCTAGGCTATGTTCAATGATTTATGGGCAACATTTAGCCAACAATTCCCCGATAATTTTGTGAGTTTATTAACGGTATCGACCGTTGAAACAATTTATATGTCAGTATTATCGACATTAATTGCCGCTTTATTAGGCTTACCACTGGGTTTTTTAACCTTTTTAACCAATAAAGGGGCGATTTTAGAAAACAAAAAGCTCAATGCGTTTTTAAACGTCATTATTAATATCGGACGTTCAATTCCTTATATTATTTTATTACTCGCTTTAATTCCGCTTACCAGTTGGTTACTTCCTGGCGGTAGTATTGGTTCTAATGCGGCGATTGTGTCATTAAGTGCAGCCGCAACGCCATTTTTTGCACGTCTTACGAGTAATGCGCTTTTTGAGATTCCAACCGGTTTGACTGAAACAGCAAAAGCCATGGGTGCAACCAATTGGCAAATTATTCGTAAATTCTATTTGCCTGAATCCCTACCTACGCTCATTAATGCTATTACGCTCACTTTCGTGACATTAATTGGCTATACCGCAATGGCGGGAACGCAAGGCGGTGGCGGCTTAGGAAGCCTCGCCATTAACTATGGCGTCTATCGTAATATGCCATCGGTAACTTGGGCTGCAACGATTGTTATCGTGATTATCGTGATGCTCAGTCAAAAATTGGGCGACACGCTCGCAAAACGAGTGGATCACCGTTAATTATTTTCTATACCATTTTATTCACAACAAGGAAAAAACATGAAATTAAAAAACTTATTTGCTATCACTGCTATCGCGTCAGCATTAGTATTAACAGGTTGTAAAGAAGAGAAAAAAGCAGATGCAGCATCAACTGCACCTGCAGCAACATCAATCAAAGTTGGTGTAATGGCGGGTCCTGAACACCAAGTAGCCGAAACCGCGGCAAAAGTAGCAAAAGACAAATACAACTTAAATGTTGAATTTGTTTTATTCAATGACTACGCATTACCAAATACTGCTGTATCTAAAGGCGATTTAGATGCTAACGCAATGCAACACAAACCTTACTTAGATGAAGATGTAAAAGCGAAGAACTTGAACAACTTAGTGATCGTTGGTAACACCTTTGTTTACCCGCTTGCTGGCTATTCTAAAACCATCAAAAATGTAAATGAATTAAAAGATGGCGCGAAAATTGTGGTGCCAAATGACCCATCAAACCGTGGTCGTGCATTAATCCTTCTTGAAAAACAAGGTTTAATCAAACTTAAAAATTCTAACGATCTTCTTTCAACTGTCGCAGATATCGTTGAAAATCCGAAAAACTTAAAAATTTCTGAAGTAGATACCTCTGTTGCAGCTCGTGCATTAGATGATGTTGATCTTGCTGTTGTAAATAACACTTATGCGGGTCAAGTTGGCTTAAATGCACAAGATAATGGCGTATTCGTAGAAGATAAAGATTCTCCATACGTAAACATCATCGTTGCGCGTACTGATAACAAAGACAGCAAAGCGATCCAAGATTTCGTGAAAGCATACCAAACTGAAGAAGTTTACCAAGAAGCGAAAAAACACTTTAAAGATGGTGTTGTAAAAGGTTGGTAATCTCAGCTTAAGCAAAATATTTCAAAGCCACCGATAAGGTGGCTTTTTTATTGATTAAAAGAAAGTGCGGTCATTTTTACGATACTTTTCCAAACGAAAAACGCATCAAAAACTGACCGCACTTTCTGTATTAAGATAATAAAAAACCCGAGCCTAAACTCGGGTTTTCTTTTTTAGCAATTAGCGATTACTCTGCATCATCTGCCATATTAAGCATTTCTGCTAAGTTAGTTGTTGCATCATCTGCTGTCATCACGAATTCATCAGCAATTGCTGCTTCATCGTCTTCAGACAATTTAATTACAACATCGTCTACAATACGTTTTTTGTGACGACCTTGGTGATACGCAAAACCAGTACCAGCAGGGATTAAACGACCTACGATTACGTTCTCTTTCAAGCCGCGTAATTCATCACGTTTACCCGCTACCGCTGCTTCAGTAAGCACGCGAGTGGTTTCTTGGAACGATGCCGCAGAAATGAAGGATTCTGTCGCCAATGACGCTTTGGTAATACCAAGTAACTCACGTTCGAATTCAACTGGTGGTTTACCTTCAGCTTCACGTTTACGGTTCACAATTTTCACGCGAGCCACTTCAACTTGTTCCCCTTCGAGGAATTCGCTGTCATAAGCTTTGGTGATAACTGCTTTACGTAACATTTGACGTACGATAACTTCGATATGCTTATCGTTAATTTTTACCCCTTGTAAGCGGTAAACTTCTTGTACTTCGTTCACGATATATTCAGTTACAGCACGAACACCACGTAAACGTAAGATATCGTGTGGAGTCTCTGCACCATCAGAAATCACGTCACCACGTTCTACCATCTCACCTTCAAATACGTTGAGCTGACGCCATTTTGGAATCATTTCTTCGTAGATTTCACCTTCAGTTGGGGTGATTAGTAAGCGACGTTTACCTTTGGTTTCTTTACCGAAGGACACGATACCTGAAATTTCTGCCAAGATTGCAGGCTCTTTCGGTTTACGTGCTTCGAATAAATCAGCAACGCGTGGAAGACCACCGGTAATATCTTTAGTACCTACAGATTCTTGTGGAATACGTGCAAGTGGTTCACCCACTTTCACTTCCGCACCGTCATCTAAACTTACGATTGCTTTACCTGGTAAGAAGTATTGTGCAATAACGTCAGTTTCAGGTAAGAAGATATCGTTACCTTTTGCATCAACTAATTTAATAGTTGGACGTAAATCTTTACCTGCAGTTGCACGTTCACCCACGTCTTGTACCACGATAGAAGAAAGACCAGTTAATTCATCAGTTTGACGCGTTACGGTTAAACCGTCCACGATATCAATGAATTTCACAAAACCTGATACTTCAGAGACAACTGGCATGGTATGTGGATCCCAGTTTGCTACTGTTTCACCCGCTGATACTTCTTGGCCATCTGCTTTATTCAATACGGTACCGTAAGGCACTTTATAGTGTTCTTTCGTACGACCAAATTCATCTGTAACGGTTAATTCAGTATTACGAGAAGTTAAAACTAATTTACCTTCGTCATTAACAACGAATTTCGCGTTAGCAAGGTGTAAAGTACCGTTGTTTTTGATTTGTACGCTAGATTCTTTCGCTGCTGCAGAAGCTGCACCACCGATGTGGAACGTACGCATGGTTAACTGTGTACCTGGCTCACCGATAGATTGAGCAGCGATAACACCGACTGCTTCACCTTGGTTGATGAGGTGACCACGCGCTAAGTCACGACCATAACATTTCGCACATACGCCGAAGTCAGTATCACAAGTTACAACAGAACGTACTTTTACGCTGTCCACTGAGTTTGCATCTAACACATCACAAAGTTTTTCATCTAATAAGGTGTTACGTGCAATTAAGACTTCTTCTGTACCTGGTTTATACACATCTTCAGCCACAACACGACCTAACACTAATTCGCGAAGTGGAACTTTCTCATCACCACCTTCGATTAATGGGGTCATGACTAAGCCTTCGTGCGTACCACAGTCATCTTCAACGATCACTAAGTCTTGTGCTACGTCAACTAAACGACGAGTTAAGTAACCAGAGTTTGCTGTTTTTAATGCGGTATCCGCCAAACCTTTACGCGCACCGTGGGTTGAAATAAAGTACTGAAGTACGTTCAAACCTTCACGGAAGTTCGCTGTAATTGGGGTTTCGATGATCGAACCATCTGGACGCGCCATCAAACCACGCATACCTGCTAACTGACGAATCTGAGCTGCAGAACCACGCGCACCAGAGTCAGCCATCATAAAGATACTGTTGAAAGAGGCTTGTTTCTCAGGGTTACCTTCACGGTTGATTACTTCTTCCTGAGATAAATTTTCCATCATCGCTTTCGCTACGCGCTCATTCGCTGCAGCCCAAATATCGATGACTTTGTTATAACGTTCGCCAGCTGTTACAAGACCAGATTGGAACTGTTCTTGAATTTCTGCCACTTCTTCTTCCGCTGCAGAAATAATTTCGTATTTTTTCTCTGGGATAACCATATCGTCGATACCCACAGAAGAACCTGAACGTGCAGCATAAGCAAAACCGGTATACATAATATGGTCAGCAAACATTACTGCTTCTTTCAAACCTAAACGACGATAAGCTTCGTTGATGAGTTTAGAAATAGCTTTTTTACCTAATGTTTGGTTGAACAATGAATAAGGCATGCCTTTCGGCGCAATCATCCATAAGATTGCACGACCGATAGTGGTATCGGTTAATGTGGTTTTCTCTTCTAATTCGCCAGCTTCATTTTTCACATATTCAGTAATACGTACTTTAACGCGAGAATGTAATTCTGCTTCACCTGTGCGATACGCTTTTTCAGCTTCGCGCGGATCTTGCAATAACATGCCTTCGCCTTTACCGTTTACTTTTTCACGGGTCATATAGTAAAGACCCAACACCACGTCTTGTGATGGAACGATAATTGGATCACCGTTTGCTGGTGAAAGTACGTTGTTGGTTGACATCATTAACGCACGCGCTTCTAACTGCGCTTCAAGTGTTAATGGTACGTGAACCGCCATTTGGTCACCGTCGAAGTCCGCGTTGAACGCAGCACAAACGAGTGGGTGTAACTGGATTGCTTTACCTTCGATTAGAAGTGGTTCAAACGCTTGGATACCTAAACGGTGAAGTGTTGGTGCACGGTTCAATAGAATTGGGTGCTCACGAATAACTTCTGCCAAGATATCCCAAACGATCGCGTCTTCACGCTCAACCATTTTCTTAGCCGCTTTGATTGTAGTTGCATAACCACGGCTTTCTAATTTTGCATAGATAAACGGACGGAATAATTCTAATGCCATTTTCTTCGGTAAACCACATTGGTGTAAGTGCAAGTATGGACCTACAGTGATTACAGAACGGCCTGAATAGTCAACACGTTTACCTAATAAGTTTTGACGGAAACGACCTTGTTTACCTTTGATCATATCCGCAAGTGATTTTAATGGACGACGGTTAGAACCCGTAATCGCACGACCACGACGACCATTATCTAATAACGCATCAACAGATTCTTGTAACATACGTTTTTCGTTACGCACGATAATATCTGGTGCGATTAAATCTAATAAACGTTTTAAACGGTTGTTACGGTTGATCACGCGACGATATAAATCGTTTAAGTCAGACGTTGCAAAACGACCACCATCTAATGGTACTAATGGACGTAAATCTGGTGGAAGTACTGGTAACACAGTCATCACCATCCACTCTGGTTTGTTACCAGATTGTTGGAAAGCTTCTAATAATTTTAAGCGTTTAGTGATTTTCTTACGTTTTGTTTCAGAGTTAGTTTCTTGTAACTCTTCACGTAATTTTTCACATTCCACTTCAAGATCAATACCTTTAAGTAAATCTTGAATTGCTTCAGCACCCATTTTCGCTTCGAATTCATCTTGCCAACGGTCTTCTGCATCAAGGAATTGTTCTTCAGTTAATAACTGTCCACGTTCCAAATCGGTCATACCCGGTTCGGTTACGATGTACATTTCAAAGTAAAGCACACGTTCAATATCACGTAACGGCATATCAAGCAATAAACCGATACGGGACGGAAGTGATTTTAAGAACCAAATGTGTGCAACTGGACAAGCCAATTCGATATGGCCCATACGTTCACGACGTACTTTAGTTTGTGTAACTTCAACACCACATTTTTCACAAATCACACCACGGTGTTTTAAGCGTTTATATTTACCGCATAAACATTCGTAATCTTTTACTGGCCCGAAAATACGTGCACAGAAAAGACCATCACGCTCAGGTTTGAACGTACGATAGTTGATTGTTTCAGGTTTTTTAACTTCACCAAATGACCAAGAACGGATCATGTCTGGAGAAGCTAACCCAATTTTAATCACATCAAAATCTTCACTTGTTTTTGATTGTGCTTTTAAAAACTTAACTAAGTCTTTCACAAATAGTCTCCTGTCGGAGTTAAGGGTTTCAAAGTGCGGTCAAAAATATTTTGTTTTTTAACCGCACTTCGGCGATTTCTTCCTTTTGCTTCCCCTGAAAACAGGGGAAGACAGGTTTGTCGATTACTCTTCGTCTAACTCGATATTCAAACCAAGTGAACGGATTTCTTTCATAATTACATTGAAAGATTCCGGTGTACCCGGATCCATTTGTTGGTTACCACCGACGATGTTTTTATACATCTTCGTACGGCCGTTCACGTCATCGGATTTCACGGTTAACATTTCTTGTAAGGTGTAAGCCGCACCGTATGCTTCAAGTGCCCATACCTCCATCTCACCGAAACGTTGACCACCGAATTGTGCTTTACCACCAAGTGGTTGTTGAGTAACAAGACTATAAGAACCAGTTGAACGAGCATGCATTTTGTCATCAACTAAGTGGTTCAATTTGAGCATGTACATATAACCTACGGTTACTGGACGTTCGAATTTCTCACCAGTACGGCCATCGTATAACGTGATCTGACCTGAAGTTGGTAAGCCACCAAGTTTCAACATTTCTTTGATTTCTTGCTCATCCGCACCATCAAATACTGGTGTTGCTACCGGTAAACCTTTACGTAGGTTTTCTGCTAAACGCATGATTTCGTCATCACTAAAGGTGCTTAAATCCACTTTTTGTGCGCCATGACCTAAATCGTATGCTTTTTGCATATAGCCACGAAGTTTCTCAACATCTTGTTTTTGTTTGATCATCGCATTGATTTGATCACCGATACCTTTCGCCGCTAAGCCTAAGTGGGTTTCTAAGATCTGACCGATGTTCATACGAGACGGTACGCCCAGTGGGTTCAATACGATTTCAACCGGTTGGCCGTTTTCATCGTATGGCATATCTTCCACAGGGTTGATTTTTGAGATAACACCTTTGTTACCGTGACGACCCGCCATTTTATCACCCGGTTGGATGTGACGTTTCACCGCTAGGTAAACTTTAACCACTTTTAACACGCCTGGTGCTAGGTCATCGCCTTTAATGATTTTCTTACGTTTTACTTCAAGTTTGTGTTCAAACTCTTTACGTAATTCTTCATATTGCTCAGCAAGCTGTTCTAATTGGTTTTGTTTTTCTTCATCTGAAATGGTTTGTTCTAACCATTTGGTGCGATCCATTTTATCTAATTGAGCCGCATCAATACCGCCAGCGATAAGGACATTACGCACACGAGCAAACAAGCCAGCTTCTAAGATTTCCAATTCATCAGAAAGGTCTTTCTTAGCTTGTTTTAACTGCATTTCTTCAATTTCTAATGCACGCTTGTCTTTTTCTACGCCATCACGGGTGAAGACTTGAACGTCAATTACAGTACCGCTTACACTATTTGGTACACGTAATGAAGAGTCTTTCACGTCAGATGCTTTTTCACCGAAGATTGCACGTAACAATTTTTCTTCTGGTGTTAATTGCGTTTCGCCTTTAGGGGTTACTTTACCGACTAAGATGTCACCACCTTTCACTTCAGCACCCACATAAACGATACCTGATTCATCCAATTTGCTTAATGCAGATTCACCTACGTTCGGAATATCTGCAGTGATTTCTTCAGAACCTAATTTAGTATCACGCGCCACACAAGATAATTCTTGAATGTGGATTGTCGTGAAGCGGTCTTGTTGTACAACACGCTCAGAAACTAACATTGAGTCTTCGAAGTTATAACCGTTCCAAGGCATGAACGCCACACGGATATTTTGACCTAATGCTAATTCACCTAAGTCTGTTGAAGGACCATCTGCTAATACTTCACCACGGTTAATTGGATCGCCTAAATTCACACAAGGAATTTGGTTGATACAGGTATTTTGGTTAGAACGGGTGTATTTAATTAAGTTATAAATATCAATACCCGCTTCGCCTGCTACGGTTTCGTCTTCATTTACTTTGATAACGATACGAGACGCATCAACGTATTGAACAGTACCACCACGTTTTGCTACAACCGCCACACCTGAGTCAAGTGCGATTGGTTTTTCCATACCTGTACCCACTAACGGCTTATCAGCACGTAAAGTAGGAACCGCTTGACGTTGCATGTTCGCACCCATTAATGCACGGTTCGCATCATCATGCTCTAAGAATGGAATTAACGCTGCAGCCACAGATACCACTTGTTGGGTTGAAACGTCCATATAATGAATTTCTTCTGGTTTATAAAGACCAGATTCACCACGTTCACCACGAGCAGTAACAAATGCATCTGTAAAGCGATTGTTCTCATCAAGGTTTGAGTTCGCCTGTGCAATGATGTAGTTTGCTTCATCAATTGCAGATAAGTATTCGATTTCTTCGGTTACTTGACCATTCACTACTTTACGATATGGTGTTTCTAAGAAACCGTAATCGTTCGTACGAGCAAACGCAGAAAGTGAGTTGATCAAACCGATGTTTGGACCTTCAGGGGTTTCGATTGGACATAAACGACCATAGTGGGTGTTATGTACGTCACGCACCTCAAAGCCTGCGCGTTCACGCGTTAAACCGCCTGGACCTAATGCAGAAATACGACGTTTGTGTGTTACTTCTGATAATGGGTTGTTTTGGTCCATGAATTGCGAAAGTTGTGAAGAACCAAAGAATTCTTTCACTGCCGCAGAAATTGGTTTTGGATTAATTAAGTCTTGTGGTGTGATCGCATCTAAATCGCCTAAAGATAAACGCTCTTTAACTGCTCTTTCTACACGAACTAAACCAATACGGAATTGGTTTTCAGCCATTTCACCCACTGAGCGAATACGACGGTTACCCAAGTGGTCGATATCATCCACTTCACCACGACCATTACGGATATCGATGAGTTTTTTCATCACACGAATGATATCGTCGTTACTTAAAATACCCGTACCCTCACCTTCAGGAATACCTAACGAGCGATTAAACTTCATACGACCTACTGCAGATAAATCATAACGTTCTGCAGAGAAGAATAAGTTATTGAATAATGCTTCTGAAGATTCTGGTGTAGGTGGTTCACCTGGACGCATCATACGATAGATTTCATATAATGCACTTACACGATCGTAAGTTGGATCAACACGTAATGTTTCGGAAATATATGGACCGTAATCTAAGTCATTGGTGAATAATGTTTCGATCACTTTATAGCCTGCTTGCGATAATTTCGCTAACACTTCTAAAGAAATTTCGCCATTTGCTGGGCAAATAATTTCACCTGATTCAAGATCTACATAATCTTTCGCTGCAACTTTACCTGCAATATATTCAGTTGGCACTTCAACTTGTGTCACATTATCTTTTTCTAATGCCTTGATGTGACGAGCTGTAATACGACGACCGCGTTCTACATAGACTTTGCCATTTGCTTCGATATCAAATGTCGCTGTTTCACCACGTAGACGTTCCGGCACTAATGTCATTAATAATTTATTGCCAGCGATTTCGAAAGTTACTTTGTCGAAGAATAAGTTTAGGATTTCTTCAACTGTGTAACCTAACGCACGTAAAATAATGGTTGCCGGTAATTTACGACGACGGTCAATACGCGCATATAAGTTATCTTTTGGATCAAATTCGAAATCTAACCAAGAACCACGGTAAGGGATGATACGTGCGTTATAAAGCACTTTACCTGAAGAGTGTGTTTTACCTTTGTCAGAATCAAAGAATACGCCCGGGCTACGGTGTAATTGTGAAACGATAACACGCTCAGTACCATTGATGACAAAGGTACCGTTATCAGTCATTAATGGGATTTCCCCCATATATACTTCGCTTTCTTTAATGTCTTTGACTGCGCGTGATGAAGATTCTTTATCGTAACTAACTAAGCGTAATTTTACGCGTAAACCTGCTGCATAAGTTGAACCACGGATTTGGCATTCACGTACATCAAATTCAGGCTCTTCTAAACGGTAATCAACATATTGTAATTCTGTATAACCGTTATTGCTTACGATTGGGAATACAGAACGGAATGCAGCTTCTAAGCCTTGTTGACCTTCAGGATCTTTTTGAATGAATTTATCAAAAGAATCTAATTGGATGGTTAATAAATAAGGTACATTTAAAACTTGCGGACGTTTGCCGAAGTCTTTACGAATTCGTTTTTTCTCAGTATAGGAGTAACCCATTATTGGTTTTCCTCTGTAAATTTTAGTGAGACCGAGTTGATATAAAAAAAGTGCGGTCAAATTGATTGACGTTTTTTATTTATATCGGAGATTGACGCCGTTTCGGATACCGCACTCTGAACCTTACTTCTGTAGTGGGCTACTTAAATTAAAACGTCTGATTAATTTAAGTGGAAACAGATACCATTAAACGGAAAATGCCTATCTGTTTTTTATGCTGTTTTTGATAGCACAAAATGGCTGATGGTAAACCACCAGCCATTAAGCCTGAGAAACAGGACATAAGTGAATCAAAAATTATTTGATTTCTACTTTTGCACCAGCTTCTTCTAATTCTTTCTTAAGTGCTTCAGCTTCTTCTTTAGAAATGCCTTCTTTTAAGTTAGCTGGAGCAGATTCAACTAAGTCTTTAGCTTCTTTTAAGCCTAAACCAGTTGCACCACGTACTGCTTTGATAACTGCTACTTTGTTAGCACCAGCTTCAGCAAGAACTACGTCGAATTCAGTTTTTTCTTCTGCCGCTGCTGCTGCGCCGCCAGCTGCTGGAGCTGCTGCTACTGCTGCTGCAGAAACGCCGAATTTTTCTTCCATCGCTGCGATTAATTCAACGATTTCAGTTACAGATTTAGAAGCGATCGCTTCAATGATTTGTTCGTTAGTTAATGACATAACAATCAATTCCTAAAATTAATAAAGTTAAATGAAGTAAGAAACGCTTAATAATTAAGCTGCTTCTTGTAATTTGTCGCGTAATGCCGCAAAAGTGCGAACAAGTTTGCCTGCCGCAGCTTCTTTCATTGTGCCCATTAAACGTGCAATTGCTTCTTCGTAAGTTGGTAATGTTGCTAAGAATTCAACATCTTGGATCTTACCTTCAAAGGCTGCACCTTTAATTTCAAACTTATCGTTTGCTTTAGCAAAATCTTTGAACAAACGTGCTGCTGCACCTGGGTGTTCATTAGAGAATGCGATAAGTGTTGGACCTACAAACGTATCTTGTAAGCATTCGAAATCAGTGCCTTCAACCGCACGACGTAATAAAGTATTACGAACAACGCGCATTGTTACACCAGCTTCACGAGCTGCTTTACGTAATTCAGTCATTTTATCAACAGTTACACCGCGAGAGTCCGCGATTACTGCTGAAAGTGCACCTTTGGCTGCTTCATTTACTTCAGCAACAATTGCTTGTTTGTCTTGAAGATTTAATGCCATTGGCTTTTAGCTCCTGAATACACTCCGATTTCTCGGAATTAATTTACCTCATCGAAAGAGTGATCTTTCAGACTAGGACGACTTCGGTGCCCAGAAGCAAGAAATATTCTTATTCTGTTCACCATCTACGTAGGATTATTAAGACGATTATTGCTAACCATTCCCTACGGTCTTGGACGGGGCTTGAATAGGTCAAGCACCAACCAGAAATTTTACGCTAAGCGTAATTTAGGAGCGAGATTATAGTGATTAATCTAGCTCTTGTAAAGCATATTGTAGAAAAAATCTGCAGATTTTAACCGCACTTTCCTATCATTTTCTTACAGCAATTGCTTCGATTTCCACACCTACATCTTTTGGTAATCGAGCCACTTCTACACAAGAACGTGCAGGGAAGTTAGGATGATTATTTTCTTTAAAGAACTTCTCATACTCTGCATTTACTGCGGCAAAATCATTAAGATCTTTCACAAACACCGTGGTTTTCACAATATCACCCACTTTCAAACCAGCCTGTTCAATAATCGCTTTCACGTTTTCTAACGATTGACGCGCTTGTGCCACAATATCTTTCGGCACTTCACCCGTTGCTGGGTTAACAGGAATTTGGCCTGATGTTAAAACTAAATTTCCTAAATCTACCGCTTGAACATAAGGGCCGATTGCGGCTGGGGCTTTTTCTGTATGAATGATTTTAGTCATGATATTTCCTTTAACATTAAGTATTCTGATTAGTCGATCTCTTTTAACACATCATCAGACAGCTCTTTCTGTGAACTTTCTTTTACTTTGCCATCATTTACTTTAAATTCTAAATTCTGATAATAAGCTTCGCGGAAAGTAACATAAGGATCTTGTGCTTGATTTAGCAACTCGGTTTGGTCCAATGTCTTCGATCGTTTATCTACCGCTTGCACACCGTATTTCACAAGTGACCACGGACCCCCTACCCAATTCCAGAACGGATAGGTATAAGCTGCATCAACTACTGCCCCCGTTAATTGACGAGGTGTCGTCGCATTATAGATAGGCAATACAATATAGGCTCCCGCATCTACACCGTAGGTGCCTAATGTTTCACCAAAGCTACGTTGATCATAAACCTGCAATTCTTTACTTGCACTTGCAAAGTCAAATAAGCCACCAATACCAAAGGTTGAGTTAATCCAAAAACGGTTAAAGTGAACAAAGGCTTTTTTCGGCTCACCTTCTAATAAACGGTTTACAAAGCTCACTGGCTCATCCAAGTTATTTGCCACATTGGATAGACCTTTTGTGACCGGTGTCGGTACGTAATCACGCCAGCCTTTTGCTGCTGGTTCCAACACATAGCGATCCATGACTTTATAGTTAAAATCAAACATCGTACGGTTAAAACCTTCTAATTTATCATTGCGTTCACCATCAGCTTTGGTTGCACAACCTGTTAAAACAGCCGTTGCCATTAAGCCTACCGCAAGTAAAGGTGCTTTTTTCATTCCACTTTCCTATTACAAAAAATTGTCTTTATTCTAACCAACTTGAAAGATAACTACAAAAAATTTATTGAAACCCTTAGATGACTTTTTCTGCTCGCTATTTTTAATAACGATGCTTTTTAGTTTTCCAAAAATGACTTTTGTTCCCTACATAAATAAAAAGTGCGGTTATTTCTAACCGCACTTTTTTATCTATTAAATTAAAGTTTTGCTGAAAGCATTGCTTCTAATTTCTCTTGGTCAACTGCAAATTTGCGAATTCCCTCTGCTAATTTTTCAACTGCCATCGCATCGCTGTTATGTTGCCAATAGAACTCTGCTTCAGTTAACGGTTGAGGTTTCGCTTTTACTTCACCTTTGTAGTACTCTAGTTTACGTACAAGTGCGGTTGAATTTTCTTGTAATTCTTTAAGTAAGGCAGGTGCAATAGTTAAACGGTCACAACCTGCTAATTCAATAATTTCACCTACATTACGAAAACTTGCGCCCATCACCACCGTTTTATAACCATATTCTTTGTAGTAGTTATAAATTTTGGTTACCGAAATAACACCAGGGTCTTCTGCTGGAGCATATTCTTTTTTATCGGTATTTGCTTTGTACCAGTCTAAAATACGACCTACGAATGGCGAAATTAAATAAACACCCGCTTCAGCACACGCACGAGCTTGCGCTTCGGAGAATAATAAGGTTAAGTTACAGTTAATGCCTTCTTTTTCAAGAATTTCTGCTGCACGAATACCTTGCCATGTTGAAGCAATTTTGATCAAAATACGATTATTTGAAATACCAGCAGCATTATAAAGTGCGATAAGTTTACGTGCTTTTTCAACGGTTGCTTGGGTATCGTAAGAAAGGCGCGCATCCACTTCAGTTGAAATACGTCCTGGGACAATTTTTAAAATTTCTAAACCGATGTTTACCGCTAATTTATCTTCTGCATCAATTAATTGTTGTGCTTTATTCGCACTTTGAGCTTTTGCATAAGCAATCGCTTCATCAATTAATGGTGCATATTGTGGTAATGCTGAAGCACTTAAAATTAAAGATGGGTTTGTTGTTGCATCTTGCGGTTGGTATTTTTTAATCGCATCAATATTGCCAGTATCAGCCACAACGACGGTCATTTTACGAAGTGAATCTAACTGAGTTGTCATTGTCTTCTCCTTGAATGGACTTGTTTGAATTCGACTGTCTTACGATAGCATAATTAGCTTTAAAAAGATAATTCGTCCAAGAAAATATTTACGATAGGGAAAACCAATGCATTCTAGATTTATCCTTTCATACCATCACTTTTAGCAATTTTTTCGCGATTTATTAGATACAAATCACAAAACTTAATTTTTCTTCAAATAATTTCCTGACAAATCTTTACAAAAATGAATTTTTGAGCTAATAAGTGGAATACTCTTTATAAAAATATCACCTAATGACAAGGAGGCTCAAATGCAACACAAACTACTCTTCTCAGCAATCGCTCTTGCTCTTTCCTATTCTGCGCAAGCAGTTATAGTGCCTGAAGGAACTCAATTAGATGAAAAGCAACATATCGTGATCAATAATGGGGCTGAACCACAAAGTTTTGACCCACAAAAAACCGAAGGTGTACCCGAATCTAACGTTGCTTATCAATTACTTGAAGGACTCGTCACCTCAGACTCTGAAGGTAAACTTCAACCAGGCGTGGCGGAAAGCTGGGAAAACACACCAGACTTTAAAACTTGGACATTCCATTTACGTAAAGACGCCAAATGGTCAAATGGTGATCCCGTTACCGCGCACGATTTCGTATTTGCGTGGCGCCGTTTAGTGGATCCTGCAACTGCTGCGCCTTACGCAAGTTACTTAAGTTATTTACAAGTAGAAAATGCGCAAGACATCATTGACGGTAAGAAAAAACCAGCTGAATTAGGCGTGGAAGCAAAAGATGATTACACCTTTGTTGTTCATGCAACCAATCCTGTCCCTTATGCAGTCAGTTTAACGACTCACCAATCCTTATTGCCATTACCGCAAAAAGTGGTCGAAAAATTCGGGGATGCATGGGTGAAAAAAGAAAATTACGTGGGTAATGGTGCCTATAAACTGGCGAACCACATTATTAATGAAAAAATCGAATTTGAACGTAACCCACTCTACTGGAACGATAAAGAGACTGTCATTAACAGTGCAACATTCCTTGCGATTGAAAACCCAAGTACTGATGTGGCGCGTTATCGTGCTGGCGATTTAGATATGACGAGCTACGCCTTACCACCAGAACAGTTTGCTAAATTGCAAAAAGAATTGCCTGGCGAAGTATTCACGACACGTACTCTTGCAACCTATTCTTATGAATTAAACAATAAGAAAGCACCTTTTGATAACGTGAATATTCGTAAAGCCCTAAACTTATCCCTTGATCGTAATGTGATCACCGATAAAGTATTGGGCCAAGGTCAAACACCAACCTATGTGTTTACCCCAACTTACATCGAAGAAGGTCAGCTCATTCAACAACCTGTTTATTCAAAAGAACCAATGGCACAACGTAATGAAGAAGCCATCAAACTCTTAGAAGAAGCCGGTTACAGCAAAGCGAATCCGTTGAAATTCAGCATTCTTTACAATACCAATGAAAACCACAAAAAAGTGGCGATCGCTGCAGCTTCTATGTGGAAAGCGAACACCAAAGGTTTGATTGATGTGAAATTAGAAAACCAAGAGTGGAAAACTTACATTGATAGCCGTCGTGCCGGTCGTTACGATGCAGCACGTGCAGGATGGAATGCGGATTACAACCAAGCCACAACATTCGGCAACTATTTCTTATCTAATTCGAGTAACAATACCGCGAAATACGCGAACCCAGAATATGATAAAGCGATTGCAGAATCTTACGCAGCAACTGATGCAGAAGGTCGTGCAAAAGCCTACGCGAAAGCCGAAGAAATTCTTGCAAAAGATTTCGGTATCGTGCCAATCTTTAACTATGTGAATCCACGCTTAGTGAAACCTTATGTAAAAGGTTATTCAGGCAAAGATCCACAAGATCATATTTACTTACGCAACCTTTATATTATTAAACATTAATTCGTTGCTAGTATTTAAGTGCGGTTAAAAATCGTCGTATTTTTTGACCGCACTTTTCGCCCATTTTGGTTGGAGTTGTTATGCTCAAGTTTATTTTTAAACGGCTGTTGGAAGCCTTGCCGACGCTGTTTATTTTGATTACTTTTTCTTTCTTTTTGATGCGTCTCGCCCCAGGCAGCCCGTTCACTTCTGAACGCGCTTATCCGCCAGAAGTCATGGCTAATATCGAAGCGAAGTATCATTTAAATGAACCATTATATAAACAATATTTCCTTTATTTAGAAAATCTTTCCAAAGGAGATTTTGGTCCCTCTTTTAAATATAAAGACCAATCAGTCAATGATTTAATCGCGTCAGCTTTCCCTGTTTCCATAAAATTGGGAATGGTGGCCTTCGCCTTTGCAGTCGTGTTAGGGGTAACAGCAGGTACGCTCGCCGCTCTCAATCAAAATAGCCGTTGGGATTATATTTTGATGAGTTTCTCGATGCTTGGGGTCATTATGCCAAGCTTCGTATTTGCGCCAGTCTTAGTACTAATTTTCGCCATTTATTTAGGATGGCTGCCAGCTGGTGGTTGGAACGGCGGTACCGCCATGTACATGATCTTACCTGTAGCCTCCTTAGCTATCGCTTACGTTGCAGGGATTGCGCGTATCATGCGTGGTTCGATGATAGAAGTGTTGCATTCCAACTTTATTCGTACCGCTAAAGCTAAAGGACTTTCTACTTCGAGAATCATTTTAAAACATGCTTTGCGCCCAGCCCTTTTACCTGTGATTACCTATTTAGGCCCTGCTTTCGTAGGGATTATTACCGGCTCAATGGTGATCGAAAGCGTATTTGGTTTACCTGGCATGGGGTTATTATTTGTAAACGGCGCATTGAACCGCGATTATTCTTTAGTTTTGAGCCTCACCATTTTAGTGGGGACATTAACCATTTTATTTAATGCGATTGTGGATATTTTATACGCCATCATCGATCCAAAAATTCGTTATTAAGGATAAGTTATGACAGATTATCGTACTCAGCCGATTAATCAGAAGAATGCGGATTTTGTGGAACAAGTGGCTGACCGTATTGAAGAAATGCAACTGGAAGGCCGCAGCCTATGGCAAGATGCAAAACGCCGTTTTTTCCGCAACAAAGCGGCCGTTGCCAGTCTAATTATTTTGGCATTTATTATTATATTTATTACCGTAGCGCCTTGGTTCTTCCCATTTACCTACGAAGATACCGATTGGAATATGATGAGCGCCGCACCAACAATGGAAGGCTATCACTTCTTCGGTACCGATACCTCGGGTCGAGACTTGTTGGTACGCACTGCTATCGGTGGACGTATTTCATTATTGGTCGGTATTGCTGGTGCTTTCATTTCCGTCACTATCGGCACAATTTATGGGGCGATTTCCGGTTATGTAGGCGGTAAAACAGATATGCTGATGATGCGCTTTTTGGAAATTCTTAGCTCATTTCCATTTATGTTTTTCGTGATTTTGTTGGTGACGCTTTTTGGCCAAAACATTTTCTTAATTTTTATCGCTATCGGGGCCATTGCTTGGCTTGGTCTTGCACGTATCGTACGCGGACAAACCCTCAGCCTAAAAAATAAAGAATTCGTCGAAGCCGCGATTGTTTGTGGCGTACCTCGTCGCCAAATCATTTTGAAACACATTATTCCGAATGTATTAGGCTTAGTGGCAGTTTATGCCTCGCTTGAAGTGCCTGGGCTCATTCTATTTGAATCATTCTTAAGCTTCTTAGGATTAGGAACTCAAGAACCGATGAGTAGCTGGGGTGCACTCTTAAGTGATGGTGCTGCGCAAATGGAAGTGTCGCCTTGGTTATTAATTTTCCCGGCATTTTTCCTTTGCCTTACCCTATTTTGTTTTAACTTTATCGGTGACGGGTTGCGTGATGCACTCGATCCAAAAGATAGATAGGAGCGAATAATGAATCCTTTATTAGATGTAAAAAATCTCTACGTTCGCTTCAAAACACCAGATGGCGTCGTCACAGCAGTGAATGATTTAAACTTCACGCTGAATGCAGGAAGCACACTCGGTATTGTAGGCGAAAGTGGCTCAGGCAAGTCACAAACGGCCTTTGCTTTAATGGGTTTATTGGCAGCCAACGGAGAAGTGGAAGGTTCAGCCATTTTTGAAGGTAAAGAATTAGTTAATTTACCGAATGCTGAATTGAATAAAATCCGCGCCGAGCAAATTTCCATGATTTTCCAAGATCCCATGACATCACTCAACCCATACATGAAAATCGGTGAACAACTCATGGAAGTGCTGCAATTGCATAAGGGCTATGATAAACAAACTGCCTTTGCCGAATCCGTGAAAATGTTAGATGCAGTTAAAATGCCGGAAGCCCAAAAACGCATGGGCATGTATCCTCATGAATTTTCGGGTGGTATGCGTCAACGGGTGATGATTGCGATGGCCTTATTATGTCGTCCAAAACTACTCATTGCAGATGAACCAACAACCGCTTTGGACGTGACCGTTCAAGCACAAATCATGACCTTATTAAATGAGTTAAAACGTGAATTTAATACTGCAATTATTATGATCACTCACGATTTAGGTGTGGTAGCAGGTATTTGCGATCAAGTTATGGTGATGTATGCTGGTCGAACCATGGAATACGGCACTGCAGAACAAATTTTCTATCATCCGACTCATCCTTATTCCATTGGCTTAATGGATGCGATTCCTCGCTTAGACGGCAATGAAGAACACTTGGTAACCATTCCAGGCAATCCACCGAATCTATTGCATTTGCCAAAAGGTTGCCCATTCTCACCACGTTGCCAATTTGCAACCGAACAATGCCAAACTGCGCCAAAACTGACTACATTTAATCACGGTCAATTACGTAATTGTTGGTTACCCGCGGAGAAATTTAACCTATGACAGTCTCAAACAACAAAGAATTACTCCTTGAAGTCAATCACTTAGGCGTCAGTTTTAAAATTAAAAATGAGAAATCCCTTTTCTTCGCCAAACCGCAAACCTTAAAAGCGGTGAAGGATGTCTCTTTTAAACTTTACGCAGGTGAAACTCTCGGCGTAGTAGGTGAATCTGGTTGCGGTAAATCCACACTTGCACGCGCTATTATTGGTTTAGTCGAAGCGAGTGAAGGGGAAATCTTGTGGCTTGGTAAAAATTTACGAAAACAATCAGCGAAACAATGGAAAGAAACACGTAAAGATATTCAAATGATTTTCCAAGACCCTCTCGCCTCTCTCAATCCGCGAATGAACATTGGCGAAATCATTGCTGAGCCATTAAAGATCTACCAACCGCACTTAAGCGCCACTGAAGTGAAAGAAAAAGTGCAAGCCATGATGTTGAAAGTTGGGCTTTTACCGAACTTGATTAACCGCTATCCGCATGAGTTTTCTGGTGGCCAATGTCAGCGTATCGGTATTGCTCGCGCGTTAATCATTGAGCCGAAAATGATCATTTGTGATGAACCTGTTTCTGCATTGGATGTGTCCATTCAGGCACAAGTAGTGAATTTATTGAAATCTCTACAAAAAGAAATGGGGCTTTCCTTAATTTTTATCGCCCATGATTTAGCGGTGGTAAAACACATTTCTGACCGCGTATTAGTCATGTATTTAGGTAATGCCATGGAATTAGGCAGTGATGAAGAGGTATATAACAATACCAAACATCCTTATACCAAAGCCTTAATGTCTGCAGTTCCGATTCCCGATCCTAAATTGGAACGCAATAAATCCATCGAATTGCTTGAAGGTGATTTACCTTCGCCAATTAATCCACCATTAGGTTGCGTGTTCCGTACCCGTTGTCTGAAAGCCGATGAAAATTGTGCGAAACAAAAACCACCTTTCACCAGCCCAAATAACAGCCATTTTGTGGCTTGCTTGAAAGTCTTATAAAACAAAAAGTGCGGTTAAAATTCACCGCACTTTTTACTTTTACAATCCTAACTTTTCTTCGATTACTTTAGCCAAATCATCTAGCATCGCATAACGCTTGCGATACATGGAACGCTTCTTACTCGGTACATCATCAAGATTTCTATCTATTTCTAAAGGCAATTCCCAATAATCTTTCAACTGTCCACCTGATTCAGCAAAAATCGCATCATAATCTACAACATAATGAGAGCTTTGAATAAAACGCGATGTATTTTGATATTTTTGTGGAATGCCCAATAATGCCTTAAAACCCAACGCTTTCGTCAATGCTTTCATCGTTTCCACCATCAAATAAGCAGGGCGTAAACCATAACAAGTTTTTGTGAGTTGCTTTACCATCTCTTTAGAACCTTCAAAATTGGGTCCCTGCACCACAGAAATAAGCAACGCCTCATCAATTTTGGCAAAAGTAAGCAAATACACTAATTCATTACGTGGTTTATGCCATAACTCCAATACCCAATAGCCTTCCATTGGTTGGTGCGTGGTCATCGACAATGTCATTTCAAAATCAGGAATCACTTCACCAAAACTTAATGGCGTTTTATAAATAGGTGCTGAAAGTGCAGTCAATTTTTCAGGTAAAAAAAGTAGATTCTCACAGATAGCTTGAAAACGCTGTTTGCTGTTAAAACGTTTATCTAAAAAGCGATAAACTAATGGATAACTATAATCTGCATGTCCATTTAATAACGTCACAAGAAAAGGATGCTGGTTAATAAATTGCTCAAAGTGAACAATTGAGCCTTGATGTAAAAAAGATCGAAGACGATAACGCAGGCGCTTAAGTGCATAAGAGCGCCCGGGTCTATCGGGATAAACGGCTTCCGCTTTTGGCCAGCGATATTGATTCTCTTGAGATTCCATAGTTATTAATATAATTAAAGAGGCTTTAAATTACGCAAAGCACGTATTCTCTCATAATTTCAGCAATTTTTCTATTTGTGATATGCTAGAGTCAATTAATGAAAGGAACTATTATGTCTGAAATTAAACTGAATTATCATAAAACGCATTTTCTCACGAGTGCTCCAAACATTCGTTCTATCCCTGAAGATACAGGGGTTGAAATTGCTTTTGCGGGACGCTCAAATGCAGGGAAATCAACTGCACTTAATGCATTAACCAATCAAAAAAGCTTAGCCAGAACGTCTAAAACTCCTGGTCGTACACAGCTCATCAACCTTTTTGAAGTAGAGCCGAATTGTAAATTGGTGGATTTACCCGGCTATGGCTATGCTGCGGTTCCTGAGAAAATGAAAATCGAATGGCAAAAATCCCTCGGGGAATATTTGCAAAAACGCGAATGTTTAGGCGGGCTTGTTGTTTTAATGGATATTCGCCATCCTTTAAAAGATCTCGACCAACAAATGATCGAATGGGCTGTTTCTGCTGATTTACCGGTTATGTTACTTTTAACTAAAGCGGATAAACTCAGTCAAAGTGCGCGTAGCAAACAAGTCAAAATGGTACGTGAAGCCATTTTACCCTTCCAAGGTGATATTCAAGTCGAAGCCTTTTCTGCACAAAACAAAATTGGCATTGATAAATTGGCTGCCAAGTTAGATAGTTGGTTTGCGCCACTTTTCTCGTAGTTTTTTATCAAGAAAAAGTAATTTCTGCGATCAAGATCGCAAAAAAAGCACAGAATGCATGATTTCATTCTGTGCTTTTTTTATAGTGCGAAAATCTGATTATTTTTGACCGCACTTTAAGGAATCTGAATGTCTCTTGCCATTGTTTATAGCCGTGCCTCAATGGGTGTACAAGCCCCTCTTGTTACCATTGAGGTGCACTTAAGTAACGGAAAGCCTGGATTTACCTTAGTTGGTCTACCCGAAAAAACCGTAAAAGAAGCGCAAGATCGTGTCAGAAGTGCATTAATGAATGCCCAGTTCAAATATCCGGCCAAACGCATCACCGTCAACCTTGCACCAGCCGATTTACCCAAAGAAGGGGGACGATTTGATTTACCTATTGCAATCGGTATTTTAGCCGCATCAGATCAACTTGATGGCAGCCGTTTAAAACAGTTTGAATTCGTTGGTGAACTTGCATTAACAGGTGAATTACGTGGTGTACACGGAGTTATTCCCGCCATTTTAGCGGCACAAAAGGCAAAACGAGCCCCCATTATCGCTTATCAAAATGCCAATGAAGCTTCACTTGTCTCAGAGCAAGAGACTTATTTCGCTAAAAACCTTTTGGAAGTCGTACAATTCTTAAATAATCAAGAAAAATTACCTTTGGCCTCATTACTCGCACAAGAAAGTGCGGTCGGATTTTCAGCTAAAAATCACTTAGATTTGACCGATATTATTGGTCAGCAACATGCTAAACGAGCACTAACGATAGCAGCAGCAGGTCAGCACAACCTACTCTTTTTGGGGCCACCTGGGACGGGTAAAACTATGTTGGCAAGTCGTCTTACTGCATTGCTACCTGAAATGACCGATTTAGAAGCCATTGAAACTGCTTCGGTCACAAGCTTAGTACAAAATGAATTAAATTTTCATAACTGGAAACAACGTCCGTTTCGAGCGCCACATCATAGTGCCTCATTACCGGCCTTAGTAGGTGGGGGAACCATTCCAAAACCAGGCGAAATATCGCTCGCACATAACGGTGTGCTTTTTCTTGATGAATTGCCTGAGTTTGAGCGTAAAGTGCTTGATGCACTTCGACAGCCCTTAGAAAGTGGAGAAATTATTATTTCGCGTGCCAATGCTAAAATCCAATTTCCTGCTCGCTTTCAATTAGTTGCGGCGATGAATCCAAGTCCAACCGGGCATTACACTGGAACACATAACCGCACCTCACCGCAGCAAGTAATGCGTTATTTAAATCGCCTTTCGGGGCCGTTTTTAGATCGTTTTGATTTATCCATTGAAGTACCTCTTCTACCACAAGGTAGCTTACAGAATACAGGGGATAGAGGTGAGACAAGCCAACAAGTACGAGAAAAAGTCTTAAAAGTAAGGGAAATCCAGCTTGCTCGAGCCGGCAAAATTAATGCCTATCTTTCAAGCAAAGAAATTGAGCGAGATTGTAAATTACAAGATAAAGACGCGCTATTCCTTGAAAATGCACTGAATAAGCTTGGACTTTCAGTAAGAGCCTATCATCGGATTTTAAAAGTCTCACGCACAATTGCTGATTTAAGTGGCGAAAAAGAGATACAACAATCTCATTTAGCAGAAGCGCTAGGATATCGAGCCATGGATCGATTGCTACAGAAATTATCTACCACTTAAAAAATAAAAGGGCGAATGATTCGCCCTTTTTTATCTTCGATTACTAATAATAAGAATGTTCACCACGTTGGTGTTCGGTTACGTCTCTTGCACCTTTTAATTCATTTGGGAAGAGCGAAACTAGCTGTTTCTCTACCCCGTCTTTTAAGGTGACATCAACCATTGAACAACCGTTACAGCCACCGCCGAATTGTAGAACTGCATAACCATCATCAGTAATTTCAATTAATGTGATTTTACCGCCATGGCTGGCTAATTGTGGGTTGATTTGTGTTTGAATCACGTACTCTACGCGCTCAATTAAAGGCGCATCATCTGCAACTTTACGCATTTTTGCGTTAGGCGCTTTTAAAGTAAGCTGAGCGCCAAGCTCTTCGGTTACATAATCAATTTCCGCATCTTCTAAAAAAGGTAAGCTGATTTCATCCACAAATGCTGAAAAAGTATCGTATTTCATTTCAGTATCTGTCGCTTCAACTGAATTTGGCGGACAATAAGACACGCCACATTCTGCTCCTGGTGTACCAGGATTCACGACAAAAATACGAATATTTGTACCTTCTTCTTGTGTATCTAAAAGTTTCCGAAAATGTGCTTGTGCAGCATCTGAAATAAAAATTTGTTCCATAAATAAAGTCCTAATACTTGATGCAATATATCAAGAATGATACTCCTATACGGCAATTTTTTCTACATTTATTCCTATTTTTATAGATATAGGTAAATCCTATCCTTAACAGACTTTAGGCTCGAGCTAAGCCCCATACTTGAATTTCTTTTACACCTAATTTTCGAAGCTGTTTAGCTATTTCTGCTAATGTTGAACCGGTTGTAATCACATCATCCACCAACGCAACACGTTCATAAGGAAAAGGCTTTTGGGTATTCACTGTAAAAGCATTTTTAAGGTTTTGTCGTCGATCTTTCGCCGTTAAACCTCGCTGAGTATGGGTATGTTTAATCCGTTTCACTACATGATGACAGTTAGGCGCATCACACCATCGACTTAACCAGTTCGCTAATAAATCAGCCTGATTATAACCCCGATGCCATTGCCGAAAATGATATAACGGTACTGGAATAATCGCCTGTGGCAGAGAGAGCCCATGTGTTCGTCTCGCCTCTCGTACCGCAAGATAAAGCAAACGCGATAAACTGCGATCTAACCAAAACTGTTTTTGGAATTTAAAACGATGAATAAGTGAAGAAAGCGGTTCGAGATAATGGCCAATAATCACTATACGATCCCAAGCGGGTTCATTTCTCAAACAATGTCCACAGCCCATTGCATAATGCTGCAAGGGTGAACCACATTGCCCACAATAAGGGAAAGTTTTAATTTGCTTCTGACATCGACTGCACAATCCATTTCGACCAAGATGAATAGATCGCTTGCAATGCACACAGCTAAATTGAAAAAAATGAGAAAACATGAGAGAAATTGACCGCACTTTATTTTTTTGTTTTTTCAACTTGTTTAAAATGCTTCTCTTTCTTAGCCATTTCCATTCTTTCACCTTGTTTCAAAATATGAGGGGTCACAAAAATTACAAGCTCTCGCTTTTGATGACGTTCGCTTTCCTTACTAAATAAGCGTTTAATACCTGGAATATCGCCCAATAATGGTACTTTATCGACACCTTTCGTGATCGTATCGTGGAATACACCACCCAATACAATTGTTTCGCCATCTTTGGCAAACACTTGCGTATTAATTTCTTGTTTATCAATGGATACGACTTCATTTTGCCCATAAGCCACACGATTCCCTGGAGAATTTTGACTCACTAATAAATCCAATAAGATATTATTATCTTTCGAAATATGCGGTGTAACTTCCAATCCTAATACTGCCTCGCGAAATTCCACTGATTGCGTGTCATTTTTACCATTTGTCACTACATAAGGAATTTCTGTCCCTTGCTTAATGCTTGCGCTTTTCTTATTAGTAGTAAGTAAGCGAGGGCTCGCTATGATTTCTACGTTATTTTCACGTTCAAGTGCGGTCAATTCTAAATCTAACAATCGACCATTAATTTTGGCTACTTGAAGTGCTAATGAGCCGGCCGGCGTGACCGTTGTCGCAAAATTTACATTTAAATTATTACTGATATTACTAAAGCCATTCGCATCTAGGCTGCCACTCACTCGATGGGCTGCCTCAGTAGGATTAAAAATACCCCAACGCACACCTAATTCTTTTAGGCTTTCATCGGTAATCGTCACAATACGTGCTTCAATAACGATTTGCTCAATGGGTTTATCCAGCTCTGCGATTAATTTTTTGATATTTTTGACAGAACGTGCCTCATCTTGAATCAGTAATACATTGCTTCGGTCATCAAAGGTAATGGTGCCACTAGGTGAAAGCAAAGAACCGCTACCTGTGGTTAAGGACTTCATCACATCAGAGGCTTTGGCAAAATGTAGTTTAACCGTTGTACTCACAAGTGGCGTTTCGCTAGGCAAACTTTCTCCGTTAATCGCCATAGGTTCTGTCATTTTCTCTGCATATTGTTCATGTTGAGAAGGCTTACCCAGATAATAAATATTATTTTCTTGATAAAAAGAGAGCCCTTTGATTTTTGCCACGGAACGTAATAAGCGATCAAAATCTACATTATCTAATTGCAATGAAAGTGTTCCTTCTAGCTCATCATCAATCATTAAATTAGCATTTTGCTCAAGAGCAAGTTGCTGGAGTGTCGCCACCATGGGGGCCTGTTTTAAGCGAAGTGAAAAGACGCGATTCTCTGCCGCTGAGTAAGTTGTCCATAGGATCAAAAAACACATTAAAAACTGACCGCACTTTGTTTTTATTTTCTGCTTTATCATTTTAAAATCTCATTATGATTGAGGTCGTTTGTTCACATTGCCCAGGTTTATAACTTTGAAGCGTCACGCTGTTTTTACTCACTTTTTCGATTAAATAGCCTTCTTTTCCAATCCTCTGCCCGACTTGAACAGACAGAATATGCCCATTATCATTAAATAACACTTCTGCCTGTTTACCATATTGCACGACTCCAACAATATGTAGCTGAGCCAATGGGCGTTCCTCCGCCAGTCTCGGCTCCGAATACACGCAAGCCGACACCGGCGGTAGGGTGAGCCCCTCTTTTGGATATTCAGTTTGTTCTCTTTGTTTACGATCAAAAGGATCTTGCGAAAATGACGATACAGAAAAAAACGCTATCAAGATTAAGAAGAGCTTTTTCATTATTTATCCTTATTTAATTGGAAAATTAACTCACATGTAATAGAGCTATTTTCCTCTTCATCTAATTTCTCAATGTTTAATTGCGTTAACGAAAGTTTTGGGATATCCCTTAAAAGTGCGGTCAAAAATTGACGTAAATCGACAAAATAGCCTTGTAATGACAAATGCAACAAAATCTGTTGAGAAAAATCCCAACGTAAATCCAATACTCGAAGTCGACTATTTAACAACATTTGTACATGCTGATTGATAGGCAACACAGAATGAGCCAGCTCTGGAGAAAGCTGTCGGCTATCTGACTTTTGCCTTAAAGTTTGTAAAATCTTTTCCTGTTTATCCCATTCTTGTTGTTGCAAACTCAATTCTGCATCAAGTCGATGCCGTTCATCGCTATTTTCAATGTAACGAAAAACAGGTAAAAAGATGACCGCACTTAGTGCGCTCAACCAAAAGATAGCATGGACCATTTGAGGTAATCGAAGCCATCGCCCAAACCAACTTTGTGCACTTTTTTGAACAAGCTCGTTGATAAGGCTTCTCATTGCACAAGCTCCAATAATGGAATATCAAATTGAAAAAATAACTGCTGTTGCACTGGCTGAAACTTAGTTAAGTTAACCTTTGTAAAATGGTGTTTGAGAAATTGATGTATCGCTTCAAACTCTTGTTGGCTTTCTGTCATGCCGGAAAGGATAACTTGCTTAGCATTGAGCGTAAATTCATCTAACTCACCTTGTTGTAATGGCAACTCAGTCAATAAATTAAGCAGGCGATACACATATTCCGTATCCATCTCAGCCAACTCATTCATTTCTTTTAAGCTACTTTGTAGTTGCTGAACTTGAATACGCTTCTGATGAGCTTGATGAGTGATTTGTGTCAGTTTTTCTTTTGTCTGATTTAGGGTTTGCGCTTGTTGTTCATTAAGTTGGTTCAATCCAACGACAATCAAAACTGAGCAAGCTAGCCAACTTAAACCTTGCCACATAAAACGACGAAAGGCCTTTTGATGTTGTTCTAAGCGCCAAGGCAATAGATTAAGGCTTAACATCACTACTCTCCCGATTAATTAGAGGCAAAAGTGCGGTCGTTTTTGAGGATAAATCCACGAGTTTTAAATCGGTTTGCCAGAGTGCATTACCTAAAGCGATGAAAGGTAAATCTGTTTCGATGCGTTGCCAATTTTTAGGCAGTGATTCAATTGTGTGTGAATTCAATATGTCTGGCGTTTGATACACATAAATCTGTTCTATTGTTTCAGGAAAACGCTGGATAAATTGTTGATAAAGCTCAGATAAATCACTTTGAGATTGCAAGACTTGTCGTTGTTGTAAGCGTTCACAAACGGCAAGACAACCTTGTTGATCCTGATATAAAAATAAGGTGTTAGTCGGCTCTTGCCCTAAAATGGCATAAAATGCACGCAAAATGCTGTGATTCAGTAAATCAAGTGCGGTCAATTTTAGCGGCAAATATTTTGCTAATTCTGCATTGGCACTTTCTTTTCGAATTGCCGTGATATCCAAACGAAAACCTTGTTTTAATGGCGTGGTCAGATAATCAAACCATAATTCATCCAACGGAATCGGTAATTCTTTTTGCAAAATAAAACGACATTGCTGTTCACACTCCTGAGCATTGAGTGTTTGCGGTAAAATAAGCGTTTTAGACCAAGTCAAATGGGGTGAAATGGCGCCAATAAAACAACATTGGTTCGTTTTTTGCGGTAAATGAGGTAATAATTGGGAAAAAATGTCCTTTTGTTGTCCATTCAAGCAAATAGATTGAACTTTGTGGAATTCATCTAGCCAAACAAAATAGAGGTTATCTTGTTGTTTACTCACACCAATTTGTTGTTTTCGCTGCTTTCTATGAGCAATTCCCATATTCTTTCCTATTCTTTAAGGGATTAATCTTTTATACTTAGCAGCCAAAATCATAATTTTGATTTTTTGAATATTCATTAAACCAGAGAGAATTTTACGATGCGGATCGCAAAATTAATATTAAGTACCCTATTTACGATATGTATACTGGGGTTAGTCGCCGGTGGTGTACTGTATTTTCACTTAAAGTCCTCCTTACCATCGGTTGAGAACCTAAAAACTGTTGAATTGCAACAACCGATGCAAATTTATACGGCTGATGGCAAATTAATCGGTGAAGTCGGTGAACAACGCCGTATTCCTGTGAAATTAGAAAATGTGCCTCAGCGTCTGCAAGATGCTTTCTTAGCGACAGAAGATAGCCGTTTTTATGAACATCACGGCTTAGATCCTGTCGGTATTGCTCGTGCGATTTTTGTTGCGGTCAACAATGGTGGTGCATCTCAAGGGGCTAGTACCATTACGCAACAGCTTGCGCGTAACTTCTTCTTAACGCCAGAAAAAACCATTATTCGTAAAGCTCGCGAAGCAGTATTGGCCATTGAAATTGAAAATGCCTTAAGCAAACAAGAAATTTTAGAACTCTACTTAAATAAAATTTTCTTAGGGTATCGTTCTTATGGCGTTGCAGCTGCCGCGCAAACCTACTTTGGTAAAAACTTAGATGAATTAACACTTTCTGAAATGGCCGTCATTGCAGGCTTACCAAAAGCGCCTTCTACCATGAATCCACTCTATTCGCCAAAACGTGCGGAAGAACGTCGAAATGTGGTTTTAAGTCGAATGCTTGATGAGAATAAAATCACCAAAGCAGAATATGATGCAGCGATTAAAGAGCCAATCGTCGCAAGCTATCACGGTGCTAAATTTGAGTTCCGTGCAGACTATGTAACTGAAATGGTTCGTCAAGAAATGGTGAAGCGTTTTGGTGAAGAAGATGCTTACACCAAAGGTTATAAAGTCTTCACGACTGTACTTTCAAAAGATCAAGCGGAAGCACAAAAAGCCGTCCGTAATAACCTGATCGATTATGATATGCGTCATGGCTGGCGTGGCGGTGCACCACTTTGGAAAAAAGGTGAAGCCCCATGGGATAATGAACGCATTGTCGCTTTCTTGAAAAAATTACCTGATTCAGAACCGTTTATTCCTGCAGCAGTAACCGCATTAGGTAAGAATGGTGCAGAATTACTTTTAGCCAATAATGAAACAATGACGCTTTCTTCTAATGCAATGCGTTGGGCGGGAAGATCACCGGTTAAAGTGGGCGAACAAATTTGGATTCGTAAACGTGATAACGGTGAATGGATTTTAGGCCAAATCCCTGCAGCTAACTCCGCATTAGTTTCATTAAACTCAGATAATGGTGCCATTGAAGCGATGGTGGGTGGTTTTAGTTACGAACAAAGTAAATTTAACCGTGCAACTCAATCTTTAGTGCAAGTTGGTTCTTCGATTAAACCATTTATCTATGCGGCTGCATTAGAAAAAGGTTTAACCCTTTCAAGCGTATTGCAAGATAGTCCTATCTCTATTCAAAAACCAGGACAACCTTTGTGGCAACCGAAAAACTCACCTGATCGTTATGACGGTCCAATGCGTTTACGTGTAGGTTTAGGTCAATCTAAAAACATGATTGCCATCCGTGCACTACAAACTGCAGGTGTTGGCTTTACCGCGGACTTCTTGCAACGTTTTGGATTCAAACGCGACCAATATTTTGCCAGTGAAGCGCTTGCATTAGGTGCGGCATCCTTCACGCCATTGGAAATGGCGCGTGCTTACGCGGTATTTGATAACGGTGGTTTCTTAATTGATCCTTATCTTATCGAAAAAATTCAAGATAATACCGGTAAAGATTTATTTATTGCAAACCCGAAAATTGCTTGTATCACCTGTAACGACATTCCTGTAATTTATGGTGAAACTAAAGATAAAATTGATGGCTTTAAAGATGTCGCAGAAGTGGCTAATCCAGATAAGCTAAAATCAGCCAAAGGTAATAGCAATACCGATACAGATGAGGGTGAGGGAGATCAGCAACCAGACAATGTACCAGACTTGCCAGAACTTCAAACATCAGCATTAAATGATGGTTCTGTGGATTTAATGGCGGATGCGAAAGACGGTGCAGCGAAACAAGAATACGCACCTCGTGTGATTAGTGGTGAATTAGCCTTCTTAATCCGTAGCGCATTAAATACGGCGATTTATGGTGAGCAAGGACTTAGTTGGAAAGGTACCAGCTGGCGTATTGCTCAAAGTATTAAACGTAGTGACATCGGTGGTAAAACCGGTACCACCAATAGTGCGAAAGTGGCTTGGTATGCAGGTTTTGGTGCAAACTTAGTCACCACAACCTATGTCGGTTTCGATGATAACAAACGCGTATTAGGTAAAGGTGAAGCAGGTGCGAAAACCGCAATGCCGGCGTGGGTCGCTTATATGAAAGCGGCACTTTCTGATATACCAGAACGTCAACTTGAACTTCCACCAAACATCATGGAAAAAACCATTGATAGTAACTCGGGTTTACTTTCTGAGGGTGGTGGTCGTAAAGAATACTTTATCGTTGGTACCGAGCCTAAACGCACTTATGTTGCAGAAATGCAAGAGCGCGGTTATTATGTCCCACCAGAGTTGCAACAACGCTTAAATGGTGGAACCGGCAAAACCAAAGACGCGATTCCAGCAACGCAACCAGAAGAATTATTCTAACGATTTAAATACTAAAAGTGCGGTTAATTTTGACCGCACTTTTTTACGTCAAAAGGACAAACCATGTTAAGTTATCGTCACAGTTTCCATGCCGGCAACCATGCCGATGTGCTAAAACACATCGTGTTGATGCTGATTTTGGAAAATCTCTCGCTGAAAGAAAAAGGTTTCTACTATCTCGACACCCATTCAGGTGTCGGTCGTTATCGCTTAAGTTCTAACGAATCAGAAAAAACTGGCGAATATAAAGAGGGAATTGGGAGACTTTGGGAAAAAACAGATTTACCTGAAGAGGTTGCACGCTATGTGGAGCTTATTAAAAAGCTCAATTATGGGGGGAAAGAATTACGTTATTATGCCGGATCACCAATGATTGCCGCGCAATTATTACGTCCTCAAGATCGTGCATTACTGACAGAATTACACCCTAGCGATTTTCCATTATTACGCAATAACTTTAAAGAGTTTAAGAATATCACCACAAAATCAGAAAATGGTTTTCAACAACTCAAAGCGACACTTCCACCAAAAGAACGCCGCGGTTTAGTGCTTATTGATCCGCCTTATGAATTAAAAGAGGATTATGATTTGGTGGTGAAAGCTATCGAAGAAGGTTATAAACGCTTTGCGACAGGTACTTATGCCATTTGGTATCCAGTGGTTCTACGCCAACAAACAAAACGCATTTTTAAAGGATTAGAAGCAACAGGAATTCGTAAAATTTTGAAAATTGAATTGGCTGTTCGCCCTGATAGCGATCAACGTGGTATGACCGCGAGTGGAATGGTGGTGATTAATCCGCCTTGGCAATTAGAACAGCAAATGAAAGCTATTTTGTCTTATTTAACCCAAACGCTCGTCCCTGAAGGTACGGGAAGTTGGACAGTGGAATGGATTGTACCGGAATAATCCATTCCAAAACATCGGTCAAAATGACCGCACTTTTAAATTTTAATTTTATTGGAATACAACACTAAACAAAGTGCAATAACCATAATTAAAATCGCGCCTGCGAATAAGATAGTATCAACTGAGCTCTCATGATTCACAATAATCAGGCGCAACATAGCGGTAATCCCCGCGTAAATAAAATAACGCAAAGGAAAGTGATAGCCGCTTTTAAAATATTGCACGATTAGGCCAATAAAACCGAAATATAAGAAGAACATCACGGCTTGTTCAGCAACATCATAAGGCACTACGCTTGATGTATTGAACACCATAATTGCTAAGGTATAGGTGATTTTAGCTAAAGCAATAATCAACACTAAAGCCAAAGCAATAAGTGAAAAACTTAATATCACTTTTAATACACTAGTTACTACTCTAGGCAGCTTTTCTAGTTCTTGAGATTCTTCCATAAAGTTCCTTGTTTTTTAAATAATGAAAGTACGTATTTTAAGGGAATGTTTTTTTTTGGTAAATAGTAAAATGTAATCAAATAAAAAGGGCAGATATTTCTGCCCTTTATTTTTTACATGAATGAATAATTACTCATCTAAGAAACTTCTTAAGGTTTCTGAACGACTTGGATGACGTAATTTACGCAATGCTTTCGCTTCAATCTGACGAATACGCTCACGGGTTACATCAAATTGTTTACCCACTTCTTCAAGCGTGTGGTCGGTATTCATATCAATACCAAAACGCATACGTAATACTTTTGCTTCACGAGGGGTTAACCCTTCTAGCACTTCATGAGTTGCCACTTTCAAGCTTTGCGCAGTGGCAGAATCTAATGGCAATTCAAGAGTTGAATCCTCGATGAAGTCACCTAAATGTGAATCATCGTCATCACCGATTGGGGTTTCCATAGAAATAGGTTCTTTCGCAATTTTAAGCACTTTACGAATTTTATCTTCTGGCATTCCCATGCGTTCAGCAAGCTCTTCTGGTGTAGCCTCACGTCCCATTTCTTGTAACATTTGACGAGAAATACGATTTAATTTGTTAATCGTTTCAATCATATGAACAGGAATACGAATTGTACGTGCTTGGTCTGCAATGGAGCGCGTAATTGCCTGACGAATCCACCAGGTTGCATAGGTTGAGAATTTATAACCACGACGGTATTCAAATTTATCTACCGCTTTCATCAAACCAATATTCCCTTCTTGAATTAAATCCAAGAATTGTAAACCACGGTTAGTATATTTTTTCGCAATAGAAATCACTAAACGTAAGTTAGCTTCAACCATTTCTTTTTTCGCACGACGAGCTTTTTGTTCACCACGAGATACCGCATCGCAAATTTCACGCATTTGTTGGATGGTGAGATTCGTATGTTGCTCAATATTCGCTAAGTTATCTAAAGATAAACGGATACGTTCTTCATATTTGGGTAAACGTTTTGCCCAAGCTTTCGTTGATTTTAATTCTTTTGCTACCCATGCATCACTGCTGCCATTCGCAACAATAAGCGCCTCAAATTCATCTTTTGGCATACCTGCAATATCAACTAATACTTTTTGTAGTTGACGCTCTTCTGCACGTACACGTTTCATCATATTCTTCATTGATAAAACAAGTACATCAAATTGTTTTGGCACTAAACGGAATTGTTTAAAAATATCGGCGAGTTGAGCAATTTGATCTTTTGCACGTTTACCACTACGACCGTGTTTTGCAATGGTCGCCAATGTTTTAGTATGTTGCTCTCTTAATGCAGCAAATCTTTCACGCGCTACTTCAGGATCGATGCTGTTATCTGAATCGCTGTCATCAGAACTTGAGCTGTTATCGCTTTCATCTTCCTCATCGCTCTCATCATCAACGTCTGCAGCAGATTCGGCACTTTCATCTTCATCAGCAAAATTTTCATCAATATTTGCGGTTTCCTCTTCTGGAACATTTGGATCCACAAAGCCGGTGATTAAATCAGCTAAACGATAATTGCCCGCTTCTACTTGGTCATAATTATCTAATAATTCAGTTAACGCTTCTGGGTACGCTGCAATCGCGGTTTGGACTTCATCAATCCCTTCTTCGATACGTTTTGCAATGCTGATTTCATCTTCACGGGTAAGAAGATCAACGGTACCCATTTCACGCATATACATACGCACAGGATCGGTTGTACGACCGATTTCAGATTCCACATTGGATAAAATCTGGGTTGCTTCTTCCACAGCATCTTCATCTGGAATCGTGTCATTCAACATCATTTCGTCACTTTCCGGTGCTTCATCCAGAACCGGAATACCCGCATCATGCTGTAAAGTTTGCAACAACTTATCGTAATATTCTGGATCGATCAAATCTTCTGGAAGCAAGTCATTGATCTCCGCATAAGTTAAATAACCTTGCGTACGACCTAATTCCATAAGCTGTTCAATTTGTTCTGAATATTGCTCGGCGGTAGATTGTTGATTTTGTTCCATTTTTATTCCCATTTTGCGTTATTTTTGGAAGATAAAAGCTCTTGTTTTGAACAGGAGATTTTACCATTGTTATGACGGATTAACTAACTGTTTTTTCTGCTCTTCTTTTCCCTTGAGCAAATTCACTAAAATTGCTCGTTCTTGATCAGTTAAGCCTTCCGCCCTTTCTTTGGCGATAAGCATTTCAATGTCACGTTCAATTGCTTGAATATTCAATCGACGATAGTTTTGAGAGAATGCATTAATGATTTCTAAGTCATCTAATAGATGATCCCAAGCCGCCAATATTTCAAGGGGCTTGCTGAATTCTGTATCACGAAAATATTCTAAGATTTGCCCTGTTGTAATGCCTTCTCGTTCACGACAAAGTGCGGTTAATTTTTCGAGTAATTCGTAACCTGCCTCATGCTTTAAGGCTTGTAAACCCACATCCGAAATGCGATTCACCAATTGTGAATTCTGTAATAACAGCGAAATCACCACACGCATTGGCGTTTTCTTAATGGTTTTTTGTGGCGTTTTAGGTTTGGGTTCAGCTTTGTCTATTTGATTTGGAATTAAGCTTTCAAGCTGTGATTGATCAAAGATCCCGAGTTTTTGTGCCAACATATTTCGCAATGATAGACGCAGCATATCGCCAGGGATTTGACGAATTAAAGGCGCCGCCAGCGCTACTAGCTTGCCTCGTCCTTCTTGCGTCGAGAAATCCACCTGCGGACTTAAATGCGCGAATAAGAATTCTGTGAGAGACTGAGCTTGATCAATATATTCTTCAAACTTTTCTTTACCATATTGACGAATATAAGTATCCGGATCTTCTCCATCTGGCAGGAAAATAAACTTAATTTGTCGTCCATCCTCCAGATAAGGCAAGGCGTTTTCAAGTGCACGCCAAGCAGCATCACGCCCTGCTCTATCGCCATCGTAGCAGCAAATGACTTGCTCTGTTGAACGGAACAATAATTGAATTTGTTCCGAGGTCGTCGATGTACCAAGAGAAGCCACTGCATAATTCACACCAAATTGCGCTAATGCCACCACGTCCATGTAGCCTTCAACCACCAGTAATTTTTCTGGCTCATCATTGATTTGTAAGGCTTCATACAAGCCATAAAGTTCATTACCTTTATGGTATGTAATGGTTTCGGGGGAGTTCAAATACTTGGGTTTTTCATCCGTTAAAACACGTCCACCAAAGGCGACCGTACGACCACGTTTATCTCGAATCGGAAACATGATGCGATTACGGAATTTATCGTACACATTTCCACGATCGTTGCGAGAAAGCATACCTAAATCAAACAGCTTTTTCTGTTCTTCTCGATTTTTGCCGAATTGACGTAACACCGTATCCATCGCATTGGGTACATAACCAATTTGAAAACGAGCAATAATTTCTGGCGATAAACCACGTTGCTGAAGATAGCTTTGAGCCGGAATATTTAGTGGGAGTTGCGCTTGATAAAACGACGCAATCTCTTGCATCAAATCGTATAAATTACGTTTTGTCTGATAACTCACATCCGGTTTATTGCCGAATTGATTTGGGCGTTTTTCATAAGGCACTTCAATTCCTGCCGAAGCAGCAAGTTCTTCAACGGCTTCAACAAATTCTAATTTGTCATAATCCATTAAAAATGAAATCGCATTGCCTTTCGCACCACAACCAAAGCAATAATAGAATTGTTTTTTTTCACTTACTGTGAAGGAGGGTGTTTTTTCGTGATGAAACGGACAGCAAGCTTGATAATCTCGTCCCGCTTTTTTGAGTTTCACGCGTGCATTAATCACATCGACAATATTCGATTTTGTGAGCAGATCATCAATAAACTGGCGTGGAATTGAGCCTTTCATTGCCTTGCCTCCTTGAATACGATGCGAAAGTGCGGTTGATTTTGCGTGACTTTTTCCGATGAGTTTAAAGCAACAAAACCGTGATACCCAAAAGGTTTCACGGTTTGTCTTAACTCGAGTTAGAAAATACTACAAATTAGTATAAACGGGTATTGCGCGCGTTTTCGCGAGCGTTACGTTTAGCGTGACGTTTAGCAAGTGTTGCTTTTTCACGTTTACGGATTGTAGTTGGTTTTTCATAGAATTCACGAGCGCGAACTTCTGCTAAAATACCAGCTTTTTCGCAAGAGCGTTTGAAACGACGTAAAGCTACGTCGAATGATTCGTTTTCACGTACTTTAATTACAGGCATAAGCCAATCACCTCAATGAGTTTAATTTAATTGCAATTTTAAATTTTTATTACTGCCGAATGAACGGCAAATTCAATAAAGGACGCAATTCTAATCGATCTTCCCTGCAAAAGCAAAGGAAAGATCGCCTATTTGCTGAAAATTTGGCGTTTAAACTGGTTTAAACGGGCCAAACAAGGTAAAATCTTTGCCAATTTTTTTAATAAAATGAGAAGAAAATGCGTATTTTAGGAATCGAAACCTCCTGTGATGAAACAGGTGTCGCGATTTATGATGAAGACAAAGGCTTAATTGCTAATCAACTCTACACGCAAATTGCCTTGCATGCGGATTACGGCGGTGTGGTGCCAGAACTGGCTTCTCGCGATCACATTCGCAAAACAGCACCATTAATTAAAGCCGCATTAGAAGAAGCCAATTTAACCGCTGATCAAATTGATGGTATCGCCTATACAAGCGGTCCTGGTTTAGTGGGCGCATTATTAGTGGGCGCAACGATCGCGCGTTCACTGGCTTATGCCTGGAATGTGCCCGCTATTGGCGTACACCACATGGAAGGTCATCTACTTGCTCCAATGCTTGATGAAAACCGACCGCACTTTCCATTCATTGCCCTCTTAGTTTCTGGTGGGCACACACAATTAGTGCGCGTTGATGGCGTAGGAAAATATGAAGTCATTGGCGAATCCATTGATGATGCGGCAGGCGAAGCCTTTGATAAAACCGCGAAATTATTAGGGTTAGATTATCCTGGTGGTGCGGCACTTTCACGTTTAGCCGAAAAAGGATCAAAAGATCGCTTTGTGTTCCCTCGACCAATGACGGATCGCCCTGGACTTGATTTTAGCTTTTCAGGTTTAAAAACTTCAGCGGCAAACACCATTAATCAGGCGATCAAACAAGAAGGTGAATTAACCGAACAAACCAAAGCTGATATTGCCTTTGCCTTCCAAGATTCCGTCGTGGATACACTCGCCATTAAATGTAAACGTGCCTTAAAAGAAACCGGCTATAAGCGTTTAGTCATTGCTGGCGGCGTGAGTGCAAACAAAAAATTACGTGAAACCCTTGGCACTATGATGAAAAATCTTGGCGGTGAAGTGTTTTATCCTCAACCTCAATTTTGTACCGATAACGGCGCCATGATTGCCTATACGGGCTTTTTACGTTTAAAACAAGGTCAGCACAGCGATCTCGCCATTGATGTCAAACCTCGTTGGGCAATGGCCGAACTCCCTGCAATTTAAGGAAAAAATATGGAAAATATGATTAAAGTAAGAGCCATGCGTGCAGCCGGTATCGCTTGTTTTTTGATGCTCGCGATTATTGGTGCATGGATTTTTACCACGCCAAGCAGTGATATTGTTGACGCTCTTGCTGAAGCAGGAAAAATGGTAGGAGGCGGTGCCACTTACGGGACCTTTATGTTAGCTGCCTGTCCACCTGTTGCAGGATTCATCGCCTATTATTTCTGGAAATGGGTGATTAAATAATGGCAAAACTCTATTTTTACTACTCGACGATGAATGCGGGCAAATCAACTACTTTACTGCAGTCTTCCTATAACTATCGTGAACGCAATATGAACACCATGGTTTATACGGCAGCGATTGATGACCGCTTTGGTGTCGGCAAAGTCACATCGCGTATTGGTATTCACGAAGAGGCGAATTTATTTACATCGACAACGGACCTCTTTGCTGAAGTGAGCCAACGTTTACAACAAGAAAAAATTCATTGTGTTTTAGTTGATGAAGCCCAGTTTTTAACGAAACAACAAGTCTATCAATTAAGTGATGTCGTGGATAAACTGAAGATTCCTGTGCTTTGTTATGGCTTGCGTACCGACTTCCAAGCAGAGTTATTTGAAGGCAGTAAGTATTTACTTGCTTGGGCAGATCAACTAGAAGAATTAAAAACTATCTGTTATTGTGGACGTAAAGCCAATTTCGTTTTACGTTTAAATGAACAAGGTGAAGTCATTAAGGAAGGGGAACAAATCCAAATTGGTGGTAACGACTCTTATCTTTCGGTTTGCCGCTATCATTACAAAGAAAAGTGCGGTCAGCTTTAACCTCGTTTTTCAATTTTATACTCGGAGAACAATTTTATGCTAAAAAACAAAACATTCGGCAGTGCCTTAATCATTGCCGGCACAACCATCGGGGCGGGGATGCTCGCGATGCCATTAACCTCTGCCGGTATTGGTTTTGGTTACACCGTTTTCTTATTAGTCGGCTTATGGGCACTTTTGGTTTACAGCGGTTTGCTTTTTGTTGAAGTGTATCAAACTGCAGATCGCTTGAATGATGGCGTGGCGACTCTCGCGGAGAAATACTTCGGCATCACAGGGCGTGTCTTAGCGACTTTTAGCTTACTCATTTTACTTTATGCGCTTTCAGCAGCTTACATCACTGGTGGCGGTTCATTATTATCTGGCTTACCAACCGCTTTTGGATTTGAAAGTCTTTCCTCCCAACTTTCGATCATTCTATTTACCGTCGTACTCGGTGCCTTTGTGGTTGTAGGTACAAGAGGCGTTGATGGTGCCACTCGCATTCTGTTCATTGGTAAATTAATTGCCTTTGCTTTCGTGTTATTCATGATGTTACCCAAAGTGTCTGTCGATAACCTGATGGCCTTGCCTTTAAATTATGCTTTCGTGATCTCTGCGGCACCAATTTTCTTTACCTCCTTTGGCTTCCACATCATTATGGGCAGCGTAAACAGCTATTTAGATGGTAGTGTTACCCAATTCCGTAAAGCGATTTTAATTGGTACAGCGATTCCACTTGTGGCTTATTTAGTATGGCAATTAGCAACTCACGGTGTATTAAGTCAAAATGAATTCGTGCAAGTGTTACAAGCGGATCCAACCCTTAACGGCTTGGTCAATGCAACACGTCAAATCACGAACTCCCACATCATGGGCGAAATCGTTCGTGTGTTCTCTGCACTTGCATTAATCACTTCTTTCCTAGGTGTGATGCTAGGGGTATTTGAAGGTTTAGGCGATTTATTTAAACGTTACAAATTGCCACACAACCGTTTGACACTCACTATCGCCGCCTTCACCCCACCGCTTGCGTTTGCCTTGTATTATCCTGAAGGTTTTATTGCCGCATTAAGCTATGCAGGCTTACTCTGTGCATTCTATTGCTTGATTTTACCTATTGGACTAGCTTGGAAAACACGTCAAACAAATCCAAATCTGCCTTATCGTGTAATCGGTGGTAATGTGACTTTAGTGATAGCATTAATCATTGGTATAGCAATTATGATCGTGCCATTCTTAATTCAAGCGGGTTACCTACCGGCAGTAGCAGGCTAAAGTGCGGTAGATTTTCAAGGCATTTTTCTTATAAAAAGTAGGGCTTAAACGCCCTATTTTTTTATTTTCAAAAAGTTTTCATTTTTTTTACCTCTCTTAATCTTTCCTTAAGATTCTCTTGTTTAAATACACTCATCGAAAGGCAAACAACCCAATCGATAAATAAATCTGAAAAATGTTAATCACTTAAGAAAAGATTAAGATTTGAATGATTTAATACATCTGAAAGCAAAACTTTCAACTTACTTTATGATTATCTTATTTAGGAGAACAAACTATGAAAAAATTACTTACTGTTGCAGCTATCGCATTATCTTCTGTTGCCGTATATAACACCGCAATGGCGCAAGGATTTAATGATGGCAATAATCAAGTCACTCAACAAGGTTTTGTAGATGAAAGTGTCATTGTAAAAACCGTTGCTGATGCATTAAATGCCAATGATAACACTCCAGTTCGTTTAGACGGACAAATTGTAAAACAAATTGGTAAAAAGGATTTCTTATTTAAAGACGCAAGTGGAAAAGAAATCCAAATTGAAGTCAGCAAAAAAGCATGGAATGGTCAAACGATAGCACCTCAAGATAACATTCAAATTATCGGTAAAGTCGATAAAGAATGGAATAAAACAGAAGTTGATGTAAAACAAATCATCAAAAAATAACTAACAAAATGACCGCACTTTTCTTAAGTGCGGTTAAAAATCCCAAAGGAGAAGAGAATGGAAAACGTACAAACAATGTCAGATCTTATGCAGCAAATTCAACAACGAATTGATTCACTAAAAGCCTCTGCTATGCAGCAACAAACAGAAATGAAACAATCATTAAATGAATGTATTGAGCAAAGTGAAGCCATTCAAAATCAATTAGTTCAGAGCCAACAGCAATTAACATCACAATTGGAATACGGCACTGCAGTATTAATTGAACTGGAACAAGGGTTACAGCTAGATTTCAGTACAGAAATCGCCGAATTTGAACAGTTGTGTCAAAATGAAACTGCCGATACGGCAGAATTAACACAACGATTAGAACAGAATGTACAGGAAAAAATCACGTTCCAATTAAACGAATTAAAAGCCAAAACAGGTATTGCCTTACAAGAAATTGGTCAGGTGACACTCCATATTAAGCAGTTATTTGGGGCAGAAAAAAGTGCTAAAGTGAAAGGGTTGGCAAAATTAAAACAACGTTTATATAAACGTTTTGGTAAACAGATTATTGCTTCAAAAGAATGCTTGGCAAAACAACTGGAACGCGGAGCCAGTAAATTAAGAGCTTAAAATGTCCGCTATCGTTTATTAAGAAGAAAAGTTAAACCGCACTTAATCTTGAGATGAGATGAAGTGCGGTCATTTTTTTAGTTTTTTTTTCGATTGAGACGGTTAAATCTGAGCCAAAAATTCTTCTTCCGTTAAAACGGTAACACCTAATTCTTGTGCTTTTGTGAGCTTAGAACCCGCCGCATCACCGGCAATCACAAAATCTGTTTTTGCTGAAACCGAGCCGCTCACTTTCGCGCCCATGTCTTGTAATAAGGCTTTAGCTTCATTACGTCCCATTTGAGTTAAGGTTCCGGTTAATACAACCGTTTTGCCTTTAAAGCGGTTTTCTGTCACTTCTTTGGTTTCCACGGTTTCCCAATGTACGCCTTGAGCGATTAAATCATTCACCACCGCGACATTATGTGGTTCATGCCAAAATGCTAAAATACGATTAGCTACCACTTCGCCCACATCAGGCACTTGCTGTAAGGCTTCTAAATCTGCATTTTGCAAGGCTTCCAGGGTTTTAAAATGATTCGCTAAATTCAATGCCGTTGCTTCACCCACTTCACGAATTCCTAAAGCAAAAATAAAGCGTGCTAACGTCGTATTTTTTGCTTTTTCAAGGCTCGCTAAGGCATTTTCAGCTGATTTTGTACCCATTCTTTCCAAGCAAGTCAGCGTGGTTAAATCTAACTTAAATAAATCAGCTGGCGTATGAATTAATTCACGATCCACCAACTGTTCGATTAATTTACCCCCTACCCCATCAATATCCATAGCTTTACGAGAAACGAAATGTTTAAGCGCTTCTTTACGCTGTGCTGCACAGAACAAACCGCCTGTACAACGTGCTACCGCTTCGCCTTCAATACGAACAATTGCTGAATCACATACAGGACAAGTCTCAGGGAAAACAATCGGTCTCGCATCTGCTGGGCGACGGTCGTGTAATACGCCAATAATTTGTGGGATCACATCTCCCGCACGACGAATCACTACCGTATCGCCAATGGCAATATCCAAGCGTTCAATTTCATCGCCGTTATGTAATGTGGCATTACTCACCGTGACACCTGCCACGAATACAGGTTCTAATTTGGCAACAGGTGTAATCGCCCCCGTTCTGCCTACTTGGAATTCCACGTCATTTAAGCGAGTTAATTCTTCTTGTGCAGGGAATTTATAAGCAATCGCCCAACGTGGTGCTTTTGAGATAAAACCTAATTTCTCTTGTAACGCAATATCATTAATTTTCAGCACGGTGCCATCAATATCGTAGCCAAGAGCACTGCGTTTATTTTGAATATCACGATAAAAATCCAACACCTCATTGGTGCCATTACATAAACGGATTTCTGGGTTTACCGGAATGCCAATAGACTTCAACCATTGCAAACGATCATAATGCGTATTCGGCAAATCTACCCCTTCCGCAATACCAATACCATAAGCATTCAATACCAATGGGCGCTTACTCGTAATTTTGGGATCAAGTTGGCGCAACGATCCCGCTGCTGCATTACGTGGGTTAGCAAAGGTTTTCTCGCCTTTCTCTAACGCCTGCTGATTTAAACGCTCAAAGCCTGCGTGTGGCATAAATACTTCACCACGCACTTCTAAACGAGCGGGAGGATTGTCCATTAAAAGCTGCAAGGGAATATTTCGAATCGTACGAATATTGACAGTAATATCTTCCCCTGTCGTCCCATCACCACGGGTCGCGGCTTGAGTCAGCACACCATTCACATACAAAATACTCACGGCTAAACCATCTAATTTGGGTTCACAACAGAAAGTAAGCGGGTCAGGCAAACGAATAAGACGATCTTCAATACGTTTTACGAATGCATAAAATTCCTCGTCTGAAAAGGCATTATCCAAAGAGAGCATAGGAATTTCATGACGAATTTGAGCAAAGCCTGAAAGCGGTTTGGCGCCCACACGTTGAGTAGGTGAATCTGCCGTAATGAGTTCCGGATGAGCGGCTTCTAAGGCTTTAAGTTGGTGAAATAAACGGTCATATTCTGCATCAGGAATAGTTGGATTATCCAACACGTGATATTCATATTCATAACGACGAAGATCCTGACGTAATGTATCAATTTGTTGCTGAAGGCTCATAATGTTCTCTAACGGTTTACTCATTGAATTAAAATGGGCGAACCATCGGCTCGCCCAAAGTGCGGTTATTTTTTCGTGCGTTTTATGCGATGCGAGATAAATAATCCTGCTCAGCTACATCATCAAAAATCTCTTGCTGATCAGTCAACACTACGCCACCTAAATCTTCTGCGATGGTTTTCGCTGCGCGAATCATCATACGTAAGTTAGCCAAATTATTACCTGGAGAAGGCAACTGCATAAAGAGCACCACGCCCATGGTTGAAAACTCAGCCATATTGTAATAATCAAACGTACCGGGCTGTTCAATATTGGCTACGCTAAATAACACCGGGCTTGCCACACTTAAATCAAAATGTCGGTGATACATTTGACGCTCACCAAAAATGAATCCCAAGTTTTCTAAAGATTGAGATAACTGCGGACCATAGAATTCACGATTTTGATTTGAAATGACATAAAGTTGAACAAAGCCAGTGGTTTGTTTTGGTTTTTCCACCTCTACCGGTTCGTGATAGTTAAAATGCACGTTCTCATGAGCAGGTTCTTGAGTTGGATTTAATGACATCTCGGCCAACTGCTCACGCAATTCAGGCGAAGAAGAATTCACACCGTCAAAATCATTGCTTTGTGCTTCTAATTCTTCAATTGTCATTTCAGCTACACGCGGTTTTGGTTGTACATTTGTTTCAGGATAAACCACGGGTTCAGGTTGTGGCGCAGGAGCAGGTTGCGCCGTTTTCATCTCATAAACTGGCTGATTTGGTAAGGAGATTTTAATATCATCGACGCTTTTTTCTATTTGACGCGCATCCACTTGAGCACGTTGCTCATCAAAATTAAATTGCTGTTGGCTTGCTGCCTGTGGTGCCACTTTAGGTTGAACACTTTGTTGTACAGGCTGTGCCGCTTGAGCACGATGTGTTAAACGAATATCCGCATTAGGATCAGCAGCTTGCGAAAAAGGATTGACCTCACCGTTTTTAGAAGTGCGGTTAAATGTATTCGCGCTTTTAAAATATTTTGATTTCTCACGGCGATTTGACCATAATCCGTGTACCACTAAGGCAATTAAAGCAATTACCCCTAAAATAATCAAAATGGTATTTAAGTCCATTCTTGTTGCTCCTTAACGCAATGATTTTTTGCTAATCCTACCACATTTCCACAGGTGAAAAAATAGGAAAGCAAACAAGATATTAAAAGGGATGAGATGGAATTTTTCTCAAAAAATATTGTCTTTCTGTGACATTTTGTATTTTTTACTTTTTAATTTAAAGGAACAATGATGATCGATCAAAATGAAATAAAATCTGCTTTCAATCATTTCGTGATGGGTTGGCATTTCATTACGCAAAAAGGCCTCCGCCGTTTTGTGATTATGCCGATTTTACTTAACGTCGTCCTACTCACTGGCTTATTTTGGCTATTTGTTTCACAAATTTCCACGATGATCGATTGGGTGATGAGCTTTATTCCAGATTGGCTAAGCTTTTTAAGTGTGATTTTGCTCGTGCTTTCTATTGGCTCAATTCTCTTATTTTTCTATTTTGCCTTTACAACACTTTCAGGCTTTATTGCCGCACCGTTTAATGGATTGTTAGCAGAAAAAGTCGAAAAAATGCTGACTGGCGAAGCTGTTAATGATGATGGTTTGGCTGAAATTATGAAAGATGTGCCGCGTATGCTAAATCGTGAATGGCAAAAACTATGGTACAGCTTACCGAAATTTGTGGGCTTGTTCTTATTAAGTTTTATCCCTGTTATCGGACAAACCATTATTCCAGTACTCACCTTCCTATTTACTTGTTGGATGATGGCGATTCAGTACTGTGACTACCCGTTTGATAACCATAAAATTTCTTTTGGCATTATGAAAAATGCGTTAGGCGAAAGACGTTCTCAAAGTCTGACATTCGGGGCATTAATTACCCTTTGTACCGCATTGCCAATCGTGAACTTAGTGATTATTCCTGTGGCGGTCTGTGGTGCAACGGTAATGTGGGTGGAAAATTATCGCTCACAATTAAAATTTGATATGAATTTTGACCGCACTTCAAGTTCAACACAAATTGTGACACGTTCTAATAGTACGGAAATTAAGCCTTCAGGAAATAGCATCGTGAATAAATAGCATTTAGTTATAAAATATAGCTATTAACTATTTTTTTTATATAAAAGCCGATGTTATAACTACTGCATCAATTAATTCAACAATATAAAAGGACAGTAAAATGACAATTTATGCAGATAACTCATACTCAATCGGTAATACACCATTAGTTCGTTTAAAACACTTCGGACACAATGGTAACGTTGTCGTAAAAATTGAAGGTCGTAACCCAAGCTTTAGCGTGAAATGCCGTATTGGTGCCAATATGATTTGGCAAGCAGAAAAAGACGGCATTTTAACCGCGGGTAAAGAAATTGTAGATGCAACCAGTGGTAACACCGGTATTGCTTTAGCTTATGTAGCAGCAGCGCGCGGTTATAAAATCACCTTAACCATGCCAGAAACCATGAGTCTTGAACGTAAACGTTTATTACGTGGTTTAGGGGTGAACCTTGTGCTCACTGAAGGCTCAAAAGGGATGAAAGGTGCGATTGCCAAAGCTGAAGAAATTGTGGCATCTAATCCAAACCATTATGTGATGCTAAAACAATTTGAAAACCCGGCTAACCCGGACATTCACCGTCAAACTACTGGTGAAGAAATCTGGAAAGATACGGAAGGTAAAGTTGATGTCGTGGTTGCCGGTGTGGGTACCGGTGGTACAATTACCGGTATTTCTCGTGCGATCAAATTAGATCACGGTAAAAAAATTACCTCTGTAGCGGTTGAACCAACAGAATCACCTGTTATTAGCCAAACCCTTGCTGGTCAAGAAGTGAAACCGGGTCCACACAAAATTCAAGGTATCGGTGCGGGTTTCATTCCGAAAAACTTAGATTTATCATTAATTGATCGCGTGGAAACTGTAGATAGCGATACGGCAATTGCGACCGCTCGTCGCTTAATGGCTGAAGAAGGTATTCTTGCGGGTATTTCTTCAGGTGCGGCTGTGGCAGCAGCTGACCGCTTAGCAAAACTACCAGAATTCCAAGATAAATTAATCGTTGCAATCCTACCTTCTGCATCAGAACGTTATTTAAGTACAGCGTTATTCGAAGGTATTGAAGCTTAATCTATTGATTGAATTCATTTTATCTAAGGTCTGTTTTTACAGACCTTTTTTTGTTTATTAATTAAACAAATTTTATTTGATATAACTAAAGGAAATAATTCATAAATAAATAATACTTTTCTTTTCTTTTTCGATTCTTATAATTCATTTCACTTTCGTTATTTATCTAAAAAAGGAATACTTATGAAAAAATCATTTTTTAGCACCGCACTTTTAGCGGCAGGATTAGCCCTTTCTACTTTTGCTAACGCTGGTGAAATTGCTGATCGCGTTGAACAAACTAAAACCTTATTAGTTGGTACTGAGGGTACTTACGCACCATTTACTTTCCACGACAAAGATGGCAAGTTAACCGGTTTCGATGTGGAAATTATCGAAAAAGTAGCGCAAAAATTAGGTTGGAAAGTCGAATTTAAAGAAACCGCTTGGGACGGTATGTATGCAGGTTTAAATGCAAAACGCTTTGATGTTATTGCTAACCAAACCAATCCAAGCCCAGAACGTTTAAAAAAATATGATTACAGTGCACCTTATAACTACTCTGCTGGCGTAATCGTGACGAAAGCCGATAACGATAGCATTAAATCATTCCCTGATTTAAAAGGTAAAAAATCTGCACAATCTGCAACCAGTAACTGGAGCAAAGATGCACGTGATAATGGAGCAATTATTGTGACCGTTGATAGCTTGGCACAAAACCTTGAAGCGGTAAAACAAGGTCGTGTTGATGCAACAGTAAACGATAAGCTTGCAGTATTAGATTACTTCAAAAAACAACCTAACTCAGGCTTAAAAATTGCTGTAGAAAGTGATAAAAAAATCCCAACCGGTTTTGCTTTCTTGAAAGGTGAAGAACCGCTTATTGCAAAAGTGAACCAAGCACTTGAAGAACTACGCAAAGACGGAACGTTAAAACAACTTTCAATCAAATGGTTTGGCGATGACATTACTCAATAATTGGTTAGCCAGCCTTCCATTTATGACCGCAGAACGAGCTGATTATGTAATCAGCTCGTTTTGGCCTATGATGGAAGGGGCAATTTTATATACGATCCCCCTTGCGGTCATTTCCTTCTTTTGCGGTTTATTCATTGCGGTTATCGTAGCTGTGATTTGCACATTGCCACATCCCAATTTAATGACCAAAATTCTGCAGGGTATTTGTCGCACTTATATTTCAATTATTCGCGGCACGCCAATGTTGGTGCAGATCTTCATTATTTTCTATGGTTTACCTGAAGTTGGCATCAAACTTGAGCCTTTCCCAACCGCAATTATTGCGTTCTCCATTAACATTGGTGCTTATGCAGCAGAAACGGTGAGGGCCTCTATTCTTGCGATTCCTAAAGGTCAATGGGAAGCCTCTTATGCGATAGGCATGAATTACACTCAAGCTTTCGTGCGTACCATTATGCCGCAAGCTTTACGTATTTCCGTCCCTTCGCTATCAAATACCTTCATTAGCACAGTGAAAGATACGTCTCTGGCATCACTCGTTTGGATTGCGGAATTATTTCGTGTGGCGCAAAACATCACTGCTGAAAACTACGAATTTATTTTAATTTATAGTGAAGCGGCTCTCATTTATTGGGTATTCTGTTTTGTGCTGTCAATGGGACAAACCCGTTTAGAAAAACGCCTTTCTCGCCATTTATAAGGACTGTTTATGTTAAAAGTCACGAATATTCAGAAAAGTTTTAATGGCCACCATGTATTAAAAGGCATTGATTTTGAAATTAATAAAGGTGAAGTGGTTGCCATTCTAGGCCCATCAGGTTCAGGCAAAACCACTTTTTTACGCTGTTTAAATTTGCTCGAACGCCCAGAAAAAGGTGTATTAGCATTTACTGATGGAAGCTTAACCATTGATTTCAGTAAAAAAATCAGCAAAGCCGATGAACTAAAATTGCGTCGTCGTTCTTCAATGGTATTCCAACAATACAATCTATTTCCCCATCGCACAGCACTCGAAAATGTGATGGAAGGCATGGTCGTTGTGCAAAAACAAGCGAAAGAGATTGCGCGTGAAAAAGCCTTAGCATTATTGGAAAAAGTTGGTTTAAAAGCGAAAGCAGATTTATATCCCTCTCAACTTTCTGGTGGTCAACAACAACGTGTCGGGATCGCCCGTGCTTTAGCAGTTAAACCCGATATTATCTTGTTAGATGAGCCTACTTCCGCTCTTGACCCTGAACTCGTCGGTGAAGTGTTACAAGCACTCAAAATGCTCGCACAAGAAGGTTGGACAATGATTATCGTCACCCATGAATTGAATTTTGCCAAAGATGTGGCAGATCGCGTGATTCTCATGGAAAATGGTCAAGTTGTTGAACAAAATACCGCGTCTGAATTCTTCAGTCATCCACAGCAAGAGCGCACCAAACAATTCCTATTGCAAGCTAAAATGCCAATGGAATTCGAAGATTATTGTATTTAATCAAACCTCTAAATATAAAAAGAGCGGTCAAAAAACATCATGAATTTTGACCGCTCTTTCTATTTGAATAAATTACATAATGGCATTATAGAATACTGCTGCTAAAGCCGCCCCGATAAATGGCCCTATAACCGGAACCCAACTGTATCCCCAGTCAGCTTTAGTTTTTAATGTACCACCCAGGAAAAGACCTAAGGTTAAACGCGGACCAAGATCTCGAGCTGGATTGATCGCATAACCGGTTGTTCCACCTAAGCTCAAACCAATTGCCCAAACTAAAATCGCTACTGGTAATGCCCCGATAGAACCTAAACCAATTGGCGTGCTTTCTGCCGTGCCAGGTAACGTAATGTTTGCTCCCGCAAGATAGAAAATCACGAAAACAAGCACGAAGGTACCAACGATTTCGTTTACTAAGTTGATTGGATAGTTACGAATTGCTGGTTCAGTACAGAAACAAGCGCGTTTTAAGCCCTCTTCTTCGGTCGCTGCAAAGTGATCTTTATACATAATATAAACCAACAACGCACCTACCATGCCCCCCACCACTTGTGCCGCGATGTAGCCTGGTACCAGCTCCCAAGCAAATACACCCTTCATTGCCACACCAAGTGTTACCGCTGGATTTAAGTGCGCCCCGCTGTAAGGACCTGTCACAACAACGGCCACATACACCGCAAATGCCCACGCGGTAGTAATCACAATCCAACCAGAACTTTGCCCTTTCGTTTTATTTAAACATACGTTGGCCACCACACCGTTACCTAACAGGATGAGAAGTGCTGTGCCAAAAAATTCTGCAAAATAGGCATTCATAAGAGAATCTCCAAATAATGATTAACTTAATGATTTCATTAAAGAAATCTTGCTTTGCAATTCGTTTCGTTGTTTGATCAAATATTGAGATACTCAAAGTGAGTGGTTTCATTATCTAGTTTTAACCAATTAATTCAATAGACGAAACCGATCTATTTTCTAAAAATGAGAGAGCGATCACATTATTTTGTGCATTAACGCAATCGTTTACATATTTTCGGGGCAAAATCTGTGATACCTATCACAAAACCAAATATTGCTTATTCCAATTAGGTTCGAATTCAATTAAGTTAGGCTCGCAATTTGTTCGTTTAAGCTCAAAATTTCTTCATTCATTTAATCAATGAGAGTGCTAAGCACTCTAAGGAATAGAACCATGACAGACAAAAAATACATCATCGCGTTGGACCAAGGTACCACAAGCTCTCGTGCAGTATTATTAGATCACAATGCGAATGTTGTCGAAATCGCCCAACGTGAATTTACACAAATTTATCCACGCGCAGGCTGGGTGGAACATAATCCAATGGAAATTTGGGCAACACAAAGTTCAACATTAAACGAAGTAGTTGCAAAAGCAGGCATTACCTCTGACGAAATCGCGGCAATTGGTATTACTAACCAACGTGAAACCACCATCGTGTGGGAAAAAGCAACCGGCACACCAGTTTATAACGCGATTGTGTGGCAATGTCGTCGTACTGCAGATATTACAGACAAACTTAAAGCGGATGGTCACGAAGAATATATCCGCAACACCACGGGGTTAGTGGTAGACCCATACTTCTCCGGTACAAAAGTGAAATGGATTTTAGACAATGTAGAAGGTGCTCGTGAAAAAGCTGAACGCGGCGAGCTTCTATTTGGTACCGTGGATACCTGGCTTGTGTGGAAATTAACCCAAGGCCGTGTTCACGTAACGGATTACACCAACGCCTCCCGTACCATGTTATTTAACATCCATACGAAAAAATGGGATGACAAAATGTTGGAATTATTAAATATTCCACGCTCTATGCTGCCTGAAGTACGCAATTCTTCCGAAGTGTATGGCCAAACCAACATCGGGGGTAAAGGCGGTGTACGTATTCCAGTTGCAGGTATCGCGGGTGACCAACAAGCAGCACTTTACGGCCATCTATGCACACGCGCAGGTCAAGCGAAAAATACCTATGGTACAGGCTGCTTTATGTTGCTTCACACCGGTGATAAAGCCATTACCTCTAAAAATGGCCTATTAACCACCATCGCGTGTAACGCCAAAGGTGAACCTGAATACGCGCTTGAAGGTTCGGTATTTATCGCAGGTGCTTCAATCCAATGGTTACGTGATGAACTCAAAATCGTTCATGACAGCCACGACTCCGAATACTTTGCACAAAAAGTTCCTGACAGCAATGGCGTGTACGTTGTTCCAGCCTTTACTGGTTTAGGCGCACCATATTGGGATCCGTATGCACGTGGTGCAATTTTCGGTCTTTCTCGAGGTTCTAACCGTAACCATATTGTACGTGCAACCCTTGAATCTATCGCTTATCAAACCCGTGATGTGTTAGAAGCAATGCAATCTGACTCAGGTCAACGCTTACAATATTTACGTGTCGATGGCGGCGCAACCAACAATAACTTCTTAATGCAATTCCAAGCAGATATTTTAGATGTGAATGTAGAACGTCCAGTGGTGAAAGAAGTGACTGCACTTGGTGCAGCTTACCTTGCAGGCCTTGCGGTTGGTTTCTGGAAAGATTTAGACGAACTTCACGACAAAGCACGTGTAGAACGTACTTTCACTCCAGATAATGATGAAGAAAAACGTGAACGTCGTTATAAAGGTTGGAAAAAAGCGGTTAAACGCTCATTAGAATGGGCAAAAGAAGACGCGGAATAATCCCTTCTAGCCAATAATAAAGTGCGGTCAAAATCGCTTGTGTTTTTGACCGCACTTTAATGCTTATTCCTGATTTATCTACCAAACAGCGAAGCCCAAAATCCTTTTTTATTTTCAACTTTCTTTTGCTTCGCTTCTTCCATTCTTTGTTTGACATAATTTACCCAAACTTGATGGGGCGCATCAAAATCAAATAATTTCATAAAATCATAAGGAATTTTATATTCTGCTAATGGATTTATATCAATCAATTCTTTGGGCGCTATAGGGCTATCAATACCCAAATCAAAACCGTGGATTGCTGCGATTTTGGCATACATTAAAACTTGCGGTTGCAAGTAAAAATCAAAATGTAAAAGCGTGTCTTTTGCTGCTCGTTTAGCAAACTTAAGGTCGAGTAATTTATCTAAAGCCTCTTGCATTCCTTTTATATTTTTATCTGCTAGTGCCACATAAAATTCATGATCGGGAATGCGCTTTAAATCACTACGGGCTTTTTTCTCATCATTTAAGAACGTGAGTGCGCGCTCTTTTAATAATTGCCAATCGCCACTTAACGCCAATAAAGTGTTCGCATTAAAAAAAGGTCTGGTATCAGTTCGTTTATAAGGTACTGAAATATCGACAACTTCATCACGATGTTTAATTAAATAATCAATCAACTTTTGATTATCTGAAAGCAAACTCATAAAAAAGAAATTTGTATTAATTCCGTTGTACGCCCATTGAAAATCATACTTAGATAAAATACCTAAGAAACCTGCAATAGAAGCATTTTCTTTAAATCCTGAAATATCATTTTCTAATAAATGCTTAGAGGCTAATGCACGATGAAAATCATTTAAATAATGAATTAAAGAAAAAACATTACCTGTAAAATTATCTATAGGAGCTAACGTTGAAAACAATTCTTTACGATTGAATTTAACATATTCCTCAACTCTAGCTAGAGTAAAATTCTTAGCTTCATCATAGGTTTTAGCAATCTCACTACCTAAAAACACTTTATATTTTTCCATATTTACACCTCTTACGACTAATTCTTATTAGGAATTCTAACTGGTAATAACACAACCTTACCATTTGATTTATCTACACCAGCTATAATAGTTGATTCACTTAACATAAGTATCTTTTAAAACACAAAAAGTGCGGTCAGTTTTTAAGAGGTTTTAAAATTCTTTAAAATTAACCGCACTTTACATTTTTGAAGAAAATATCTTACCGATAAATACTCGTACAATACGTCAAGGCTTGTCTTACGGCTTTTCCTAATTCTTCATCTGAAATATTCTTGTCATATTTAAATTCTAATGGTGAATTGTCAGGAAGTGAAATTCCTGTACTTCCATCTAAAGAATCTTGATGAAGAGGTGAAATAGTTATATATAAATCATCCTGCTCTAAAGATAAAGAAGACATATCCTTATAGATAGATTTTTTATTTTTGTATCCATAGCGTTTTTTCATCTCTTCCTCAAGTCTTTTTTGCAACCCTTTCATTTTTTCAGAATTAAAGATAGCCTGAAACTCTTCGAATGAAATTTCTTTACTTTCATTAAGCTTTTCTTTAATTAACCTTCCTAGATCTAAATCAGAAATATCAACTTCATTAAAAATAAAATCTTGATCTGGATTTACCATTGAAAGCATTCCAGTAATGAGAGATGTTACCAAAATAAAATCACAATTAACTTCAATAAATATACTTTTAGACTTACTCATATTAATTTACCTTATTAACAATAATATTAGTTCCTTTAGATCTAGTATACATTAAACAATTACCTAATTTACTACTTTGACTTGTTATGCTATCTATAGTGATATTTCTACAGAAAAAGGGAATGTGAAATTATAATATTTACTTAGAATAATCATCTTTGGAAACAAAAGTGCGGTCAAAATCGCTTATGTTTTTGACCGCACTTTTCATTTGAACATAATACATTTTAATTTTTTACGTGAGTATTAACTCGCTTAAAACATCACTTACATACTGAAGAATCATATTCATACTGAAATTCAATATTAGAAAAATTGTGGTGTAATGTAATCAAATTACCATCTTTACAGTAAACATTTTCTCTAATTTTGGAATAGCCTCGTTTAGATACAAAATCCTTGTAATCCCTTAACTCACCCAGCAGATGCAGACTAATCTTAACATACCTGAAGTCTACATTTTGATATTGAATCTTATCTTTAAATTGAAGGTTTAGTGCCGTATAAAGACGCTCTCCCTCTTGTTTTCTAGTATAGTTTTTAGAAATTCCTCCTGACAAAACTCCATAAGCAAGTATTCCAAGATAAATAATTATAAATAAAGATATGAGATACTTATTCTTTGCTATCATCTTTTACCTTAAATATAAATTTATAGAAAATAATAAAACAGCCATATTTTATAGAAATATAACGTCATCCAGGAGAATATTTTTTAATATTTAAAATTATTGTTCACACTTGGATTTAAATCTATCAACTATACTGCTGCCGATACTTTTCTAAATTATTTTGAAAATGCTGAATATAGTATTCGATGTCTTTTTCTGGGTAGCCAAGAATTCGGCCGATTTCACGTTCCACTTTGGGATCAAAACCATTCACAGTGCTTGCAGGAAGTAATACTTCCATTTGTTCAGCGAGTGCAAGAGATTGAGGTAAATAGACAATAAAATCGGTTAAGCAAACATCATTTACATGACGTTGCACTGTTTTTGAATGAAGCATTCCTAGCTCAAGATAAGGGAGAAAGGCGTCAGGAATACCAAGCTCCTGATTGAATAATGCCACTTGCTTTTCGCCCCTTAACATTAATTCCAGCTCCTTGCCTTCATGCGGCCCAAGAATACCTTTTTCCATAAGAATATTCCTTTCGTTGAAATAAAAAAGGGGATTGGATGATTGACCAGATCCCCTTCATTGTACGCCTATTTGGCCACAATGTTCATCTAAATGACGAAATTATTTTTTCCAATTTTTCAACGCATCGGCAAAGGCATTACCCATTGCACTATTTCCTCTAGGATTACGATCTTGGCGAGGTGCATTACTTCTTGGTTTTGCACTTAAAGTGCGGTCAGATTTGCCGTCATTTTTGACCGCACTTTCATCTAATCGCATCGTCAACGCAATACGTTTACGCGGCACATCCACTTCTAAGACTTTCACTTTCACGATATCGCCCGTTTTCACCACTTGATGTGGATCTTCTACGAATTTATCGCTTAATGATGAAATGTGTACTAAACCGTCTTGGTGAACACCAATATCCACAAATGCGCCGAAGTTGGTCACATTGGTGACGGTACCTTCTAAAATCATACCGGGTTTTAAATCAGTGATTTCTTCCACGCCTTCTGCGAATACAGCAGTTTTAAATTCACCACGCGGATCGCGCCCTGGTTTTTCCAACTCTTTGAAAATATCTTGAACGGTCGGTAAACCAAATTGCTCATCAATGAATTGTTTTGCATCAAGCTGACGTACCACACCCGCATTGCCCATTAAATCTTGGATAGATTGCGCGGTAGCTTGCAAGATTTTTTCCACTACAGGATAAGCTTCTGGGTGAACACCTGAAGCATCAAGTGGATTTTTCCCGCCTGCAATACGCATAAAGCCTGCACATTGCTCAAAGGCTTTTGGTCCTAAACGCGGCACTTTTTTCAATTCTGCACGGCTTTCAAAACGACCATTTTCATCACGATATTCCACAATGTTTTGCGCTAAGGTTTTCGTCATTCCCGCCACGCGAGCAAGTAACGGTGCTGATGCCGTATTCAAATCCACACCCACCGCGTTTACACAGTCTTCCACCACCGCATCAAGTTTACGCGCAAGTTGGGTTTGGTTTACATCGTGCTGATATTGCCCTACACCAATGGCTTTTGGTTCGATTTTTACTAGCTCCGCCAATGGATCTTGTAAACGACGAGCAATAGACACCGCACCACGTAAAGAGACATCTAAATTCGGGAATTCATTTGCGGCAAATTCAGAGGCTGAATAAACCGATGCCCCCGCTTCGCTCACTACAACGGTTTGTGGTTTATTTTCTTTGATTTCTTTAATCACCTCTTTCGCAAAACGTTCAGTTTCACGAGAAGCCGTACCATTACCAATGGCAATTAACTCTACGTTATGTTTACGGATCAAGCTGAAAATCGCCACTTGCGCTTCGGCTTCACGCCCGGTGTGTGGATAAATGGTGGTGGTATCTAATAATTTACCTGTGTTATCCACCACCGCGACTTTAACACCTGTACGTAAGCCTGGGTCCAAGCCCATGGTGCATTTCGCACCAGCCGGTGCCGCCATTAAAAGTGCGGTCAGATTTCGGGCGAAAACATCAATGGCTTCTTCTTCCGCTTTTTCACGTAAACTTGCCATTAATTCCGTTTCTAAATGCAACGAAACTTTGATTTTCCACGTCCACGCAATCACTTGCTCACGCCATTTATCCGCAGGCTGCCCCATAAAACGCACATCTAAATAATCACGAATAATTTCTTCACAATAACTTTGACGACTTCCCTCTTCTGCATCAGGATCAGCATTTAAGCTTAATTGTAAAATGCCCTCATTACGTCCACGGAACATGGCTAATGCACGGTGAGAAGGTACATTTTTTAATAATTCTTGGTGGTCGAAATAATCTTGGAATTTTGCCCCTTCCGTTTCTTTACCTTCGATCACTTTGGATACGATAACGGCATTTTTCGCTAAATAATCACGGACTTTCGCTAATAAGCCCGCATCTTCAGCAAAACGCTCCATTAAAATATAGCGTGCGCCATCAAGTGCGACTTTAGTATCTGTTACGCCTTTATCAGCATTTACAAATTCAGCTGCTGCCGTTTCAGGATCATTCTTCGGCTCGTTCCAAAGTAAATCAGCCAATGGCTCAAGACCGGCTTCAATCGCAATTTGCCCTTTCGTACGGCGTTTCGGTTTGTATGGCAAATATAAATCTTCTAATTCGGTTTTACTTTGTGTTGCATGGATTTTTTCACGCAATTCATCGGTCAATTTCCCTTGCTCTTCAATGGATTTCAAAATGGTTTGACGACGATCTTCTAATTCACGTAAATAAATTAAACGAGTTTCAAAATGACGAAGTTGAGTGTCATCCAAGCCACCTGTAGCTTCTTTACGGTAACGAGCAATAAATGGAATGGTGTTACCATCATCTAATAATTGAATGGCGGCGAGGATTTGTTGGGGTTGAACGGTTAATTCTGCCGCAATAATTTGGCTAATTTGTTGATTTAACATTGTCATACTTCTTTGTTATTAAAGGATTCGATAAAAACGAGAATAGAATACTGGTTTTAGACAACAGGCTCAAATATAATTCAAAAAAATTTCTTTTATTTTTATCATGGCAAAATCAAATTACATTACCCGTCAAGGCTGGCTTGCCCTTGACCAAGAACTTAAATTTTTGTGGAAAGAAGAACGCCCTAAAGTTACCCAAGCGGTTTCAGATGCTGCCGCGCTTGGTGACCGCAGTGAAAACGCGGAATATATTTACGGCAAACGTCGCTTACGTGAAATTGATCGCCGTGTGCGTTTTCTTTCCAAACGCTTAGAAGTGCTACAAATCGTGGATTACCATCCGAAACAAGAAGGCAAAGTATTTTTCGGTGCCTGGGTTGAGCTAGAAGATGAAGAAGGCGAAGTGAAGCAATATCGCCTTGTCGGCTGCGATGAATTCGATCCCGCTAAAAACTGGATCTCCATTGATTCTCCTGTCGCACGTGCCTTAATCGGGAAAGGTGTTGATGATGAAATCCATGTGGAAACACCCTCTGGTAAAGTGGTGCTCTATGTGAACCGAATTTGGTATGAAAAATAGTGAAGTAGAAAAACAAAAGAGCGGTCAAAATTGACCGCTCTTTTTTATTCTATCAATCAGATAAATTATGCTTTATCACCAATTAATACAGACTCTAACGCAATTTCAATCATATCATTGAAGGTTAATTGACGTTCTTCTGCAGTAGTTTGTTCGTGTGTACGAATATGGTCTGAAACGGTACAGATACAAAGTGCTTTTGCACCATATTCTGCTGCTACACCATAGATACCAGCCGCTTCCATTTCTACGCCTAAGATGCCGTATTTTTCCATTACATCAAACATTTCAAAATCTGGCGTATAGAATAGGTCTGCAGAGAAAAGATTCCCTATGCGAACTTGCTTACCTTTTTCTTTCGCTGCTTGAACCGCAGCTTGTGCCATATCAAAATCAGCAATCGCTGCAAAATCGTTATCTTTGAAACGGATACGGTTTACTTTTGAATCAGTACATGCACCAAGGCCGATAATAACATCACGTACTTTAACGTCCATACGTACGGCACCACAAGAACCAACACGGATGATTTTTTTCACGCCGTATTCAGTAATTAATTCTTTCGCATAAATTGAGCAAGATGGGATACCCATACCGTGACCCATAACAGAGATACGACGACCTTTATAAGTACCGGTGTAACCCAACATATTGCGAACGTTAGTCACTTCTTTCGCATCTTCTAAGAATGTTTCAGCAATATATTTTGCACGAAGCGGATCGCCTGGCATTAATACAACATCTGCAAATGCGCCTTCAGGAGCGTTAATATGTGGAGTCATTGTTTTTTCCTCTTGTTGATAAATAAAAAATCATTTAAGCAAACGTTTTCGCCTGCTTTAAAGTACAACACCACGAACAATTCGTGGTGTTGAGAGATAAAGTGCGGTCAAATTTCACCACATTTTAATTACATTGCTACGCCGCTTAACTCGATGAATAAACCTGCGATAGTTGCACTCATTAAGTTAGCTAATGTACCTGCAACAACTGCTTTTAAACCTAAGCGAGCCACATCACCACGACGATTTGGTGCCATACCACCGATACCACCGATTAAGATTGCGATAGAGCTGAAGTTAGCGAAACCACATAATGCGAAAGTAATGATGGCTTTGGTTTTTTCACTTAATACTACCGCTGTATCTGGTTGTAAATATTTCGCGAACTCTAAGTAACCTACGAATTCGTTCACGGCTAATTTCATACCAATCATTTGACCCGCAATTGCAGATTCATCCCAAGATACACCGATTAAGTAGGCTAATGGTTTGAAGATCCAACCAAAGATTGATTGTAACGTTAAATCACCGTAACCGAACCAACCGCCTACGCCACCTAAGATACCATTAATTAAAGCGATTAAACCCACGAAAGCAATTAACATCGCACCTACGTTTAACGCTAATTGCATACCGGCACTCGCACCACCTGCCATTGCTTCAAGCACGTTAGTCGGTTTTTCGCTATCATCCGTTTCGGGTTGTTTATCGGTAAATTGTTCAGTTTGCGGGAATAAAATTTTCGCAAATAATAAACCTGCTGGTGCAGCCATGAAAGATGCTGCGATTAAGTAAGTCAACGGCACGCCCATTTCTGCATAACCCGCCATCACTGAACCCGCGATAGAAGCTGTACCACCCGCCATAATAGCGAACAATTCAGATTGGGTCATATTTTTAATGTAAGGACGAACCACTAAAGGTGCTTCAGTTTGGCCAACGAAAATATTCGCTGCTGCAGACATTGATTCTGCTTTAGATGTGCCTAATGCGGCTTGCAATGCACCACCAATCACTTTGATGACCACTTGCATGATGCCTAAATAGTAAAGCACCGAAATTAAACCAGAGAAAAAGACGATGATTGGTAACACTTTCACCGCAAAGATAAAGCCGACATTTGAAGGATTTGCTAGTCCACCAAAGACAAAGTTAATCCCTTCGTTACCATAGGCAATAACATTTGACACCCCATTTGCTGTCGCTTGTAATGCATCGCGACCAAACGGCACATACAAAATAAGGGCCGCAAATCCGATTTGGATCGCCAAAGCCCCTAATACAGTACGTAAATTAATCGCCTTACGATTATTTGAAAATAATACGGCAATGATCAGTAATACGACAATGCCTAAAACGCTACCTAAAATACCCATTTTTTTCCCCTAGGTTGGTTAGATAAGTAAGTGAATAAAATTGTCCTATTCTACTTGTTTTTCGGTAAAAAGTCGGAATATTTTTACTCCTTTTTGTCATGTTTGCTTATAAAATGGTCACAATTTTGGTCAGACCACAAGATTTCGCATAGTTTTCAAGTGCTTGGGTCTGTTCAACAGTTGGGACATAAGGGGTGAGTCCTTCGGCGTCTCGTGCACCTTTTGTGTGCATTCGGATAATTTTGAACAACACATCCGGATAGTCTTTCAATAAGGCAGCGACCTTTTCCACCAACTTTTCTGCATCAAAAAAATTCGCCACATAAACTAACCGCACTTCTTCCACTTTATTTAATGGTAATAATTGCGCCAAGTTCTTCAAATTGCGATCTAAGTTTTCTTGCTTGATATGCTGGTGAGTAGGGATGATGTTTTGAGGGACGATGCCTTGGCGATTTTGTCTATCAAAGCACAAACTCTGTAAACCTAGTCCTTCTCCTTTCAAATCAAAGAGAAATTTGTCTGTGACATCAATTAAAGGACGAATTGCGTCAAATTCAAAGAAACCACTGCTATCTAAATAGCAAGTTAGCCCTTCCTCACGTAGTTTTTGAAACAATGGAACGAGCTTTTTATGATGAATGGTGGGTTCACCGCCAGAAACGGTTACGCCACGAATGAAAGGTACTGCATCCATTACTTGCTCATACAAATACTGCAGGCTGACTTGATGAGCGCCTTCTGCATAACGAGGAATAGTTTCTGGATTATGGCAATAAAGGCAGTTTAACTTACAACCTTGTAAGAAAATACTGGTACGATTCCCCTGCCCTTCTACATTAGAAAAAGGAATAATACGATGCAGGGGAACATAAATATCAGAAAGTGCGGTCACAAAAAACGCTATTTTCTAAAGTAAGTTATCACTTACACAAGCTTCATTTGGAAAATCACTAATTCCGCTTGGCAGCAGAATGTGAAAACCGCTTTAAGTACATATCCCTCTTCAACCTGTTGAATTTCAGATTGAATTTGACAAGGTTCACTTTCTACATCACGCGCTTTTAATGTGAAATATTCCAATGCGCCTTCTGCATCTTGACGAGTCGCGTAAAACTGTTCGATAGGTAAACTACAATCACTGTTATCAAACAATGATTTCATATCGAAAGTATTACAGCCTACACATTCAATTGGTTTTTCAGTTTGAATGGCCATCTTTTTCTCCTTATCTAAAAAAGCCGTGATATAACACGGCTTATTAAGTTTAAAATTATTTTGCAGCAACAAAGCCGACGGCTTCGTACACTTTGGCAAGGGTTTCTTTCGCTCTTGCGCGGGCTTTTTCTGCACCTTGACGTAAAATCTCGTCTAAAAGTGCTTCATCGTTACGATATTGATAGAAACGTTCTTGTAAACCCGCAAGTAAGTTTGACACTTCGTCAGCCACCGCTGTTTTTAAGTGCCCGTACATTTTACCTTCAAATTCTTTTTCAAGTTCTGCCACAGATTTATCCGTTACTGCAGAAAGGATATCTAATAAGTTAGACACACCTGCTTTGTTTTTCACGTCATAGCGTACAACAGGTGGTTCATCAGAGTCTGTTACCGCACGTTTGATTTTTTTTGCTACCGATTTAGGATCTTCAAGCAAAGTCACCACGTTATTACGGTTATCATCGGATTTAGACATTTTTTTATCAGGATCTTGCAAAGACATAATACGCGCACCGGCTTTGCCTAAGAAGATTTCAGGAATCGTGAAAATATCACCATAAAGCGCATTAAAACGAGCGGCAATATCACGGGTGATTTCTAAATGTTGTTTTTGGTCATCCCCTACCGGCACGCTTTTCGCTTGGTAAAGTAAGATATCTGCTGCCATTAAAACTGGATAATCAAATAAACCCACGTTAATATTTTCTGCATAACGTGCTGATTTATCTTTAAATTGAGTCATACGGCTCATTTCACCAAAATAGGTGTAGCAGTTTAATACCCAGCTTAGTTGAGTATGTTCTGGTACATGAGATTGCACGAAGATTGTGCTTTTATTCGGATCAATGCCACAAGCCAAGTAAAGGGCGAGCACATCAAGAGTTGCCTTGCGAAGTGCTACAGGATCTTGACGTACAGTGATGGCATGTAAATCCACCACACAGAAAATACACTCATAATCTTCTTGCATTTTCACCCAGTTGCGAAGTGCACCTAAATAATTCCCGATAGTTAATTCGCCGGAAGGCTGCACGCCACTGAATACAATTGGTTTTGTCATTGGTTATCCTTTTATTCTGTAAACTGAATTGGCGCTATGATAACAAAAGATAAGGCGTTTTTTAATGATTGAGTTCAAAACAATGTGTAAAAATGCTATATTACGCCAAAAATTTCTGCAGCTCACAATTTATAATCCCAATGAAAAATTATAATGATATGGCTCTGGCACTTGCCGGTGTTTGTCAATCAGTCTTATTAATCAGTCAATTAGCACAAAAAGGCGAAGTTGATAACCAAGATGCATTCCAAACCACCATTCATTCTCTTCTCATTACTCAACCTGAAGATACATTAGCCGTATTTGGAGGTGATGTTCAACATCTTAAAGTGGGATTAAACACACTTATCGAGCAACTCACCCAATTAAATGACAAAAATTTATTAAATTATTGGGGTAGCTTGTTAGCGTTAGAGAGCAAATTAAACAAACAACCTGAAATCAAACAAGAACTTGGCCGCCGTATTGCTCGCTTACCGGAACAACTTGCTTATCACGACAATCAATTTGATGATGAGATGTTTTCTATCATGGCAAACATTTATATCGATACGATTAGCCCTTTAGGCAAACGCATCCACATTATTGGTTCGGCATATCATTTACAGCAACAAAATGTGCAAGACAAAATTCGTGCGTGTTTACTTGCCGGCATTCGTTCTGCCGTTTTGTGGCGTCAAGTCGGCGGCAGCAAATGGCAACTATTATTTCATCGTAAAAAATTAGTGCAAGCGGCACGACAACTCTACTTAACTTTAAATTAATCCTTGGAGAACTCTTATGCAACTTTCCGCATTAACCGCTCTTTCCCCGATTGACGGTCGTTATCAAGATAAAGCCACTGCATTGCGTGGTATTTTCAGTGAATTTGGCTTGCTCAAATTCCGTGTCACCGTGGAAGTACGTTGGTTACAAAAATTGGCGGCGACCGCTGAAATCCAAGAAGTTTCTTCTTTGTCTAAAGAAGCAAACGATTACCTTAATAAAATTGTGGAAGAATTCAGTCTTCAAGATGCTGAACGTATCAAAGAAATTGAACGTACCACGAATCATGACGTTAAAGCGGTTGAGTATTTCTTAAAAGAAAAAAGTGAAGCCTTACCAGAATTAGCCAAAGTCTCTGAATTTATTCACTTTGCTTGTACCTCTGAAGATATTAACAACCTTTCTCATGCTTTAATGTTAAAAACCGCGCGTGAAGAAGTAATCTTACCGGAATGGCAAAAACTGATTGATGAAATCACCCGTCTAGCAAACGAATACAAAACCATCCCATTACTTTCTCGTACACACGGCCAACCTGCCTCACCAAGTACTGTGGGTAAAGAAATGGCGAACGTGGTTTACCGTTTAAAACGCCAATTCAAACAACTCCAACAAAATGAAATCTTGGGTAAAATCAACGGTGCTGTGGGTAACTACAATGCGCATTTATCCGCTTATCCAAATATTAACTGGCATAAATTCAGTGAAGAATTTGTCACCTCATTAGGTTTAGACTGGAACCCATACACTACTCAAATTGAACCTCACGATTACATTGCTGAATACTTTGATGCCGTGGTTCGTTTTAATACCATCATCATCGACTTCGATCGTGACTTATGGGGCTACATTGCGTTAAATCACTTTAAACAACGCACTATCGCGGGTGAAATTGGCTCATCTACCATGCCGCATAAAGTGAATCCAATCGACTTCGAAAACTCAGAAGGTAACTTAGGTTTAGCCAATGCCGTGATGACTCACCTAGGTCAAAAATTACCGATTTCCCGTTGGCAACGAGACTTAACCGACTCCACTGTATTACGTAACTTAGGTGTGGGTTTAGGTTATTGCTTAATTGCATATGCCGCAACGCGTAAAGGTATCAGCAAATTAGAAGTGAACGAACAACATCTCCGTGATGAACTCAACCAAAACTGGGAAGTTTTAGCTGAGCCAATCCAAACCGTGATGCGTCGCTATGGTATTGAAAAACCATACGAAAAATTAAAAGAGCTCACTCGTGGGAAACGAGTTGATGAAAAAGCAATGCGTGAATTCATCGAAAAACTGGATATCCCAGCCGATGAAAAAGCACGTTTACAACAACTCACTCCTGCAACCTATATTGGTGCAGCCATTGAGTTAGTGGAAAAACTTTAATAAAGTTTTCATGCCCTAAAAAATAAAAGTGCGGTCAAAAACATCTTAGATTTTGACCGCACTTTTTTCTTTCTTCTCTTACCTATTGCATCCTTCACGCTTAATAAACAGCAATCGCGCGTGATCATATACCCAATTAAAAATAAAGGTATAAACGGTCACCATCACCGTTAAGCTGAAATCCATCATAAAAGCTGTAATCCAATCCACTTTTAAAAAGTAAGCAATGATCGGCACGGTGAAAATAAGCAAACCGCCCTCAAATGAAATGGCATGTAAAGTACGAAATATGACGCCTCGCTTTTCTCGCGGTCCCGTAAAGACTTTATCAAGAAAATAATTAAAGACGAGGTTCCATAGCATGGCGGTTAAGGAAACCAGTACCATGGACCCAAAGAGAATAGAAACACTTTCTTCTGTAAAGAAATACAAAGCGAAAACAGAAAGCAACACAACCGTGGTTTCAAACAAGATTGCATGAAAAAGTCGCTCAAGAAAACTCATTTGTCATCCTTTACAAAGCAAAAGTGCGGTCAAATTCACCGCACTTTTCATCAATATTTGATTAATTGGTTTTTAATTTATTCCAATATTTTTCGTAAATGTCCACTGCTTCACCCACATCGCCTTGCATAATGCCTTTTTCAATGTGTTCAGCAGATGGGAACAAGGTTGGGTTATTCGCCATCTCTGGTGAAAGTAACGCTTTCACGCCTTCATTTGGCATTGAGAAGCCCATTTTTTCAACCACTAATTTCGCATTTTCAGGACGAAGTAAGAAGTCGATAAATTTATAAGCGCCCTCTGTATTTTTCGCACCTTTTGGAATCGCGTAGTTATCCATCCAGAAAATCGCGCCTTCTTTTGGATACACAAATTGAATACTTGGATTTTCTTTGTGTGCTAAATAAGCCGAACCATTCCATAACATACCAATAGAGGCTTCACCTTGAACAAACGGCACTTCTGGCGAGTCAGAGTTAAAGGTCACCACATTTGGTAACAATTTCACTAAGCGCTCGTAAGCCGCTTTAATGTCTTCTTCATTCGTGGTATTTGGTGATTTTCCATCTAATATCAATGCAATGTGGAACACTTCACGGGCATCACTGGTTAATAATACCTTGCCTTTAAATTCTGGGTTCCATAAATCAGCCCAACTCGTAATTTTGCTTGGGTCAATATCATCCGCATTCACGCCGATACCGGTTAAGCCATAAACGTAAGGCAGAGAATATTTGTTATTTGGGTCAAATTCCTTGTTTAATAAATTTGCTGGAATTTGTTTAAAATTACTTAATTTGCTGTGATCAAGCTCTTGTAACATGCCTTCTTTCGCCATTTTGTTGACGTAATAGCTTGATGGGAAAACTAAATCATAACCACTACCTGTACTAGAGGTCAGCTTCAATTTAGCATACATTTCTTCATTACTTTCAAACGTCGAATAAATCACTTCAATGCCGGTTTCTTTGGTAAATTCCGCAACCAAATTAGATGGCACATAGTCAGTCCAGTTATAAACATAAAGTTTTTCAGCAGCAAATGCCGCAGAGGTTGCGACGAATGCGACGGCAGACAGACAAAGTGATTTAATGTATTGAACAGCATTTTTTTTCAATTTATTGACCTCCTCAGGACAATCAAAATAAACCTTAAGTAATCGTTTACCTATGTAAACTTGCGGAGTATAGCACCTTTTTTGCAAAAGGTTTGACATATTTTCCCATCAGGGTAAGATTTCTCTCATCTCTATTTTATGTTAATCAATCATCAACTATGCTCGAATTTGCTCATCAAGAACACGTCAAATCTTATTACCTCGATAGTCGGAATCAAACCTTTGAACTGCCGCCTCTCTCTCAGCAAGAAGAAGCGGATGTTTGTGTCATCGGTGCGGGTTTCTTTGGCTTATCTGCTGCCCTTGAATTAGCGGAAAAAGGCAAAAAAGTGATTGTTCTAGAAGGTGCGAGAGTCGGATTTGGCGCATCTGGTAGAAGTGGCGGTCAAGCCATCAACGGTTTTGAAGAAGGCATTGATGAATATATTGCTCAAGTAGGCTTTGATAAAGCGAAAAAACTTTGGGATATGTCGCTAGAAGCCATTGATATTATTGATGAACGCATTGCGAAATATGGTATTCAATGTGATTGGAAAAAAGGCTATGCCACATTGGCTTTAAATGAACGTCGTATGGACGATCTCATTGAAATGGAAAAAGCTAGCCATGCGACTTTTGGCTATGACAAGATGCAACTTTGGGATAAAGCCAAACTTAAACAACATTTAGGCAGTGATATTTATGTGGGCGGGTTATACGATAGCAATTCAGGTCACTTACACCCATTAAATTATTGCTTAGGCTTAGCAAAAGCCTGCTTAGATTTAGGCGTGCAGATTTACGAGCAATCCCCAGTTGTGGATTTAGTCGAAAAATCAGGCTGTATTGAAGTCAAAACCGATAAAAGTGCGGTCATTTCTCAAGACGTTATTTTAGCCACCAATGCCTATATCGATGCACTACCAAAATCCATTCATCACGGCATTAATCGTAAAATTTTGCCAGTAGAAAGCTTTATTATTGCAACCGAACCCTTAGATCAAGCTACAGCTGATTCCGTGATCAATAATGGTATGTCTGTTTGTGATAACAATATCTTGCTCGATTACTATCGTTTGAGTGCAGATAACCGCCTATTATTCGGCAGTGACTCGAGCTCAGAAAAAGATATGGTGCAAATTATGCGTCGTAATATGTTGCATGTTTTCCCTCAATTGGAAAACGTCAAAATTGACTATGGCTGGGCTGGACCGATTGATATGACACTCAACGCCAGCCCGCATTTTGGTCGTATCTCACCGCACATTTATTTTGCACAAGGCTATTCTGGACACGGTGTCGCACTCACTGGACTTGCTGGACGCATTATTGCCGAAGCGATTTTAGGTAATGACGAACGTTTGAGAATTTTTGAAGGATTGAAAGTGCCTTCGTTTTACGGTGGAAAATCCCTCAAAAACTTAGCCACCAAGATCGGCGTATTCTATTACAAATTCCTCGATCGTTATCGTTAATCAAAAAAAGCAAAGGCGTGTTTAATACACGCCTTTATTGTTTCGATGGCATTTAAGGTTTAATGTCTCGTAAAATAGGATTTTGCATGGAAATCAAGGTTTCCGTTGATTGAATTTCATCAATTAACTGGATCTTAGTCGCCAGCACAGAATGTAATTCCGCAATGGTGTGTGTCATCACTTTGATAAAAATAGAGTAATTTCCCGTGGTGTAATAGGCTTCCACCACTTCATCAAAGGTGTCGAGCTTTTTAATCACTTTTTCGTAATCTTTTGCGCTTTTCAAAATAATGCCAATAAAGCAGCACACATCATAACCCAGCTTACGCTCATCAATAATCGCTTTTGTGCCTTCAATCAAACCAGACTGACGCATTTTCTCTACGCGAACATGAATCGTACCTGGGCTCACGCCAAAGTTTTTTGCCATTTCAGCATAAGGTGTACGAGCATCTTTAGTCAGTACACGGAGAATTTGTCGATCAAGTGTATCAATATTGTTCATAAAACACTCCTTATTAGATCTTTTTTAAAATATCTTCTTTATTTTTGATAATATTCAACATTTAAAACAATGTAAAGAAATTACTTGAAACAAATTGCAATTTTATTGAATAATACACAACAAATCTTACCAGTTATTATAAAAAGAAGGATAAATATGAAAAAGACGTTTATTTTACAACAACAAGAAATTAGCTTTGTGAAGAACACCTTTACTCAAAACTTGATTGAACAACTTGGTATTATCGAAGTACAAGGTCCAATTCTTAGTGAAGTTGGTAACGGTATGCAAGATAACTTATCAGGCATTGAGAAAGCGGTTCAAGTAAACGTGAAATGCATCCCAAATGCGGTTTATGAAGTGGTTCACTCATTAGCAAAATGGAAACGTCACACTTTAGCACGTTTCCACTTTAAAGAAGGCGAAGGCTTATTTGTGCACATGAAAGCATTACGTCCAGATGAAGATTCATTGGATCAAACTCACTCTGTTTATGTGGACCAATGGGACTGGGAAAAAGTGATTCCTGAAGGTCGTCGTAACTTTGCTTATTTAAAAGAAACTGTACGTTCTATCTATCGTGCAATCCGTTTAACTGAATTAGCGGTAGAAGCTCGTTTTGATATCCCATCAAGCTTACCAAAAGAAATCACCTTCGTTCACAGTGAAGATTTAGTGAAGCGCTACCCAGATCTTTCAAGCAAAGAGCGTGAAAATGCGATTTGTAAAGAATATGGCGCCGTGTTCTTAATCGGTATTGGTGGCAAATTATCAGACGGTAAACCACATGATGGTCGTGCACCAGACTATGATGACTGGACAACTGAATCTGAAAACGGCTACAAAGGCTTAAACGGTGATATTTTGGTGTGGAACGCTGAGTTAGGTAAAGCGTTTGAGCTTTCTTCAATGGGTATTCGTGTGGATGAATCAGCATTACGTTTACAAGTTGGCTTAACCGGTGATGAAGATCGCTTAAAAATGGATTGGCACCAAGATTTATTAAACGGCAAATTACCTCTCACCATCGGTGGTGGTATCGGTCAATCTCGTATGGCTATGCTTTTACTTCACAAAAAACACATTGGTGAAGTGCAATCAAGTGTATGGCCAAAAGAAATGTTAGAACAATATCAACATATTCTTTAATCGAAAGAGAAAATAAAAAGTGCGGTGAAATTTCACCGCACTTTTGTTTTTAGGAAATTAATTAATCTTGTAATGCACCGCTGTTAAACATTGGCAATCCCATTGTTTTTAAGCTGTCGCGATAAATACCCAGCAAATCTTTCTCTGTAATTTTTTGTAACTGATCTAACGGCTTATCTAATGCAGCGACTGTTTCAATCACAAGACCTTGTGGACCGGATTCTTGCGTCGCGATTTCAAATAACGCTTGTCCACGACGAACATGACTACCTGAGCTAATCAACACAGCATGTTTGATTTTGTGTTTCGCTAAAGAGTAACGAGAGAAAAGCGCATTTTCGACTGTTGAACGTGCATAGTTATCCGAATAAATACGGCTTGCATCCACCCCTTTCTCAATTAACCATTGCTTCATTAAATCCCCTTCGGTTTTATTGTTTTGTGGCACGCCGCCAGTCACAATAATTAACGCATCTGGATTTTGATTTGCAATTTCTAAGGTTTTCTCTAAACGTTGTACTAAAATATCATGCATACTGCCATCTGGATTTAAAGCGTACCCCAACGTAATAATCGCCGATTGCGCCGGTAACTTGGTTTCGAGTTTATCGGTAATTGGTTGATTAGCCGCTTTATCAATCACTGCAAAAACTTTTTCTAATTTGCTTGCGCTTTCTGGGGAAAGTTGTTTTAAGCGATCTAAATGTTTTGTCGCTTCCGCTTGGTTGCCTTTAAAACGATTCCATGCAGCCAAGTAAGTATGTGCTTTCACATCATCTGGCGCCACATCAAGCACTTTTTGATAAAGCTCAATGGCTTTATCGGTATTGCCGTTATAAATATTGGCATTCGCTGCACCAAACAAAAAATCCACACGATAAGGCTCAAGCTTATACGCTTCTAATAAAAGATCCGCAATACGCTCCATATTGGAAGGAAGTTTCGCGGTAAAACCTGCATTTGAAACACGAGCCGGTGAGTTTTGGATTTTCACTGCTTGTTCAAGCAACTCATCCACAACCTGTCTTTGAGTAAGAAGTTGTTGATAATTTAATTGAGGCTCAAGCACTTTCACTTCTGCCGTGCTGGCGAAGCTGTTTACTGCAAGAGATGAAAGCACAGCAAGTAAGGAAATCTTGAAGATTTTTTGCATAATTAATTCTCCATATTGGATTGAATAACAAAAAGAGCGGTCACTTTTTTATCAGTTTCCGCTCTATTTCACTAAGCTTGATTCATCGACATACACAATAACGTCAATGGATGGATACAAGTCACGTTAGATGACATATCGATCTGCCATTTACAGGTTTGACATTCTGAAATCACATAATCAAATCCGCCTGCATTGATGTTATCAAACAGTGTTTTCCCTATGGCTTGCGACACCTCGTAGTTTTCTTCTTTGAAACCGTATGTCCCTGCAATACCACAACATTGTGATGGTAACATCACCACTTCTAATCCCGGAATTTGTTTTAACACTTCCAAGGTGTATGGTGCCCAACCCGCTTTATCCACGTGACATGCAGTGTGATAAGCCACACGCAATTTCAATGGTTTAAGCGGTAAGGTTTTACCTTCTTTAAAGAGTTGATATAAGAATGGTGTCACCATGTGAATATGAGGACGAACTTTCGCATTGTCGATACCTAAAATATGATGATATTCATCACGTAAATTTAGGGAGCAACTCGATGCTTCACTAATCACATCCAAGCCGTTTTCATCCACCATTTTACTGATGTAATCAGTGTTAAATTGAGCGATTTTCTTCGCACGTTCTGGGAATTGGTTTACGCTTAATGGCAAGCCGCAGCATTTTTCTTTTTCCAATAACACCACGCCAATGTCCATAGCATTGAACACTTGAATAAATTCTTTACCCAATTGTGGATTATTGTAGTTCACATAACAACCGTGATAATACGCCACTTTGCGTTCGAATTTTTGTTGGCTTTCCACCATTTTTTTCATATACCAGCTGCGGAACGTACCAAAGGAATATTTTGGTAACGTACGATGACGGCTGATTTTTAACGCTTTTTCCAACACAAATTTTGTCGCTTTCAAACCCGTGAGTGTGTTCACAATTGGGGCTAGTGGCGTGTTAAGTGACCCCATAATATCGGTGTTACTTAAAATCGCATCACGTAATTTTTGCACTGCTGGCTTGTGTTGTTGAGCAAGGTATTTGTTTCTTGCGCGAACGATAATATCACCAATTTTTACATCAGACGGACACGCAATTTCACAACGTTTACAGTTGGTACAGTATTTTAACGCTTCATCATAAAGCTCAGCTGATTTTAAGCGTAAACGCTCACCATCTGGGCCTGATTGTTTTGGACCTGGGTAGTTTGGATTTTGACGCGAAACCGGACATACCGCGGTACACGCCGTACATTTAATGCAGCTCTCAAAGCTTTCATCAAAGGCATGATGATGTTGTGGTGCATTAAGGGATTGTTTTGCATTTTCAATTAATTGTTGAATGTTCATAACGCCTCCTTAATGTGTGTTGTGAAGAATTTCATCCGCAACAGCAAGCGCTGTTACCACTGCCACGCCTGAACCACAACCAAGTTCTAACGCATTGAAACCACCAATCACATTACCCACCGCATATAAATTCGTTAAAAATTGACCGCCCTTTTGCACTTGGCATTGCGCATTAATCGCTACACCTGCAGATTGATACGGTTGTGGATTTGAGAAACGGTGATCTGTCCAAGTAAAACGATCAGTATCTTTAAAGCCTTCCACTCCGATGATGTCAGAATGAAATACGGGCTCGTAGATTTTATCGAATTCAGAGACTAAACCTTTACTGAAGAAGCTGCCTGACGCTAATACGAAATGCTCTGCCGTGATTTCTTCCTCTTCGTGCAAGCGAGTTTGAATGGCGCGAACTTTGTTACCATGAAAATGTGCTTTTAATGCACTATCACCATTCATCATAAGTCCGCCTAATTTCTCAAAACGATGGCGTAATTGAATACGTTGGCGCATACCTAATAAAGAAGGTGGTAAAGTTGGCAATTCAAATAATGGCAAGCCAGTTGCTTTGCGAAGTGATTCCATAAACTCTTGATTTTCTAGGCCGAAACACGCTGGCAAGAAAATCGCCTCGGTGCCTTTCGCGGCTTCTTTCATTTCAACCACAAGATCATCAAATTTCAGTTTATATTCTAAAACTTGCGCAATGTTCACACTGCGGAATTCACGAGAGTTTGCACGTAACTGATCCAATTCAGGAATATTTAAAAAGCCCGTTTTCACTTCACAATGAGCAAATTGTGGATTGAGTGTAAGGTTATCCGCCAATAATTCTGGTTGGAAATCGTGATAGCCTTCAATGCCTAAAACCGCAATTTTTTTATACGGGAATGGTATTTCACCTTGTACAGTTGGCACACTATTTGGTGAAAGCCATGCACCACGTAAGCTACCTAAACCTGTTACGCGGAGATGATTTTCTGCGCTTGAGCCAATTAAATCTAAATTTAACGATTCCGCTAATTTTTCGAAATCTTGTGCTTTCGCCAATACACGTTCAGCCCCCATAATGCTATAAGGGTGTTGTGGTAATTGAGCTGCAAGTGCGGTCAAATTCTCAGGAATATTTTTAACAAACGCACCATTTGGTAAACGGCTTAATAAATCCAATGAGCCAGATGCAAAATCAATCGCCGCTTGGCCGTTATTGATAATGACACAACGTTTGCCTTGTTCTTGTAGGGCGATGCCGCAAGTTAAACCTGCAAGGCCGCCACCAATAATCACTACATCAAAATTCATTGTTATCCGTCCCTTGCTGTTTGTCAGTTTCAAGCGGTTGAACATCGTTTAAGCCCAACACACTGCCATACATCCATGAAGTAAATTCCGCTTCACGAATTGCTTCACCCCATGCAATAGGTTCAATACCGCGCCAACGCTCTTCCATGAAAGCGGTTAATTGTGTGGTAGATTGACGAGGTGTTGCCACTTCAAAACGGTTCATTAAGCCCGCCGCACGGCATGCGCAAAGCTCAGCTTGGCAAGTCCCCATACCCACGCGAGTACGGCGACGTAAATCCACTAAGTTATTCACATTTAATTCATCAACAGCATAACGTACTTCACCCGCTGTCACGGCTTCACATTCGCACACCATTGAACGATCAAGACGTTCTTTATCTAATAAACGAGTTGCACGAGAACCATGACGATACACCGCTGAATAACGAATCGGACTTGGAAGTGAAATGACTTTCTGATTGGTTTCTGCACGGCTTTCGCTTGAACCTGGCAATGGACGCTCAGCAGTTGTACAACGTGCGGTTTTGTTGAGTTTTTTACAAACAAGATCCGTTGCCCATTCAGCCATTAAGCGATAAGTCATTAATTTACCGCCAGTGATAGTGATAAAGCCATCTAAGCCATCACGCTCTGCGTGGTCAAGTAACACGATACCACGACTTACGTTACGACCAGATGGGTCGTCATCAGATGCCACTAACGGACGCACACCAGCATAAGCACGTAATACACGAGTATGACGTAAGCTTGGCGCAAGTTTTTCCCCCTCACGGAATAAGATATCCACTTCTTCCGGGGTGACTTCCATGTTATCGATTTGATCGTAAGGAATACGGCTAGAGGTTGTACCGATAACACAAATGGTATCCCCTGGCACAAGAATGTCCGCATCCGCAGGTTTACGGCAACGGTTAATCACCATTTTGTTGATGCGGTGACCCATGACAAGTAATGCGCCTTTTGCTGGGAACATCTTGATTTTGAGATCGGCATATTCTGCGATGCCTTGTCCCCAAATACCGCCTGCATTGACGACTAATGGGGCAAAGAATTTGCGATTTACGCGATTTTTGTGATCGTAAACATCCACACCAATCACTTTGCCACCTTCGCGAATTAAATTTTTCACTTCGCAATAAGTGAACATTTTCGCGCCATTTTCGGTGGCATCCATCACGTTGGAGGCTGTTAAACGGAAAGGATCGATTGAACCATCTGGCACAACAACAGCACCCACTAAATCTGGGTTTACTGATGGTTCCATAATTTTGGCAAGTTTAGGATCAATGGCAACCGCTTCAATACCGGATTTGGTACAACTTTCAATGAAAGTTTTTTGATAATCAAGGGAATCTTCAGGTAAGGTGATAAATAAACCTTCTGTTTCATCCACACAGTGACGAGCGATATTGCGCAGAATTTTATTTTCTTTAATACATTCTTCTGCTGATTCCTGATCGTTCACGGCATAACGCGCACCACTATGTAACAAACCGTGGTTACGACCTGTTGCGCCTGTCGCAATATCACGACGCTCTAATAAAATACAGTTAATTCCACGCAATGCACAGTCACGAGCAATCCCCGCACCTGTTGCACCGCCACCAATGATAATCACATCCGTCGAGATAGGTGAAAAATCACCCACATCACGATACATATTAGGCGATAATCCCATTGTTACCCCCAAAGCCAAAATATTAATAAAAAGAAACGTAAAAACTGTTACAAATTCCATGGCTATTGTATGGGAGAGCGGTTAAATTCACAACATTCTGAGCGAAAAAGAAAGCTGTTTTGTGAGATAGATCACACAATTTTCGAATTCGCTCATTTGTTAAAAATTTTTTTGTGAAATGCATCACATTTTTGAATTATTTCTCTTTTTAATTTCTATTTTTATTTTATCATGCACGCTATCCCCATCATGGGGGTGGACTCATAATTAAAATGATTTTGGAGAGAAATTATGTTTGGACCATTTAAACCCGCACCGCATATTGCGGAACTTCCTGCGGAGAAAATTGATTCCACGTATAAACGCTTACGTTGGCAAGTGTTTGCAGGGATCTTCTTTGGTTATGCCGCTTACTATTTTGTACGTGCAAACTTTGACTTAGCACAACCCGGTTTAATTCAACAGGGCTTGTACACTAAAGCACAACTAGGTGTTATCGGCTCAGCGGCTGGTCTTGCCTACGGTTTATCTAAGTTCGTCATGGCAGGTATGTCTGACCGTTCGAACCCTCGCGTATTCTTACCATTTGGTTTATTGCTTTCTGGTCTTTGTATGACCATGATGGGTTTATTCCCATGGGCAACCTCTGGCGTTGCCATCATGTGGGTAATGATCTTCTTAAATGGTTGGTTCCAAGGTATGGGTTGGCCTCCATGTGGTCGTACAATGGTACACTGGTGGTCTAAATCAGAACGCGGTACTATCGTATCTATCTGGAATACCGCGCACAACATCGGTGGTATGATGCCGGGTGCAATGGTGCTATTAGCAAGTGCCGTCTTCTTCAGCACTCATGGTGTCGAAGCGCAAGCAAAAGATATTTGGCAACAATCCCTCTACTATCCGGGTATTGCGGCAATGCTCTGTGCAATTCCAGTTTACTTCGTCATGCGTGATACTCCACAATCTTGTGGTTTACCATCAATCGAAAAATGGCGTAATGACTACCCAGATGACTATAACGAAAAAACTTACGAAAACGATTTAAGCACAAAAGAAATCTTCGTCACTTATGTATTGAAAAACAAATTGTTATGGTACATCGCGATTGCTAACGTATTCGTATACTTAATCCGCTACGGCGTATTGAAATGGTCTCCGGTTTACTTAAGTGAAGTAAAACACTTCAACATCAAAGGTACCGCATGGGCTTACACAATCTATGAATTAGCAGCAGTTCCAGGTACATTATTATGTGGTTGGGTATCAGATAAAGTCTTCAAAGGTAAACGTGGTTTAACCGGTTTCATCTTCATGATCTTAACTACCGCAGCAGTTGTAGCATACTGGATGAACCCAGCTACACCTGAAGCAGAGCTTGCAAACTATGCAGCTTGGTATGAAAACCCATATCAATTAACTGACTTCATCTTAATGACCTTAATCGGTTTCTTAATCTACGGTCCTGTAATGTTAATCGGCTTACACGCTCTTGAGCTTGCACCGAAAAAAGCAGCAGGTACAGCAGCAGGTTTCACCGGTTTATTCGGTTACTTAGGCGGTACAGTATCAGCATCAGCTGTTATCGGTTGGGCAGCACAACACTATGGCTGGGACGGCGGTTTCTACGTCATGATCGGTGGTGGTGTCTTAGCGGTGTTATTACTCTTCATCGTAATGGTTGAAGAAGGTAAACACAAAGCGAAATTAGGCGATACCTATGGTACTAAATAATCTATAAATTAAAGGCGACAGGCGAAGGCTTGCCGCCTTTTTTATTACAAAAACAACTGAATTTTTAACCGCACTTTCAAGGAGAACACACCATGAAACTCAAAACTTTAGCGCTTTCTTTATTAGCTGCAGGCGTACTTGCAGGATGTAGCGCACACTCTTCTGTGGACACTATGAAATCAGACAAAATTATCATTGCTCACCGTGGTGCAAGTGGTTACTTACCAGAGCATACACTTGAGTCTAAAGCGCTTGCATTTGCACAACATGCAGACTACTTAGAACAAGACTTAGCGATGACAAAAGATGGTCGTTTAGTTGTTATTCATGACCACTTCTTAGACGGCTTAACTGACGTGGCGAAAAAATTCCCAAATCGTCATCGTAAAGATGGTCGCTACTATGTAATCGACTTCACCTTAAAAGAAATTCAAAGTTTAAATATGACTGAAAACTTTGAAACTAAAGACGGTAAACAAGTTGCAGTATATCCGGGCCGTTTCCCACTTTGGAAATCACACTTCAAAATCCATACTTTTGAAGATGAATTGGAATTTATCCAAGGTTTAGAAAAATCGACTGGTAAAAAAGTGGGTATCTACCCTGAAATCAAAGCGCCTTGGTTCCACCACCAAAACGGCAAAGACATTGCAGTTGAAACCCTTAAAGTGTTGAAAAAATACGGTTACGACAAGAAATCTGACATGGTTTACTTACAAACCTTCGACTTCAATGAGTTAAAACGTATCAAAAACGAATTGCTACCAAAAATGGGCATGGATTTAAAACTTGTTCAATTAGTGGCATACACCGACTGGCATGAAACTGAAGAAAAAGATGCGAAAGGCAAATGGGTGAACTACGATTACGATTGGATGTTCAAACCAGGTGCAATGGCTGAAGTGGTGAAATATGCTGACGGCGTTGGCCCAGGCTGGTATATGTTAGTAGATAAAGAAAAATCTAAACCAGGCAACATCGTGTACACTCCATTAGTGAAAGAACTCGCACAATACAAAGTGGAATTACACCCATACACTGTGCGTAAAGATGCGTTACCTGAATTCTTCACTGACGTAAATCAAATGTACGATGCGTTATTGAATAAATCTGGTGCAACCGGTGTATTCACCGACTTCCCAGATACTGGCGTTGAGTTTTTGAAAAAACAAAAATAATACGTAAGTAAAGTAATAAAAAGAGCGGTCAAAATTCATTGTGATTTTTGACCGCTCTTTTGTTAGAATCGCTCAATATTTATTTATTAAGGAAAACAATGTATATTGCCATTAAAGATGAGACACTTAATGAAATATTAGAACAACATGAGATATGGGTAAGAAGTAATAAAGAACAAGGAAAACAAGCTAAGTTTAGTGGATATACTCTCGCTAATAAAATTATTTCCAATAAAGATCTCTTAGAGGCTAGTTTTTATGGAGCCGCTCTAGTTAATACTACTTTTGAAAATACTAGGTTAGAGAACACTGATTTCAAAGATACTAAAGCTATAGATGCTAATTTTTATAATTGTAATCTAACTAATTCTAATTTTAGTTTGGCAGATCTAACAAATGCAAACTTTCATAACTCTAATATATTGAATGCTAAGTTCTGATGAATCCCCTAATGATTTTTATCAAAATCATTAAGTTAAGGTAGATACACATCTTGTCATATGATCAAATGGTTTCGCCAAAAATCAATAATCAGACAACAAAATGTGCGAACTCGATATTTTACACGACTCTCTTTACCAATTCTGCCCCGAATTACACTTAAAACGACTCAACAGCTTAACGTTGGCTTGCCACGCCTTACTTGACTGTAAAACTCTCACTCTTACCGAACTTGGCCGTAACCTGCCAACCAAAGCGAGAACAAAACATAACATCAAACGAATCGACCGATTGTTA
>MKXX01000012.1:137884-140444 GCA_001914055.1 Parahaemophilus parainfluenzae | reverse complement strand
TTTAAAGGATAAGAAAAAGTCTGAGTAAGAAGAAAATCTTGATTGAACAAAAGCAATCAAGTGTTTAGTTGAAAACACAACATCAAGAATTTTTGAGGTTGTATAGTTAAGTGACTAAGCGTACAAGGTGGATGCCTTGGCAATCAGAGGCGAGGAAGGACGTGCTAATCTGCGAAAAGCTTGGATGAGTCGATAAGAGGCGTTTAATCCAAGATGTCCGAATGGGGAAACCCAGTAGATGAAGAATCTACTATCACTTACTGAATCCATAGGTAAGTGAGGCAAACCGGGAGAACTGAAACATCTAAGTACCCCGAGGAAAAGAAATCAACCGAGATTTCGTTAGTAGCGGCGAGCGAACGCGAAGGAGCCTGTTAGTGATAATGACAGAGACAGAGGAACAAGCTGGGAAGCTTGGCGATACAGGGTGATAGCCCCGTACTCGAAGTCCAGGTCATGGTACTAAGCTAACGATAAGTAGGGCGGGACACGTGATATCCTGTTTGAAGATGGGGGGACCATCCTCCAAGGCTAAATACTCCTGATTGACCGATAGTGAACCAGTACTGTGAAGGAAAGGCGAAAAGAACCCCGGTGAGGGGAGTGAAATAGAACCTGAAACCTTGTACGTACAAGCAGTGGGAGCCCTTTAAGGGTGACTGCGTACCTTTTGTATAATGGGTCAGCGACTTATATTTTGTAGCGAGGTTAACCGAATAGGGGAGCCGAAGGGAAACCGAGTCTTAACTGGGCGTCTAGTTGCAAGGTATAGACCCGAAACCCGGTGATCTAGCCATGGGCAGGTTGAAGGTTGGGTAACACTAACTGGAGGACCGAACCGACTAATGTTGAAAAATTAGCGGAAGGCCAATCAAACCGGGAGATAGCTGGTTCTCCCCGAAATCTATTTAGGTAGAGCCTTGAGCGGACACCTTCGGGGGTAGAGCACTGTTTCGGCTAGGGGTCCATCCCGGATTACCAACCCGATGCAAACTACGAATACCGAAGAGTGATACTCAGGAGACACACGGCGGGTGCTAACGTCCGTCGTGGAGAGGGAAACAACCCAGACCGCCAGCTAAGGTCCCAAAGTCTATATTAAGTGGGAAACGAAGTGGGAAGGCTTAGACAGCTAGGATGTTGGCTTAGAAGCAGCCATCATTTAAAGAAAGCGTAATAGCTCACTAGTCGAGTCGGCCTGCGCGGAAGATGTAACGGGGCTCAAATATAGCACCGAAGCTGCGGCATCAGACGAAAGTCTGTTGGGTAGGGGAGCGTTCTGTAAGCGGATGAAGATGGCTCGAGAGGGCTGTTGGACGTATCAGAAGTGCGAATGCTGACATAAGTAACGATAAAACGGGTGAAAAACCCGTTCGCCGGAAGACCAAGGGTTCCTGTCCAACGTTAATCGGGGCAGGGTGAGTCGGCCCCTAAGGCGAGGCTGAAAAGCGTAGTCGATGGGAAACGGGTTAATATTCCCGTACTTGGATAAACTGCGATGTGGGGACGGAGCAGGTTAGGTTATCGCACTGTTGGATATGTGCGTTTAAGTTGGTAGGTGAGAAGTTTAGGCAAATCCGGACTTCTTTAACACTGAGAGATGATGACGAGGCTCTACGGAGCTGAAGTAACCGATACCACACTTCCAGGAAAAGCCACTAAGCTTCAGGTTTATCTAAACCGTACTGAAAACCGACACAGGTGGTCAGGTAGAGAATACTCAGGCGCTTGAGAGAACTCGGGTGAAGGAACTAGGCAAAATAGCACCGTAACTTCGGGAGAAGGTGCGCCGGCGTAGATTGTAGTCCCTAGCGGGCGAAGGTTGAACCGGTCGAAGATACCAGCTGGCTGCAACTGTTTATTAAAAACACAGCACTCTGCAAACACGAAAGTGGACGTATAGGGTGTGATGCCTGCCCGGTGCTGGAAGGTTAATTGATGGTGTAATCGAAAGAGAAGCTCCTGATCGAAGCCCCAGTAAACGGCGGCCGTAACTATAACGGTCCTAAGGTAGCGAAATTCCTTGTCGGGTAAGTTCCGACCTGCACGAATGGCATAATGATGGCCAGGCTGTCTCCACCCGAGACTCAGTGAAATTGAAATCGCCGTGAAGATGCGGTGTACCCGCGGCTAGACGGAAAGACCCCGTGAACCTTTACTATAGCTTGACACTGAACATTGAATTTTGATGTGTAGGATAGGTGGGAGACTTAGAAGTAGTCACGCCAGTGATTATGGAGTCGACCTTGAAATACCACCCTTTAACGTTTGATGTTCTAACGAAGATTACGAAACGTGGTCTCGGACAGTGTCTGGTGGGTAGTTTGACTGGGGCGGTCTCCTCCCAAAGAGTAACGGAGGAGCACGAAGGTTTGCTAATGACGGTCGGACATCGTCAGGTTAGTGCAATGGTATAAGCAAGCTTAACTGCGAGACAGACAAGTCGAGCAGGTACGAAAGTAGGTCATAGTGATCCGGTGGTTCTGAATGGAAGGGCCATCGCTCAACGGATAAAAGGTACTCCGGGGATAACAGGCTGATACCGCCCAAGAGTTCATAT
>MKXX01000012.1:0-137664 GCA_001914055.1 Parahaemophilus parainfluenzae | reverse complement strand
GATAAGTGCTGAAAGCATCTAAGCACGAAACTTGCCAAGAGATGAGTTCTCCCAGATTTAAAATCTGTAAGGGTTGTTTAAGACTAAGACGTAGATAGGCATGGTGTGTAAGCGGTGCGAGCCGTTGAGCTAACATGTACTAATTGCCCGAGAGGCTTAACTATACAATGCTCAAGGGTTTTGGGTGTTGGGTAAGACGAGACGAAACTCAGAGACGAAAGAGAAAGTTTTTAGGTTAAATCAGCTTGTTTGGTTGTGAGCACTAGAGATAGTGAGAGCAGAGTAGAGAAAAGTTATTAAAGGAATAATCCTGGCGGCGATAGAGCGGTGGTCCCACCTGACCCCATACCGAACTCAGAAGTGAAACGCCGATGCGCCGATGGGCTTCCCCATGTGAGAGTAGGACACCGCCAGGTACTGAATGTGAACCCCGAGCTGAATGGCTTGGGGTTTTTGTTTATGGATTTTTATTAAAAATTATATAGAATGATCTCAATTTTTATTTCTCAATATAAACCATGAAAAACTTTAGATATTTTGCGCAACGTTATGTTGATTGGGTTATTCGATTAGGTCGAGTTCGTTTCTCTTTACTTGGTATCGCTATTCTTGCGATTTTAGCTATCTGTATACAAATCTTATTAAGCACGCTCCTTAGTGATGGTATTCACTGGAGTGACATAGCTCGGTCGATCACTTTTGGTTTATTTACTGCTCCTTTTGTTATCTATTTCTTTACGCTACTTGTTGAACGACTAGAACGTTCCCGTTTAGAACTCTCTAAAACGCTTGCTAGATTAGAAAAAAATAGCCGTGATAAAAGTACCTTACTTGCAACGATTAGCCATGAATTACGTACGCCTTTAAATGGAATCATTGGTCTAAGCCGAATTCTATTAGATGATAAATTAACAGAACAACAACAAAATTACCTCAATACAATTAATCTAAGTGCGGTCAGTTTAGGTCATATTTTTAGTGATATTATTGATTTAGATAAGATCGACTCTAAACGTATTGAATTAAATATTCAGCCTTGCGATTTCCATTCACTACTTAATGATTTCTATAATTTTGGCACCTTGATGGCGGAGCAAAAGGGGCTAAAATTCTCTTTAAAGCTGGATGATAATTTACCTAATTGGCTTTACCTCGATCGTGCTCGCCTTAGCCAAATCCTTTGGAATTTAATTAGTAATGCCGTCAAATTTACTGACAAAGGTGAAGTTATCCTAACAGTACAGAAAATCCAAGATAATCAATATCAATTTAGTGTTGCAGATACGGGGGCAGGTATTGCACCTTGCGAATTAGATAAGATTTTTACCATGTACTATCAGGTTAAAGATAATATTCATCGTTCTGCAGGAAGTGGCATTGGTCTTGCAATTTCTAAGAATTTAGCTCAATTAATGCAAGGGGATTTAACGGTTGAGAGTGAACTGGAAAAAGGTTCAACCTTTTACTTAACGATCATTGCAGAAAAAGCTCAAGCTCATGATGGTAATGCTGAAAAAGCCATGCAGCATCTTTCCATTTTATTAGTAGAAGACGTTGAATTAAATGTGGTTGTAGCCAAAAGTATTCTTGAAAAGCAAGGTCATTATGTTGATGTTGCGATGAATGGTGAACAGGCTATCCAATTATTTGAGAAAAATACTTATGATATTGTTTTTCTTGATATTAAGTTACCAGATATGTCAGGCTTTGATATTGCATACTATTTACGTAAAAACTATGAAGAAGGGATTTATGATTTTCTCCCACCTTTAATTGCTTTTACGGCAAACGTGATGCACAGCGAAGAGGAATATCAAAATCAGGGTATGGATGGCGTGTTGCGTAAGCCTCTTTCTCTGACGGAATTACGTCAGTGTTTTAAAACATTCTTAGGTGATGATATTGAGACTACCTCTGATGAAGAAGAGCTCCCTCAAGTTCAAGAAGGTATTAATATTTCACTTATTGAGTTAATTGGAAAATCACAAGCTAAAGCTAATGTAGAGTTATTCAAACAGTGGATGCCAATTTATTTAGATGAATTAGAAACGGCGTATGAAGATTATCTTACAAACGCAGATATGCAACAAATGGTGTCAGATGTGGCACATAAAATAAAAGGCGCTGCAGCATCAGTAGGGCTTGTTAATATTCAAAATATAGCAAAACAGGCTCAAGACACCTCATTGCCAAATTGGACATTGGATATTGCTTCATGGATAAAGCAACTCAGTAATGAATGGCCTCAAAATGTAGCTGAATTAGAAGCGTATTTAGAAAAGTAATTCATGACCCGTCATTTTCAATTTTTGATCAGTGAGAATATGCCGTCTAATTTGCCGGTAAATACCTTGATCATTAATGAATTCTCTAAAATTCAAAATCTTCTTGGACAAGAGTTTGAGACGATCTTGTTTGATGCGCGGAAAGGTATCCATTTAGAGGCACTAGCCATTGCGGCCGGAACATTGAAAATGAATGGTGCCTTAATTGTATTGCTATCAAATTGGGAGAAACTTCATTCTCAAATAGATGAAGATAGTCTCCGTTGGTCAGGTTCACTTGAGGCAATTGCTACGCCAAGATTTATGACATATTTTAAGCATTGTATTCATAAATATGGCTTCTCTATCCTTTATCATCAAAATAATTTAAAATTTGACCGCACTTTTCAGCAGTCATTTGTCAATCACAACGCGACCTTAGATCAGCAGAAAATCATTGAGAAAATCTTACAAAAAGAATCCGAACTCTACTTTCTTACTGCCAAACGAGGAAGAGGGAAATCAGCTCTAGCAGGCTTATTAGCGAATCAACTGGATACTAAAATTTACCTCACCGCACCGAATAAAAGTGCGGTTAAAATTTTGGCTGAATTTTCACAAAAAGAGATCATCTTTATTGCACCAGATGAGCTTTTCCTTGCTTTGCAAAATGATCCTTCTTTTTCTGAAAATGCTTGGCTTTTTGTTGATGAGGCAGCCATGTTGCCGATTGCTCAACTTAGCGCTTTTTCTCATCATTTTAAGCATATTCTATTTACGACTACTATCCATAGTTATGAGGGAACCGGGCGAGGCTTTGAGCTTAAATTTAAGCAAAAAATTAACCGCACTTTTTCTGACTTTGAACTTATTGAACCGCTACGTTGGTCTAAAGATGATGTTTTAGAGGCGTTTATTGATGAGCTTTTATTATTGAATGTAGAGGATGATTTTAAACAAACGCCATACGATAAAAGCAAAATATGCCAAATCACTGAACGCTCACAAGAGGAAATACTTTCTTCATTGCCCCAATTCTATGGCTTGATGACATTAGCTCATTATCGTACATCACCATTAGATCTACGGCGATTATTTGATGCCACTTCACAGTGTTTTTTTACTGCTGAAAATGAGCAAAATTTACTAGGCGCAGTTTGGGCATTAAAAGAAGGCGGGATTGAAGATTCATCGCTTATAGAGGCCATTAATCTAGGCATTAGACGCCCTAAAGGTAATCTTGTCCCGCAAGCACTTTGTTTTCATGCTCAACAACAAAAGGCTTGTGAATTGCATTCTTTACGTATTTCGAGAATTGCGGTTCAGCCTATGTGGCAGCAACATGGTATTGGTACACAACTTATTGAATATATCACGCAAAATGCCAATGTAGATTATTTATCAGTGAGTTTCGGTTATACCAAAGAACTAGCTCAATTTTGGCAGAAATGTGGTTTTTCTCTTGTTCATTTAGGCGAGCATTTAGAGGCGAGTAGTGGTTGTTATTCAGCTATCGCTCTAAAGGGGCTTTCTGCACAAGGGATTGAATTAGAAAAAGAAGCAACGCACTCTTTTCAACGAAATATACCTTTGTCTTTCCATCCGCTCGTTCAGGAATTTAATAGCATATCAGTAGATTGGGAATTGATTGACGAAGATTGGCTCAGCTTAAAAAATTTTGCTTATTTTCACCGCACTTTAGCTTCCGCTTTGCCGGCAATTCGTCGATTTTTAATGAATTTAGATGAAAAAGATTACCCTTTAATGAGAGATTATTTCATCACAAAACAGATACCCTATAATAAGAAAAATGGGTTAAAATTATTACGTTCGGAAATTGCACAAAAATTAAAAAAGGAGGCAAAATGAGCGAACAAGAAAAAAAAGGTTGGTTCCGTAAAGCGGTAGATGAATATAATAAATTTTGCAGTGAGCTTGGTTTAGATAAAGGTAGCTGTCGAGGTTGTATGCCACGCATTGAATTTGATGATGATGGTAAGGTAAAAAAAGAGAAACCACTAGAACCGCTCAAAAAATAAAAGAAAACAGGGTTAATTTAACCCTGTTTTTTTATACAGATAATTATTGAAAAGTAGAGTGAATTTGCTAAACTAGCAAGCTATTCACGCAAAAATGAGATAAAAATTGACCGCACTTATGAAAACAACCTATTTTAATTTTGATATTCCGATTCAGCCAAATGATCATAAAATTCTCGGCAATGTATTGGCGAGTGCAGATGCACTTACGGTTAGTGAAATTGCTGAGCAATACGATGGATTGACTGTGGTTGTGACACCGGATACCAAAAGTGCGGTTCGTTTATCACAAGTTTTACCGGATTTAACTTCTCAACCCATTCAGTTTTTTCCTGATTGGGAAACGTTGCCTTATGATTCTTTTTCTCCTCATCAAGAAATTATTTCTTCTCGTTTAAGTGCGCTATTTCATTTGCAAAATACTAAAAAAGGTATCTTTGTTTTACCGATTAGCACATTAATGCAACGTGTGTGCCCGCCGAAATATCTACAGCACAATGTCCTTCTAATTAAAAAAGGTGACCGTCTTGTCATTGAAAAATTGCGATTACAATTAGAGTCAGCAGGATATCGTTCCGTAGAGCAAGTACTAGAACATGGTGAATATGCTGTGCGCGGATCTCTTTTAGATCTTTTCCCAATGGGAAGTGCGGTTCCATTTCGCTTAGATTTTTTTGATGATGAAATTGATTCGATTCGTACTTTTGATGTCGATACGCAGCGAACGTTAGATGAAATTCAATCTATTAATTTATTACCGGCACACGAATTTCCAACTGATGAGAAAGGTATTGAGTTTTTCCGCACACAATTTAGAGAAACCTTTGGTGAAATTCGTCGTGATCCAGAACATATTTATCAGCAAATCAGTAAAGGCACACTAATCTCAGGGATTGAATATTGGCAGCCGCTATTCTTTGATGAAATGGCAACATTGTTCGATTACTTACCCGAAAAAACGTTGTTTGTGGATATGGAAACAAATCAAGCACAAGGAGAACGTTTTTATCTTGATGCTAAACAGCGTTATGAGCATCGCAAAGTTGATCCAATGCGCCCTCTTTTGCCGCCAGAACGTTTGTGGCTAAGTATTGATGCGGTAAATCATGCATTAAAAAATTATCCTAAAATTAATTTTAAAGCAGAAAAAGTGCGCTCATCTGTTCGTCAGAAAAATTTATCGGTGTCTGCATTACCAGCAGTGACCATTCAATCACAGCAAAAAGAACCGTTATCCCAACTTCGTCAGTTTATTGAGCATTTTAAAGGAAATGTTTTATTTTCAGTTGAAACTGAAGGACGACGTGAAACTTTACTGGATTTACTTTCACCCTTAAAAATTAAACCAAAACAAATTAAAACCTTATCTGAAGCCAATCAAGATAAGTTTAATCTGTGGGTAAGTCGTCTTGAGCAAGGTTTTATTCTTGATGAGGCTAAACTCGCCGTTATTACTGAACATGAAATTTTAGGCGAGCGAGTACAACAACGTCAGCGTGATAAACGTAAGGCGGTCAATCCTGATACCTTAGTGCGTAATCTGGCTGAATTAAAAATTGGGCAGCCTGTGGTGCATTTAGATCATGGTGTTGGGCGTTATGGTGGCTTAGTGACACTCGATACTGGGGGCTTAAAAGCAGAATATTTGCTGATCAATTATGCGAATGAATCCAAACTTTATGTGCCTGTTGGTTCTCTTCATTTAATTAGTCGCTATGTCGGTGGCTCAGATGAAACTGCACCATTGCATAAATTAGGTAATGAATCGTGGGCGAAAACGCGTCAAAAGGCAGCAGAAAAAATTCGTGATGTGGCCGCTGAATTACTTGATGTATATGCCCAACGAGAAGTGAAAAAAGGCTTTGAGTTTAAATATGATCGTGAGGAATTCCAGCAATTCGCGGCAACCTTCCCTTTTGAAGAAACGCACGATCAAGCCATGGCGATTAATGCCGTTATTTCGGATATGTGCCAACCCAAGGCGATGGATCGTTTGGTTTGTGGTGATGTGGGCTTTGGTAAGACTGAAGTGGCGATGCGTGCCGCATTTTTGGCTGTAATGAATCATAAACAAGTCGCTGTATTGGTTCCAACAACCTTGTTAGCTCAACAGCATTACGAGAATTTTAAAGATCGTTTTGCTAATCTTCCGGTTAATGTGGAAGTGCTTTCTCGCTTTAAAACAGCCAAAGAGCAAAAACAAATCTTAGAAAATTTAGCCGAAGGAAAAGTCGATATTCTGATTGGAACTCATAAATTAATCCAATCCGATGTGAAGTTTTCTGATCTTGGCTTACTTATCATTGATGAAGAACATCGCTTTGGTGTGGGACAGAAAGAGAAAATTAAACAACTTCGAGCGAATATTGATATTTTAACGCTGACCGCAACACCAATTCCTCGTACTTTGAATATGGCGATGAATGGTATTCGTGATCTTTCTATTATTGCGACGCCACCGGCTCGCCGAGTGAGTATCAAAACATTTGTTCGCCAGAAAGATGATTTAATCATTCGTGAAGCCATCCTGCGTGAGCTTTTGCGTGGTGGGCAAGTTTATTATTTACATAATGATGTGGCGAGTATTGAAAATACAGCAGAAAAACTGACCGCACTTGTGCCAGAAGCTCGTGTCGTGATTGGTCATGGTCAAATGCGAGAACGTGAACTTGAACGCGTGATGAGTGATTTTTATCATCAACGTTATAACGTATTAGTTTGTTCCACTATTATTGAAACGGGGATTGATGTACCAACGGCAAATACGATTATTATTGAACGTGCAGATAATTTTGGCTTGGCACAGCTTCACCAGTTGCGTGGTCGAGTAGGGCGTTCTCACCACCAAGCTTATGCTTATTTGCTTACACCGCCGCCGAAATTAATGACGAAAGATGCGAAACGTCGTTTAGAGGCATTAGAAAGTTTAGATAACTTAGGTGCAGGTTTCATTCTTGCAACGCACGATTTAGAAATTCGCGGTGCAGGTGAATTATTAGGGAATGAACAAAGTGGGCAAATTGAAAGTATCGGTTTTTCACTTTATATGGAATTACTTGATGCAGCAGTTAAAGCCTTAAAAGAGGGGAGAGAACCTTCATTAGAAGAGATTACACATCAGCAAGCCGAAATTGAGTTACGTGTTCCAGCCCTATTGCCTGAGGATTATCTGGGCGATGTGAATATGCGTTTGTCGTTCTATAAACGCATTGCTGCAGCAGAAAGTAAACAAGAGTTAGATGAATTAAAAGTTGAATTAATTGATCGCTTTGGCTTATTACCTGAAGCAACTAAAAATCTTTTACAAATTGCTGAAATGCGTTTAATGGTGAAACCATTAAAAGTGCTGAAAATCGATGCAGGGGCTCAAGGTGGCTTTATTGAATTCTCACCTTCAGCAAAAGTTGATCCAGAAAAATTCATCAAATTAATTCAACAAAATCCAATTGTTTATCGCTTTGATGGGCCATTAAAATTTAAGTTTGTGAAAGCACTTCCAGAAAACAAAGAGCGGTTAGAATTTGTGATGGATTTTGTGAAGACACTTACTGAGTAGCAAGTAAATAAAAAGGCTGACAAAATGTCAGCCTTTCTTTTTCACGTTTTATTAGTGAAGCGCTTCAACAACGCTTAAGAACATTTTTAAGATACCGGCATTTAATAAGTCGATAAAGAATGCCCCTACCATTGGTACGATTAAGAACGCTTTGTGAGATGGTCCGAAACGACTGGTAATCGCTTGCATGTTAGCGACGGCTGTTGGTGTTGCGCCGAGACCGAAACCACAGTGACCCGCACTTAATACAATTGCATCATAATCTTTACCCATCATACGGTATGTGACGTAGATAGCGAAGAAAGCCATGAAGACAACTTGAACCGCTAAGATAACTAATACATCTGTTGCAAGACCTGCTAATTCCCAAAGTTTGAGAGACATTAAAGCAATCGCTAAGAAGATAGATAAACCTACGCTACCTAATACGTCAATCGCTGAATCAGCCACTTGGAATTTGAATAAGTGAGTTAAGCTGTTACGAATGATTACACCTGTAAACAAACACCATACGAATGTTGGTAATTGAATGTGTGTACCTTTTGTTAAGCCATCTAAATATTGACCGATGAGTAAACATAAAGAAAGCATCGCGATGGTTTCAATGATTGAGCGTGCATTCACTTTACGTTTATAAGTTGGGTGCTCAAATGCTTCTTGTACGTCATCTACTTCATCATTCTCTGGGTTCTCACCTTGTTTTTGATGATTTAATAAATAACGAGATACTGGACCACCTAGGATACCACCAAAGACTAAACCAAATGTAGCACATGCCATCGCGATTTCTGTCGCAGCTGGTAGATTAAATTCTTTAGTGAATGTTTCTGCCCATGCCGCACCTGTACCATGACCACCGGTTAGGGTAACTGAACCAGCAAGTAAGCCGTAAGCAGGATCAATGCCTAATAATTGAGTACCTAAAATACCGATGACATTTTGGCAAACAATGAGTATTCCTGCCGCCAATAGGAAGATAACTAATGGTTTTCCGCCTTTAATTAAGCGAGCAAAGTTTGCACTTAAACCGATAGAGGAGAAGAATACCAACATCATCGATGTTTGTAAGCTTTTCTCAAAAGTGAATGAAGTGCCATTTACTTTGTATAAAATGGTTAATGCAATAGCCACAATAAAGCCGCCAACGACAGGCTCAGGGATATTAAATGTTTGTAAAACTCGAATGCGTTTTACTAGAAAAAAACCGAGTAATAATACAAAACTTGCTAAAGCAAGTGTTTGATAGGTATCAAAAACAATATTCACGAAATATCCTCCTATTTAGTTTGGTTTCGAGAATTCTTATGAGTTGTGTTCAGGTTCAACCACCACAATGTCAACATTACTATGTAATCCACGTGGTAATTGGGAGCCTTTTCTGCCGCGTTCCGCACGGAATTTTTGCAGATCTTCCGGTTTTAATGTGATTTTTCGTTTACCGGAATGGAACTCAAGGCTGGCTTGCTCTGAAATTAAGAACAATTTCACCAATAATTCTGACCGCGCTTTTGCATTCGCGGCTGGAATACTGATGATTTTGTTGCCTTTCCCTTTTGATAATGCCGGTAAATCCCGTACCGGAAAAATCAGCATTCGACCCGCTGAAGTGAGGGACACAAGAAGTGAGGCCGACTCGGAAAGTTTCTCAGGTTTCAAGACTTTCGCATTTTCTGGCAAAGAAATCAAGGCTTTTCCAGCTTTATTACGTGCAATTAAATCTTCAAATTTGCAAATAAAACCGTATCCTGCATCTGATGCCATCAATAATTCTTGTTTTTCAGGTTCCATAATAACCTGTTCAATGGTTGCACCGGCCGGTAATGTGAGTTTACCGGTGAGCGGTTCACCTTGTGAACGCGCAGAAGGTAAGCTTAATGGATCTAAAGCATAGCTACGACCCGTACTATCAATAAAGATTACGGGCTGATTACTTTTACCGCAAGCGTGCGCGAGATATTTATCGCCTGCTTTATAGCTTAATCCTGCCGGATCAATGTCATGACCTTTCGCACAACGAACCCAGCCCATTTCAGATAAGATGACGGTAACGGGTTCAGCTGGGGTCATTTCACTTTCAGAAATCGCTTTCGCTTCTTCACGTTCAACTAATTGAGACATTCTAGGGCTGGCGTATTTTTTCGCATCTTCTTGAATTTCTTTTTTGATTAAGGTATTTAAGCGACGCTCAGATCCTAAAATTAACTCTAAATTTGACCGCTCTTCTTCGAGTTTATCTTTTTCAGCTTGTAATTGATGTTCTTCTAATTTAGCTAAATGGCGTAAACGTAAGTTTAAAATGGCTTCAGCCTGTTCATCACTTAAGTTAAAACGAGTCATTAAAACTTGTTTTGGTTCATCTTCAGTACGAATAATCTCAATCACTTCGTCAATATTGAGGAAGGCAATCATCAAACCATCTAAAATGTGCAAACGAGCGAGTACTTTATCTAAACGATGTTGTAAACGACGAGTCACGGTAGTACGACGGAATGTCAGCCATTCGGTAAGAACCTGAAGTAAGCCTTTCACGGCAGGTTTATGATCAAGTCCGATCATATTCATATTCACACGATAGCTTTTTTCAAGATCAGTCGTCGCAAATAAATGCGCCATTAAGGCATCCGTGTCAACGCGATTTGAACGAGGTACAAGTACAATACGCACGGGATTTTCATAATCCGCCTCATCACGAATATCTTCTACCATAGGCAATTTTTTCGCCGTCATTTGCTCAGCAATTTGTGCAATGATTTTAGAGGGTGAAGATTGATGAGGAAGTGCGCAGATGATGATTTCACCGTCTTCTTTATGCCATGTTGCTCGCATCTTGATGGAGCCACGACCGGTTTCGTACATTTTGCGAATATCATCTTTTGGCGAAATAATTTCCGCTTCAGTTGGGAAATCAGGCCCTTGAATGATATTGAGTACATCATCTAATCCTGCTTTTGGATTATCTAATAGCAGGACAGCGGCATCCGCCACTTCATTAATATTGTGTGGTGGAATATCGGTTGCCATCCCGACGGCAATCCCGGTAGTACCATTTAACAGAATATGAGGTAGACGTGCAGGCAAATATTGTGGTTCTTCTAAAGTGCCATCAAAGTTTGGTTGGAAATCAACGGTGCCTTGGCCTAATTCAGTTAATAGAATCTCAGAAATTTTGGATAGGCGAGATTCTGTATAACGCATTGCCGCGAATGATTTAGGATCATCTGGCGCCCCCCAGTTTCCTTGCCCATCCACCAAAGGATAGCGGTAAGAAAAGGGCTGAGCCATTAATACCATGGCTTCATAACAGGCGTAGTCACCGTGTGGATGGAATTTACCTAACACATCACCGACGGTACGCGCAGATTTTTTAAATTTTGCCGCGGCATTTAAACCCAGTTCAGACATCGCATAAACAATACGACGTTGGACAGGCTTTAAGCCATCGCCAATAAAAGGCAATGCACGATCCATGATGACGTACATTGAATAATTAAGATAAGCCTTTTCTGTAAAGGTGCGAAGTGGCATCTGCTCGATGCCTTCGTAATTAATATTGCTCATATTTTTTTAATCTATTTTCTGGTTGCACCGGAACTCGCATCAGAATGTTCGTGATGAGAATGCCCCATATCCATTCCTTTATGACTGTCAATTTCGTAAGGAACAGGTTGTGGTTTTTGTGGATTGGCTTCTTTAAAGGCTTCGTCTTTTAGTTTTCCGGAATAAATATTCGGATTTTTTTCGCCTTCGACCACGATTTGTCCCATTGTGCCTTTATTTACAGCACGGAAAATCGAGTGATCCATAAAGACATAAGTGCCCGGTACATCAATTCGAGTTTCCACCATGGTAGCACTGCCAGATGGAACCAAAGTTGTTTGAACATTATGATTAACAAGCGTACCGCCTTCCACATACACATTATCAAATACGGCACCAATTAAGTGGAAAGAAGAGCATAAATTTGGTCCTGCATTTCCTACGAATAGACGAATGGTTTCACCGGTTTTCGCTTTTAAGGCATTTCCATCCATTGTTGCGCCGACTTTGCCGTTGAAGAGGACGTATTCAGGACGTTCATCAATGGCTTTTTGCATACTGAATGGTTGCAAGCCAGGATCGCCAAATTCACCTTTGGTATAGAATTCACTTTGCATAATGTAAAATTCGCGATCCACTTTTGGTAAACCTTCTTTCGGCTCAACTAAAACTAAACCATACATCCCCTTGGCAAGGTGAATATCCACAGGCTGACTGCCACAGTGGTATAGATAAATCCCCGAACGTAACGCTCTAAATTGGAAGGTAGATGTTCTCGTTGGTGGCGTTTCACTTGCGAGTGCTCCGCCCATTGGTACGGCTGCAGCATGGAAATCGATACTGTGTGGCATCATTGAACTCGCTGAGTTGGAAAGTTGCACTTCCACCATGTCGCCTTCGCGCACACGAATAAATGGCGCAGGCACGCTACCATTTAATGTCCAAAATTTAAATTGCACACCATCCATTAAATCCATAATTTGCTCAAGTGCGGTCAGTTTTACCACGACTTTTGCTGGATAGTTACGTTCAATCGGTTTTGGCACATTTGGCGCAAGCGTTAGTTCAGCTTCAATTTCTGGCAAATTTTCAACTGCAGTGGTTGCCGTATTTGAGGACTTTTCCTCCGCTTGAGCAGAAGGAATGAGGCTTAAACCTGCACCCAATGTAATCGTTGCTAGGCCTAGTGCACTGTTTTTAAAAAAATCTCGACGTTGTTCGTTCATGATTGACCTCAAATAATTAAACAGCTAAATCCACTTGGTCGCCATTGGTTTGTAACCAATTTTTGCGATCTTCCGCTCGTTTTTTGGCAAGTAACATATCCATTAATTCTAATGTTTCCGCGCCTTGATCTTCGCCTAGCTCATAGGTTAATTGAACTAAACGGCGTGTATTCGGATCCATGGTGGTTTCACGTAATTGTGATGGATCCATTTCACCTAAACCTTTGAATCGTTGTACGTTTAAAGTGCCTTTTTTACCTTTTAAGCGTTCTAAAATTGCTTCTTTTTCGTTTTCATCGAGGGCATAAAAGACTTCTTTACCTAAGTCGATACGATAGAGTGGTGGCATTGCCACATAAACGTGTCCATCTTGAACCAATTTAGGGAAGTGACGTAAAAAGAGGGCACAGAGTAGGGTGGCGATATGCAAACCATCAGAGTCCGCATCGGCTAAAATACAGACTTTCCCGTAACGAAGTTGAGATAAGTCTTCATTATCAGGATCGATACCAAGCGCCACAGCAATATCATGAATTTCCGTTGAGCCAAGCACTTGATCACTGGCGACTTCCCAAGTATTTAAGATTTTTCCGCGTAAAGGTAGGATCGCTTGATATTCACGATCTCGCGCCTGTTTGGCCGAGCCGCCCGCAGAGTCACCCTCTACTAAAAATAATTCGGTTTTTTCTAAATTTTGTGATGCACAATCGGCTAATTTACCCGGTAGAGCAGGACCACTCACTAATTTTTTACGCACGACTTTTTTGGCTGCATTCAGACGACGTTGTGCAGAACTGATCGCCATTTCAGCTAAGCGATCTGCATCTTGTACATTTTGATTCAACCATAAACTGAAGGCATCTTTTAAAACACCCGAAACAAAGACCGCACTTTGACGGGAAGATAAACGTTCTTTTGTTTGGCCAGCAAATTGAGCATCTTGCATTTTCAGTGAAAGAATGTAAGCACAGCGATCCCAAATGTCGTCTGCAGTTAATTTCACGCCACGTGGTAATTTATTGCGGAATTCACAATATTCAGTCATGGCATTGAGCAAACCTTGGCGAAGACCATTCACATGTGTTCCGCCTTGTACTGTCGGAATCAAGTTTACATAGCTTTCTGCAATAAGCTCACCACCTTCCGGCAACCATAATAATGCCCAGCTTACCGCTTCTGTGGCTCCTTTAAACTCACCGACAAAAGGTTTTTCAGGTAAGGTTTCAAAACCATTCACTGCTTCGGTTAAGTAATCGGATAAACCATCTTGATAACACCACACATCTTCGGTGTTATTCACTTTATCGACAAATTTAATCTCTAAGCCTGAACAAAGCACGGCTTTCGCACGCAATAAGTGGCGTAAACGGCTAACAGAAAAATTCTTGCTATCAAAATATTTTGGATTAGGTTTGAAGTGAACGGTGGTACCGGTTGTACGTCTGCCACAAGTTCCGATGACTTCTAATTCTTCTACTTTTACGCCATTTTCAAAAGCAATTTTATATACTTCGCCGTTACGTTTAACTTGAATATCAACGCGTTCAGAAAGGGCATTGACGACAGAAATTCCCACCCCGTGTAAACCACCGGCAAATTCATAGTTTTTATTCGAGAATTTACCGCCAGCGTGAAGTTTAGTTAAGATCACTTCGACACCAGAAACGCCTTCCGTTGGGTGAATATCCACAGGCATCCCGCGGCCATTATCAATGACTTCAAGCGATTGATCAGCGTGTAAAATCACTTCAACTTTGGTGGCAAAACCTGCAAGGGCTTCATCCACACTGTTATCAATAACTTCTTGTGCAAGATGATTTGGACGGGTAGTGTCCGTGTACATGCCGGGGCGAATTTGCACTGGTTCGAGATCTTTTAGAACCGTAATTTCTTGAGCAGAATAATTTGTAGTCATTTTTAAAATTAGTTACTTATTTATAAAAAAATTAGCGTGATTTTATCAAAAAATGATGCGTTTATAAAATCAAAGATGAGAAAAGATAAGGATACTATACCAAGTAAAAGTGCAGTCAAAATTTGACGTGAATTTTGACCGCACTTGGGGTTCATTTGAATCTATTTAATCTGTTATAGATTGAGTTATCTCGATACTAAGCTTTTGCTTTTGTTGCTAAATATTCCTGTAAGCCTTTATCTCTCAATTTACAGCTCGGGCATTCTCCACAGCCACTTTCAACACCTTCATAGCAAGTGTGAGTATGCTGACGAACATAATCTAACGCACCTAATTTATCAGCTAATGCCCAGGTTTGGGCTTTGGTGAGATACATTAACGGTGTTTTTAAATTGAACGGATAATCCATGGCTAAATTAAGGGTGACATTCATGGATTTGATAAACACATCACGGCAATCGGGATAGCCACTGAAATCTGTTTCACATACGCCCGTGATAATGTCATTAATACCTTGTCCTTTTGCGTAAATCGCTGCATACAATAAGAAGAGTGCATTGCGGCCATCCACAAAGGTATTCGGTAATTCACCATCTTTTTGCTCAATATCTGCATTGGCATCCATTAGGGCATTATGGGTAATGGATTTGATGACTGATGTATCAATCAACGTTTGTTTTACACCGAGATCTTTGGCGATCCAACGAGCTTTTTCTAATTCAATGGCATGGCGCTGGCCGTATTGAAAGGTGACGGTTTCGACATTTTCCACGCCATATTCGGCAATGGCTTGAATTAAACAGGTTGTGGAATCTTGTCCACCAGAGAAGATCACAAGAGCTTTACGATTGTGATTGGGATTTGAAATATTCATAGGATACCTAGTTTTTTTATGTAGGAGGTTTGCGAACTACAAGTTAAAAATGAGGCGGTATTGTAGAAGTCAAAGATAAATTTTGCAAGAAAAGGACTAATTTAAGCAGGAAAAAGCGAGGAAAGTTGTGATACAATTTTGGTAAGTTAGTTTTAAAAAGGTAAACACAATGAAAAAATTAATTCTTATTGTTATCGGTGCATTAGTAATTTCAGCTTGCGCAAATAAAGACGTTTATTTTAATGGTTCGGAAGGATCTCATTCAGGTATGAAATTTGATAAAGACACTCGTCATTGGGGCGTTAATCAATAATTGTTTTGATAAAAGAAAAGCCATACAGTTGTATGGCTTTTTTATTAAATCACTTCTTCTTGGCAATGTGGGCAAGTCATTAAATGTTCTTCATTATTATGCACAATATAATGGCCCATTTTTTTCGCTTTAGTATCAAGATATTTCGTATTGTAACGGTTTTCACCTACATTTAATGGTACGCGTTCTACAATATTAATGCCAGCTTTTTTCATCGTTTCTACTTTTTGCGGGTTGTTTGTCATCAAGCGAACTTGCTTCACACCTAATAATTCAAACATATCGGCACACACATTAAAGTTACGTTCATCGGCTTTAAAACCTAATGCAAGGTTGGCTTCAATAGTATCCATGCCTTGATCTTGTAATGAATAAGCACGAATTTTATTAATTAGACCAATGCCACGGCCTTCTTCACGATGATAGATCAACACACCTCGACCCGCTTCGCTAATTTGACGTAATGCGGCGGCAAGCTGGAAACCACAATCGCATTTTAAACTGTGTAATGCATCACCCGTTAAGCATTCAGAATGAATGCGGGCGAGCACTGGCTCATCTGGGTTTGAAATATCACCCATCACTAACGCGACATGTTCTTTTTTGGTATCGGGAAATTCAAATCCGACCATTTTAAATATGCCATATTCGGTAGGCAAATTGGCTTGGGCAACCAATTGGATTTTTGACATAACTTATCCTTTTTTCAACTTTATTCTGCTAAAATATGCACTTTATTTTTATTATCAAGAGGCAACAATGTTTAAAAGGCTGTCATTATATACGTTATTCCTTTGTCTTGTACCATTTTTTGTTTGGGGTTTTGCTTATCATTGGCATGGAAACAACCAATTAATGGAATGGGATTATTGGCTTTATCTTTTAACCGAAACCGGTAGTGTGCCTTACGCTTTAATTACCTGTGGTGTGTTTGCTTTACTTTTCCGTTTTCTTTTTGAAAATCGTAAACAGTGGATTATGGGCGTGATTGTAATGGGCTTGTCCGTATTATCCACACAAGTAATTAAAACAGGTTTAAAAACGGTTTTTGCCGAGCCGCGTCCTTTCACTGTCTATTTAGCGGAAAAAACAGAAAGTACTACGGACGCTTTTTATCATCAAGATCGCTCAGAGCGTGCAAAATTAGTGGATAAATTTTATTCTACACAAGCCGATACACCAGCCTGGTTAAAGGCGCATTATGAAGATGAAACGGGTTATTCTTTCCCATCTGGACATTCTATTTTTGCAGCCACTTGGCTTATGTTAGCCGTTGGATTTAGCCAATTATTAGGTAATCGTTCTTTTAAAGCGGAATTGCTTATTGGAGCCATGACCATTTGGGGTGTATTAATGTTAATTAGTCGTGTACGCCTTGGAATGCATTATCCAATTGATTTATTTGTGGCGATAATTTCGGCATGGATTGTTCATTTGATTATTTTTGGTTTCTTACAGAAGAAAGGCTTGTTTAACAATAAATAGCATCAAAGACCGGTTTTAGTGATAAAGCCGGTCTTTTTTATTGCTTGTAGAAAATATGATTTTTATCATGGATTTTCATTTTGATTTCAAGGAAAATACAGCCCAGATATTCCAACAATTTTGACCGCTCTTTTGAGGAGACAATATGTATTACGGTATTGATATCGGTGGCACAAAGATTGAATTGGCTGCTTTTAATGAAAAATTAGAAAAACTTTATACCGAGCGCGTGCCAACGCCACAAACAGATTATCAAGATTGGTTACAAGCGATCAAAACGCTAGTAGAACGTGCTGATGCCCACTTTGGTGAAAAAGGCACAGTAGGTTTAGGTTTGCCTGGATTTGTTAATTTAACAACTGGGCTTGCTGAAGTGACGAATATTCGTGTTGCAGATAATAAGCCAATTTTAGCCGATCTTGAACGAGTTTTAGATCGTGAAGTGCGGGCAGAAAATGATGCAAATTGTTTTGCTCTCTCTGAAGCCTGTGATGAAGAAAATACCCAATATCCTTCTGTATTAGGGCTTATTTTGGGGACGGGCTTTGGTGGTGGTTTTGTGATTAATGGCAAAATTCACTCAGGTCAAGTCGGGATGGCAGGGGAGTTAGGCCATCTTCAATTAAATTATCATGCCTTAAAATTATTAGGCTGGGATAAAGCGCCAATTTACCAATGTGGTTGTGGCAATCAGGCCTGTTTAGATACGTATATTTCTGGTCGCGGCTTTGAAATGTTGTACCGTGATTTAAAAGGGGAAGAGTTATCAGCCAAAGATATTATCGATCGCTTTTATGCAAAAGAGGAAAGTGCGGTTGATTTTGTTCGTATTTTTGTTGAATTAGCGGCTATTTCTATCGGCAACATTATCACTGCATTTGATCCGCATATGATTGTGCTAGGTGGTGGTTTATCGAATTTTGATTATCTCTATGAAGCGTTACCAAAAGCATTGCCACCTCATTTAATGCGTAGTGCAAAAGTGCCACCAATCAAAAAAGCAAAACATGGTGATTCTGGTGGAGTGCGTGGTGCTGCCGCATTATTTTTAAAACGTGAATAGATTTAATCTAAAAAATGCAGTAAAAATTTGAATAACTTTTATATTGTAGGAAAATAATCCAGTTTTTCTTTAAGAAAGCTGGATTTTTTCTTTTGTCTCTCTACAATCATGGCATTAATTTTTTAGCGAGGTTTTTATGCTGACAGAATTTGGTAACTGGATCGAGCAAGGTTTGACATGGGTTGTAGAACATTTAGATGAACCACTATGGAACATCACTATTGTAATTTTATTAGGTGTAGGTCTATTTTTTACCATTACTACAGGTTTAGTACAGCTACGTCTTTTCCCTACAAGTATACGCGAAATGTGGTTTGGACGTGCGGCGGAAGGTAATTCTTTAACCCCATTCCAAGCTTTTGCAACCGGGCTCGCCAGTCGAGTTGGCGTAGGTAATATCAGTGGAGTAGCAACAGCCATTGCGCTTGGCGGTGAAGGTGCGGTGTTCTGGATGTGGGTAACGGCATTTATTGGCATGTCGAGTGCTTTTGCGGAATCTACCTTAGCACAGGTATTCAAAATTCAAGATAAAGATGGCTCTTTCCGTGGTGGCCCTGCTTACTATATTACACAAGGTTTAAAATCACGTTGCTTAGCGGTAGCGTTTGCAGTATCACTTATTTTTACTTTTGGTTTTGCATTTAATTCAGTGCAAGCAAACTCAATCGTAGAAGCGACTAAAAACGCTTGGGATTGGCAAGGTGAATATGTTGGTCTTGTTTTAGTGGTATTAACTGCCACCATTATTTTTGGTGGTGTGAAACGTATTGCGACCATTTCTAGTAGCGTAGTACCGATGATGGCACTCTTTTATTTAATTATGGCGGTAATTATCTTGGGCATGCATATTGATATGATCCCGACGGTAATCGCCAACATTTACAAAAGTGCCTTTACTTTCCAATCTGCAGCTGGTGGAATGTTTGGTGCTTTAGTATCCAAAGCTATGATGATGGGGATTAAGCGCGGATTATTCTCTAATGAAGCGGGGATGGGGTCTGCACCAAATGCCGCCGCCGCCGCTCATGTAAAACACCCGGTTAGCCAAGGTTTAGTGCAAATGCTTGGTGTATTTGTAGATACTATGATCGTCTGTACTTGTACTGCGGTGATTATTCTGCTTTCTGATAATTATGGTAGCGAAACATTAAAAAGTATTTCCTTAACGCAAAACGCATTGCGTTATCATGTCGGTGAATTTGGCGTACACTTCTTGGCTTTTATCTTATTGCTTTTTGCTTATTCCTCTATCATTGGTAACTATGCTTATGCGGAAAGTAATATTCGTTTTATTAAAAATAAACCTTGGTTTGTATGGGCATTCCGCTTATCGGTATTATTCTTCGTTTATTTTGGTTCAGTAAAATCAGGTAATGTGGTGTGGAATTTCGCGGATACCGTGATGGCTGTGATGGCAATTATTAACTTAGTCGCGATTATTTTACTTTCCCCAATTGTGTGGAAGTTAATGAAAGACTATCAGCGTCAATTAAAAGAAGGGAAAGAACCAGAATTCAAAATCGAGCTTTATCCTGAAATTAAAAAACGAGTATTAGATCATCGAATTTGGAAATAAATTTTGATGGGCACAATAAAGGCGGGATATCCCGCCTTTATTGTTTTAAATTGACCGCACTTTATCGTTCATTTCGATAAGTCAGGAAATAATAAGAAAGGGCTGAAATCACCACGCAAGCCGTCATTGTATAAAGCATTGGCGCAGCGGTTTCCATTTTAAAGCTCGCCACAAGGGAACCCATCACAGCACCAACACCAAAACGGACACTTCCCATTAATGAGTTGGCGGTACCCGCCATAGTTGGGAATTTTTCTAGAATAGAGGCGGTAGCATTGGATGAGATTAATGGGTTTTGTCCTACAAAAAAGGCCACACCAATAGCCATTGACCAAAAGCCAAAATCAAAAAGTGCGGTTAAAAATAGCCAGATTCCTGAAATAAATTGTACGGCAATACCAATTCGTAACATGGTTTCAGCACCTAGCTTCAATACAAACTTTCCATTTAGATAAGAAGCAGCGGTCATAATCGCGATATTGATCATAAAGAAATAGCCAAATTGATCGACAGGGATGCCATAAATACCGATATAGACAATCGACCCAGCGGTGACGAAAGCAAATAAACCGCCAAAACCAAAAGAGGCCGCAGCCATATAACCTAACACTTCCTTTTGTTTTGAAAGCATCATGAAGTTACGAGCAATGATATTTAGGCGCAGGGGAATACGATTTTCTTGTTTATGGGTCTCGGGAATAACGAAAAAGACGAGCAATGCGGCAAGAAATCCCATCGCGCCAATCACATAAAAGATCATGTGCCAATGGAAAAATTTCACAATATATCCACCAATCACTGGTGCAACAAGCGGTGCAATCATAAAGACAAGTGTAATGGTGGACATGACTCGAGAGAGCTGATCTTTGCTAAATAAATCTCGTAATAAAGCTCCTGAAAGCACAACAGGGGCTGCTCCAAAGAAACCTTGAATGAAACGCAGAACAGTGAAACTGCCAATAGAATGAATGCCCGTTAAAATAATGGCAGTGATAGCACCAATAATAACCCCTAATAAAATAATCGGTTTACGACCAAAGCTATCACCAAAGGGTCCCCAAAATAATTGTCCAGCCGCCATGCCATAAGCAAAGAATGTCAGTGTGTACTGCACTTGCTCGGAGTCGATATTTAAGTCTTCGGCAATATTTAAAAAGGACGGAATATACATATCCACGCCCAAAGGCGGTAGCATCGAGAGGATGCCGAGCGTGGCGATAAAAATAAAGGTAGGTTTAATATTTTGGCTCATATTATTTCACTAAATTGTCGATTTCTTCCTGAGTGAGTGGACGAAATTCGCCTTCTTCTAAGCTTTCATCTAATTCAACGTTACCGATTCTCCAACGATGGAGTGCCACGACTTTATTACCAAGCGCGGCAAACATTCGTTTCACCTGGTGATAGCGTCCTTCAGAGATAGTCAGATTCACGTTGTAATCATCTAACACTTCAAGTTTTGCTGGCTTAGTGGGTTCTTTTTCGCCACGTAATAGAATGCCTTCTTCACAGGCTGAGGTATAATGGTTCTCAACCGGGTCAGCTAAAGTGACTAAATAGGTTTTCTCACATTGATGCTTTGGTGAGGTAATACGATGTGACCATTGGCCATCATCCGTTAATAGCACGAGGCCAGTGGTATCCACATCTAATCGTCCAGCGCTGTGTAACTTGCCTGAAAGAGGCGGTTCAAAGAATTGATAAATAGTTGGATAGTCACCGTCATCATGAGAGCAAACGTAGCCCTGAGGCTTATGCAACATAAAATATTGACCTTCTTCCACCCAAGGCAATAATTCATCTTCAAAATAAATTTCATCTTCTTGGCTTACTTTGGTCGCCCCATTTTTCACAATTTCACCGTTAATTTTGACCGCACTTTGGCGAATGGCCCTGGTGGCTTGTGAACGGGTTAAACCAGTATTCTCGGCAATAAATTTATCTAATCGCATCGTAAACTCTTATTTTTGATTGAACCAGCTGACGTAATCAAACTGATCGTAATATTTTTCGCCATTCCAACCGGAAAAGGTAAATAAATCCCCCACTTCGTTTTCATTTTCAAAGCCTTTAATGTAGAAAGCGGATTTAAACTCGGGATAAGGCTTATGGGTAAAGACCACTTTGTTTGGATAAGGCAAGTTATCGAAGGCTTGCAGGTCTTCATATTTAGCACCTTTTCCACCATCTTTATCTGTCATCATAATAAACAAGTTATCGAGGTCTAAACGCTGTGAGCGAGCTTCCCACTTTTCCCGAGCCTCTTGTTCGGAGTGATAGTGCATAAAGTGTACTTTAAGATCACCTAATAGACCAACGGGATACGGTTTTTCTGTTTGTATAAATTGAAGCGGTTGTGCTTGATAGAATGTAATGTTCTGCAGATAGCGAACAAAATCGCTTGGGTCTAAATAAAGGTTAACAAATGGAGAATTAAAAGGCTGATTAAGGTCGTGCAAAATAAATGCACCAACACAGTTTGCCGAAATCACTGACATACCTTGGTTGGTTAACCGTTGTTGAAAGGTTTTGTTAATCGCTTTCCGTTGTAATTTATTGATGGCACTTCTAAATTTAGAAAACAAACTCATTATTTACATCCTGCATGTTTTTTGCGACATAGTAACGTTTTTGGTTCGAAATGTGAAGAAAAGACAAAAAGTGCGGTCGATTTCACTCATATTTTTGTAATAAATTTGTAAAATTTTTGCGGTATGTCACAAAATTCTCTTAAAAAGAGAGTATAATGGCGCAAATTTTATTTAACCTAAGTGAAAATGGAGTATATTTATATGAGCGAACAATTGCGCCAAGCTGCATTAGATTTTCATGAATTCCCAATTCCAGGAAAAATTGCGGTCACCCCAACCAAATCATTAGAAACTCAACATGATTTAGCCCTTGCGTATACCCCAGGTGTTGCAGAGCCTTGTTTAGAAATTGAAAAAGATCCTTCAGCAGCAAGTCGTTATACTGCGCGTGCTAATTTAGTGGCCGTTATTTCAAATGGTACAGCCGTGTTAGGTCTAGGAAATATTGGTGCGCTTGCATCAAAACCTGTTATGGAAGGGAAAGGTGTATTGTTTAAAAAATTTGCTGGCATCAATGTATTCGATATTGAAATCAATGAACATGATCCAGATAAATTAATCGATATTATTGCTTCGTTAGAACCAACGTTTGGTGGTATTAACCTTGAAGATATCAAAGCACCGGAATGTTTCCACATTGAAAAAGCATTGCGTGAACGTATGGGAATTCCGGTATTCCATGATGACCAACACGGTACAGCTATCATCGTCGGCGCAGCAGCATTAAATGGTTTAGAAATTATTGGTAAAAATATTTCTGATGTACGCTTAGTGGTTAATGGTGCAGGTGCTTCTGCTATTGCTTGTACTAACTTGCTTCGTGCATTAGGTTTCAAAAAAGAAAATATCACCATGTGTGACTCTAAAGGCGTGATTTACAAAGGCCGTGGCGATAACATGGATGAAACCAAACAATTCTACGCGATTGAAGATAATGGTTGGCGCACATTAGCGGATGCTGTTAAGGGAGCTGATGTGTTCTTAGGTTGCTCTAAAGCAGGTGCATTAAAACCTGAAATGGTGAAAACCATGGCAGAAAATCCATTAATCTTGGCATTGGCAAACCCAACACCTGAAATTATGCCAGATGAAGCCAAAGCAGTTCGTCCAGATGCGATTGTTTGTACTGGTCGCTCAGACTTTCCAAATCAAGTAAATAACGTACTTTGTTTCCCATTCTTATTCCGTGGTGCATTAGACGTAGGTGCAACAGCGATTAATGAAGAAATGAAATTAGCGGCTTCTCATGCGATTGCAGGTTTGGCGAAAGAACCGGTGCCGTTAGAAATTATTGCAAGTTATGGTGCGCTATCCTTCGGACCAGATTATGTCATTCCAACTCCGTTTGATCCTCGTTTATTGTTTACTGTCTCTTCTGCAGTAGCGAAAAAAGCGATGGAAACCGGTGTTGCAACGCGTCCAATCACAGATTGGGCCGCTTATGAAAAACAATTAAAAGCGTTAGTTGCAGCGTAATTTTACTTTCTCAAAGTGCGGTCAAAAATGATGATGTTTTTAACCGCACTTTGTGTTTTTTTATCTGTCTATGAAAGGAATGGCACATTAGCGTGCTTTAAATTAATCGAAGGGTAGCGATTCCCTTAGGACTTATGAGTGTCAAAATGAAACAAACACGTTCTCCTTTATATCCAATTTTCCTCTTTGTCATCATTAATCTGATTATTTTCACCTTATCTCGTCTTGGGCTTGCGATTTGGCAGGCAGACCGTGTGTCTGCGGTAGAGGGATGGGGACAACTATTTTTACAAGGCTTGCGCATGGATATCGTGGCTTTGTGCTATTTATTTGGTGTGCCAGCATTATTTACAGTGCTATTTCATCATAGCCGAATTTGGAAAATGATTTTACGCATTTGGCTTACCTTCGGTAGTGTGTTTATCCTATTCATGGAATTGGCTACGCCCGCATTTATCGAAACCTATGATTTCCGTCCAAACCGTCTATTTATCGAATATTTAATTTATCCGAAAGAAGTCTTTTCAATGTTGATGGAAGGGCATTTAACTGCGGTCATTTTTAGCCTTATTTTCACTGTTACGGCTTTCTTCTGTTATTGGAAACTATCTGGTTATGCGGTCAAAAATTTACGCCCAATGAGCTGGAAATTACGCCCTGTTGTAGCATTGCTCGTGATTGCTGTTGCTTTTTTAGGTGCGCGTTCGAGTTTCCAACACCGTGGTGTTAACCCTGCAATGGTCGCCTTTTCTTCCGATGGTTTAGTGAATTCTCTCGTGTTGAACTCTGGCTATTCTGTCCTTTATGCGGCACAGCAATTTAAAGATGAAGGAGCATCTTCTGAAGCCTATGGCAAAATGGATACTGATGAAATGTTGCGTATTGTCAAAGCAAGCCGTGGGCGCCCTGAAAGTGATTATATTTCAGAGAAGATTCCAACCTTAACGAAAAACCAAGCGACTTACCAAGGTAAACCGAAAAATATCGTCATTATTTTGGAAGAAAGTTTTGGGGCGCAATTTATCGGTACATTAGGCGGAAAACCACTTTCACCTGAATTTGATAAATTAGCCAAAGAAGGTTGGTTATTTGAAAATCTTTATGCTACGGGGACGCGTTCTGTACGCGGTATTGAAGCTACAACTGCAGGTTTTACACCAACTCCAGCACGTGCAGTGGTGAAATTGAATAACAGTCAAAGTGGTTTCTTTACTATTGCAGATTTACTTGCCAAACAAGGTTATAACACTTCCTTTATTTATGGCGGAGAAAAGCACTTTGATAACATGGCAAGCTTCTTCTATGGTAATGGTTTCCAAAATATTATCGATCAAAAGGATTATCAAAATCCTAAATTTACTGCGACTTGGGGCGTGAGTGATGAGGATCTATTTGATAAAGCGAACGAAACTTTTACCCAATTACACAATGAAGGCAAACCGTTCTTTAGCCTCGTGTTTAGTTCGAGTAATCACGATCCTTTCGAGTTCCCGGATGGTAAAATTGAGCTTTATGAACAACCAAAAGCCACACGTAATAACAGTGCGAAATATGCAGATTATGCGATTGGTTATTTCTTCAACTTAGCGAAACAATCTAATTATTGGAAAGATACCGTGTTCTTGGTGATTGCCGACCATGATTCTCGTGCAGCTGGGGCAAGCTTGGTACCAATTAAGCATTTCCATATTCCTGCGTTAATTTTAGGTGATCATGTTGAGCCACGCCGAGACAGTCGTTTAGTGAGTCAAATTGATATGCCGACAACCTTACTTTCTATTGCGGGCGTAAGCGGTAATTATCCAATGATTGGTTTTGATTTAACGCAAGATGTGAATCCAGATCGTGCCTTTATGCAGTTTGATCAGACCCAAGCTTTAATGAAAGGCAATCATGATGTCGTTATCCAAACACCAAATAGCAAAGCAAAAGGCTATGTTTACGATAAGGAAAAAGACACATTAACCGAAAAAGATGTGCCGGAAGAAATGAAAAAAGAAGCGTTGGCACATGCCTTACTTGGCAGCTATTTGTATAAAAACCGTTTATATAAAGGTAGTGAAGAGAAGTAAAGTGCAGTCAGTTTTAGGCTAATTTTAAAGGGCGAATAATTTCGCCCTTTTTCTTTATATGATTTGTTCTTAGTGATTTTCAGCAATCACACGAGGGAATAAAATATTATTTTCACGATGAATATGCATCATTAAATCATCTGCAAATTCTTGGATGCCACTATAAAGCGCACGCCATGTGTTACAAGCATCTGCTGGAGGCGTCATATTGTTTGTTAATGATTTCAATACGTCTAAATGTTCGCCATGTTCTGCGTGTTCCATTTCCATCATACGAATCGGCATTTGTGCCATCATATAATTGCCTGCTTTGATCATCGGGAAAAGCACGTGCTCTTCTTTCATCATATGGTTGCTTAAATCATCATAGACATTGCGTAATTCAGCTGCAACACCCATTGGACAATCTTCACGATCGCCATGAACACTTTCTACGCGATCCGCTAATACGATTAATTCTTGAAGTTGTTCACGATGGCGTTGATGGTAGCGAACTAAGATATGATCGATAATTTCAGGATAAGTTGCATTAACCCAATATTCTTCTGGGTTTTCTGTTTTGCTGTTTTGAAGCTCCGTTAAACGCGTTTCGATTTCAGCTAAATTTAACCCTTTTTCTGCGGCAGCGTTGGAAAGTGTATCTGACCCACCACAGCAGAAATCCAAATCGTATTCACGAAGTAGGGAAGTTGAGCCGGGTACGCTGACAGCGATTTCACTTAATTTTTTATCTCCAAAAGACATAATGAATCTCCTTATTGATGAGGTAGAGTTAGAAGTTGAGCAAAATACTAAGATAATAAAAGGAAAATGCAACGGTTTTTTTATCAAAGTATGATTTAAATCAAAGCTAAAAGTTAAAGTTACCATGTTGTAGGTAGGTATTAATGAGTATTAAAAGTGAAAGTTGCATTGCTTTGATGAGGTGTTATTATTCGAGCATAGAGAGGGGATAATCATGAAGTGGATCTATCGATTTTTGGCTATTGGCTTGATGTTAGTGGTTTTAGGTGCTGGATATTTTTTTGCGAATTTAACAATTTTTGAACGTACATTTATTCAATTAAATACGTCACAAAAAGTAAATTATATTCCTTTTGAAAACAGGTTAAATATGCAATGTGACAAGGCTGATAATTCAGTGTCTAAATTAGCCTCTTCACATTTTCGTTTAGTCAATTGGAATGTGCATAAAGGGCAAGATAAGGGTTGGCAAGAAGATTTAGATCGACTTTCTAAACAAGCGGATTTTGTGTTATTACAAGAGGCGACGCAGCATCAAAATTTAAGTACATTTTCGACCGCACTTTTTGTGTCCTCTTTTTCTTTTAAAGATCTCTTATCAGGTGTAAAAACATTTACCCAAACACAGCCAGAATGGTATTGCGGTGGTGGCGTAGCTGAACCATTAATACAAATTCCCAAAGTGGCAAGTGTGATGAGTTTTCCATTAGAAAAAGGCAATAGTTTGCTACTTATTAATGTGCATTTAATTAATTTTGAATGGGGCATTTCCACTTATCAAACCCAGTTAGAGCAGCTATTTTCCTTTGTTGAAAATCATCAAGGTCCTATCATCATGTCTGGTGATTTTAATGCGTGGAATGAACGTCGTCTGAATTTAGTCAATAATTTGATACAAAAATACGGCTTAGATTCTGTGGTGCTCTCTCAAGATGAGCGGGTTAGATTTTTAGGGTATCCACTGGATTATATTTTTACGCGAGGCGTAAAGGTGGTCAGTGCAACATCAGAAGTGGTCACTTCATCAGATCATAATCCATTACTGATGGAATTCGAATTAGAATAAAGTGCGGTCAGGTTTTTGGGAAATTTTAGGGCTAACGTTACGTTAGCCCTAGGTATTAATTATTTAGTTTGGTTAATTAAGAATTGCGTTAATAAAGACACCGGACGACCCGTTGCACCTTTATTGGCGCCTTGAAGCCAAGCTGTCCCCGCAATATCTAAATGCGCCCAAGTATATTTTTTCGTAAAGTTGGAGAGGAATGCGCCTGCAGTAATCGCGCCGCCCCAGCGCCCCCCAATATTGGCTAAATCAGCAAATGGAGATTTTAATTGCTCTTGATATTCTTCACTCAACGGTAAACGCCAAGCTTTATCAGTAGTTTGTTGTGCGGCTTGTAATAACTGTTCAGCCAAGGCATCATCAGTTGAAACTAAGCCACTGTTATGTTGGCCTAACGCCACCACGCAAGCACCTGTTAGGGTTGCGACATCAATCACATATTGCGGTTCAAAACGTTCTACATAGGTGAGCGCATCACAAAGTACTAAACGTCCTTCAGCGTCAGTATTTAATACTTCTACGGTTAAACCATTCATTGTGGTAAGAATATCACCTGGACGATAGGCATTGCCATCAGGTAAGTTTTCACAACCGGCTAATACGCCGATGACATTTAATGGCAGATTTAATTCAGCAATAGCTTTCATCGTACCAAAGACAGACGCTGCACCGCACATATCGTATTTCATTTCATCCATATCTGCGGCAGGTTTTAAAGAAATTCCGCCCGCATCAAAGGTTAAACCTTTACCCACTAACACGATTGGTTTTGCGTTTTTATCAGGCGCATTGTTGAAATGTAAAATAGACATATAAGCTGGGTTTTGTGAACCGCGAGATACGGCTAAATACGCATTCATGCCAAGTTTTGTCATGTCTTCTTCATCAATCACATCGAGGGAAAGTACGGTTGATGTTTCAGCTAATTTTTTAGCTTGTTCAGCTAAATAAGCCGGGGTACAAATATTGGGCGGCATATTCGCGATATTACGCGCAGCTTTTACACCATTTGCAATGGCTTGTGTTTCTGCGATGGCTTGCTTAGCTTGTGCGTCATCGGTATTAAAAATGATTTCTTGAAGTGAGATAGCATCCGCTTTTTTACTTTTAAATTCGTCGAATTGATAAAGACTATGTTCGATGGTTTCAACGGTAAAACGCACATTCCAAAATAGATCGCGATCTTTAATTTCCACATCCGTTAAATTATTCACTGCTTGCTGAATATTTAACTCTTTTAATGTTTGGGTAACACGCTGGATGATTTGTTTAAATTGGCGCTCAGTCGTTTCGCCTTTTTTGCCACAACCCGCGACTAACAAGCGTTTAGCGGCAAGATTTGGTAACGAATGAAGCAGAGTCGCTTGACCAATTTTGCCTGAAAGATCTTGGCTTTGAGCTAATTGGCTGAGGTAACCTTGTGTGATTTGATCGATTTCATTGAAACTTTTTGTAAATTCGTTGTTCTCATAAATGCCGATGATAAGGCAATCGGTTGATTGAGAAAGTGCGGTTGAGTTTGCTTGATATTTCATGTTATTTCCTTATGTTGCTAATTTGCTATTTAAATCAGTGAAAATAAGGTATCATACGCCATCTAAATTAGCCAGTTTCCCGTGTTTTTTAGTTAGAAAAAAGAATGATATTAACCCGATATTTAACAAAAGAAGTCTTTAAAAGCCAAATTGCGATTTTGTTTATTTTGCTTTTAATTTTCTTCAGCCAACAACTTGTTCGCGTGCTTGGTTCAGCGGCAAATGGTAAAGTGCCTGCCGATCTTGTGTTCTCTTTACTCGGATTAGGGATGCCAACAATGGCGCAATTAATGTTGCCATTATGTTTGTTTATCGCCATTTTGCTAACTTTTGGTCGTCTCTACGCAGAAAGTGAAATTACGGTAATGCGTGCTTGTGGTGTGGGACAACGTATTCTTGTTCGTGTGGCGTTAATTCTTTCTTTGTTCACTGCTGGCTTGGCTGCTTACAACGCTTTATGGCTTTCACCATGGGCCATTCAAAAGCAAGCGGCGATTGTCGAAGATGCTAAAGCAAATCCCACCATGGGCGCGTTGACTTCGGGGCAATTCATGTCCACAAGTAACAATAATTTCGTTTTATTCATTGATAAGATCAATGGTAATCAAATCAGTGATGTTTATCTTTTCCAAATGAAAGCCAAAGGCCAAACGAAGCCATCAGTGGTTACCGCTGAAAAAGGTGAGTTAAAAGCGTTACCAAATGGCGATCAAGTGCTGAATTTACAAAATACCTTGCGTGTAGAAGGCACATCCGTGCTTCCTGATTTCCGTATTACACATTTTGATGATTACCAAGCGTATTTAGGTCATCAAGAGACAAATACAGAAAGCGATGAAGCGGCTGAATTATCTTTTGAACAATTATTAAAAGATAAAAGTCCCGCAGCCAAAGCAGAATTGCATTGGCGTATTACTTTAATTTTAGCGGTGCCTTTAATGGCGCTTATTGCTGTACCAATGAGTAAAGTAAATCCTCGCCAAGGCCGTTTTGCGAAAATCTTACCGGCATTATTGCTTTATTTAATTTACTTCTTATTACAAAGCTCATTTAAATCTGCGGGTGGCGCAGGTAAGCTTGATGCAGGTTTGTTAATGCCGTTGGTAAATATCGCCTTTTTAATTTTAGGAATTGTGCTGAATAGTTGGGATAGCACCGCTATGCATAAACTCCGTCGTGTATTCAGAAAAGGATAATAACAATGTTGATGAATACTCTTGATCGTTATATCGGTAAAAGCATCTTAGGGGCAATTTTTGCCACACTATTTACGTTAGTTGGTCTTTCGGCAATTATCAAATTTGTAGAGCAATTTCGTAGCGTAGGTAAAGGCTCTTATGATATTTGGCAAGCGGTGGCTTATACAGGATTAACCATTCCTAAAGATGTGGAAACCTTTTTCCCAATGGCAGCCTTGTTAGGGGCCTTAATTGCGTTAGGTAATTTAGCCAGCCGCAGTGAATTAGTGGTAATGCAATCCGCAGGTTTTTCTCGCTTTAAAATAGGATTAGCCGTCATGAAAACGGCACTTCCACTGGTGCTTTTTACCATGATTATTGGAGAGTGGGGGATTCCTCAAACTGAACAGTTTGCCCGTGATATGCGTACTCGTGCACTTTCTGGTGGCTCAATGCTTTCGGTGAAAAATGGGGTATGGGCAAAAGACGGTAATAATTTCGTGTATGTTCGTCGTATTACTGATGATGCACAATTAGAAGATATTTATATTTATACCTTTGATGACCAGCGTAATCTCACTCATTTGAAGCATGCAAATCAAGCGCAATATTCGGCTGAAAATAATCAATGGCAGTTACGCCAAGTCAATAATTCAGCAGTATCAACAGAGCACATTACCACGACAAACCGTTTAACAGAAGATTGGGTAACAAGTTTAACGCCAGATAAATTAGGCGCAGTCTCATTACGTCCAACGTCATTATCCATTTCAGGCTTGTATGAATATATTGCGTTCTTAAAACAAACAGGACAGGATTCTCGCCGTTTTGAATTAACCTATTGGCGTAAGATTTTACAGCCCCTTTCTGTAGGTGTGATGATGATGCTTGCGTTATCTTTCATCTTCGGTTCATTGCGTAGTGTCACAGCAGGAGCGAGAATCGTAACGGGGATTTGCTTTGGATTCTTGTTCTATGTTGTCAATGAAATTTTTGGACAAATGAGTGTGGTATTTAATGCGCCAGCTTTTTTAGGCGCATTAATGCCAAGCCTCTTGTTTATGGCGATTATTTGGTGGCTACTTGCAAGAAAACGAGATTAATTAATACAAAAAATGAAAAAGGCGAACATATAAAGTTCGTCTTTTTGTTAGCTAAAAAAGTGCGGTCAAAACTGATCGCACTTTAGGAATTTAATCTTCTTTAAATTCTCTCATCATTTCTTCTGCTTTTTTCACCATTTCTGCAGAACCGACGAAAAGTGGTATACGTTGGTGAAGCGCTGTTGGTTGAATATCTAAAATTCGATTGTAACCATCAGAGGCAATACCACCCGCTTGTTCTGCTAAGAATGCAATCGGATTGCCTTCATAAAGCAAACGAAGTTTACCATTTGGATAGTTAGTTGCACTTGGGTAAATATAGATACCGCCTTTTAATAAGTTACGATGGAAGTCAGCCACTAATGACCCGATATAGCGTGAAGCATAAGGACGGTTAGTTGCTTTATCTTCCTCTTGGCAGTATTTAATGTATTTTTTTACCCCTTGTGGGAATTTGAGATATTGTCCTTCATTGATGGAATAAATTTTGCCCTCTTTTGGCATTTGCATATTTTCATGAGAAAGACAGAATGTACCGATAGACGGATCATAAGTGAAACCATTCACACCGTGACCAGTGGTATAAACCAACATGGTAGAAGAACCATACACGATGTAACCCGCCGCGACTTGTTTATTACCTGGTTGCATAAAATCTTCTAAGGTAACAGGTGAGCCAATAGGGGATACACGACGGTAAATAGAGAAGATTGTCCCAACCGAAACGTTCACATCAATATTGGATGAGCCATCAAGTGGGTCGGTTAAAATAATATATTTGGCATTACGAGCGCGTTCAGTATCAAAAGCGATAAAGCTTTCTTCTTCCTCAGAAGCAAAACCCGCCACTTCTTCACGTGACATGAGTGCTGCGCTCATTGTGTTATGGGCGAATAAATCCAATTTCATTTGGCTTTCACCTTGCACGTTTTCGACACCAGACTGACCAAGAATATTGGTTAAACCCGCTTTGTTGATATCACGATGAATGATTTTTGCTAGTAAACGAATAGAAGACAAAATACCACTAAGTTCCCCTTTTGCATTTGGGTACTCCGCTTGGCGTTCAACAATAAATTCACTCAATGTTTTCATGTTTATTCCTTTTTTATAATTGTTAAATAAATAATAGACCCTTTTATTATATGTTATTTAGCACTTTTGATTGAGATCAAAATGTAAAGAATGAGATCTTTGTCACATTTTATTTTTGATACAAAGCCTTGACAAAACGTATATATCCTTTAAAAAAGATATAATAGATAAATAACGTCACAGTAAAGGAATACTGTTATGAAATTTACTCATTTTCCTTTCAAATCAAGTTTACTTGCTTGCAGTATTGCTTTGCTTGCTGCGTGCAATTCAATTACTTATCATCCCACTAAAACGATTGAGAAAATAGATCCACAAAAGGGATATCGTTTAGAAAATGCGATGCAGCAGGCATTACAAAAAGAAAATTTGGTGATTATGACTTTTTCAGGTGGTGGTTCTCGCGCGGCATCTTTAGGTTATGGCGTGTTAGAGCAGTTCCAAAATGTCTCAGTGCGTCCAACAGAGAAAGGTAGCACCTTATTGCAAAATATTGATATTGTGTATGGGGTGTCTGGCGGCTCAGTATTAGCAGCCTATTTTGCTTTAGAAGGACAGGACATTATCCCTAAATTTAATAATTCTTTTTTGAAAAAGAATTTCCAGAAAAAAGTCATCAATGAAGTATTTTCGGTGAGTAATGTGCCTCGGCTTACTTCTCCACAGTTTGGTCGTAGCGATTTGTTGCAGGAACAGCTCAATCTTGCTTTATATCGTGGAAAAAAATTTGCAGATCTTGAACAACGTAAAGGACCTTTTGCTGTAATTAATGCCACCGACATGGTCGCTGGACAGGAGGTCTCTTTCACTCAAGATTTCTTTGATTGGCTTTGTGTAGATTTAAATGATGTCGAAATTGCAAGAGCTGTGGCAGCATCCAGTGCTGTTCCATTAATTTTTTCACCCATTACACAAAATAATCATGGTGGTGCTTGCCAAGCCGAGAGTAAAAAAGAATTATTGACACAGATGAAAGTAGGGAATCGTTTGTGGCTAAACAATTTTGAAACCATGAAAAAACGTACGGCTTCTTATCAAAATAATGAGGAAAAACCTTATTTACATTTGGTTGACGGTGGTTTAACGGATAATTTGGGCTTGGCAAGCTTGTTGGATATGTCGAATTTACTCACTGTCAAAAAATTGTATGCAGAGCTGAAAAATTACAATTTACGCAATATTGTCGTGGTAAACGTCAATGCGCAAAGTGAGCTATCGAGCCATATTGATAAGTCTGCTGATGTGCCAGGAATCAAAGAAGTGGTGAACACGGTGATAAATGTACCGATTGATAAAACAACGGAATCTACCGTGAAATATTCACAAAAATTTGCTGATCAATGGAATGCTTACACTAAACATAAAAAAGGTGCAAAAATTAAAGCTTATTTTGTGAATTTAAGTTTGAAAGATTTGCCTGATGGGCAGTTAAAAAATGATGTGCTTAATATCGGAACATCTTTCTATTTACCCCAATCAGATGTGGACAAATTGCGTGAAGCGGCCAAGATTTTATTGGAACAATCGAAAGAATATCATAAGGCACTGAAAGCATTACAATAGCCCAATAATTAAAGTGTGGTTAAAAATTATGGGTCTTCGGAATATATAGTGGAATTACTTTCTTAATAGTTTAAAAACAACTGGTGTTTAAATCGGATTTTCTGGTGGGATGTTAGGATAATCAATAGTATTATATAAAAGTATCAATCACATACGAGTGATACTTTGGGAAAAAAATAAAATAGTCCAATTTACTTGACCGTGTACTATGGTACATGGTTTATAATATTCAGGGGGTGAAATAAGATGATTTATCGCATTAGTGAGTTTGCAGATAAATGTGGAGTTAATAAAGAAACGATCAGATATTACGAGCGAAAAAATTTATTACAAGAACCTCACCGAACGGAAGCTGGTTATCGGATATATTCATATGATGACGTTAAGCGTGTTGGGTTTATTAAACGAATACAGGAACTTGGTTTCTCTTTAAGCGAGATTTATAAATTACTTGGTGTTGTAGATAAAGATGAAGTTCGTTGTCAAGATATGTTCGAATTTGTTTCTAAAAAACAAAAGGAAGTGCAAAAACAAATAGAGGATTTAAAACGAATTGAAACTATGTTAGACGACTTAAAACAACGATGTCCAGCTGAAAAGCAATTACATTCGTGTCCAATAATAGAAACATTAACATGAGAGATTAATTAACGAAAGGAGCTTTTTTATGAATAAATTTAAGGTAAACATTTCAGGAATGACCTGTACGGGTTGTGAAAAACACGTAGAATCAGCACTTGAAAAGATAGGTGCTAAAAATATTGAGTCTAGTTATCGTCGTGGTGAAGCAGTATTTGAACTGCCCGATGATATTGAGGTTGAAAGTGCAATAAAGGCGATTGCTGACGCAAATTATCACCCGGGCGAAGCAGAAGAAATACAAGTGCAATCGGAAAAAAGGACAGATGTAAGTTTAAATGATGAAGGTAACTATGATTATGATTACATCATCATCGGTTCTGGTGGAGCTGCCTTTTCATCTGCCATTGAAGCCGTTACTTTGAACGCAAAAGTGGCTATGATTGAGCGTGGAACGGTGGGTGGAACTTGCGTTAATGTCGGATGCGTTCCTTCTAAGACCTTATTAAGAGCAGGGGAAATCAATCATCTAGCAAAAAATAATCCATTTGTGGGATTACACACTTCGGCTTCAAATGTTGATTTAGCGCCATTAGTAAAACAAAAGAATGATTTAGTAACCGAGATGCGAAATGAAAAATATGTGAATTTAATTGATGATTATGGTTTTGAATTAATAAAAGGTGAAGCAAAATTCGTAAATGAAAATACAGTTGAAGTAAATGGCAATCAAATCACAGCCAAAAGATTTTTAATAGCTACAGGTGCTTCTTCAACTGCACCTAATATTCCCGGATTAGATGAAGTAGATTATTTAACAAGCACTAGCTTATTGGAATTAAAGAAGGTTCCAAATCGTCTTACCGTAATTGGTTCAGGATATATCGGCATGGAATTAGGACAACTATTTCATAACCTCGGGTCAGAAGTCACTTTGATTCAAAGAAGCGAGCGTCTATTAAAAGAATACGATCCTGAAATTTCAGAAGCCATTACTAAGGCCTTAACAGAACAGGGAATTAATTTAGTAACAGGTGCAACCTATGAACGAGTTGAGCAAGATGGAGACATTAAAAAAGTTCATGTTGAGATAAATGGTAAAAAGCGAATTATTGAAGCAGAACAATTGCTAATTGCCACTGGAAGAAAACCAAATACAGAATCATTAAACTTACATGCAGCAGGCGTTGAAGTTGGTTCCCGTGGTGAAATTGTCATTGATGATTATCTTAAAACGACCAATTCCCGAATTTATTCAGCTGGAGATGTCACTCTCGGCCCCCAATTTGTTTATGTAGCTGCTTATGAAGGTGGACTTGCTGCTCGTAATGCAATCGGAGGACTAAATCAAAAGGTCAATTTAGAAGTGGTTCCAGGCGTTACGTTTACTTCTCCATCGATTGCAACGGTTGGTTTAACGGAGCAACAGGCAAAAGAAAAAGGATATGAAGTGAAAACATCGGTATTGCCGTTGGATGCTGTTCCAAGAGCGCTCGTTAATCGGGAAACAACAGGTGTTTTCAAATTAGTGGCAGACGCGAAAACATTGAAAGTGTTAGGGGCGCATGTAGTGGCAGAAAACGCAGGAGACGTAATTTATGCAGCAACATTAGCTGTGAAATTCGGTTTAACTGTTGGAGATCTGAGAGAAACGATGGCTCCATATCTAACAATGGCAGAAGGATTGAAGCTGGCTGTCCTAACTTTTGATAAAGATGTTTCGAAATTATCTTGCTGTGCAGGCTAAGGGAACTTTTTTACAACTCCCTATTCAAGTGAACCAGCTAATGCTTTAAGGGATTTTCTAAGTGCATTTGTGGTCACAAAAATAATTTAACACTGATGATTTCGACATCAAATCTATAATTGATACCTTAACACCGCAGAGTAATAAAGGATGAATAATATGTCAGACTTATTATCCCTACCAGACATTAAAACAATAGAACCGCCACAATAAAATGAAACCGATATGATGTTTAAAGTTGAAGCAGTCGGACCACCTGAACGTTGTCCTGAATGTGGTTTTGACAAGTTGTACAAACACAGTTCAAGAAATCAACTAATTATGGATTTGCCCATTCGTTTAAAGCGAGTAGGCTTACAATTGAACCGTAGACGATACAAGTGTCGTGAATGCGGATCTACCTTCTGGGAACGCCTAATATCTGTAGATGAAAAGCGTAGTATGACCAAAAGGCTTTTAAAGTCCATTCAAGAGCAATCCATGTCTAAGACCTTTGTAGAAGTCGCAGAAAGCGTTGGTGTTGACGAGAAAACCATTAGGAACGTTTTTAAGGACTATGTGGCACTCAAAGAACGTGAATACCAGTTTGAAACTCCTAAGTGGCTTGGGATAGACGAGATACATATTATCCGTAGACCTCGGCTTGTATTGACTAATATTGAACGCAGGACTATTTATGACATCAAGCCTAACCGTAACAAGGAAACAGTCATCCAACGTCTTTCAGAAATCAGTGACAGGACTTACATTGAGTACGTCACAATGGATATGTGGAAGCCCTACAAAGACGCAGTGAACACTATCCTTCCACACGCTAAAGTTGTCGTAGATAAGTTTCATGTAGTTAGAATGGCTAATCAAGCCTTAGATAACGTCAGAAAGTCTTTGAAAGCCCATATGAGCCAAAAAGAAAGACGTACCCTTATGCGTGAAAGGTTTATCCTTCTAAAGCGTAAACACGATCTAAATGAACGTGAATCATTCCTCTTAGATACTTGGTTAGGTAATCTTCCTGCTTTAAAAGAAGCCTATGAACTCAAAGAAGAGTTTTACTGGATATGGGATACTCCTGATCCAGATGAAGGTCATCTTCGTTATAGTCAATGGAGACACCGTTGTATGTCCAGCAACTCTAAAGACGCATATAAAGACCTCGTGAGAGCCGTAGACAACTGGCATGTTGAAATATTCAACTACTTTGATAAAAGGCTCACTAATGCTTATACGGAGTCAATTAACAGCATTATTAGGCAGGTAGAGCGAATGGGTAGAGGTTACTCGTTTGATGCCTTACGAGCCAAAATCCTTTTCAATGAGAAGCTCCATAAAAAGCGTAAGCCACGATTTAATTCAAGTGCTTTCAATAAAGCTATGTTATACGATACTTTCAATTGGTATGAAGTGAATGATCACGACATTACAGACAACTTAGGTGTCGATTTTTCCACACTTATTAAGAATTTGGAGAAGGGTGATTTATAAGCCCTTTTCCACCATAAAATCCGAATACCCAAAATTATCAGGAATATTAACCGCACTTTTCTTTTTAAATTTTATATCAATTCCATTCATATAAAATCACAATAAAATTCACATCCATCTAGACGTCTAAATCTTTAATGAAGACGTTAATTTTGTTACACTCAGTCTATCTTAAAATTAATTAAATATAGGAAAGCAAAATGAGTAAACTTTTTCCCAATGCCACTATTCGTACTTCTGCGCCATATCGTTTTGATATTGTTGGTAGTTTTTTACGTCCAGAGACTTTAAAACAAGCTCGTCATCAATGCAGTTGTGGTGATATTTCTTGTGCTGATTTAACGCAAGTTGAAGATGCAGAAATTGCAAAATTGGTAGAGCATCAAAAAAATGTCGGATTACATGCGGTGACTGATGGTGAATTTCGTCGTACTTTTTGGCATTTAGATTTCTTAGCCGCATTAGATGGCGTGAAAGAAGTGGATGCCGAAAAATTTTCAGTACAATTTAAACATGATAATGTACGTCCAAAAACATTAAAAATTGTGGATAAAATTGGTTTTTCAGAGAGCCATCCGTTTGTTGAACATTATCGCTCATTACAAAAAATGGCAGGGGAGACTGAAGTTAAATTAACAATTCCTTCTCCGTCTATGCTTCATTTAATTTGTACCGTACGTGCCACAGATTATCAGCCGATTGAACGTTATAAAGATAACAATCAATTGTTATTAGATGATATTGCTGATGCTTATATTAATGCAATGAATATCTTCTATAAATTAGGCTGCCGTAACTTACAGTTGGATGATACAAGTTGGGGCGAATTCTGTGCGGAAGATAAGCGTAAAACCTATACTGAACGTGGTTTAGATTTAGATCAAATTGCCAAAGATTATGTATATATGTTAAATAAAATTGTGGCAGTAAAACCGGCTGATTTAGCGATTACAATGCATATTTGTCGTGGTAATTTCCGTTCAACTTGGTTCTCCGCTGGTGGTTATGAGCCTATCGCAGAAACCTTATTTGGCCACTGTAATGTGGACGGTTTCTTCTTGGAGTACGACAGTGATCGTGCAGGAGATTTCAAGCCTTTACGCTTTATTAAAAATCAACAAGTAGTGTTAGGATTAATCACCTCTAAATCGGGTGAGTTAGAAAACCGTGATGAAATTATTGCCCGCATTAAAGAAGCGGCACAATATGTGGATATCAATCAACTTTGCTTAAGCCCACAATGTGGTTTTGCTTCAACAGAAGAAGGCAACATTCTGACTGAAGAACAGCAATGGAAGAAACTTGAATTTATCCGTGATATAGTGGAAGAAGTTTGGGGTAAATAATTTTAATTGGAATGAGAAAGAGATAAGCGCAAAGGCGGTTATCTCTTTTTTTCATAAAAGTGCGGTTAAAAATGACCGCACTTTTACACAATAAAAAAGGAAGTCGATAGACTTCCTTTTATGTTATTTCAATTTAATTATTTTTGACGCATTGCAGGGAAGAGGATCACATCACGGATAGATGGTGCATTAGCATAAAGCATTACTAAACGATCAATACCAATACCTTCTCCTGCTGTTGGTGGTAAGCCGTGTTCAAGTGCGACAACGAAATCATCATCTTTAAACATTGCTTCATCGTCACCCGCATCTTTCGCCGCGACTTGCGCATCAAAACGTTCATTTTGGTCTTCTGCATCATTTAATTCTGAGAAACCATTACCAATTTCACGACCACCAATAAATAATTCAAAACGGTCTGTCACCTCTGGGTTCTCATCATTACGACGAGCAAGCGGCGATATTTCTGCCGGATGCGCCATTAAGAAGGTTGGTTGAATCAAGTGATGTTCAGCTACCTCCTCAAAGATCGCATTCACAATAGAACCTAGACCCCAAGATTTTTGTACTTCGATACCTAAGCGTTCAGCAGTTGTTTTTGCACGGTTTAAATCATAAAGATCTTCTTTTACAATGCCTTTATCTGCACCATATTTGATAACTGCATCATGCATTGTGATTCTTTCAAATGGTTTACCGAAGTCAAATTCTAAATCACCGTATTTCACAATGGTTGTTCCTAGAATATCAATTGCTAGTTGGCGGAATAATTCTTCGGTGTTATCCATTAAATCATGATAGTCAGCGTAGGCTTGATAATATTCTAGCATGGTAAATTCTGGATTGTGACGGACAGAAACCCCTTCATTACGGAAGTTGCGATTAATTTCAAATACACGTTCAAACCCACCTACAACTAGACGTTTTAGGTAGAGCTCTGGTGATATACGGAGATACATATCTACATCTAATGCGTTATGGTGAGTAATAAATGGTCTTGCTGAAGCTCCTCCAGGAATTGGCTGTAGCATAGGTGTTTCAGCCTCAATAAAGCCCCTTGAAATGAAATAGTTACGAATACCAGCAATTACTTTTGAACGAATCACAAAAGCACGGCGAGATTCTTCATTAGAAATTAAATCTAAGTAACGTTGGCGATAACGAGCTTCCGTATCAGTTAAACCATGGAATTTATCTGGTAATGGGCGAAGTGCTTTTGTTAAAAGTTGAACTTCAGTTGTTTTAATGGTTAATTCATTAGTTTGGGTTTTGAAAAGCGTACCTTTTACCCCAATAATATCGCCTAAATCCCAAGAGTCTACATCGTTGTCATAAATTCCCTCAGGAAGATTATCACGAGCAACGTATAATTGAATTTTGCCACTCATATCTTGTAAGGTAATAAAGGTTGCTTTTCCCATAGCTCGACGAGTCATAATACGACCAGCAATAGATACCTCAATGGAGGTGTTTTTTAACATTTCACCATTTTCGTCGTCATATTTATTATGTAAATCTTGAGCAAGAGAATCACGACGGAATTGATTTGGAAATGCATTTCCTTTGGTGCGTAATGAAGCTAATTTTTCACGACGAACCCGCATCTCACCGTTGAAATCTAATTCTTGGACTTGTTGTTCTGACATTTTTTTTACCTCTGTAGGATGTTATTAAAAAACCTTTAGTATCATTCGATTTTTATATACTAAAATAATATCGGTGTTACTAAGGGACTGGACTATTACTTCAATAATATGCAGCTAATAAGTTGAAAATTGGATAATTTAACTATATTCTTCAATTTAGAATTATCAAGTAATTACTTACACTTCAAGTAATTTAAATCTCCCCTAAGGTTACATCTAGTAATTAAAAGATTAAATGCATAGTATCTGAAGTATTATGATGCCTTGAAATAACAACAATATATTAGGTCTAAGACAAACCCGTACATATTATGCTACATCAATTCGCTCATTCGTATAAATCAATTCAGTAACCATCCTGTTTAAATAAACAACATAATGATAAGAGGATGGTGAGCCATTTTGAAATTACATCAAAAATTTTTAACTTTATTGTAAATTTGTGATGTACATCTCATTATTGAGTATTTGTTCTTGATAAGATTAATACCAGATAGATATTGTTGTCAATATTTATCTAATTACAAATACAATAGGTCGCTTTTTATATGCCTATTGTATCGTTTTTTGTTAAAACTTATTTAGAGGTGTAGTATGACTTCTGCAAAGAAAATCGGATTATTCACCTGTATAGCTGTTGTTGCAGGGAATATGATGGGAAGCGGTATAGCATTGTTGCCAGCTAGCTTAGCTAAAATAGGCTCCATTGCTATTTTTGGTTGGCTTATAGCCATGGTCGGGGCAGTGTCTCTTGCGTATGTATTTGCAAGACTCAGTGTTAAGAATCCACAAGAAGGGGGGCCTATTGCCTATGCTGGAGAAGTTTCTCCAATACTAGGTTATCAAACTTCAATTATGTACTATCATGCCAACTGGATTGGCAATCTCGCTATTGCTATCACAGCAGTAGCTTATTCTTCAACATTCTTTCCTATTCTAAACCAACCCATTCCTGCAGCTATTGCAGCCATAGTGGTGGTCTGGATATTTACTTTTGTAAATTTATTAGGTGGTGCTTGGGTTAGTCGTTTAACGTCTATAGGTTTAATCTTAGTACTTACTCCGGTTGTGGGGACAGCTATTTTTGGTTGGGCTTGGTTTGATATTGAAACATATAAAGCTAATTGGCTAGCTAATTCAGATATGGAACCATCAAAAGCCATTATCAGCTCTGTTCTATTATGCTTATGGGCATTTGTGGGAGTAGAATCTGCTTCTGTAAGTAGTGGTTTGGTTGATAACCCACAAAGAACTGTTCCATTAGCAACATTATTAGGTACAACTTTTGCTGGTTTAGTATATATATTAGCCTCACAAGTTATTGCAGGTATGTTCCCTAATGCCGAAGTTGCTGCATCAGGTGCACCTTTTGGTTTGAGTGCGTCTAAGATGGTTGGTGATTGGGCTACTCCAGTGGTTTCTGCTTTCACCTCTATTGCCTGTTTAACCTCTCTAGGTTCTTGGATGATGTTAGTTGGTCAAGCTGGCCGTCGAGCAGCAAACGATGGTAATTTCCCAAAAATGTTTGGTGAAGTTGATGCAAATGGTGTACCAAGAAAAGGTTTAATTGTCGCTTCTACAATGATGACTATACTCATGATAGTTCTTACAATTGTAAGCGCTAGTGGTGCAAATGCTGCAGATCTATTTACTCAACTAACAAGTATTGCTGTTATGCTTACTATGTTCCCTTATTTCTACTCCGCAATTAATTTAATTCGATTTGAAGGGATGACAACAAAAAGTGTACTGAGTGCAATCGCATCGGTATTTGCAATTCTATTTTGTTTCATTGCTCTTGCAGGGGCTGAACATTATCAAATTACAGCAACAATCCTAATTGCGCTAGCTATCTTCTCATTTTATGCGAAAAAATCAGGAGAAGCACTTAATCCAAATACAAATAAAACTAAATTAAATTAGTAAAGGAGTCACTATGAAAACTATATTAATTGCTTATAAAAGAGAGAACAGTTATATCAACGAATTAATGTTATCACTAGAACAACAAGGCTATTCCTTAATTATTGTTGATAATTTAGAAGAGTTTTTAGCGACAATTCGCAATAACGCTAGATTAGCAAGCGTTTTACTTACTTACGATATTTTTCAAGATGATCTACATCTAACAGATAAAATTATTGAACTCAACGAAGAGCTCCCAATCTTCTTACTTAAAGAGACAGATGATTGTAATGCTGTTGATTATAATAAAATTGGGGATTACGCTCAATTTATCGATTGTAATTTATATACTCAAGCAGAAGTTATTAGTAAAATCCAAAAAGCCATTCGACAATATATCGGTAATATTGTTCCACCTCTTACAAAAGCATTATTCAAATATGTTGATGAAGATAAATATACATTCTGCACACCAGGACACATGGGGGGGACTGCATTTTTAAAATCACCAGTTGGTACGTTATTCTATGATTTCTTCGGTGAAAATACCATGAAGTCTGATATCTCAGTATCTGTAGGTGAGCTAGGATCTTTATTGGATCATAGTGGACCCCATAAAGATGCAGAAGAGTACATTGCAAAAGTGTTTAATGCAGACAGAAGTTATATTGTCACTAATGGTACGTCTACAGCAAATAAAATTGTTGGGATGTATTCAGTACCATCTGGTAACACTGTGTTAATTGACCGTAACTGTCATAAATCTTTAACCCACCTATTAATGATGAGCGATATTACCCCTGTTTATTTAAAACCTACACGTAATGCGTATGGTATCTTAGGTGGTATTCCTGAAAGTGAATTCCGAAAGGATACAATTAAACAGAAATTATCAAATATTGGTTCAGATAAATGGCCAGTTCATGCTGTAATAACTAATTCAACATATGATGGTTTATTTTATAATACCGATAAGATTAAAGAAAATTTAGATGTAAAATCTATCCATTTCGATTCTGCATGGGTTCCTTATACAAACTTTAGTCCTATTTATGATGGTAAGACAGGTATGGGAGGAAAAAGGGTTCCAAATAAAGTTATTTATGAGACTCAATCCACTCATAAATTGTTAGCCGCATTCTCCCAAGCATCTATGATTCATGTTAAAGGTGATATTAATGAAACTACTTTTAATGAAGCATATATGATGCATACTTCGACATCACCACTTTACAGCATCGTTGCATCTACTGAAGTGGCTGCAGCAATGATGAACAATAATGCAGGTAAACGTTTAGTTCAAGATTCTCTTGAACGAGCTGTTAAATTCCGTAAGGAAATTAAGCAACGTTATAATAATGCTCAATCTTGGTACTTCGATGTATGGCAACCAGAGAATATTAATAGTATTGAGTGTTGGAAATTAGAGCAAAATGCTACATGGCATGGTTTCCATAATATTGATGCTGATCATATGTATCTCGATCCTATCAAAGTCACCATTCTAACTCCAGGGCTAGATAAGGACGGTAATTTAGAAGAAAGAGGTATTCCTGCATCCTTAGTTTCTAAATTCTTAGATGATAGAGGTATTATTGTTGAAAAAACAGGGACATACAATTTATTAGTCTTATTTAGTATCGGTATTGATGATACTAAAGCCATGTTGTTGCTTCAAAGCCTTAATGAATTTAAAGAACTTTATGATCAAAATCTGTCTGTTAAGGAAATGTTACCAAGTGTTTACGCTGAAGCCCCTGATTTCTATGAAAATATGAGAATTCAAGATTTAGCTCAAGGTATTCATAAGTTAATATGTAAACATAAATTACCAGAATTGATGTTCTCGGCCTTTGAGGTTTTACCGAAGATGGTTATGACACCAAATAAAGCATTCCAATTAGAATTACAAGGCAAAGTAACTGATTGTTATATTGAGGATATGATTGGTAAAGTTAATGCCAATATGATTCTTCCGTATCCTCCTGGTGTGCCACTTGTTATGCCTGGTGAAATGATTACAGAAGATAGTCGTCCAATTCTTGAATTCTTAATTATGCTTTGCGAAATTGGTGCACATTATCCTGGATTTGAAACAGATATTCATGGCGCCTATAAGCAAAAAGATGGACGTTATAAAGTGAAAATTATTGCAGAATAAATTTTTGTAGTTTAAATAATAAAGAGCGAATTTACTAATTCGCTCTTTATATGTCAGCATCAATTAAAGATCGAAATCACCGAAATCATTGGTATCGACTTTAGAGTCAATTTGGCCAACAAGGTAAGAACTCACTTCAACTTCTTGTGGCGCCACTTGTACGTTGTCTGAAACAAGCCATGCGTTAATCCATGGAATTGGGTTAGAACGTGCACCAAATGGCAATGGAAGACCAACGGCTTGCATACGGATATTAGTGATATATTCCACGTATTGCACCAAAATGTCTTTGTTCAAACCAATCATTGATCCATCTTTGAACAAGTAATCAGCCCATTCTTTTTCTTGTTCCGCTGCCGCTAAGAATAAATCATAGGCTTCTTGTTTACATTCTTCCGCAATTTCTGCCATTTCAGGATCGTCTTGACCTGCAGCCATAATATTTAAAATATGTTGTGTACCGGTTAAGTGTAAGGCTTCATCACGTGCGATAAATTTAATGATTTTCGCATTACCTTCCATTAATTGACGCTCTGCAAAGGCAAACGAACAAGCGAAAGATACGTAGAAACGAATTGCTTCAAGTGCGTTCACACTCATCAAGCAAAGATAAAGTTGTTTTTTCAGATTACGTAATGTCACCACACATTCTTTACCATCTACAGTATAAGTACCCTCGCCGTATAGGCTATAAAGTTGGCTATCACGGATTAAATCATCGTAGTAAGACGAAATATCACGCGCACGTTTGATGATTTCTTCATTGGTTACGATGTCATCAAACACGATAGATGGATCGTTCACAATGTTACGAATAATGTGCGTGTAAGAACGAGAGTGGATGGTTTCAGAAAAGGTCCAAGTCTCGATCCAGGTTTCTAATTCAGGAATAGACACTAACGGTAATAATGCCACATTCGGGCTACGGCCTTGAATAGAATCTAATAAGGTTTGATATTTTAAGTTACTGATGAAAATGTGTTTTTCATGTTCAGGTAACGCGGCATAGTCGATACGGTCTTGCGACACATCTACTTCTTCCGGACGCCAGAAGAAAGAAAGTTGTTTTTCAATGAGCTTTTCAAACGTCTCATATTTTTGTTGATCGTAACGCGCAACGTTAACGTTTTGACCAAAGAACATCGGTTCTTTTAATTGGTCGTTTTTGGTTTGTGAGAAAGTGGTGTATGCCATTTTTGTCTTCCTATTTAATTATACCAACAGCTTTAGCAAAATTTTTACCAAAGTCTGTAAAGGATAAGATGCCTTTTTGAAGTTCATATTTTTTTGGTTCTGTAAGTGTTTTATTTACCTCTGTAATTTCATCTTCAGCATATTTATATTCCGAATCGTCAGTTAAATGTACATCCATTCTGATGTCAATTAACTTTAGACGCTCCCAATTTTCAAGTTCTTTTCTGGTGATAGATGATGTATATGGAGGACATAACAAATATTGATAAAAATTGATGTAACCACCATTCTTATCTACCACAAGATTTATATTTACTATAGCTAATTGTGTATTATGATCTTGAAATATTAACTTGAGATTTTTAGCTTCCTGATTGTTGATTTGTTTAAGTACTTCTACATAGGCTGGATGATTGGTTTCCTTTTGGGATGAGTCAATCGTACTTACTAGTAGCTCTTCAAACAATTCAGCTAAATTAGGTTCATCTTCTAAATAGTGCAATCTTTCTATACTATCTGCAAATGCAGGAATCGATGATATTTCAATGTGCTTGTCGCATTCAGCTAGTCTCAAAGATTTATTTGCAATACTATTTTTTCTTGATTCAGGTAGTTTGTTGAAATTATCAGAAATTTTTTCAAGCGCTTTTCCACCTTTTATTTTGCTGATCACTGAAGGAAAAAAGTTTCTAACATTTTCCTTGTGCTCAGCATCTTTTCTTCTTAATCTAGCTTCAATTTTACCTGCTTCATTTAAGTCAGGATTATCACTATTCAGCATTGTCTGAATATTAGTTGCTGTATCGGCTCTTAGTAGCCCTAGAGCTTTTCCAATATTTTCAGTGCTCACAGTGTTTCTCCTTTAAATCTTACAAGCACCGCCTGCACAGCCGTCATCTAAATCTTCTTGACTATCTTCAGCACCATCACGGGTGTTTTGATAGTAGAGGGTTTTTAAGCCGTATTTGTAAGCGGTTAAAAGATCTTTTAACAATACTTTCATCGGCACTTTACCGTCTTCAAAACGTTTTGGATCGTAGTTGGTATTTGCAGAGATCGCTTGGTCTACGAATTTTTGCATAATGCCCACTAAGTGTAAGTAACCATCATTGCTTGGAATATCCCAAAGTAACTCGTAGTTATCACTTAAGTTTTCATAATCCGGTACAACTTGTCTTAAGATACCATCTTTTGATGCTTTAATACTTACATGACCACGTGGAGGCTCGATACCATTTGTTGCGTTAGAAATCTGTGAAGAGGTTTCTGACGGCATTAATGCAGTTAAGGTTGAGTTACGTAAACCAAACTCTTTGATCTCGTGACGTAACGTTTCCCAATCATAATGCAATGGTTCTTGCGTTAAGCTATCGATATCTTTCTTATAGGTATCGATTGGTAAAATACCTTTCGCGTAGTTAGTTTCATTGAAGTATTCGCATGCACCTAATTCTTTCGCTAAGTTCATGGAGGCTTTCAATAGATAGTATTGAATCGCTTCAAACGTACGGTGAGTTAAATCATTAGCTGAACCATCAGAATAACGCACGCCATTTTTCGCTAAATAATACGCATAGTTAATCACACCGATACCCAGTGAACGACGACCTAATGAAGAGCGTTTTGCCGCTGGAACAGGGTAGTCTTGGTAATCAAGTAATGCATCTAATGCACGTACTGCAAGATCTGCCAAGTTATCTAACTCGTCTAAATCATCTAATTTACCCAAGTTAAATGCAGAAAGCGTACAAAGCGCAATTTCGCCATTTTCATCATGGAAATGTTGTAATGGTTTAGTAGGTAATGCAATTTCTAAACATAAGTTAGATTGACGCACCGGTGCAACAAGCGGATCAAACGGTGAGTGAGTATTACAGTGATCCACGTTTTGGATATAAATACGACCGGTTGATGCACGTTCTTGCATTAATAAAGAGAATAACTCAACGGCTTTTACAGAACGTTTACGGATGTTTGGATCCTGTTCGTATTTCACGTAAAGTTCTTCAAATTTATCTTGATCAGCAAAGAAGGCTTCATAAAGTCCAGGTACGTCTGAAGGGCTAAATAAAGTAATGTCTGCGCCTTTAATTAAGCGTTGATACATTAATTTGTTTAACTGTACGCCGTAGTCCATGTGACGAACACGGTTATCTTCCACACCACGGTTATTTTTCAATACTAATAAGCTTTCAACTTCTAAATGCCAAATCGGGTAGTAAACTGTCGCAGCACCACCACGTACGCCACCTTGTGAACAAGATTTGACGGCACTTTGGAAGTGTTTATAGAATGGAATACAGCCAGTGTGGAATGCTTCGCCACCACGAATTGGGCTACCTAATGCACGGATGGCACCTGCATTTACCCCGATACCTGCACGTTGTGAAACGTATTTCACGATTGCTGCAGAGGTAGCGTTGATAGAGTCTAAGCTGTCACCACATTCAATCAATACACAAGAACTGAATTGACGAGTAGGCGTACGAACTCCCGCCATAATAGGCGTTGGTAAAGAAATCTTAAAGGTTGAGGTTGCATCGTAGAAACGACGAATGTAATCTAAACGGGTTTCTTGTGGATATTTTGAGAATAAGCTCGCTGCAACTAATAAATAAAGGAATTGTGCAGATTCATAAATCTCACCGGTTACACGGTTTTGAACTAAGTATTTTCCTTCTAATTGTTTTACTGCGGCATAAGAAAAGGTCATATCACGCCAGTGATCAATAAACCCATCCATTTCATCCCATTCTTCACGAGTATAGTCGGCTAAAAGTGCAGGATCGTATTTGCCCATGCGCACTAATTTTTTTACATGATCGTATAAACGAGGTGGATCAAAATGGCCATACGCTTTTTTACGTAAATGGAAAACGGCAAGGCGTGCAGCAAGATATTGATAATCAGGGGTATCTTTGCTGATTAGGTCTGCAGCTGCTTTAATAATCGTTTCGTGAATATCAGACGTACGAATACCTTCATAAAATTGAATATGAGAACGCAATTCAACTTGAGAAACAGAGACGTTTTCCAAGCCTTCAGCCGCCCAAGTAATCACACGGTGAATTTTGTCTAAATTGATTTGTTCAAGCGTACCATCGCGCTTTGTAACCATTAATCCTTTGTTCATGGGAGATAAACCTACTAGAGAAATGAATTTAATAAAACACAAGATATAGTGTTGTGGAAAATGACGGTGCACAAGATAGAGTGTTTTAAAATTGAATTCAAGCAGTAAATTTTTTACTTACATTATTGACAAAAGATAAGTCATTTAAAATAAATGACTTATCTTTCAAGTGATGTTTTTTTAGGCAGGATCTTTTTTGTAAATCTTTGTAAAGAAAAAAGTGCGGTCAAAAACGAGATGATTTTTGACCGCACTTTAAAGTTTAAAAATTTAATTAATTCAAGTATTTAAATACTTTGACGACTTTTTGAACACCGGTAACTTTACTTGCAATTTCTGCCGCTGAGTCTGCTTGTGAGCGGGTAAGGTTGCCGAGTAAGAATACTTCGCCATTTTCGGTGATCACTTTCACATCTGTTGCTTTTACATTATCGCCTACGAAAAGTTTAGATTTAATTTGCGTCGTAATCCAACTGTCTTTTGTAATTTGTCCAAAAGTAATTTTTGGTCCAACACGTAATTCATTGTATACGTCGTTTACACCTTCTACACCTTTTGCAAGACTGGTAGCTGTTTCTTTTACACTTCCATTAGGAACTTGGCCAATTAACAATACGCGACCACTGTAAGAAACAGCATTAACACGACCTTCTGATTTAATTTGCGCATCTTTATCTAATGCGTGCCCAACTTTTAATTCTAGGGTTTCATCATCTATCTGAGTACCCATTGTTCGAGGATCTGTCGCGACTTTTGCGCCCGCAGCAGTACCACCAACAACTGCAGCAGCACAGCCTTGTAATATAATTGATGTGCCAAGTATGAAGGCTAATTTTTTAAATTGGGTTAGTTTCATATTAATAATCTCCTTATTTATTAAAATGAGTTGAGTCAACTAATTTGTCAATTAGTCTAAGAGACACTCTAGTTAGAAAATCTTTTAATGTCAAGCTCTTGGGAAAAGTGTGCTATCAACAAGCTCACAAAGTGCATTAATCACAAATAAATGATTTTCTAAAATACGTGTTTCTTTAGTGGCAGGAATGGAGATTTCTAAATCTGTTTCAGCCAATACACCTTGAATAGCATCGTTATTTGAACCCGTTAAAGCAATCACTTGAATTTCTTTATTGACTGCATTAGCAATTGTATTTAACACCGCTTTTTCTGTACCAAGCGGAGCAAAAGCGATCAATAAGTCACCGGGCTTCGCGATAGCGTTGAATTGATGTTGATAAAGCTGCTCGATAGGTTGATCAAAAACCAGTGAAGAACCGACCGCACTTTCAAGGCTAAGGTGTACGGATGGCAGGCTAGGACGCTCAAAATCGTAACGATTAAGCAAATTTGACACTAAGAATTGCGCATTCGCGTAAGAGCGAGCGACGCCACAGGCAATCACTTTATGACCACTTAACAAACATTGCATGACCATTTGTGTGGCAGTAGCAATATTTTCTGATAGTAGGCTAGAAGCAGAAATTTGAATCTGAATACTTTCGCTATAAATATCTTTGACTTTTTGTAACATAATTAGAAACGATTAATCGAGGAAATTAGGAAACCATTGAATATCGCTGGTCGTTTTACCAAAGGCTATAAGATCAAAACGGCAATCCGCATCTTCAAGACTTAGATTACGTTTAGCAAGCCATAAATTTGCGGCATTCAGCCATTTTTGTTGCTTTTGCCAATCTACACTTTCAACGGCGGATCCAAATGTCGAGCTGGATCGTTGACGTACTTCAACAAAAACGATCGTTTGACCATCTTGCATAATAAGATCCAATTCACCGCATTTGAAATATTGATTCGCCGCGATGAATTTGAGGCCTTTGGCTTCTAAGAAAAGGCGGGCTTGATGTTCAAAGCCCGCCCCTTGTTGACGTTTTAATGAAAACATGGATTAGTTCGCAACCGCTACCACATTACCATCTTGTACTTGATACCATGTCATATCACGGTCCACATCACAGTTTGAATCAGCGCTAAGCTGACCGGTTAAACCACTCAAGGTGTAACCTGGTACTTGGCGTAATTCATTAAAGTGATTGATGAGCAACCATGCATCAGAACCCATTGCATATAAACGCATTAATTGGAATTCACCACCGGTTGAGCCAGCCACTTTTTGATATTGCGAAGAATCGCTTTGTTTAAAGAATGGAATATCACTAAATTGAACGCCATTCATTTTTGCATAGTATTCAGGGGTATTGCTTGCTGCGTTAGAACGAGAACTTGCATAAATACGGACATTCGGATTACTGGTATCTAAATAACCTTTAATTTCAGCCAATTCATCTGGTGAAGAGATGACATAAAGTGCACTTGTACCTTGCGGAGCACCTTGGAAGAAGTAGGTAATATCAGCTGGTAAGTTATAGTAGCGAATATTCGCATCTGTACCCGCTAAACGTTGCCAACGTACATTGAAAGCATTACCCACACGTTGTCCTAAATCATTTTGCGGCATTGCAACGATTGGATTGCGAATACCATCTTTCCACATTTTGTTAGCAGCGGACTCAGCTTCATCTTCTGGAGATAAACCGTAATAACAGACTTGGTTAATCGCTTGTGTATTTGCTGTTGCATTTAATGTGAGTACATCCATGCCTTGTACTGCGCTTGGATTCGCAATGATGGCATCGACATTTTGTTTAAGCAATGGCCCCACTAACGCTTTAATACCTGATGCTTTTGCTTGTGCAATAATGTCGTTAATCGGTGTAGTTGATGAGTCAAATACTTGTACAGGGATGGTTGAGTCACCTTTTGCATCATTGAAACCGGATTGGATAGTTGTACCTAAAATTTGGCCATCGCCGCTTAAAGGTAAAACTAAACCAATTTGAGCTAAATTCGTTTGTTGGAAATTCAACAAGCTTTCTAGCTCTTTAGGGAAAAAGGTTGCTGCAACGTGATTTGGATAAGCTGATTTCCAGCTTTGTAACGCTTGGCTTAATTGTACTGGCTGACGAATGTTGTCATTATAAGCTTTAATTAAGGTGAGCCAACCGCCTAATGCCACGCTACCTTCATCTGAGGCATTATTGATGACAGCGGTATTCGCAGAACGGAGTAACGACCAAGTTTTATCAACATTATCTTTACGACGTTGCATGTCTGTTAAATTTTCATCCATTTTGATGCGAGCTTTCAGCGCTTCAATCACGTCTTTACGATTTTCTGCTGTTTGAGCAAAGGTTTCGTAATAACGAGATTTTTGTGATGGACTTAATTTAGTCAGATCGAGTGCACGCAATTTACCTTCAGCCACATCATTATTATTACCTTTTGCAGCGGCGATGCGCGCTTCAATTAACGTACGATCTAATTGTTGCGCTTCGTTTAAGTCAACTAATTCAGTTAATAGCTCTTCCGCTTGGGGTACTTTATTTTCAGTAATTAATACACGTGCGGCTAAGAGTTTGTAAGTTTGTTGATCTTCTTTATCTTGTGCTTGTCCTAATTTGTTCATATAAAATTCAGAACTTGCATTAGCATCACGTTGTAATGTTTGGGTAAAGCTGCTACCGAATAAGTTAGAACAACCTGCTAATGCAACAGACAATAAAATCGGCATTAAACGTTTTTTAAAACGACCGCCTTGTAATAGAATAGACATATTCGCTCCATAATGAATAAATCAATAATGGTCGATCTTACTTATCTCACAATGTAAAAGCAAACAAAAATGAATGATTTAACCGGAATTTTATATATTGTCGCCACGCCAATCGGGAATTTACAAGATATTACACAACGTGCTTTAGAGACCTTTTCACAAGTGGATTTAATTGCTGCGGAAGACACGCGCCACAGTGGTTTATTGCTCAGTCATTATGGTATCAAAAAGCCTTTTTTCGCCTTGCATGATCACAACGAACAAGAAAAAGCCCACGTATTGGTAGAAAAGTTAAAACAAGGCACCAATATTGCATTAATTTCCGATGCAGGGACACCCTTAATTAGTGATCCAGGTTTTCATTTAGTGCGTCAATGTCGTGAGGCAGGCATTAAAGTAGTGCCATTACCCGGCGCTTGTGCAGCAATTACTGCATTATGTGCATCGGGCATTGCGTCAGATCGTTTTTGCTTTGAAGGTTTTTTACCAGCCAAAACTAAGGCACGTAAAGATAAGTTAGAAAACATCGCAGAAGAAGACCGCACTTTAATCTTCTATGAATCAACTCACCGCATTTTAGATACTCTTGCCGATATGCAAGATGTATTAGGTGGTGAACGCTATGTTGTACTTGCACGTGAAATTACGAAAACGTGGGAAACCATTGCAGGGGATAAATTAAATGATCTTCGTCAGTGGTTAAGTGAAGATCCGAATCGCACAAAAGGTGAGATGGTATTAATTGTAGAAGGTAAACCCAAATCAGAAGATAGCGAAGAATTTTCACCACAAGCAATTAAAGCGCTCACTTTGATTGCCAAAGAACTCCCTTTAAAAAAGGCTGCGGCGATTGTGGCTGAACTTTATGGTTATAAGAAAAATGCTTTATACCAATTTGGATTGGATAATTTAGATTAGTCAAAAAACTATCTCCCTCTTTAGCAAAGAGGGGCTAGGGGAGATTTGGCAGAATTAATTTTTATAAATTTCGGAGAACAAATGTTAAAACAGGTTTCAGATACCTTACTTGCACCAAGCAATTTATCGCATCAATCATTGCTTAATATTTTTGATGTGATGTCGCATCGTCATATTGATTATGCGGATCTTTATTTTCAATTGAGCCAAGATGAGAGCTGGGTATTAGAAGACAGCATTATTAAAGAAGGTGGCTTTCATATTGATCGCGGTGTGGGTGTACGCGCCGTTTCTGGAGAGAAAACAGGCTTTGCGTATTCCGATCAAATTAACTTAGCGTCATTACAACAATGTGCAGAGGCCGTAAAAGGTATTGCACAAATTAAAGAAGGCAATTTAATTTCGCCTCAGGCATTTAATGCGGTGAATACGGTTCAGCGTTATGCGGCGATTAACCCGTTAGAAAGTTTAAGTAAAGAGAAAAAGATTGAGTTATTACACTTAGTGGATCGTACAGCGCGATCTGAAGATCCTCGTGTTACACATGTTTCTGCAGCATTAAGTTCGATTTATGAAGAAGTGTTAGTAGTCGCAACAGATGGCACACTTGCCGCAGATATTCGTCCGCTTGTGCGTTTATCCATTTCTGTTCTCGTGGAAGAAGATGGTAAACGTGAGCGTGGTAGCTGCGGTTCTGGTGGCCGATTCGGATTAGATTGGTTCTTTGAAGTGGTAAATGGGGATATTCGTGCCGTTAATTTTGCAAAAGAAGCAGTTCGTCAAGCTCTTGTGAATCTAAGTGCGGTCGCTGCACCGGCAGGATTAATGCCGGTGGTATTAGGAGCTGGTTGGCCCGGTGTGTTGCTTCATGAAGCAGTAGGACACGGTTTGGAAGGGGATTTCAACCGCAAAGAAAGTTCCCTATTTACGGGTAAAATTGGTGAGTTAGTGACGTCGCCATTATGTACGATTGTGGATGATGGCACATTACAAAACCGCCGAGGTTCTTTAACCATTGATGATGAAGGTGTGCCTAGTCAATGTAACGTTTTAATCAAAGACGGGATTTTGCAAGGCTACATGCAAGATAAACTCAATGCACGATTAATGGGGGTAAAACCAACAGGAAATGGGCGTCGTGAATCTTATGCGCATTTGCCAATGCCGCGAATGACGAATACCTATATGTTGGCGGGTCAAAGCAAATTTGACGATTTAATCGCTTCTGTGGATCGCGGTATTTATGCACCGCACTTTGGTGGGGGGCAAGTGGATATCACCTCTGGTAAATTTGTGTTCTCAACTTCTGAAGCTTATCTCATTGAAAAAGGTAAAATTACGAAACCGGTTAAAGGTGCAACGTTAATTGGCAGCGGTATCGATGTTATGCAAAAAGTTTCCATGGTCGCCGATGAAACCGATTTGGATCTCGGGATTGGTGTATGTGGCAAAGATGGCCAAAGCGTGCCGGTCGGCGTTGGTCAACCCGCTTTGAAAATTGATGACATCACCGTTGGTGGAACAAATTAAACATACAGCCCGATAATCGTATCGGGCTTTTTATTTCCTTCATATCTAAGTGCGGTCCGTTTTTCATCTATTTTTGATTAGTCTGTTTCTGATGAATAATCATTGCGTTAGGCTAAAAGTTAAACACCCTACGCATTTATCTCGATTCTTTTATGATCCCTATCACAATATCTTGTAAAACCAGTTAAAAAATTCCCCAAATAACCGTAATAAGTGATACATTTATTGTCGCATGACTTTTTGTCATTTAAGAGACAGGGACAGGCGTGAGTTTGTCTGAAATTTCATCAACCAGAGGGAAACATTTATGTTAATTGGTGTACCTAGAGAACTGCTTGATAGCGAAAATCGTGTGGCGGCGACGCCAAAAACGGTTCAGCAGATCTTAAAACTGGGCTTTGATGTCATCGTAGAACACGATGCGGGATTCAAAGCAAGTTTTGAAGACCAAGCATTTATCGACGCCGGCGCAAAAATTGGCTCAAGTTCAGAAGTGTGGCATTCGGATGTGATTTTTAAAGTGAATCCACCAACGGATGCAGAAATTGATCAAATGAAGGAAGGTGCAACACTTGTGAGCTTCATTTGGCGCGCACAAAATCCGGATTTAATGAAAAAACTCACGTCGAAAAAAATTAATGTATTAGCGATGGATTCTGTGCCACGTATTTCCCGTGCGCAAGCGCTTGATGCATTAAGCTCTATGGCAAATATTTCTGGTTATCGAGCAGTGATTGAAGCAGCTCATGAATTTGGTAGCTTCTTCACCGGACAAATTACTGCAGCAGGTAAAGTACCACCGGCAAAAGTGTTAGTCATTGGTGCAGGTGTTGCAGGTCTTGCCGCGATTGGTGCAGCCAATAGCCTTGGTGCGATTGTACGTGCTTTTGACTCTCGTCCTGAAGTAAAAGAACAAGTACAAAGTATGGGCGCGTCTTTCTTAGAAATTGATTTCAAAGAAGAAGGCGGTAGTGGCGATGGTTACGCGAAAGTGATGTCAGAAGAATTTAACCGTCGTGCGATGGAGCTTTATGCGGAACAAGCCAAAGAAGTGGATATCATTATTACCACTGCGGCTATTCCGGGTAAACCAGCCCCTCGCTTGATCACGAAAGAAATGGTTGATTCCATGAAACCAGGTTCTGTGGTGGTGGACTTAGCGGCCGCAACAGGTGGTAACTGTGCTTACACTGAAGCAGGTAAAGTTGTCACCACTGAAAACCAAGTGAAAATCATTGGTTATACCGATTTCCCAAGTCGTTTACCAACACAATCTTCCCAACTTTACGGTACAAACTTAGTTAATTTATTAAAACTACTTTGTAAAGAAAAAGACGGCAAGATCAATATCGATTTTGAAGATGTGGTATTACGCGGTGTGACAGTGGTACGTGATGGTGAAGAAATTCCACCAGCGCAAATCCAAGTGTCAGCACAACCAAAACAAGAAGCGAAAGCGGCACAAAGTGCGGTTAAAAAAGAGGAAGAAAAACCAGCTGATCCTCGTATCAAATACGGTGTGATGGCGGGTGTAGGTGTGTTATTCCTCTGGCTTGCATCTGTGGCGCCAGCGGCATTCCTTTCTCACTTCACCGTATTCGTATTGGCTTGTGTAGTCGGTTACTACGTGGTTTGGAACGTCAGTCACGCTTTACACACCCCACTTATGGCGGTAACCAATGCGATTTCAGGTATCATCATTGTGGGTGCATTACTGCAAATTAGACAACCAACAGGCAACTTCTTCATTGATGTATTAGCCTTTGTAGCAATCTTGGTGGCAAGCATCAACATCTTTGGTGGTTTCCGTGTAACCCAACGTATGTTGGCGATGTTTAGAAAAGGTTAAGGAGAAGACGATGTCTGAAGGTTTAGTACAAGCAGCCTATATTATCGCTGCATTACTTTTCATTATGAGCTTAGCCGGTCTTTCTAAACATGAAACGGCAAAAGCTGGTTGTTGGTATGGTATTGTCGGTATGACAATAGCCCTTGTTGCAACTATTTTCGGCCCGCAATCTGAAGGTACATTATGGATTATTATTGCGATGATCATCGGTGGCGTGATTGGTGTTCAACGTGCATTAAAAGTTGAAATGACTGAAATGCCTGAACTCGTTGCGATCCTTCATAGCTTTGTAGGTTTAGCAGCTGTGCTCGTAGGCTTTAACAGCTACGGCTTAACACACGAAACTGATCCTGTGTTAATGAATATCCATAACGTTGAAGTATTCTTAGGGATCTTCATCGGTGCGGTAACATTCACGGGTTCTATCGTGGCATTTGGTAAATTAAGCGGCAAAATCAATTCAAAAGCATTAATGTTGCCACATCGCCATAAATTAAATTTAGCGGCATTAGTGGTTTCTGCTTTCTTGATGGTGGCATTCTTAAACAACCCAGATAATATCTTCCCAGTGTTACTCATGACCGCGATTGCTCTTGCATTCGGCTGGCACTTAGTGGCATCTATCGGTGGTGCAGATATGCCGGTTGTGGTTTCAATGCTTAACTCTTATTCTGGTTGGGCAGCGGCTGCAGCAGGTTTCATGCTAAGCAATGACTTGCTTATCGTCACCGGTGCATTAGTGGGTTCTTCTGGTGCGATTCTTTCTTACATTATGTGCAAAGCGATGAACCGCTCATTCATCAGCGTTATCGCAGGTGGTTTTGGTAATGATGTTCAAGTGTCTTCTGATGAAGAACAAGGTGAGCACCGTGAGACAACGGCAGAAGAAGTGGCTGAATTACTCAAAAATGCAAACTCTGTGATCATCACACCAGGATACGGTATGGCGGTAGCACAAGCGCAATATCCAGTAGCAGAAATTACGGCGAAATTGCGTGAGCGTGGTATTAACGTGCGTTTCGGTATTCACCCTGTTGCAGGTCGTTTACCGGGTCATATGAACGTACTTTTAGCGGAAGCAAAAGTGCCTTATGACATCGTGCTTGAAATGGATGAAATCAATGATGATTTTGCGGATACTGATGTGGTATTGGTTATCGGTGCAAACGACACTGTAAACCCAGCGGCGATGGAAGATCCAAACAGCCCAATCGCAGGTATGCCGGTGTTAGAAGTATGGAAAGCTCAAAACGTTATCGTATTCAAACGCTCTATGGCGGTAGGTTACGCAGGCGTTCAAAACCCATTATTCTTCAAAGAAAATACTCAAATGCTCTTTGGTGATGCAAAAGAACGTGTTGATGACATTCTTACTGCATTAAACAAATAAGCAAAAAACTGAAGTAAAACTGACCGCACTTTGAGAGATTAAAGTGCGGTTTTTAGTGTTATGACCAGAGTATAAAAATCTTAATAATAGTGTAAGAAATGATATGAGTATGAAACATGATGTTTTAATTGAATTATTAGATGTTTTTTCTAATTCTAGAATTCAGATTGATAGAATTTTATTTGAATATGAGGAAGAGATTCAAAAATTTATAATTGAAGTAAGAAATACCCAAGATAGTAGTCCTATTTATAGCTTATTCAAGATTCAAAATGATTTATCGCTATTGGTATATAAATATAATTACCCATTAAGTAATTTTTTATATAACTTCATTTATGAGTTTGATAGACAAGATGATGAGAGTGTGACGTATCTTGTAGATAAAATAGTTAATAATGAAGGCTTTTTAATAGATTGACTAATCAGTTTAAAAGTAAAATCACTTAGCTTAAAAATTAATTATTAAGATGTGTTTGTATTTAGCATAGCATACCAAAATTTTATAAAAAAAGTGCGGTCAAAATTGACCGCACTTTTTTACATTAACGTTGAATCAAATAGCGTAATTTGGTGCCATCTTGTTCTACGCTTAATAGTGTGTAACCGTGGTTTTTAGTATCAACAGGAATGTTGTTGATAGATTGGGCGCAGTCACTTAAGAGCTCTAAAATTTCGCCTTTTTGTAATTGTGGCATGGTTTCGAGCATCACGATTGCTGGATACGGGCAAGGCTCACCTAGCGTATCTAACGTGTAATCTGGGGTGATGTCTTTTGGATCTTTATCTAATTTTTGAACAACGGTAAATGCCATAATAATGTCCTCTTTTTTGAATGAATTCGTTAATATTTAATTAGCAACCACAAGCTTGTGGATTCGCTGCCGCAATTTTTGCTTTAGCTTTTTTCAAGAAGTGGCGTTCCCACCAAACAACAGCGATTAAGCAAAGAATAAGCAAGCCGTAATTCACTAATAAACCGCCAACAGGGCCAAAGGATTTAAGTAAGTTAAGTTTTTCGTAATCTAATGCGAGCACTGGTGCAAGATCATCCCATGCATAGGCTAAATAAGTTGAACCGATAACATTGCCTAAGCCCACCCACATAAAGTGAACTTGACCTTCCATTGAGCGATACATCCAACCGGTTTCACATCCGCCCGCTAATACAATACCGAAGCCAAATAATAAACCACCGATAATTGCATTTGGACCCGCCCACATGATTTTGGCTGGTACGCCTAATTGAATGTAGCTAAATACGCCAAGCGTACCCACGATAATACCGAAGATGATTGCTTTTGCCATATAAGCACGGCCGGTTACCCATAAATCACGGAAAGCGGATGTAAAGCAGATTTGAGCACGTTCAATTAATAAGCCGAAAGCTAACCCACAAAGCATCGCAAAACCCAGTTTGACGGAGTTTGTCATCACATAAAGTGAAGCAATCAGGTAAGCAAAAAAGACCACCATACCAATCCAAAAACGACGATTCGCTTGTTTTGGATCGGTTTCTTGTAATTTTGCTGCGCCTTTTTTCAATTCTAATTTCACGCGGAACATCGGAAGTAAGGTGACTTTTACCCCTGCGTAAGTGCCCACGGCAGTGGCAATAGTGAAGAACCAAGCGTGAACAGAAAATTGAGGAATGCCTGTGAAGAGAGAGGCAAGGTTGCAGCCCATTGCTAAACGTGCACCAAAACCGGCTAATGCACCCCCAATGAGGGCTTGAACAATACGACGTTTGTGCGGCTGGTTACGCCATTTCACATTATTTGCCCAAAGTGCAGCAGAAATACAACCGGCGAACATACCTAAGATCATTACACCATCAATACGGGTGAAGATCGTGCCTTGCATACCGATAATTTTATAATAGCTCCAGTCGGATACGTCGACGCCTAGCGCTTGCAAAGCATGTCCACCCCAACGGGTAAATTCCCCGGTAACCGCCCAATAAGTGCCAGTTACCCCAAAGTAATAAGCTGAAATGAGTCCGGCAGCAATAACTGCAGCGACAGGATTCCAGTATTTGATCAGATAATTTTGTTTGAATTGCTGCAAAATCTCTTTCATGAGTGAGTAAATCCTTAAAATGAAATGATGATTTGCAAGTGCGGTATAAAATGAAGATATTTTGAAGTGTCTGCCATTTTCCTATACACAAAACTTGCGATATAAGACAAATGAATTGTCGAGCAAGATAATAGCATTTGTTTTTTGTTAATGCACGAGGGGAGGGATAATTATTTGTGGGTAATTTTGAATTTTAAGATGAGAGAATAAAGTCAATCTATAGCCTTTATTTTTTCCTCAATATCAATTTTTCAATTAAAAAAACGAAGACTAGGGTAATAAGCATCGTAAGTCCACCAGCTAGAATAGCTAATAAACAAATTACCCAAGCAGATTTGTCCATATTAAGGAAAGCAAAGAAATAGAAACCAAATAGTAGGGAAAATGCACACCATAATCCCCAACTTAATTTGGAATATTTATTGAATAGAAATTCAAATAGCCCTTCAAAAAATAAACGGAAAAAACATTCAAAGATAATATTACCCATACGTTGTTTCAATACTAAGTCATAATAATGATTTGTTTAGACAAACTTTCAGCCTGACTAAATGTTAAGAGAAAACTTAAACGGGTAATTTCATTTCTCGGACACGCATAGTTAATCCATCGATTAACAATAAGCGTCCACATAAATTTGAACCGATTTTTAACCGCACTTTGATGGCTTCTAAGGCTTGAATAGAGCCAACAACGCCCACAATTGGCGCTAGTACGCCCGCCTCTACACAACTTAAAACGTTTTGTCCAAAGAGCTGGCTAAGCTGGCGATAGGTTGGGGTATTGGGTTCATAAGTAAAGACGGATACTTGTCCTTCTAAACGGATTGCAGCACCAGAAACTAGCGGGATCTTCGCTTTCTCACAACCACGATCGAGTGCATTACGGATATCTACGTTATCGGTGCAATCTAATATCACATCAAAGTGCGGTATGATTTCCGCGAGTTTTTCTTCGGAAAGTTGTGCATTGATGGTTTCAATTTCGACGTGTGGATTAATCTGTTGTAACGCGATTTTAGCCGATTCCACTTTAGGCATATTTAATCGGCTATCAGTATGTAACACCTGACGTTGCAAATTAGAAAGCGATACGGTGTCGAAATCCAATAAGGTTAAATGACCTACGCCAGCGGCGGCAAGATATTGACTTGCCGCACAACCTAAACCGCCCAGACCGACAATTAACATGCGGCTGTCTTTGAGTTTTTCTTGTCCGTCAAAATCAACCGCTTTTAAGATAATTTGGCGGTTATAGCGAAGTTCTTCTTCGTAGCTTAATTCAGCCATTATTGCCCCAATAGGTGATTAAACGGTTCAATGGTGACAATTTCGCCAGCAGCGACATTGCCACGCTCTTTTTCGAGACGAATAAAACAGTTACTTTTCACAAAAGAGCTGAATAAATGCGAGCCTTGGAAACCAACAGGGTGCACTTCAAGTTGACCATTTTCATTAATTTGATAGAAACCACGTTGGAAATCTAAACGTCCTGGTGATTTTTTCAAATTGGTTTGGGCAATCGCTTGGAAGTGCGGTTGTTTTTTCGGGTGTTTTTTACCGCTTAATTTGGCAATAGCCGGTTGAACCAATTGATAGAATGTCACTAATGCAGAAACCGGATTGCCAGGTAAACCGCAGAACCAAGCATTTTCTAATTTACCAAATGCAAATGGTTTGCCTGGTTTCATCGCAATTTTCCAGAAATTCACCTGACCGACTTTTTCTAACACAGTTTTCGTGAAGTCAGCCTCACCCACTGAAACGCCACCGCTTGTGATAACCAGATCTGCTTGCGCTTGTGCTTTCACAAAAGCCGCTTCAAATTCTGCTTGGTTATCCGGCAGAATACCGAAATCAAGCACATCACAATTTAATTTTTCTAGCATTAACTTCACGGTGAAACGATTGGTGTCGTAAATTTGTCCTGCTTGTAACGGTTGACCGACTGGGACTAATTCATCACCGGTTGAAAGCACGGCCACTTTTAAACGTGGGTAAGCTTTGACTTCAGCGATACCTAATGAGGCGAGCAAAGGTAAAGAAACGGTATTTAACTCATCTCCTTGATGTAAGACCACATCACCTTTTTTCACATCTTCACCAATGCGACGAATATTCTGATTGGCTTTAGGTAATGCCGCAAAGGTAACTGTACCATCTTCATTGACGGTGACCTCTTCTTGCATGACCACCGCATCAGCGCCTTCAGGAATCATCGCACCCGTCATAATTCTGACCGCACTTTGTGCTACCCATTCCCCTTGAAATGGATTACCCGCAAAAGATTTTCCTGCGACAGAAAGTGTCATAGATTGCTGTAAATCGGCTAAACGAACCGCATAGCCATCCATCGCTGAGTTATCAAAAGAAGGCACATTAATCGGAGAAATCACATCTTCCGCACAGACACGATCCGCCGCTTCAGTTAAAGCTAGCGTTTCAGTTTTTGTTGGGAAGGGAAGTTGGTGGAGCATTTGCGCCAAGGCATCTTCAAGTGGCAACATAATTAATCCTTTGGGTTAATCAGAATAAAAGTGGATATATTGTAGCCCGAAATACAATATGAAGGAAATTAATAAATTAGGGTGATTTTTCGCATTTTACGAATAATTCATCTTTTGCTAAAATGCCGCATTATTTTTTTATAAATGGAAAGTGAATGAACGCGATTTCACCTGATGCGGAAAATGTCCGCCGAGCCTTGGTAGCCAAAGGCATCGAAACACCAATGATTGATCCGACTCAATGTAAAGATGAGCGCCGTGAGGCGATTGCTTCGCATATGCGTGAAGTGATGAAATTGATAGGGTTAGATCTGCGTGATGATAGCCTAGAAGAAACACCAAATCGCTTAGCTAAAATGTTTATTGATGAAATTTTCAGTGGAATGGATTATGCCAATTTCCCGAAAATGACAAAAATCAAAAACCAAATGAAAGTGAGCGAAATGGTGCAAGTGAATGACATCACGTTGACCAGTACTTGCGAACACCATTTTGTGACAATTGATGGCAATGTTGCTATGGCATATTATCCGAAAGATTGGGTAATTGGCTTGTCTAAAATCAATCGCATTGTGGCATTTTTTGCGCAACGTCCACAAGTACAAGAGCGTTTAACCGAACAGCTTTTAACGGCATTTCAAACCATTTTAGAAACGGATGATGTGGCCGTTTATGTGAAAGCGACACATTTCTGTGTGAAAGCGCGTGGGGTAAAAGATACCCACAGTTATACTGTGACATCAGCCTATGGTGGAGTCTTTTTAGAAGATCGCGAAACCCGCAAAGAATTTTTATCTTCTATTCAGAAGTAATGAGCAAAAGCACCGAATACTCGGTGCTTTTTTTATTTGTTTTTAGCTTCGAACACTTAATTTCTCAAATTCATCGAAGAATGTTGGGAAGGTTTTAGCCGTACATGTTGGATCTAAAATCGTGACGGGGGTATCCGATAATGCAATCAACGCAAAGCACATTGCCATTCGGTGATCGTTATAGGTCTCAATTTCGGCATGTTTAAATTGAGAAAGGGCAAGCGGTTGAATGCGAATAAAATCCTCGCCTTCTTCAACTTCTGCACCGACTTTTCGTAGCTCAGCAGCCATAGCTGAAAGGCGATCGGTCTCTTTCACACGCCAGTTATAAATGTTGCGAATAACGGTTTCACCCTTTGCAAATAAAGCGGTTGTCGCTATTGTCATGGCTGCATCAGGAATGTGGTTCATATCCATATCAATGCCATGGAGCTCAGCTTGTTCTGCTTGAATAAAATCTTCACCCCAAGTGATTTTAGCTCCCATTTTTTCTAGCACATCAGCAAATAGGCGGTCGCCTTGAATGGAATGTTTGCCAATTCCCGTCACTTTTACGTTGCCTTTAATCGCAGCGGCGGCAAGGAAATAAGAGGAAGATGAAGCATCACCTTCTACCATATATTTACCTGGTGAGAAATAGGACTGGTTACCTTTCACTTTAAACACTTGATAATGTTGATTTTCAACTGAAACACCAAAATCTTTCATCATCGCGAGGGTGATATCAATATAAGGTTTTGAAACTAAATCACCCACAATATGGATATCTAAATCGCCTTCAGCAAGAGGTGCAGCCATTAAAAGTGCGGTCAAAAATTGAGAAGAAATAGAACCGTCAATTTTAATCATGCCACCTTTAATCCCTTGATTACGAATCGCAACTGGCGGGTAACCGTCATTTTCTAAATAACGAACATTGGCACCCGCTTGAAGAAGCGCATCCACCAAATGTTTGATTGGGCGTTCTTTCATACGAGGCTCACCGGTCAAAATGACTTCGCCTTCAGCGTTTCCTTTTAAACAAAGCGCAGCTGTTAAAGGTCGCATGGCTGTGCCAGCATTGCCGAGAAACAGTGACAAGCCATTTTCAACCTGAAATGCACCACCTAAGCCTTCAACTTCACAGCAAGTTTTGTCTTCAGAAAGTTGGTAATTTACACCTAAAGCTTTAAGGGCGTTTAGCATATGGCGAATGTCATCACTGTCTAACAAGTTAGTGACTGTTGTGGTGCCTTTAGCTAATGCGGCTAATAATAATGCACGGTTTGATAAACTTTTCGAGCCAGGTAAGTTGATCTCACCTTCAATGCGAGAAATTGGCTCTAAAGTGATTGCTTTCATTACAAGACCACCGTTTTATTTTTATACACAAAAATACGATCATGTAAGGCAAGATCAAGCGCACGACTTAATACTGTTTTTTCCACATCTCGGCCTGCACGCATCATGGCATCGGCAGAGTAAGTGTGATCCACGTTAATCACGTTTTGCATAATAATCGGACCTTGATCCAATTCATTATTAATAAAGTGAGCCGTAGCACCAATAATTTTCACACCGCGTTCATAGGCTTGTTGATAAGGTTTTGCCCCAATAAATGCGGGTAAGAATGAATGGTGAATATTAATCACACGATTTGGATAACGCGCCACGAATTCAGGATTTAATACACGCATATATTTAGCTAAAACAATATAATCAGGTGCATATTCATCAATTTTTTCAGCGAGCAATTTATCGTGTTCCACACGAGTGAGCCCTTCATGACTGACACAATGGAATGGAATATCGAAGCGTTCAACTAATTCACGTAAATTATCGTGATTGCCAATTACAGCCGCAATTTCTACGTCTAACGCACCGTAGTAATTTTTCATTAAAATATCACCTATGCAGTGCGCTTCTTTGGTCACTAAAATTACGATACGTTTACGTTTAGCGCTGATTAGGCGGCAATTTGTCCCCGCTGGCAAACTATAATTTAAGTCAGCTAATAAGGTTTCTTCGTTAAAAATGCCTTCCAATTCGGTACGCATAAAGAAATGCTTTGTTTCGAAATCAACGAACTCATTATTATGAAGGATATTTAATTGATGTTTGTAACAAATATTGGTGATTTTGGCGATTAAGCCTTTATCATCAGGACAGTCGGTTAGTAATATTTTCTTTTCTAACATAATGAATATTTTGCAAGATAAATAAAAAAAGAGAACCCATAAAAATGGGTTCTACATAGTTGATAATGAAATTAGATTTCGAAAGAAGCTAAAGAGGCACCTTTATCTAAGGCCTTTTGAATCACACGAGGTGTACGGCCTTGACCAGTCCATGTTCTTTCTTGACCCGTTTCATCAGTATATTTGTATTTTGCTGGGCGAGGTTCACGTTTTTTACGAATTGAAGACGGTGCAATACCAATAATTGCCGTTAATTCTTCTGCCGTGATGCCTTCTTGTTTAATTAATTCTTTATATTTTGCGATACGTGCGCGACGTTCTTGTTCAGCTTGTTCAATTTCAGCTGCTTGAGCGCGTTTTTCTTCAACAGCAGCTTGTAATTTTAAAAGTGAGTTTTCGGCTTGTTCTAGTGTTAAATCGCGTACAGCAGCGCGTAAACTACGAAGGTTCGTTAAACCTTTTGTTAATTCGTTCATTATTACCCCTTTATATGTGTGAATGCTTAATTATTTTCTAGATATATATAATAGCGAAAATAATATATTTGGTAAATATGAATTAGCCTAAATACGGAAACTAATTGGTCGGATGTCATCATATTTTACTGTATAAAGTTGATTGTTTTTCCATGTTATTGCAAACGTTTGCTTATAAAACAACTTAACAAAGTCTTAACAACCTCATTAGAAACTTTAAATTAAAAAATAGATTTAGGGGAAAGTATAAGATTTTATTGGTAATTTCATTCATTTTAATGTAATCTCTCACCATCCTATACAACAGTAGAGGTGCGGTCATTATGAGTATTTTCCTGGAGTGGATAGCGTTGAAGGGAAAGGAATGATTGCCGAAATCGAATAGGCGTCATCTTATTCGGTTGGTCACGTATTCGAAAGGAACGTGACTGTCATAGTTTTTTGTATTAACTATGGAGCGCTACGGTTCGGTCTGGTCATAATTGTGTCTTTTCTTGCCGTTGTCTCCATTAAATTATTAGGTATAACTTAATGGAACTAGTCGATTATTCTTCATCTATTTATTCAATTATACCCGCATTACTTGCGATTATTTTAGCGATTGCAACACGTCGGGTTTTGGTGTCTCTGAGTGCAGGGATTGTTGTTGGTGCGTTAATGTTGGTTAATTTTAACCCATTGAATGCATTCATATATCTAAAAGATAATGTTATTGCATTAGTTTATAGTAGCGAAGAAGGCATGAATTCAAATATGAATATCGTTTTCTTCTTAGTATTACTTGGGGTATTAACTTCGCTTTTAACTGTTTCCGGTAGTAACCGTGCGTTTGCTGAATGGGCACAAAATAAAATTAAAAGTCGTCGTGGTGCAAAATTATTAGCTGCATCTTTAGTGTTTGTAACCTTTATTGATGATTACTTCCACAGTCTTGCGGTGGGTGCTATTGCTCGTCCAGTCACTGATCGTTTTAAAGTTTCTCGTGCAAAATTAGCGTATATCCTTGACTCCACTGCTGCACCAATGTGTGTCATGATGCCAGTATCAAGCTGGGGAGCATATATTATTACTCTTGTGGCCGGTCTATTGGCGACTTACTCTATTACCTCTTATACCCCAATGGGTGCATTCGTTGCAATGAGCTCAATGAACTACTATGCGATTTTCTCATTATTAATGGTGTTCTTTGTTGCTTATTTCTCATTTGATATTGCATCAATGGCTCGTCATGAAAAATTAGCCATGGAACGTGATTATAAAGAGGAAGTCATTGAAGGTGTAAAAGGTAAAGTTCGTAATCTAATTTTACCGATTGTGGTTTTAATTATGGTGACTGTATTTATGATGATCCACACGGGCAGTGAAGCTTTATCAGCAGATGGAAAACCATTCAGTATCTTAGGTGCATTTGAAAATACGACAGTAGGAATTTCACTTGTTGTAGGTGGTTCAAGTGCGGTTGCGATGTCAACATTATTGATTATTCTTGAGCGTCAAGTTTCTTTACAAGAATATGGAAAAGCATGGATTGCTGGTATTAAATCTATGTTAGGTGCAATTGCAATCTTATTCTTTGCTTGGACAATTAATAAAGTGGTAGGTGATGCACAAACCGGTAAATATTTATCCTCTTTAGTGAGTGGCAGCATTCCAGTTCAATTTTTACCTGTAATTTTATTTATCCTTGGTTCAGCAATGGCATTCTCAACGGGGACAAGCTGGGGGACATTCGGGATTATGTTACCAATCGCTGCAGCAATGGCGACCCATTCAGCTCCAGAGTTATTACTTCCTTGTCTATCTGCAGTCATGGCTGGCGCGGTATGTGGTGACCACTGTTCACCGGTTTCTGATACAACAATTTTGTCATCAACTGGTGCAAAATGTAACCACATGGATCACGTCACCACACAGTTGCCTTATGCGGCAACAGTTGCCACGGCAAGTGCAGTAGGCTACATTGTGGTTGGTTTTACAGAATCAGGTTTAGCTGGATTTGTTACAACTGCAGCCGTATTAGTTGCTTTAGTGTTTATCGTGAAAAAACGTTAATCGATAAGTGAAATAAAAGAGGGCGTATCATATGATACGCCCTTTTTGTATCGGTTATAAAAATTAGAGTAATGGACTAAACAAGAAAAATAACCGTTCGATAATTCGATGATAGAAAGGTCGATTGAGCCATTCTTGCATATTGAGTTCAGATGAATTTGCCAAATAATTTTCGTGGAGTGTTGCAATTTCATTCGCAAAATTACGATCTTCGACAGCGATAGTGATTTCAAAATTAAGTAAGAAGCTGCGTAAATCCATATTTACTGTGCCAACAAGTGCAAGTTTATTGTCAATCAATATACTTTTTGTATGTAGAAGCCCCGCTTCAAAATGATAAATTTTTACTCCCGCTTCGAGCAAATCATCAAAGAAAGTTCGGCTTGCCCAGCGAACCATTAAGGAATCATTTTGTTTTGGTAAAATAAGGGTGATATCGACACCACGGAATGCGGCAATACGTAATGCCTCAGCAATATTGTGACTTGGTACAAAATAAGGTGAGGTAATAACAATGCTTTCTCTTGCCGCATAAATTGCTGTTGCAAGGGATTGTGCAATTAAATCATCAGGGAACGCTGGACCACTCGCAATAACTTGTACGGAGTGAGTATCATTGTCATCAATCTCCACAATCGGACAATTAGGTAATAAAAGTGGTAATTCTTCAGTAGTTTCAATTTCCCAATCCCAGGCATGCAAGCTGTTTAAAATAGGCGAAACAGGGCCGTTAATTCGCACCATCATATCTACCCAATTGCCCACATTACTTTCTTGTTTGAAGAAATTGGGGTCCACCATATTCATACTGCCTGTATAGGCAATTTGATTATCAATAACGATGATTTTACGATGTTGGCGTAAATCAATTCGGCTGAAGAACATCCGGAATAAATTTACGTGTAGCGCCTCAGTAATTTCAATGCCTCTCTCTCGCATTTCTTTACAAATAGGGCTTTTCAAAAAAGCATTACTGCCAACGGAATCGAGTAAAAGACACACTTTTACGCCACGTTGCACAGCCTCTTCTAACGCTTGTTTAACCTCATTAATTAACCCATCATTACTCCAAATATAAAAGACCATATTAATGGAATGACGAGCTTGTTGAATATCACTGATGATACTTCGAATAATGCTTTCTGGTGTGTCGAGAATATGCAATTCATTACCTCGAATATTCGGAATGCCTAAGCGTTTGTGGACTAATTTAAATAAAGCACGATAACGTGGATCTTTAGAATGAGTGACCACATCTTTTTGCTCTGAAAGCAGATTAAGCCATTTGATGTATTTAGGTTTTAACAACTGAAATGCTTTGGCACGGCGAGCACCGAGTTTAATCTCCCCAAAAATTAAGTAAGCAATGACACCAATCAGTGGCACGAGGTAAATAATCATCAACCATGACAACGTAGCGGAAACCGCTTGTTTTTTGACGAGTAAACGCAAGGTGACAGAAATAACAGCCACCCAAATTAACACGGGAATAATATAAACCAGTATAATATGTTCAAAATTCATTAATTTTTGACCGCCCTTATGAAATTAGACATAGTTTATCAGACTGATGATTTTATCATTATTTACAAGCCTTGTGGGCTGAGCGTGCATAAAGATCAAAGCGAAATTGGTTTAACCACTTTAGTTGCTAAGCAGCTTGGTATGCCACAGGTATGGCTTGTACATCGGTTAGATAAAGTGACATCAGGTTTACTCATTTTGGCATTGAACGCCGAAAGTGCGGCTGAATTTTTCCGACTTTTTTCTGAACATAATATCCAGAAGATTTATCTTGCACTCAGCAATCAAAAGCCGAAAAAGAAACAAGGATTGATTGTCGGGGATATGCAAAAGGCCAGAAACGGTGCATGGAAACTCTGCCAATCAAAAGAAAATCCGGCGATTACGCGTTTTGAAAGTGTAAGTTGTGAGCCTAATTTACGATTATTTATTTTAAAGCCACAAACTGGTAAAACCCATCAATTGCGTGTAGCGATGAAAAGCTTAGGCAGCCCTATTTTAGGCGATGCGCTTTATGGTAAAAACACTGAAAAAATTGACCGCACTTATTTACATGCTGCAAGATTGCAATTTGAATTTAAAGGTAAAGCATTTGATGTGTTTACCCCTCCGAAAGAAGGAGAGTGGTGGCATCGTGAGAACGTCCAATCTCAGATTCAAAAATTTGGCTCAGCAAGTGCTGAGTCAACTGAACAGGAAAAGTGCGGTTAAGATTTCAATTATTTTGTATAATAGCCACAAATTTTCACATTAGGAATAAAAATGAAATTTATCTCTTTTAATATTAATGGTTTACGTGCCCGCCCTCATCAACTCGAAGCAATTATTGAAAAATACCAACCGGATGTGATTGGTTTACAAGAAATTAAAGTCGCGGATGAAGATTTTCCTTATGCAATTACAGACAATCTGGGCTATCACGTTTTTCACCATGGGCAAAAAGGGCATTACGGTGTAGCACTGTTAACCAAACAAGAACCAAAAGCGGTGCGTCGTGGTTTTCCAACTGATAATGAAGATGCGCAAAAACGCATAATTATGGCGGATTTAGAAACGCCATTTGGTTTGTTAACGGTAATTAATGGCTATTTCCCACAGGGCGAAAGTCGTGCTCATGAAACCAAGTTTCCGGCAAAAGAAAAATTTTATGCGGATCTTCAGCGCTATTTAGAACAAGATCACGATAAAGCCAATCCAGTGTTAATTATGGGCGATATGAATATCAGTCCAAGCGATTTAGATATTGGCATTGGCGATGAAAACCGAAAGCGTTGGTTGCGTACTGGCAAATGCTCATTCTTACCAGAAGAGCGTGAATGGTATCAACGCTTATACGATTATGGATTGGAAGATACGTTCCGTAAATTAAATCCAACAGTCAATGACAAGTTCTCGTGGTTTGATTATCGCTCAAAAGGTTTTGATGATAACCGTGGATTACGTATCGATCATATTTTAGTGAATCGTCAATTAGCAGAGCGTTGCGTTGATGTTGGCATTGCATTAGATATTCGTGCAATGGAAAAACCGTCAGATCACGCACCAATCTGGGCAGAATTTAAATAGGAAAGCAACATGGATATGGCAAATTGGCAGAATTACCGTTCACAAGTGAATGGTATGCCTGCCGTGTTTACCGCAAATATTGAAGATTTAGATGTTTATCATGGTAAACATCTCAGTAAGGTTGTGCAATTTACCGTGCCTTATCAGGGAGATGAGGATGGTTTGCCGAATGAAGACGAATATGAAAAATTGATTAATCGTCTTTTTAAAATTCTTGCACAATTGACCGCACTTCCAAATGTATTCTTTGCAGGGCATTTTATTTGCAACCATCAGGCAAAAATGCATTTCTATTGTGAACACGATGCTTTGCTTAAAGAAACGCTTCAACAGCTTGATTTTGTCTCAGAAATCAATGTGCAGGATGATCCCAATTGGGATACCTATTTCGATTTCTTATTGGCTTCTCCATTAGAAATGAAATTAAATGCGACGGAAGAGATTTTGAGCATGCTGAATAGCAAAGGGCGTAATTTAAGTGATACTTATTTGATTGAGCATACATTCCATTTTTATGAAGAAGAAAAAATGTTTCCCTTTATGGATGAACTAACGCTTGGAAAAGTGTCTTTTAGTACGTTGAAATATTCAAGCCAAGCCATCCAGACGGAAGAAGATGAACAGCCTTATTTCATGGTGAAATTGGAGCAAGAGCTTTCATTAGACAGTAATGAGATCTTCGAGTGGGTAGAGCGCTTTGAAAAATTAGCTATGGAGTTTTCAGGCGACTATATTGGCTGGGAATGTGATAACTTAATGGATGACCGCTCATCATTAAATTAGCCTGATAATTCATCAAATAAGCATTGATTAGATAAAAATAAAGCCCATCAACACGATGGGCTTAAATTCTTTTGGCTACAAATTTAGGATTCGTAAAAGGAGACAAACGAAAGCTAAACCAAAAGAGAAATTTGGCTCCTCCTGCGGGACTCGAACCTGCGACATATGGATTAACAGTCCACCGTTCTACCGACTGAACTAAGGAGGAATAAATTTGGTATTACAAAGAATAGGCGCGCATTTTAATGAGCGACCTGTCGCTTGTCAATACTCAAAATGAAAAAAATCACAAAAAAATTTACCATTTTTGCTATCCACAAAGCCTGTGGATAACTTTGTGGATTGTTTTTGTTTAAAATGGTCAACCACTGATGCAGACTGGCTTTGTCTCAAATTGTTCATCTATTAGTCACTCGGTGATATTTGTTTAAATATCAATATGTTACATAAAGTCCAGCAAAAAAAATAAAATATTTTTAAATTTTGAAGTGTTTAAGACTTGACATGCCTAAGTGTGTGTAAAACTTGGATTTTTATCGCTCAATTTGGAGTAATAAATGTGCTAAAATAGCTCCACTTCTAAAATACCTAAAAAATTGACCGCACTTATGACAGAGAAAATCAATACTAAGCCTTTTATCCTTCATTCCGATTTTAAACCTTCCGGTGATCAACCCCAAGCAATCGAAAAATTAGTCGAAAATTTAGAGGATGGTTTGGCGCATCAAACCCTTCTCGGGGTAACGGGATCGGGTAAAACCTTTACCATTGCGAATGTTATAGCAACGTTAAATCGACCTGCAATGTTACTCGCCCCAAATAAAACGCTTGCTGCTCAGCTTTATGCGGAAATGAAAGCGTTCTTTCCTGAAAACGCGGTGGAATATTTCGTTTCTTATTATGATTATTACCAGCCGGAAGCCTATGTTCCGAGCAGTGATACTTTTATTGAAAAAGATTCTGCGGTGAACGAGCAAATTGACCAAATGCGCCTTTCTGCGGTGAAATCTTTTTTGGAGCGCCGCGATACTATTGTTGTGGCGTCGGTTTCGGCGATTTATGGTTTGGGCGATCCGGAAGCTTATTTAAAAATGCGTTTGATTTTGCGCGTCGGCTCACCGGCTAATCAGCGCGAGATTTTAAGTCAACTTGCGGGCATGCAATATACGCGTAACGATCAGGCATTTCAGCGCGGCACATTTCGTGTGCGTGGCGATGTAATCGACATTTTTCCGGCGGAATCGGACGATCAAGCCATTCGTATCGAATTATTTGATGAGGAAGTAGAACGCTTAAGTTTCTTTGATCCGCTTACGGGAAGCAATCTCGGTGCGGTGCCGCGTATCGCGGTGTACCCGAAAACCAACTATGTGACGCCAAGAGAACGTATTTTAGATGCTATTGAAAAAATCAAAGTGGAGCTTGCTCAACGCCGTGAATATTTCATCAAGGAACATAAATTGTTGGAAGAGCAGCGTATTACTCAGCGTACGCAATTTGATATTGAGATGATGAATGAGCTCGGCTATTGCTCAGGAATTGAAAATTATTCACGCTATCTTTCTGGTAGAAATGAAGGCGAACCTCCTCCGACATTATTTGATTATATGCCGTCTGATGCGATTTTGATTATTGATGAATCACACGTGACTGTGCCACAAATTGGTGGGATGTATCGTGGAGACCGTTCTCGTAAAGAAACCTTGGTGGAATATGGTTTCCGCTTGCCTTCTGCATTGGATAACCGTCCATTACGCTTTGAAGAGTTTGAGCGTTTAGCACCACAGACGATTTACGTTTCCGCAACGCCAGGCCCTTATGAGTTGGAAAAATCAGGCACTGAAATTGTCGATCAGGTGGTACGTCCAACGGGATTGCTTGATCCGCAAATTGAAATTCGTCCAGTATCCATTCAAGTGGATGATTTGCTCTCCGAAGCGCGTCAAAGAGCTGATAAAAATGAACGTGTTTTAGTGACGACGCTGACGAAGAAAATGGCGGAAGATTTAACGGATTACTTAGACGAACACGGAATTCGTGTGCGTTATTTGCATTCAGATATTGATACCGTTGAGCGTGTAGAGATTATTCGTGATTTACGTTTAGGCGAATTTGATGTATTGGTTGGTATCAACTTGTTACGTGAGGGCTTAGATATTCCAGAGGTTTCTCTTGTAGCGATTTTAGATGCCGATAAAGAAGGTTTCTTGCGTTCTGAACGTTCCTTAATCCAAACCATCGGTCGTGCTGCTCGAAACTTAAATGGTAAAGCAATTTTGTATGCTGATAGCACCACTAAATCTATGGAAAAAGCCATTACCGAGACGAATCGCCGTCGTGAAAAACAAATGAAATATAATGAAGAGCACGGCATTGTTCCACAGGCATTGAATAAGAAAGTGGGTGAATTATTAGATATTGGCCAAGGTGCAAATCAAAAAGCCAAATCGAAACAGCGTGGTAAAACAGCAGCTGAACCGACCGCACTTTACAATGCACCTAAATCCGCGAAAGAATTCCAACAACAAATTAAGAAATTGGAACAACAAATGTATAAATTTGCTCAAGATCTCGAATTTGAAAAAGCCGCCGCAGTACGCGATCAGCTTCATCAATTGAGAGAGCAGTTTATGATATCGGAATAAAGAAAAAGAGCGGTCAAATTAACCGCTCTTTTTTATTTTACTGCACTAATAAGTAGAAGTTGTTTTTACCACGTAAGATATTGAGTGCAACGGCAGATGGTTTTTCATCTAGCGCTTTGCGTAAGTCTTGCGTACTTTCAATTGGCTGACGGTTGATGCCGATGATGATATCACCTGATTTTAAACCGCGTTGTGCTGCCATTGAATTTGGCTGTACTTTACTAATTTCTACACCTTTAATACCTTTTGCATCGTAGTTGTTTAAGGTTGCACCATCTAGTGCAGGAAGTTCTGTTTTACTTGCTGTTTGAGAACCATCGTCTGCTTGTAAAGTTACTTTTACGTTATCAGTTTTGCCATCACGTAAGTAAGTGAGCTCAATTTCTTTACCTGCACCAGATGTCGCGATTTTGGCACGCATTTCGGCGAAGCTTGAAATTTTTTGACCATTCATTGCGGTAATTACATCACCTGCTTTTAAGCCGGCTTTTTCTGCAGCAGAATTTGGAATGACTTCACTTACAAATGCACCTTGTTGCGCACTGACATTAAAGGCTTTCGCTAAATCGGCATTTAATTCGCCACCTTTAATACCGAGTAAACCACGGCGTACTTCACCAAATTCTAAGATTTGTTGAACGAGATTATTGGCTTGGTTGCTTGGAATTGCAAAGGCAATCCCTGCATTACCGCCACTTGGAGAAATAATCGCGGTATTAATACCAATTAATTCACCTTGTAAATTCAATAATGCACCACCAGAGTTACCACGGTTTACCGCAGCATCCGTTTGGATATAGTTTTCATAAGCACCGCTATCAGAACCAGTAGAGCGACCAAGTGCAGAAACGATACCTGAGGTTACAGTTTGACCTAAACCGAATGGGTTACCAATAGCAACGGTAAAATCACCGACACGTAATTTATCGGAGTCAGCCATTTTGATCGCGGTGAGATTTGTTGGTTTTTCGATTTGTACTAAAGCGATATCAGATTGTTCATCTTTTCCAACGAGTTTTGCTTTGAACTCACGTCCGTCTTGTAATTTTACGGTGATTTTATCTGCACCATCTACCACGTGATTATTAGTTAAAACATAGCCTTTATCTGCATTGATGATCACGCCAGAACCTAAACCACGGAAGTTACGTGATGCACCACGATCTCCACCAAATTGTTCGCCAAATTGATCACCAAAGAAAAATTTAAATTCTTCTGGAATATCATCAGGTGATGCTGAGCGGCTGTTTGCTTTTGCTTTTCCTTCAACAGAAAGGGTCACAACTGCTGCTTGTGCTTTTTCTAACATTGGCGCAAGGCTACCTTGTTCGACAATCTCATTGGGAATAGCCGCTTGAGCGGATAAAGAGGTTGCAAACACGCTTAAACCTAATGCTATACCGGTTAATACAAAATTTCTTTTCTTCATAGAGTTCTCCAAGTAAAAATAAATGATTGAATAAGTGTTCAATCAGACAAAAAAATGAGGGGGATGTTCAGTAAAAACAAGGGCATTGAAAAAATATTTTTAAAAAGTGCGATAGATGTTGAAATTGTTTTTTTTGCCCGCATTTATCTAAACCTCTTTGTTAATTTGAAGGATAAAAGAATCATTCTGTTTAAATAGGGCTGGTACAACCTATTTTTACGTCAAAAACCTTGCCAGCCAAGGCGGAAATATAGTTTAATAACGCCCTATTTTACTGCTTAGGTAGTATAAATTTTACGCAATCACATAATAATTGTGTAAGAATTCAAGTGAACTAGTTTACTAGTACAAAAAATAGGTGTAGAGTAACGCCATTAGATTTAAGCACAACATTTAAGATTTAGAGAGTGACATATGGCGACGAAGAAAGAAGAAATCGAAGTAAAAGTTGCAAATGATGATACCCGAATTGAAAAAGTCGATCAGGTATTACCTCCAATTGCCTTATTAGAAAAATTTCCAGCAAGTCAAGAAGCGGCAGATTTAGTTCATAAAACCCGCTTGCACGCACACAATATTATTCATGGAAAAGATGACCGTTTACTTGTAGTAATTGGTCCTTGTTCTATTCATGATCCTAAAGCCGCATTAGATTACGCAAAACGTTTAAAAGTATTACGTGATAAATATAAAGATACACTTGAAGTAGTGATGCGCGTTTACTTTGAAAAACCGCGTACAACAGTGGGTTGGAAAGGCTTAATTAACGATCCTTATTTAAATGATACATATCGTTTAAATGATGGTTTGCGTATAGCACGTAAATTATTATCAGATATTAACAACTTAGGCGTACCATCAGCGGGTGAGTTCTTAGATATGATCACACCACAATATGTAGCTGATTTCATGAGCTGGGGCGCAATTGGTGCGAGAACAACTGAATCTCAAGTTCATCGTGAATTAGCTTCAGGCTTATCTTGTGCGGTAGGCTTTAAAAATGGCACAAATGGTGGCGTAAAAGTCGCCTTAGATGCAATGGGGGCGGCAGAAGCTTCGCATTACTTCTTATCTGTGACAAAATTTGGTCATTCTGCTATTGTTTCAACAAAAGGAAATGAAGACTGCCACATCATTTTACGTGGTGGGGATAAAGGTCCTAACTATAAAGCAGAAGATGTTGCAAAAGTTTGTGCAGAGATCGAAAAATCAGGTCGTATTCCACATGTCATGGTTGATTTCAGCCATGCCAATAGTAGCAAACAATTCAAAAAACAAATGGAAGTTTGTGAAGATGTTTGCCTACAAATTGCAGGTGGTTCAAAACAGATCTTTGGTGTTATGGTAGAAAGCCATATTGTTGAAGGTCGTCAAGATTTAGTCGATGGTAAAGCGCAGACTTACGGACAAAGTATCACTGATGCTTGCATCGGTTGGGAAGATACAGAAATCGTGTTAAAACAGTTATCTGATGCTGTATTAGCACGTCGCCAAGTAAATGGCTAATCAGTTTAATTTTTAGATGATTAAAAGTGCGGTTGATTTGACCGCACTTTTTTTATGCGCTTTGAAAAAAGGGGTGAAAAGGGGTATGCTAGCTTCAATGGAATAAGAAAGGAGATGTATGATGCAGGATATGATAAATGGCTTATTAATTGTCTTAATACCAATGGTGTTAGGCTATTTATTAAAGGTCAACAATAAATCCTATATTGCAAAAATAAATCATATCGTGATGTTTTTGCTTTACATTATTCTTTTCTTAATGGGCTATTTACTTGGTCAGTTAGATGATTTAGAGCATAAACTGCCGATTATTGGCACTACTGCGGTGACACTATCTGCGATCATTTTGGGATCCAATATGATTGGTTTGATGCTTTATGACCGCTTTAACCCCGCTGAGCCACTTAAATCACAAGGTAAAATTGATTCTCGCTGGCACTCCTTAATTGACTCGCTCAAACTTTCCGGCACGGTGGTGATCGGCACCCTTTGTGGTTTCTTATTCAAATCCTATCTCATGTTGCCTACTGGAATTAATCTGTATGTATTGATCGTACTGATTTTCTTTGTGGGGATCCAACTAAGAAATAACGGTATTTCCTTAAAAGAGGCCCTTTTCAATAAACGAGGTTTCCAAACAGGGATGGTGTTTACGTTTACTTCATTACTAGGCGGTATCATTGCTGCTTTCGTTTTGGCTATGCCAATTACGCAAGGATTGGCGTTTGCCTCTGGAATGGGGTGGTATTCGTTATCCAGCGTGGTATTAACCAATGCATGGGGACCAGTACAGGGTAGTATTGCCTTTTTTAATGACTTATCCCGTGAAATTGTCAGTTTATTTGTCATCCCATTATTTATGCGTCATTTCCGTTCAACCGCAATTGGAATTACGGGGGCAACTGCAATAGATTGCACTTTGCCTATTATTCAAAAAGCGGGGGGGATTGAAGTCACGCCGATTGCGATTTCATTTGGTTTTGTTACGAATATTCTGCCGCCATTGTTATTGGTTTTCTTTTCCAGTATTCCGCTATAAAAAAGAAATACAAAAATAAAAGAGTTAATCGTTATTTTCCGATTAACTCTTTTTCTTATATTTAATATTAAGGATTATCAGTTTCTATGCATGGCAATAACAGCCTGACCTAAACTAAGTCCACCATCACCCATCGGTAGTTTATGCGCACTTAGTACATGGAATTCGCTCAGATGTTCTTTTAATAAGCGACGTAGCAGTTGGTTATGCATTACGCCGCCGGATAGCACGATGGTACGGCATTGGTGTTTTTGTGCTTGGTTTGTTGCAAGTTCAGCAAAACCTTGGGCGAGAGCATAGTGAAAGGCGAAGGCTTTATCTTCAACAGGTGCATGGTAATTTAGCCAACTTTGCCAGAAATAAGCCAAATCCAGTTTATTGTCGATAAGCGGCATTTTTACTGGAATATTGACCGCACTTTGTGCTTGTGTCGCCAAAGATGAGGTATTTGCCAGTGCTTCTAAATGACAGGCAGCTTCGCCCTCCCAAGAAACAATGCTTGGTGCTATACAGAGATCATGAGCTACCGCATCAAATAAACGACCCGCAGATGATATAGGCGGGCAATTGAGTCCACGTTCAATGGCATTGATTAATATTTGCCAATTCGGTTCTATACAGGTTTGGGTGAGAACGTCTTGCCATTGTGGAACAAATTGATGCAGATGAGCGAGCCAGTTACGCCAAGGTTGTTTGGCCGCAAGATCCCCACCTGGCAGAGCAACAGCCGGCAGACCACCTAAATATTGACTATGTTGATAATCAACAAGTAGGCATTCCCCCCCCCAAAGTTGTCCATTTTCGCCCATGCCGATACCGTCTAGAGCTAGACCAATTACAGGTTCATTACAATTGTGTTCGGCCATTACACTGACAATATGAGCATGATGATGCAGTACTTCTATTGGTGTGATTTGTTGCTGTTCGGCAAGTTGTTTACCAATGGAAGATGAAAAATAGCCAGGGTGAGCATCGACAGCGATAATGTCTGGTTTAAATTGATAAATATTTTGAAATAATTCAAGATTTTCACTTAATTGTGACCGCACTTGCTCATTTGCTGTATCGCCAATATGTTGGCTCAGCACGGCTTTATTGTGACGTAGTAAGCAGAATGTATTTTTCAGATCGGAACCTAACGCCAACACATTCTTCACACTTTGTGTTTCAAGTGGTATTTCATCTGGCACATAGCCACGAGCACGACGCAATGTTTCTAATCCATCGAAGGCAACGCGAACAAGGCTATCATCAGCACGTTGTAGAATATCGCGATTGTGGCAAAGATAAAAATCCGTTAAATCAGCTAATTGCTCCACTGCATGTTCATTTTTCAATACAGGAGGTTGCCCACTGGCATTCGCAGAGGTCATCACGAGTGGACGATTAGCCGCACGTAATAACAAATGTTGTAGTGGATTACTTGGAAGCATGACGCCGATTTCTTGCAAGTTAGGCGCAATATTATCAGCAATATTGGGTACTTTATGTTTTGCTAGCAGTACAATCGGAGCTGCACTGCTGGTTAGCAATTCTGTTTCTTGAGAACTCAAATCCTGTAAAAACTGCAGATCAGGCACCATAATGGCTAATGGTTTTGTGGGACGATGTTTCCGTTGACGTAATAAATCAACCGTCTTTTGATTATTCGCATCACAGGCCAGATGAAAACCGCCTAAACCTTTAACCGCGACGATGTGACCTTGTTGCAATAAAAGTGCGGTCTGTTTTAGTGCTGTTTCATGAGTAGCAAGCGTTTGTTCTCGATCTTGTAACCAGATATGAGGGCCGCAGACCGAACAAGCATTGGGTTGAGCATGAAAACGACGATCAGCGGGATTTTTGTATTCTTTTTCACATTGTGGGCAAAGCGGAAAAACAGACATCGCCGTGTTTTTTCGGTCGTAAGGAATTGCCTTGATGATGGTAAAACGCGGACCGCAATGGGTACAATTGGTAAAGGGGTAGTGATAACGTCGATTGTTGGGATCGAATAAGTCAGCTAAACAATGTGGACAGGTTGCTGCATCGGGAATAATTTGCGTGTCCATTTGATTGTTTTCGCTTTCCCGGATAGTAAAGCTTGTTACTGTGGCTGCTTCAGGCCAATCTATGGTGCGCTGAGTAATGTCAGTAATTTGCGCTAGAGGTGGGAGTTTATTTTGTAGGTCGGATAAAAATTGCTCAAGTGCATTTGCTGGTGGAGAGACAAAACGAATTAACACGCCTTGTCCATCATTATTGACATCTCCATTTAATCCATATTGATTTGCCAGAAGCCAGACAAAAGGGCGAAATCCCACGCCCTGAACTTTTCCTTTTATGCGTAATTCGATCCCTTGCATAACGCAATCCTGTTTATTTTTGATTGAGACCAAGAAAATCGCCGACTTCGTGTTCTAGCTGGCTCATGGCAATTAAGGCTTCTTGAGTCTGTTTGGCTTCTTCTTCATCAATAATTGTCATGGCAAAACCCACATGTACGAGAACCCATTTGCCAACTAGAGGTTTTGGGTCATCCTGACAAATTAATGAAATATTAACTTCTCTTTTTACTCCGCAGACATCGACTACAGCAAGCTGTAATGCGCTGTCAGCTACTTGAATGATCTGTCCCGGAATACCTAAACACATAATCTGTCCTTAGTTTGAATGTTTATGAGATGAATTGTTTATTGTGCACCAATAAACATACTGCGAAGGGTAAATTTTATCACGTAACCACTTAAATTTGTATAGCGATATTTCAAATAGGATGATGTCTATTGTTGAAAATCTGTTCACATTTTTAACATAAAATTATTATGTTTCACTGTTATTTAACAGGTCCATCACAGTAATGGAAAAACAATGTAAATCTTTTGATCTTAATCACAATTTTTTGAATTACTTCTTGAGCTTTACTTTTCGACAGGAGTATCCTTACTTCTAGAGTGGTTATTGTAGAAACGTTATTTACATACAAGGAGGGGAATGTATGAATCGTTTTGTAATCGGTGATCCGAAGGATTGCATTGGATGCAACACCTGTATGGCCGCTTGTAGCGAAGTGCATAAAGCTTTCGGATTACAATCTTTTCCACGATTACAAGTCATGCGTAATGATGATGTAACCGTGCCAATTCTCTGTCGTCATTGTGATGATTCACCATGTGCTACCGTGTGTCCTGTACATGCGATTACACATATTGATGACACTATTCAACTTAACGAAAGTCTCTGTATCGGTTGTAAACTTTGTGGTATTGCTTGCCCATTCGGTGCAATTACCCAACATGGTTCTGCACCGATTGACGCACCAACCTATTATGAGGGATTCTCTTTCACTGATGCGGTAAAACGAGATATTCGTACTGCACCAGATAATACGGATTTACACAATATGCTGGCATGGCAACCAGGTGTAAAAGCCATTGCTGTGAAATGCGATCTTTGCTATTTCCGTGAAGATGGTCCGGCTTGTGTTCAAACCTGTCCGACCAAAACGTTATTTATTATTAGTGATGAGAGTATCAAGCAGGCTAACGAAAGAAAACGTGAAATGGCAATGGTTTCTTCGCCTGCTATTCCAAGATAATTAGTGTGTTTTAACTTGTAATCAATGGAGTGATATTATGAGTTTACCTATCAATTTACTCATCACGACCCTGTTGATTTATGTCGTAGGTGCGTTTATTTCGCTCGCAGTGAGACGAAACGAACAACTTTCAATCAATATATCCGGCGTGACCGGTGTACTTGCTGGAGTGTTAGGTATTGTTGCCTGCATCCCCGTTCTGATCAGCAGCGACACAGTCGTTGATGTTTTTAAAACCCCATTTGAATTTGCCTCATTTTCCATCCGTATTGATGGATTGGCTGCGTTTATGGTGTGTGTCATTTCTTTATTAGTTATTGTGACCGCACTTTATTCTTTCTCTTATGTAAAAGAATACAAAGGTAAAGGCGCAGGTTCCATGGGCTTCTTTATGAATTTATTTATCGCTTCCATGGTTGCGTTAGTCACCAGCGATAATGCATTCTACTTCCTTGTATTCTTTGAAATGATGTCATTGGCATCTTATTTCTTAGTTCTTACCGAACAAGATGACAACGCCGTAAATGCGGGCTTGCTTTATTTCTTTATTGCGCATGCTGGTTCGGTATTAATTATGATCGCTTTCTTCATTTTCTACTGCTATGCCGGTAGTTTTGAATTTAGCGCATTCCGTCAAACCACTTTGCCGGCACCGCTTGCCTTTACTGCCTTTATTTTGGCATTTTTAGGTTTTGGCGCAAAAGCAGGTATGATTCCATTACACAGCTGGTTACCGAAAGCTCACCCGGCTGCACCTTCTCATGCATCAGCGATGATGTCTGGTGTGATGGTTAAAATCGGTATCTTTGGGATCATCAAAGTCGGTGTCGATCTTCTCGGTTCTACCAATATTTGGTATGGCGTTATCGTACTCGGTTTCGGTGCGGTATCTTCTGTACTCGGCGTACTTTATGCCTTGGCAGAACATGACATCAAAAAACTCTTGGCTTATCACACGGTAGAAAATATCGGTATCATTATGATGGGTGTGGGCGTCGGTATGATTGGTATCGCGACACATCATCCAGTGTTGGCAACCGTAGGCTTACTTGGTGGGTTATACCACTTACTTAACCATGCCGTGTTCAAAGGTTTGTTATTCTTAGGTGCAGGTTCAGTAATGTATCGCTTGCATACTAAAGATATGGACTTAATGGGCGGCTTAGGCAAACTTATGCCTTACACTGCGTTCTGTTTCTTAATTGGTACCATGGCGATTTCTGCATTGCCACCGTTTAATGGTTTCGTCAGTGAATGGTTTACATATCAATCCTTATTCACCTTAAGTCAAAGTGATGACTTCGTCTTAAAACTTGCCGGTCCAATTGCCATCATTATGTTGGCATTAACAGGTGCGTTAGCAGCACTTTGTTTCGTGAAAGTATACGGTATCAGCTTCGGTGGTGCACCGCGTAGCGAAAAAGCAGCCAATGCACGTGAAGTGCCAAAACCAATGGTGATTGCCATGGCAGTGTTGGCGTTATGTTGTGTGTTGTTAGGTGTGGGCGCATCTGTGGTAACCCCAATAATTGCGAAAATTTCGACCGCACTTGCTCATAGTGAACCGTTAATGTTGGCTCAAAATGGCGTAGTGGTCGCACAAGCTGAACCACATACTGCACTTTCAACACCAATGGTGACTATCATGTTATTGGCATTTTTCTTCTTGCCATTTAGTTTCTATGCGTTCACCAAAAATCAACGTTTATCCGATCGTGCAAAAGGCAATCCATGGGCTTGTGGTTATGCTTATGAACAAGATATGGCTGCCTCAGCGGGTAGTTTCACTCGTCCGTTACGTACGATTTTCAAGTCGCTTTATACCTTGCGTGAAGTGTTGGATCCTGCACCTTTAGGTGATAAAGGCATCCAAGCGGTAATTAAAGGCGCAACAAAAGCTGAACCTTTCTGGGAAGAAAAAATGACGATGCCGATCGCTCGTTTTATTCCTTGGTTAGGAACAAAAATCCAATGGTTGCAACAAGGTGACTTCCGTGTGTACTGCGTGTACTTCGTGATTGCCTTGGTGGCAATACTACTTTCCATTGCGTTGATGTAGGAGGTTGAAGATGATTACGTTACCTTCAGAAATTGCAACATCTGCCGGAATGTTTGTTTTTGCCATTGTGCAAGCCTTGATTTTGCTAGCCCTTGCACCGTTATTTTCCGGTATTTCACGTATGATCCGCGCTCGTATTCAATCTCGTCGCGGTCCTGGCGTGTTACAAGATTATCGCGATATTGCGAAATTAATGAAACGTCAAAACATTTGGCCTGACAATGCGGGTTGGGTTTCTAAAGCGATGCCTTATGTGTTAATTAGCACCGTGATGGTGGTCGCTATGAGTTTGCCTTTATTTACTCGTGTTGCACCATTTGGCGCTGGCAGTGATTTAATCACCGTGATTTACTTATTCGCCTTGTTCCGTTTCTTCTTTTCAATTGCGGGTTTGGATTCAAACAGCACATTCTCAAGTTTAGGGGCAAGTCGTGAAGTCACATTAGGTGTCTTGGTAGAGCCAATTCTCATGTTGGCATTCCTTGTCATTGCGTTAATTGCCGGTTCAACCAATTTTGCGGTTATCGGTAATGCACTTTCCGATAACACTTGGCAATATCCAATTGCGACAGTGATTGCTATCGCTGCAGCATTCTTCGCCGTATTTATTGAAATGGGTAAAATTCCATTTGATTTGGCGGAAGCGGAACAAGAGTTACAAGAAGGTCCATTGACTGAATACTCTGGTCCGGCACTGGCCTTATTAAAAATCGGCTTAAGCTTAAAATCAATGGTTGTAGCATCTATCTTTGTGAGCGTGTTGCTTCCTTTCGGTATCCCGACAGATATGAGCTTAAGTGCGGTCATTTTAGGTGGTATTTTATTCTTCGTGAAATTATTAGTGGTGTTCGTATTGGCTTGTGTCTTTGAAAACACACTTTCTCGTACCCGCTTTATGTTAACAGGACGTTTAACCGTGGTCGGCTTCGGCATTTCTGTGTTGGCGTTTGTATTTTACTTCACTGGGTTGTAAGGAGGACAAATATGGAACGTTTAGCTCTGATTACAATCATTTTACCTTTCGTAGGGGCGTTTATTGTCGGTTTGAACAAAAAACATTTTGCTCAAATTGCCACCGTATTTGCTGCGCTTGCTACGTTGGGAACCTTGTTAGTCGCAGGACAATGGTTTGCCGAGGGTCATCAAAGCGTCACTTATGACATCGTCGCTTTTGATAAAACCGCGATCTTTGGTGTAACGCTTGATGCAGTCAGTACATTAATTGCCTTTGCCGTTGTGGCCTTAGGTTTCTTAATCTGCTTATATTCTTGTGGTTACTTAACCGATAAGAACCGTGAACACCCACATAACGGGTTACCACGTTTTTATGCATTCTTGCTCATCTTTATCGGTGCCATGGCGGGCTTGGTGTATTCCTCAACTTTAGCTGGACAATTATTGTTCTTCGAAATTACCGGGGGATGTTCTTGGGCATTAATCAGTTATTACCAAACACCAAAAGCCCAAGCCGCCGCAATGAAAGCCTTGATTATTACCCACGTGGGGGCAATCGGGTTATATATTGCTGCAGCGTATTTGTTCAGCCAATCAGGTACTTTCTCTATCACAGCATTAGAACATTTAGATCCGAGTGCGAAAACCATCGTGTTATTCGGTGTGATGTTTGCTGCGTGGGGTAAATCAGCGCAATTACCAATGCAAATTTGGTTACCGAATGCGATGGAAGCACCAACACCGGTGAGTGCGTATTTGCACGCCGCATCAATGGTTAAAGTTGGGGTGTATATCTTCGCTCGTTCTGTTATGTCTGCTGGTGAGATTCCACATATTGTGGGTGAAGTCGGCATCATCATGGCGATGATTACCTTAATTTACGGCTTCTTAATGTACTTGCCACAAACTGACTTAAAACGTTTATTGGCATATTCAACTATTACCCAACTGTCTTATATTTTCATTGGGATTTCTCTTGCTGCATTAGGTTCTAAATTGGCCTTTGTGGCAGCGATTAGCTACATCTTCAACCATGCTTTCGCGAAAAGCTTGTTCTTCTTGGTCGCTGGTTCATTAAGTTATGCGACTGGAACTCGTTCTATGCCATTACTACAAGGCATTATGCGTACAATGCCAGTGGTAGGGGCTGGATTTGGCGTAGCCGCGTTAGCGATTGCCGGGGTACCACCGTTTAACGGATTCTTCAGTAAATATCCATTATTTGCGGCCGGATTTGAATTAGGCCATGAATATGGCTGGATTACTTGGTTAATGGTGCTTGCTTTAGTTGAATCTACCGCAACATTCGTATGGTTGTTGTATAAATTCGGACAATGTGTCATCGGTAAACCATCAGAAGCGGTTGCCAATGCACAACCTATACCATTCTCTATGCGTTTCGTGTTAGTTGTATTAATGGTGATGTCCGTGGTGTCCAGTTTTATCGCCGCATATTGGTTAGGTTTGGCTGGTTAGGTTAAGGAGGAATCTATGTTAATGATAAATGGACTTGCGTGTTTACTCATTATTACCTCTCTTTGCGTAATTATGGTTCGAACCGCCAAAAAAGCTGCGTTATTTTACAGTTTGCAATCATTGGTATTGGTATTACTGTTTGTTTATCTTGCTAATGAAATGCAAGCCCACGAACTTTATATGTGGTCAATTAGCGCATTTATTACCAAAGTGGTTTTGGTGCCAGCAATTTTAATCTATGCGATGAAAAAAGTTGATGAAAGTCAAACTCCAGCTGGAATAAATGTCGCTTGGTTGATCCCGATCACAGCAGTGATAGTTACATTGTGCTACTTTGTTGTTGTCCCAATCGATTTACCGTTGGTTGCACATCTTAAACCGGCATTATCAGTGTCATTAAGTCACTTCTTATTAGGTTTAGTATGCATTGTTAGCCAACGCAATATCGTAAAACAAGTATTCGGTTATTGTTTGATGGAAAACGGTTCTCATCTCACATTAGCCTTATTGGCAAATAAAGCACCTGAGTTAGTGGAAATCGGAATTGCCACAGATGCTATTTTTGCCGTCATCATAATGGTGGTGTTGGTAAACAAAATTTATCGTACATTCCATTCATTAGATGCAAAACAACTTATGAGTTTGAAGGGGTAACGCTATGTATGAACAATGGATAATCGCGTTATTAATCGCACCTTTAGCAATATCACTTGCCAGTTTCGCTTGTGGCGTGACAAAAGCACGGACAATTTGTACCGCACTTCATGTTACAGGTTTGATTTTGATGTTAGCATTTGCCTTACAAATTATTAATGGCGTGTTAACTCAGGGGGAAATCAGTGCATTAAATAACTGGGTTTACATCGACAGTCTATCTGCTATTTTCTTAGGTCTCATCGCTATTGTCGGAACATTAGCCGGTATTTATTCTATCGGCTACATTGGTACGGAATATCGTGAAGGGCATCTTGATTTGAAAACATATTGCAATTATTACGGCTTTTTGCATTTGTTTTTCTTCACCATGATTATTTCTGTGATCACCAATAATGTGATTTTGATGTGGGCAGCCATTGAAGCAACCACATTAAGTTCTGCATTTTTGGTCGGCACATACAAACAAAAAACCTCTCTTGAGGCAGCATGGAAATACATCATTATTTGTTCAGTTGGGGTGGCGTTTGGATTGTATGGCACAATTTTAACGTTCTCTAATGGAACAAATCTTTTAGCAGATCCAAGCCAAGCTATTTTCTGGACAGAAATCAATCAACAGGCAGCGGGTTTGAATCCAATGCTCATGTATCTTGCTTTCGCCTTTATTTTGGTTGGGTTTGGTACTAAATGCGGTCTATTTCCAATGCATACTTGGTTGTCTGATGCACACAGTGAGGCACCAAGTCCAGTGAGTGCGATTCTATCTGCTGTATTATTGAATTGTGCCATGTTGGTGGTATTGCGTTATTACATCTTAGTTTCTAAAGCAGTCGGTTCTACATACCCGCAAACCTTATTGTTGGTATTTGGTTTACTCTCTGTATTAGTGGCGGCGTTGTTTATTATCGTCCAATTCGACATCAAACGTTTATTGGCATATTCCAGTATTGAAAACATGGGGTTAATTAGCTTTGCCTTTGGTTTAGGTGGCCCAATCGGTGTATTTGCGGGTTTATTACATACTATCAACCATAGTTTAGCGAAAACCTTGTTATTCTGTGCTTCAGGTAACATATTATTAAAATATAAAACCCGTGATATGAACCAAGTACGTGGTTTATGGCGTGTGGCACCCATGACAGCGGTATTATTTGCCGGTGGTGCATTAGCACTAGGTGGTATCCCACCATTTAACGTGTTCGTCAGTGAATTCAGTATTGCTGTTGCCGGTATTTACGCAGGTAAAACTTGGTTAATGGTGTTCTGTTTAATTTTACTCACTATCGTGTTAGCAGGATTGTCTTTAATGGTATTAAAAACCGTATTAGGCAAACAACCGGATAATGTTGAAGTGGGGGATGTGAACAAAGTTTCACTCGTGGCGATGGCAATTTTACTGTTATTCATGTTTATTATGGGTATTCATATTGCCGAACCAATTTTGCAGTTATTAAAAAGTGCAGTCGGAATTGTACTCGGATCTGAACAAGTGTCTTTTGGTGAAATGTTAGTTTTACCTTGGCAAAGTTTAGCGCAATGATCGACAGGAGGGATAAATATATGGAATTAACTAAAAATACATCAGTCGATCCAGCCAAAATGATTGGCAAAAATTACATTGAAGCAGTCAATGCAAAATTTCCAAATACCATTTTGGATGAGGAGTGGTCAACACCAAATCAGGTTACCCTTACCATTAAAACCAATATGTTACCTGATGTTGTTGAATACCTTTATTATCAACATGAAGGTTGGTTACCTTTGGTATTCGGGAATGATGAACGTTCAATTCATGGCAACTATGCAGTGTACTACGTGCTTTCCATGGAAGGAGAAGTCAAAACTTTTATCACCATTAAAGCTTTAGTTGATCCTGTGAGCTTAGAATTTCCGTCTGTGACACCAAAAGTCAAAGCGGCTGTTTGGGGCGAACGTGAATTATTCGATATGTATGGTTTGAAAGCCGTCGGTTTACCAGACCAACGCCGCTTAGTGTTGCCAGATGATTGGCCGGATGATCTTTATCCATTACGTAAAGACTCCATGGATTACCGTTTACGTCCCGATCCGACAACCGCGACAGAAACATACGAATTTATTAACGAAAAAGGCGAAGCACGTATTGTTCCACTTGGCCCGTTACATATCACTTCGGATGAACCAGGACATTTCCGTTTATTCGTGGATGGGGAAGATATCATTGATGCGGACTATCGTTTGTTCTATGTGCACCGTGGTATGGAAAAATTGGCAGAAACCCGTATGGATTACGACCAAGTTAACTTCCTTGCTGACCGTGTATGTGGGATTTGTGGGTTCACACATAGTGTGGCCTATGCTAATTCCGTCGAAAGTGCTTTGGGGATTCAAATTCCAAAACGCGCTGAATGGATCCGCGCAATTTTATTAGAAGTAGAACGTTTACACAGTCACTTATTAAACTTGGGTCTATCTAGCCACTTTACCGGCTTTGATACTGGCTTTATGCAATTCTTCCGCGTTCGTGAGAAATCTATGACCTTGGCAGAAGTGCTAACCGGTGCACGTAAAACCTATGGTATTAACCTTATCGGTGGTGTACGTCGTGATATGTTGAAACATCAACGTGAGCAATGTATCAAACTTATCGGCGAAATGCGTGAAGAACTTAAAACCTTAACCGATATTTTATTAAATACACCGAATATGGAACAACGTACGGTGGGTGTCGGTGTCTTGGCAAAAGATATCGCGCGTGACTTTAGCCCGGTTGGTCCAATGATTCGTGGTTCTGGCTTTGCTCGCGATGTGCGTAAAGTACATCCGTTCTCCGGCTATGGCGATATTCCTTTCAATCTCTTCACAGAAGCCAATGGTGACGTATTATCCCGTGTGAAAGTGCGGATTAATGAAGTGTTTGAATCCATGAATATCATCGATTACATGGTGGATAATTTGCCAAGTGGCGAAATCTTAAAAGAAGGTTTCAATTATACGCCTGGACGTTTTGCTTTAGGGATTACCGAAGCACCACGTGGTGAAGATATTCACTGGTCAATGCTAGGCGATAACCAAAAACTTTTCCGTTGGCGTTGTCGTGCAGCGACTTATGCTAACTGGCCAACATTACGCTATATGTTGCGAGGCAATACAGTGTCTGATGCGCCACTTATTATTGGTAGTCTTGACCCTTGTTATTCTTGTACCGACCGTGTCACCGTGGTGGATGTGCGTAAACGCAAAGCGAAAACCGTAGATTATAAAGAGATTGAACGCTACGGTATTGAACGTAAAAATTCACCATTGAAATAGTAGGGGAGGCGGAATATGTTTAAATTACTAAAAACGGTATTTAAAGCAGGTGATGTCACCACCAAATATCCGTTCAAACCTTATGAAGTCGATGAGGATTTTAGAGGAAAACCAGAACTTAATTCTGATCAATGTATTGTCTGCGCGGCTTGTACCATTGCCTGTCCAGCCAATGCATTAACGATGAGAACGGATCCCGTTACAGGCGACCGTACATGGTCATTATTTCTTGGTCGTTGTATTTTCTGTGGTCGTTGTGAAGAGGTTTGTCCAACTAAAGCCATTCGCTTGTCACAAGATTTTGAACTCTCAGTGACCAATAAACAGGATCTTTTCCAAGAAACAACCTTTGCAACAGTAACTTGTCAGGAGTGTGGTAAACCGTTTATTTCTTATAAAGAACTAAATTACACCATCGATTTATTCAAACAAACTTTGGATAACCCAGAGTTAGTGAAACGAAAATTGGCGGAATTACATACCTGTCCGGTTTGCAAACGTCAACATAGTTTAGAAAAAACCGCAAATATGGAATCCAATATGCGGATGAAATTGATCGACTTTAAGGAGCCAGTTCGCTTGAATTTCAAAAAAACAATCGAACAACGTGAGGAAAGTGCGGTTGATTTACCTAAAGTTTTAGCAGGAGGCGAAAGACGATGAACACTCAAATTCCAATGCCGGTTAATGGTATATCAACACCGTTTAGTATTGATGAAAATATTGCCAAAATGAAACAAACATTGCTGAAAGATATTCAACGTTCAGCTTACGTTTACCGTGTGGACTGTGGCGGTTGTAATGGGTGTGAAATCGAGATTTTCAGTACTATTACGCCAACATTTGATGCGGAACGTTTTGGTATTAAAGTGGTAGCTTCACCTCGCCATGCGGACATTCTCTTGTTCACTGGTGCGGTTACCCGTGCGATGCGTACGCCAGCCATGCGTGCTTATCAAGCTGCGCCAGATCCAAAAATTTGTATCTCTTACGGGGCTTGCGGTTGCGGCGGCGGTATTTTCCACGATCTCTATTGTGTATGGGGTGGTTCTGACCAAATCGTACCGGTTGATGTGTATATCCCTGGCTGCCCACCGACACCTGCCGCCACTATTTATGGTTTTGCTGTCGCGCTTGGTTTACTTGATCAAAAACTTAAAGGCAAACAAGAAAAAGCCGATCCTAACGCAGAAGCTAAATTACGTTTCCCAACCATTCCGTTGGATTTGCGTATTAGTCTTGAACGAGAAGCTCGTCGTCTAGCCGGTTATCGTCAAGGTGGCAACATTGCTAACCAATTTATGGCAATGATGGCCGAAGATGATAAGGTGCCATTTGGTGTACGTTTAGGTGAATACCTAGAACGCGAAGCTGATCCGCGTTTAAGCGAAATCGTCAATCGTTTGCATGCTATCAGTATGCCGTTTTCGGGATAATTAATTACGGGGCAAGTGATTGCCCCTATAAAAATGGGAATGTTATGACAACAAAAGTCTTTTTCTATTTATTAAACGAACGTTTCGTCGAAAACGATGAACAAGTGCCAGAGCAAGCAAAACAGGTAATGTATTACTCTTTGGCGATTGGTCACCATGTTGGCGTGATAGATTGTTTTAAAAAGTTACTAATTTGCGACTACGACGATTATCAACGTTTTGTAGAGAGCTTTCCAGAAGGGGATGCTAAACGTAAATTTGCTGGCTTAATGCGATTCGGTGAAATCGTGATTGATTCCAGCCATGTCAATTTATTAGCGAGAGCGATGGATGAAAACAAAGCCAATTTCACCCCAGAACATCAAGAGTGGGTCGAAATCCTCATGGATACGTTAGCATCAATTCAGCGTGAACCTGTGATGTATATTATGGTGAAACGTCGTGACGAATAATGTGATCTTAACCGTTGGCAACAGCATGATGGGGGATGACGGTGCAGGCCCTTATCTCTATCAGTTATTAAATGAAAATCCATTGCCAAATTGGACCGCACTTGACGGTGGCTCAGCACCAGAAAATGTTGCACATATTGTGCGAGACATGAAACCTGATTTGCTTTTAATTTTCGATGCGGCTGATATGGAGTTAGCGCCCGGTAAAATCCGAATTATTGAAAAAGAGAGCATTGCGGAAATGTTTTTCATGAGTACGCATAATATGCCGCTAAATTACCTCATTGAACAACTGGAACAAGATATTAAACAAATCGTTTTTGTTGGGCTTCAACCTGATCTGGTTTCCTTTGGTTTTCCAATGACAGAAAGCGTAAAAGAGTCTGTGCAATTTATGTATGATTTTTTAAAAGAGGGAAGATCGCTTGAAGAGATTCCTGTTTTGTAAAAAAGTGGGGGATATTTCTAAGCATATTTTTAAAAATATTACGAAAACCTGTTTTATATCAATAAATCCATGCTTTTTGTAAGACTATAAGTTGATTTTGGGTGTAATATATACCCAGAATTATTTATTCTAATTCTATCTCTAACCTCGTGTTGTATCTAAAATAAGGACGTTACTATGGCTATTAAAAAAGTAATTACCGTATGTCCGTATTGTGCCTCAGGTTGTAAAATCCATCTTTTGGTGGAAAACAATAAAATTGTGGGAGCTGAAGGTGCAAACGGCAAGACAAACGAAGGGGAGCTATGCCTAAAAGGATATTATGGCTGGGACTTTGTGCATGACACAAAAATCCTGACTCCTCGCCTAACTCAACCGATGATCCGCTACAAACGTGGCGAACCATTCACACCAGTGAGCTGGGAAGAAGCGATTTCTTACACAGCAAAACGTCTTAGTGAAATCAAAGAAAAGTACGGTAACGAATCAATTATGGTAACGGGTTCTTCCCGTGGACCAGGTAACGAAGTGAACTTCGTGATGCAAAAATTTGCCCGTGCGGTATTAGGAAATAACAACATTGACTGTTGTGCGCGCGTGTGACACGGCCCTTCTGTAACAGGTCTGCTCAAATCGGTCGGTAACGGCGCAATGTCCAACTCAATTGTTGAGATTGAAGATACCAAATGCGTATTTATTTTTGGCTATAATGCCTCCACTTCACACCCTATTGTGGCGCGTCGGATTAACCACGCCAAAGCAAAAGGGGCGAAAGTCATTGTTTGTGACCCTCGTAAAATCGAAACAGCCCGTATTGCGGATATTTATGCACCGCTTGCTAACGGGTCTAACGTAGCATTCTTGAATGCGATGATGAATGTGATTTTGGAAGAAGGGTTACAAGATCAAAAATTTATTGATGAACACACCGAAAACTTCGATGCGTTCTATGAAACCGTGAAAGCTTATACACCGGAATCCACTCAACACATCACAGGTATTGAGCCTGAAATGTTGCGTGAAATTGCCCGCACTTATGCAAAAGCGGAAACCGCTACTATCTTATGGGGTATGGGCGTTTGCCAATTCCGTCAAGGTGTAGAAACCGTGCGTGCATTAGCAAGCTTGGCAATGCTTACCGGTAACTTAGGTAAACCAAATGTTGGGGTAAACCCAGTGCGTGGACAAAACAACGTACAGGGTGCGTGCGATATGGGCGCGTTATTCAACACATTACCAGGCTATCAAAGTTTTGCTGATCCAGAAATTAATGCAAAATTTGCGAAAGCTTGGGGCGTGCCATCTATTCCAACCAAACCAGGTGTGCCGTTGAGTGAAGTACCTGAAGCGATCATGGAAGATAAAATTAAAGCATTCTATATTATGGGTGAAGATACATTACAAACTGAGCCAGATATTAATGCTGTTAAAAAAGCCTTCGAGAAAGTTGAACTTCTTATCGTTCAAGATATCTTCATGACTCAAACCGCAGCAGAAGCAGATATTTTATTACCTGCGACTTCTTGTGCTGAACATGAAGGGGTGTATAGTGCCGCTGACCGTGGTTTCCAACGTTTCTATAAAGCGGTTGAGCCAACTGGCGATGTCAAGGATGACTGGGTAATCATTAGCGAAATTGCTACAGCAATGGGCTACCCAATGCACTATAACAATACCAAAGAAATTTGGGATGAACTTCGTTCACTTTGCCCAATTTACAAAGGGGCAACCTACGAAAAAATGGAAGGCATGGGTTATATCCAATGGCCATGTACTGATGAGGGCCCTGAAGATCAAGGTACGCAATATTTGTATAAAGGCCAAATCTTCGACCGTCCGAACGGCAAAGCTGAGTTCTTTGCTTGCGACTGGGAACCACCAATGGAAGATCTCTCTGAAGAATTCCCATTGATACTTTCTACAGTACGTGAAGTTGGTCACTACTCCTGCCGTTCTATGACCGGTAACTGCCGTGCACTTGCGGCACTTGCGGATGAACCGGGATTCGTACAAATGAACGATCAAGACGCCAAAGAGTTGGGTGTTAAAAACAACGACTTGGTTTGGATTGCTTCTTCTCGTGGTAGAGTTATTTCTCGTGCAGATGTGAGCACTCGTACAAACAAAGGCGCTTGTTATATGACCTATCAATGGTGGATCGGTAAATGTAATGAATTAACCGCTGAACATTTGAACCCGGGTTCTAGAACACCGGAATACAAATACAGTGCGGTTCGTATTGATAAAATCGAAGACCAAGCCTGGGCTGAACGCTATGTGGTAACTGAATATGCGAAATTAAAAAATCGCTTAAAAGAAACCGCACTTGTGGCTTGATTAGCGTTATAAATAGATTACGGGCGAACTTAATGGTTCGCCCGTTTTTTATTGAATTATTTTCTTACGCATTATGAATGCATTTAGCCATCATTATCTGTGGCTAAAGACAAACAGGAATCTGCAACTGTTTCACTAAAGCGTAAATCATGTGAGGCAATAAGCATCGGTAACTGTAGTTCACGTAAAAGTGCAGTCAGTTTGGCGATATTTTTTGTATCCAGTCCATTGGTTGGTTCATCTAACAGCAATACTTTTGGCTGCATCGCCAAAACACCGGCTAGCGCAGTAAAATTCTGTTCACCGCCAGATAAGGTATTTACTGAGCGATCTTTTAACCTAACAATATTCAGACGTTCTAGTTGCTGTAATGCAATTTGATAGGCTTCATTTCTGTTCAAGCCCTGATTAAGTGGACCAAACGCCACATCATCAAGTACGGTTGGACCAAAAAGTTGATCGCCCGCGTGTTGGAAACAGATGCCGACCTTTCCACGTAGTGGTACAAAATCTTTTTCTTGGCGACAGGTGTTATCGAACCAGCGAATCTCACCTTGTTGGTAAGGTATAAACCCTAATAGGCAGTGTAATAGGGTTGATTTTCCACAACCAATATCACCTTGTAAAAAAAGGCGATGACCTTCAGGGAGTTCAAAAGAAAGGTTATCAATAATCATGCGTTGTTCGCGCATGATCTGTAATTGTTTGACTTCAAGGACGTTCATCAAGATTTATCCTGTGTTTTTTTCACATCATGCAGCTGAAAACCACGGGCTTTTAGCGCCATTTCTGTTTTTTCTGCTTTAACGAGAGCATGAATTAATAATAATGCCACACGTTGCGCGGCTATAAATAAGGTTCTGCCGTTAAGTTTTGGCTGGTATCCGCGCGCGCGCATTGCCATATCCATCTTTTTATGTACTTCACTGAACACTGAAATATAGCGCACAGTGAGAACAAAGAGATGAAGTAGTTTTTCAGGTAATGGCAAACGACACAATGCTTGCAATAAAAGGCTCTCGTTCATATCAATTAACAAGAGGCGAGTTAAGCTTAAAATTAAATTGAAACGTAGCGTGATGAGTAGCGCGAGCTGAATACCCATTGGATTCAATGCTAAGCCTTGTTCAGTGATTTTCCAACTTAAGGTCAACCAAACAAGCAAAGTAAAGAAATTCAGTTTCAACCAATATTTAAAATAATCGGCGAGGGATTTTTGATAGCGAATTAGCGTAATAAGTAACCCGCTGAATACGATCAGATTAAGGATAATAAGCATTGAAATATGTGTCATTGTGCTGACGATAAGTCCACACAAAAACACATAAATTAATCGCAAGTGCGGTTGAAAAATAGCAAGAAAATTCATTTCACCACACTGAGCGCTGTTGGATACATTTTGTTTAACAATAAGACCACACCGACACTGACGATACTGTCGATAATAAATACGGGGATATGTGATATCACCAGAAGCATAATCAGGTCGCTATAGGCTTTACCGCCATCCAATGCTAAGACTAGAGAGGCGAGTAAGGCTGAACCGCCAACACCGATTACACCAGCACCAATACCTGCTGCAATTTGAGTGCGACGGGAATTGTCATTTTTAAGTCTTTTTGCAAATAGCCAATGTACAAAAAGGGCAGGTAATGCCATTACGCATAAATTAACACCTAATACAGCAAATCCCCCGAAGGAAAAGAGCAGGGCTTGTAATACCAATGCGATTAAAAAAGCAGGGAAAACGGCCCAGCCGAGAAACAGGCCGGCCATGCCGTTTAAGATGAGATGCACGCTGCCAATGCCAACTGGTACATGAATGGTACCTGCAACAAAAAAAGCAGCGGCAAACAATGCCGTTAGCGGCAGTTGTTGCGAATTAAGACGTTTAAGACCAATCATTACGCAGACTAACGCCACAGCTGCACCACCAAGCAATACGGGTGTATGCAACACACCTTCCGATAAATGCATATTATCTTTCCTTAGATTGCGACGCACGTGTCATCTTTGAGGCTCTAATCAATGCCCATAAGCCGAAAATGCCAACAATATAACCGATACCACCAATAATATCGCGTAGGTAAATTTTATCTTTTAATTTAGAAATATCTTCGCGGACCAACATCAATGCATTGTCATTGTTATTAGTGGCTTGCGCAGATACTCTGTTGGCAACAATTGAGGCTCGATGTCCTTCTTCACCTTCTATCACTACTTTAATGGCACCTTCAGCAGTGGTATTGATCGGATAGGCAAATTGCCCATCTCGATCTGTTTTGCCTTCCAATAGAGGGGAGTCCTGGCCAGCTTGCAAAATCTCCATATAGGTTTCTGCCGCTGGAGTCATATCGGAATAATAGGCTTTGCCAGAGACTGTGCGTCCATCATATTGTGCAAAAACATGCAAACTATGAGCCAATGCTGATGGCGCGCACAGCAAGGTGAAAAGTGCGGTTAAAAATACAACTCTTTTCATTATTTCGCATCAAAAGTTAGCATATATTCAACACTACGTTTGGTATAGTCAGGATTGTCTTTAACCGGCTCGTCAAATTCAGCCCAGACTTTGTTATAACCCGCTTTAGGGATGAATTGTGCGATACCTTTTTCATTGGTTAAGTTGAATGGGTGATCTTCGCCTAACCCTACTTTGATGCCCTGTACAGGTTTACCTTTTACTAACACGAGAATATCGAGAGGTTGTCCCGCTTTCGGTTCACTTTGAGGGACTAATTCATAATCCATGTTGTGTGATTTATTTGCTTGAGCATCCCAGTGTAAAATTGCTTTACCGAATTTGATCGGATTAACACTAAGTACAGCATCAGGTACCTGTTGTTTGGTTTTTTCAACATATTTACCACTTGGCAATTTTGACCAAACACCATTATCAAAGCGAATAAATGCAATGTCAGCATCAGGTGCGGCAAAGTGTGCTTCGCCTTCCTTAAAGTTCACTGTGGCATTTTGCAATTGGCCTTTAGCATCGAGTAGGCGTACCGCTTTTAATTTGCTTTGAGGATAGGTTTCAGTTTCCTCATGACCAAATTTAACCACATATTGCCCTTTTGCATCCTTAACAGGCTCCAACCAAACATTATGCGCATTAGCGAGTGATGCACCGAATAGTGCAGTAATAAACAATGCTGTTTTTTTCATGGAAGTTCTCCTTTTCTAACATGTGAATATTGTGATAAAGTATAAAATATGAAGTAACTTCAGAGTCAAGTGTAATTTTATAAAAAATGAAAATTGGTCAACTAGCCAACATTGTTGGCTGTACGGTGGAAGCTGTACGTTTCTATGAAAAACAAGGATTAATCGAACCCGCCAAACGAACGAGCGGTAATTTTCGTATTTATACGGAAGAACATTTGAAACAACTTTCTTTTATCTGTTATTGTCGCAGTTTGGATATTTCACTAAAAGAAATCAAAATGTTGCTCAATCCTCAATGTGCCACTCAAGAGCAGGAAAGAGAAATCAATGAGCTGCTAGATCGACATATTCGAGAAGTATCAAAACGGATCCATGAATTAGCTCACTTGAGACTTCGCTTAATCCAGCTCAAAGGCAAATGTAGTCACTTTGAGCAAAATAATGATTTAATGAACACTTTATTGCAGCATAGCGGCATTAATTTTGTGCCGCTAAAATGATGTCTAGCACGAGTACCAGTAAAAATTTTTCAAATAATGTTTAAATATCGAACAGCGAAACATAGAAAAGCTGAAAGTAAACATCAAAAAAGAGTAGAATTGGAACAGACTGCTTTTTTATTTTAAGGAGAAAATCATGCATGAGATGTCTCTCTGTCAGAATATTATGGAAATTATTGATCAACAACAGAAAAAGCATGAAATCCATGAAGTGACAGATATTTGGCTAGAAATTGGGGCACTGTCTTGTGTCGAGCAAAGTGCGGTAGAATTTTGCTTTGAAATTATGCGTAAAGATACCGTTGCTGAAAACTGTCAGTTACATTTTATCCATTTACCTGCGATTGCATGGTGCTGGCAATGTCAAAAGGAAGTTGAGATTGAAGCCTATCAAGATTGCTGTCCACATTGTCACAGTGCATGTTTACAACGTCGAAGTGGCACCGAATTTAGAGTGAAAGAAATTGCCGTAAAATAGCAAAGATGTCTAAATGGACAAATTAAATTTGATCTTTTGAATATAAAATACGCTAACTACTTGATAGTATGTATTTATCTCTCTTCAAAGAATATATTTAAGATTGAGAATATGGTATTCTAACGTATATGAATTACCATAGATTCTAAGCATTTACAGAATAAACGAAAAATTATTGAGGTGACTTATGTGTACAACCTGTGGCTGTGGCCATCCAGACCAAGTCAGAATCGGAGAATTACCGCATGTTCATCATGATTCCAATGCGCAACATGCAACAAAACTACCTAATTTTTCTCACTCATCCTTCCGTATGCCAGACTCTCCACAGCAAGATGAAACCCAGCAACGATTACTGAAAGTAGAGCAAGATATTCTTGGTGCCAACAATCAGTTAGCCGATATGAATCGTCGCTTTTTTGCCAATCAGCATATTTTGGCACTTAATCTTGTTTCAAGTCCTGGTTCAGGCAAAACAACCTTATTGACGACTACGTTAAATGCATTAAAAAATGACTATCCTTGTTATGTGATCGAAGGGGATCAGCAAACAGAAAACGATGCGGATCGTATTCGTCAAACCGGTGTGCCGGCAATTCAAGTTAATACAGGTAAAGGATGTCACTTAGATGCACAAATGATTGGTAATGCATTAGTGAAATTGCAGCCACAGGAAAATAGTCTGATGTTTATTGAAAATGTCGGAAACCTAGTCTGCCCATCAGAATTTGATTTAGGCGAGCACGCCAAAGTGGTGATCTTATCCGTGACAGAAGGCGAAGATAAACCACTCAAATATCCACATATGTTTGCGGCTTCGAAGTTAATGATTTTAAACAAAGTCGATTTACTGCCGTATTTAAATTTCGATGTGGAAAAATGTATTGCTTATGCGAAACAAGTGAATCCAACAATTGAGGTTATCCAGTTGTCTTCTCAAAGTGGAGAAGGGTTACAGCAATGGCTAGACTGGTTAAAAGCGCAAGAACGATAGGAGCATCAAATGCAGTTTGTTGATGAATTTCGTGATCCTGAACTGGCTAAAAGTCTGTTACAGCGACTACAAAAAATAATGGAAAACCAACCGCACTTTACACCAGAAAATCCGTTATATTTGATGGAGGTCTGTGGCGGACATACTCATACCATTTTTAAATTTGGGCTGGATCGTTTATTACCGAAAAGCATTGAATTTATTCACGGTCCAGGGTGCCCGGTGTGTGTATTACCGATGGGACGAATTGATGTCTGTATTGAGATTGCTCGTCGCCCAGAAGTAATTTTCTGTACTTTCGGTGATGCCATGCGAGTGCGTGGACGTTTAGGCTCATTATTAGAAGCTAAGGCACAAGGCGCTGATGTTCGTATTGTTTATTCACCACTTGATGCGTTGAATATCGCATCGAATAACCCAGACAAAAAAGTGGTATTCTTTTCACTTGGTTTTGAAACAACCATGCCAAGTGCCGCAATTACCTTGCAACAAGCGAAAAAACAGCAGGTAAAAAACTTTTTTGTGGTATGCCAAAATATTACCATCATTCCGACATTACACAGCTTATTGTCACAAGGACAAGTCAAAATTGACGGCTTCCTTGCACCAGGTCATGTCAGCATGGTGATTGGTTCTGAACCTTATCAAGAATTGTGTGACACCTATCATAAGCCTTTTGTGATCACCGGTTTTGAGCCTTTAGATATCCTACAAGCAATTTTAATGTTGGTTACGCAGATTGTTGAAAAACGCTGTGAAGTGGAAAATCAGTATAAACGTATCGTACACCAACATGGTAATGAGTTAGCACAACAGGCAATCAGTGAAGTGTTCCGCTTGAAAGCCAGCAGCGAATGGCGTGGATTAGGCGAAATTGCAGAATCTGGCGTAGAACTGACAGATGATTATCAATGCTTTGATGCAGAAGCCCATTTTGCTTGTCAGCCACACCAAGTTGCTGATGATCCAGATTCTCGCTGCGGTGATGTATTAATCGGTAAATGTAAGCCGGCGGATTGCCCATTATTTGCTAAAAAATGTAATCCTGACAATGCCTATGGTGCATTGATGGTATCTTCCGAAGGGGCGTGCGCAGCCTATTATCAATATAGACGGGAATAAAACAATGACTGATTTTATTACAATGGCACACGGAAATGGTGGTGCCACAATGCAAGAGTTGATCCGCGATTATTTTGTTGAGGCATTTGATAATCCAATACTTTCACAAGGCGAAGATCAGGCTCGTATTGCTTTACAAGAGTTAAATGCTTTAGGTGGAACATTGTCATTTTCTACCGATAGTTTTGTGATTGATCCGATTTTTTTCCCTGGTGGCGACATTGGTAAACTCGCTGTATGTGGTACCGCTAACGATGTCGCGGTATGCGGTGCCGTACCAAAATATTTGTCTTGTGGCTTTATTTTGGAAGAAGGCTTACCACTGGAAACTTTAAAAAAATTGATCCAGTCTATGGCAAAAGCCTGTCAGTCAGCCGGTATTCAAGTAGTAACAGGTGATACCAAAGTAGTACAAAAAGGCGCGATAGATAAAGTGTTTATCAATACAGCAGGTATTGGAGTGATTCCAAACGGACTCGACTGGGGCGTGCATCGTATTCAACCAGGTGATCAGATTATTGTCAGTGGTACTTTAGGTGATCATGGTGCAACCATTTTGAATTTACGTGAAAATCTTGGTATTCAAACAGATTTACGCAGTGATTGTGCTGTGCTTGCACCGCTTATTGATTGTATTCGTCCGATTGAAGGGGTGAAAGCCGTACGCGATGCGACCCGTGGTGGTGTAAATGCGGTACTTCATGAATTTGCACAGGCACAGAAAGTGGGAATTCAAATTGATGAAACAGTGTTACCAATTCGTCAGGAAGTGCGCGGTATTTGTGAATTACTCGGTTTGGATGCGTTAAATTTTGCCAATGAAGGCAAATTGGTGATTGTGGCGGACAAAGAAAAAACAGCTGAAATTCTGACCGCACTTCGTCGCCATCCATTAGGTGAAAATGCGACCGTAATCGGCGAGGTAACGACTGATGGTAAAGTTCGAGCAGTTGGGCTTTTCGGTCAAAGTCGTTTATTAGACTTACCACGCAACGAACCTTTACCACGAATCTGTTAAGCAAAAACCGGTTTAATGTTAAATTAAACCGGTTTTAGTTTGTGAATTGATATGTGCGAGAAGGGTAGTTATTTTTTCCAAATAACGTGGAATTCACGATCTTCTTCTCGGTGTGAAATTAAGAATTTCGCAAACACATCATCCATTTCATCTTTCTCATTCACTAATCCGACCCAAACTTCAGCAAAAGCCTCAGGATCGATTAACACCCCAATTTCTTGTTCCCAATCATTGGCAGTTTCGACAAACTCGACTGCACCACGATCTTCAAATTGCAGATTGAATAGCATAATATCAGCGGGATCGAGATTTTCGCCTGCCATCTCTAAGAAAATATCATAAGCAAGATCAATCGCTGCATCGGGATCAAGTTTTTGAATATCAGTTGTCATTGGGTTTTCCTTCATTAAGTCAATTGCACGTATGATACCGCAAGAAACAGAAAACAAAAAGTGCGGTCAAATTTATCATTATTTTTGACCGCACTTATTTTTAGTTGCTGTAACTAGCCCGTATTTCGCATACCTGCAGCAATACCTGTGATGGTAATCATCAGGGCTTGTTCGACATCAGGGCTTGGGTTTTCAGGCGATTCACGGAAACGACGGAGCAATTCCACTTGAAGGAGATTGAGTGGATCCGTATAAACATTACGTAATGCAATAGAATCTGCGATCCACGGCAAGTCCGCCATTAATTCATCTTTGTGAGAAAGTGAAAGCACAGTTTTAATATCCGCATTGAGTTGATTACGAAGATTTTCACCTAAATACCAAAGCTCTTTTTTCACTAAGTTATGATCATATTGCTCAGAAAGCCAAGTATCGGTTTTACTGAACACCATTTCTAACATCCCCACTCGAGTAGAGAAGAATGGCCAAGCTTTACACATTTCTTCAATAATATGACCTTTGCCTTCATCCACAATTTTTTGAATTGCCGCACCAGCACCAAGCCATGCCGGTAGCATTAAGCGGTTTTGCATCCAAGCAAAAATCCATGGAATAGCACGCAAGCTTTCTACACCACCATTTGGATTACGTTTTGCAGGGCGAGAGCCAAGTGGTAGTTTAGACAGTTCTTGTTCCGGTGTAGCACTGCGGAAATAAGGCACGAAGTCTTTATCACCACGAACAACACTACGGTAAATGTCACATGAAGTAGCGGAAAGCTCATCCATGACCGCACGCCATTCTGCTTTTGGTTCTGGTGGTGGAAGTAAGTTTGCTTCTAAAATTGCACTCGCGTAAAGATCAAAGGTTTCAACAGCAACTTCGGGTAAACCAAGTTTAAAGCGGATCATTTCCCCTTGTTCAGTCACACGTAAACCATTTTTGAGTGAGCGCGGAGGTTGAGAAAGTAATGCCGCATGTGCAGGTGCGCCACCTCGACCGATTGTACCGCCACGACCATGGAATAAAGTGAGTTCAATACCCAGTTCTTCGGTTAAATTGACTAATGCTTCTTGTGCACGATATTGTGCCCATGAAGCTGCCATCATTCCCGCATCTTTAGCTGAGTCAGAATAACCAATCATCACCATTTGATGATTGTTAATCACGCCACGATACCAACCAATATTAAACAATTGACGCATGACCCTTTCAGAAGCATCTAAGTCATCTAAGGTTTCAAAGAGTGGCACGACAGGGATATGATAAGGCACGCCTGCTTCTTTTAATAATAAATGCACAGCAAGTACATCAGAGGCACTCCTCGCCATTGAAATAATATAGCAAGCAATCACGCCTTGTTTTTGTTGAGCAATGACTTTGCAAGTATCTAAAATTTCTTGGGTTTCAGCAGAGGGTTCCCAATGGGTTGGAATTAATGGGCGACGAGAATTCAATTCACGCACCAAGAAAGATTGTTTCTCAGCTTCGCTCCATTGTGCATAATCGCCGATGCCAAGATAACGGGTAATTTCAGCAATGGCATCGGTATGGCGGGTACTTTCTTGACGGATATCCATTTGTGAAAGGGTAACCCCAAAACAGCGAATGCGGTGCAAAATATCCAGTAAGGAACCATTAGCGATAATTCGCATACCGCATGCCATCAACGATTGATAGCAGTCATAGAGCGGTTCCCAAAGTTGATTATCTTCCATGATGATATCCGCTTGGCTTACGCGTGGCGGGCGATTTGCCAGGCAATCATCAAAGTAATCAAGAGTCGAAATAAGTTTTGCACGAAGCGCTTTGACTACAAAACGATAAGGCTCTAAATGCTCACCATATTTTGCGGTAAATTCTGGTGTGCATTTCACCATGGATAATTCATCGGCAAGGGATTTAATGTCATTTAAGAATAAATCTGCCGCTTTCCAACGAGCAAAATAGAGTACTTGTTGCGTAATTTTTGAAGTAACAAATGGATTGCCATCACGGTCACCGCCCATCCAAGAAGAAATTCTGACAGGACGTAAGCCTACCGGTAAATCGTAGCCTAAGAATTCACGAGCGTGTTCATTTAATTGACGTAAGAATTCAGGTACACCTTGCCATAGACTGTTCTCAATCATGGCATAGCCCCATTTTGCTTCATCGAATGGGGTAGGGCGAACGGTACGGATTTCATTGGTGTGCCACGCTTCAGCAATTAAACGAAGTAACAAGCGTTCAATAATGCCGCGTTCTTTCGGTGTTAAATCATCGTGCTCTAATTTACTTAAGCATTTATTGATCTCAACGTGTTTATGGACTAAAGAACGACGTGTGGTTTCGGTTGGGTGTGCCGTTAATACAAGCTCAATAAGCAAGTTTTCAACGGTTTTGTAAACCTCTTCTTTTGAGGCATTTTGCGCTTTTAAACGTTGAAATAACGCACTCAAAGAACGGTTAGAGGATTGTAAATCTTTATGTTGGCGAGAGACCGTTTGGTATTGTTCAGCAATATTCGTCAGATTAAGAAAGTGGCTGAATGCACGCGCAACGGGAATAATGTTGTCGTTAGAAATGGTGGAAAGGGTATCCAACAAGGTTTTACGCGCTTGGCTATCGCCTGCTCGAGATTGTTTGGACAATTGGCGAACATTTTCAATTAAAGTGAGAATGTCTTCGCCTTGTGCATCATTAATGGTTTCTCCAAGAAAACGCCCTAACATATTAATGTTATGGCGGAGAGTGCGATACTCATCAGTCATATGAACTCCGATAAAGAAAAAAATAAAACTAGGGGAGATATAATCAAAAATATGTATCGGGATCAAATGCTATACGTCAAAAACTTGCATTAAATCAAAAAAGGCTAAAATAAGTAAAAAATGACCGCACTTTTTTAGATAAAATTCAAAGTGCGGTCAAAAAGTTTAATGTTTATTTAAGGTTGCGAACTGATTTTCGAATGACGAGTTCAGGATGGATTGCAATGCGGTGTTTTTCGTGATTATCGTTATCTTTATTGGCAATACGCTCAAATAAAAGATTAACCGCTTGTGCACCTAAACGAGACTTAGATTGATGAATCGTTGTGAGTGGTGGTGCATAGAAACGCGATGAGTGAATATTATCATAGCCAATAATCGAGATATCATCAGGCACACGCAAGCCTTTTTCCGTAATCGCAGAAATTGCACCTAATGCCATCACATCATTACAACAGAATACGGCAGTAGGTAGGCTGTCTTGTGCAAGAATTTTATTCATACACTCGTAACCGTCCTCAGGTTCGAAGAAACCTTCCATAATCCAATTTTCATGGATCGGTAGATTGGCTTCATTCATGGCTTTTACAAAGCCTTCGTAACGGGTTCTTGCCGTCGTTTTATCTAATTCACCCGCAATAAGACCGATCTCTTTATGACCACAATCAATTAAATGCTTAGTAGCAAGGTAACCGCCCGTAAAGCTGTTATCTTCAATGATATCGGTATCTGTATTTGGACCCCAATCCATTACCACCATCGGCACAGACGAGAAACTAGAAAGCACATCAAGTGAATGTTGTGTGTATTCAGAACACATGACCAATAAACCATCTACGCGTTTTTTGGTAAGCATTTCGACGTGGTTTTTAATTTTTTCAGGATCATTTTGTGTATTACACAAAAAAAGTGAATAGCCTTGACGATAACAATGATCTTCAACGGCATGAATGATTTCAGCAAAATAAGGGGATTCACTGGTGGTAACAATCATCCCTATGGATTTTGTCGTGTTGACTTTCAAACTCCGAGCAACAGCACTTGGTGAGTATTTCAAGCTTTTAATGGCTTGCATCACCGCTTCTTCGGTTTCTTTTGCTACAAAACGGGTTTTATTAATTACGTGTGAAACAGTGGTGGTGGAAACACCAGCCATTTTTGCGACATCTTTAATTGTTGCCATAATTTTGCCTCTAGAGAATTTTTCCTATTATAAAGACTGTCACCAAATAGGTTAAGTAAATTATAAAAAATTTTTGAAAAAACGTGCTTTATTGTTAGAATGGGTTATCTTTAACTAAACAAGTGGGAAATTAAAATGAGTGATTTTGGTTACGCAATGTTAGCTGTAGTGCTTTCTTTAAGTGTTGTAGTCGGTTTAGCAACTGCAATTTTCTAATTGAAAGAAATAACATATTAATCCATTTAAAATAGACCGCGCTTTAAGCATTTAAAGTGCGGTTATTTTTTTAAGGCTTTTTAAAGTTGTGTTAAAAGCCATGCCATAGGACTATTTCTTTAGTATAATTTGCAACTATTTCCGTTTGTTGTAATCAAAATACTGCAAAAACCAAATTTGAGATAATTATGAATAAATATTTGATTTCACTAGATAAAGATGTTCAGCGTCGTGAGCTGTTTTTTGCTCAACCAGATACAGCAGATTTCGTTGTGTTTTCAGCGATTAATACCATGCAAAAAGAGTGGGATGAATTGGCAGAAGTATTCAATCCAACGAAGTTTGAACAGCATTATGGACGCAACGTCACAAAAGGCGAAATTGGTTGCACATTAAGTCATTTAGCGGTTTATCGTCAGATCGTAGAAGATCAAAATGTGACGGAAAATGATTATGCATTAGTCTGTGAAGATGATGCGTTATTTAATGCTAATTTATCACCAAAAACAATCGCACTCTTAACCGAAAAATGTGATGCGGATATTGTATTAATCGGGCAGTCAAAAATTGCTGCATTTAATGATGTGGAATTAGAGATTAATTATCCAACCACTTTTTCATTTTTACGCCAAACTATTGGTGATGTCACCGTGGCTTACCCGTATAAAAGTTATTTCGCAGGTACGGTGGCATACTTAATCAAAAAATCAGCAGCACGTGCATTTTTAAAGCAACTCAAACAAGAAAAACCGTTTTGGCTTGCTGATGATTTCTTATTATTTGAAACCCAATTCCAGATTAATAACAATGTGGTTCGTCCGCTTATGGCCATTGAAAATCCACAATTAGTAAGTAATTTGGAAGCGATTCGTGGTTCAAAATCTAATAATTTAGTGAAGAAATTAATTAAATATCCACTCAAAAAAATCTTAGCAGTGAAAAAGAATTTAGGAAAATAATGTAAAAATGACCGCACTTTTTAACCTTTTTTATCTTTACGATCCTTGGCTGTTTCATGTTGTACGAATGTCATTCGTCGCAGGTTTAGCGGCATTGGTTGTATTGGCTTATCAGTATCTTAAAAAGCAGAAACCACAAGGTATTACTGTGCCAGTGGATAGTTTAGCCGTCATCATTGGGCTGATTGCATTTAGCGTGATTCCACTTTTAGTCAATGGTACACGAGATTTTTCTGTCATCACCATGTATGTGAAAGAGCTGATTTTATTTATCTTTGGTGTGGGACTTTATAATGCCTTCTATGCCAATGTAAATGGTCAACAGAAAGTCGTTCGTGATTTACAACTCGGTGTAGTAGTGCAGTTTGCAGTGGGTGTGATTGGCTTACTCGGTGCATCATTTATGATTGATTTCTTGCTTTCAACCAATGCGGTGTTGCCCGCACGTTTTTATGGTTCGGAGCAGGAGTATCGTTTATATAACATCACCGCAACTGCCTTTTTCCAGTTGAGTTTATTCTATTTAATGCTGTTGCATTTCTTACTGGCTTACAACGCTAAACATAATACGCTTCCAAGTATTCTGGTATTTTTAATGTTATGTATCGGATTAATTTCAGGGCGTACATTCCTCCTGTTATCAGTTGTGAGCATTTTAGTGTATTTCAAATGGCGTTATGTTCCATCACTCATTGCATTTGCTGTTTTGGTATTATTACTGGCCTATTTCTTACCTGAAAATCCTTATGTAGCACATGCTTTAGAGCCCGTGATTAATTTATTACATGGTGCAGGATTTGTCAGCTCGTCAACAGATACCTTGATGAAAAACCACCTCTTTATGCCTACACTCAAGCAGTTCATTTATGGCGATGGTATGTATATGACAGGTGAGTTAGAAGTTGGCCGTTATTATGGGCATACGGACTCTGGTTTCTTACGCCAAATTCTTTATGGCGGCGTGTCTTATGCTTTAGTGTGTTTTGCCGTGACATTCTATTTTGTACGCAAAGTTGCCTTAAATTGGTTTGATGGCAGCTGGAAATTTATCCTTTCTGCCTTTGTGATTTTAGCGTTCTGTAATATCAAAGCTGACACCTTTGCTTTTCCGGGCATTATGTTTGTCATGCTGATGTTCTTATCGCTTTTTGGCACTCACGGTAAACAACTTATTTTATTTAAACAACAGGAGCCGAAAGATGTTTAGTATCATCGTGCCTTCTTATAATCGGAAAGAAGAAATTCCTGCCTTATTGGAAAGTTTAACCAAGCAAACCACCTATAATTTTGATGTGGTGATTGTGGATGATTGCTCGAAAGAACCCGTTGAAGTGACACAATCGTATCCATTTGCAGTTAACGTTATTCGTAATGAAACCAATCAAGGCGCGGCAGAAAGCCGTAATATCGGGGCAAGAAATGCGGATAATGAATGGTTGTTATTCCTTGATGACGATGATCGTTTTGCAAATGATAAATGTCAGAAATTAGCTGATGTGATTGCCGAACATGCTGATGTTAACTTTGTTTACCATCCAGCTAAATGTGAAATGGTGAATGAAGATTTTAGCTATGTAACCAACCCGATTGAGCCGCAAGAGATTAGCGTAGAGCGAATTTTACTGGCGAATAAAATTGGTGGTATGCCGATGATTGGGGTGAAAAAAGAGCTGTTTTTAAAAATCGGCGGATTATCGACCGCACTTCGTTCATTGGAAGACTATGATTTCTTGCTGAAGCTTGTGCAAGATCCAACGTTTAAAGCGTACAAAGTGGCTGAGCCGTTGACTTATTGTACGTTCCATACCAAGCGTTCTAGCGTATCAACAGATACCACTAATACGCAAAAAGCGATTGATTATATCCGTGAAAATTATGTGAAAACGGCAGAGCAAGAAAAGAATTTTGTCATCAACGCACAATATATGTTGGCTTACCCACATATTATGAATTTATCCCGTAAAGCCGCTTTTTACTATTTTGAGATTTTTAAATTAACGAAAAGTATTAAGCAGCTAATTATTGCCTTTGTGGTTTTAATTTCCCCCAAATTGGCAATTAATTTGAAACGGTTTATGTAGATAACTTATTAGATAGAGAAGTATGAAATTTTCAGTTTTAATGTCCTTATATATTAAGGAAAACCCACAATATTTAAGAGAATGTTTTGAAAGTTTAGTGGCTCAAACGCATCCAGCCGATGAGATTGTGTTGGTGTTTGATGGTGCTGTTACACCTGAATTGGAAGCGGTGGTTTCTGAATTTGAAACCAAATTACCCTTAAACTTAGTGAAATTGCCAAAAAATTTAGGTTTAGGTAAAGCACTTAATGAAGGATTGAAACATTGTTCACACGATTGGGTCTTCCGTATGGATACCGATGATATTTGTGTGCCAGAACGTTTTGCGAAACAAGTGGCGTTTATTGAGCTGCACCCTGATACGATTATTTTCGGTGGGCAGATTGCTGAGTTTGGCGAAAATATTCAAGACATCGTGGCATATCGTAACGTGCCGACTGAAGCACAAGATATCGTTAAATTTACCCAAAAACGTTGCCCATTTAATCACATGACAGTTGCATATCAAAAAAGTGCGGTCATTAATTGTGGTGGATATGAGGATTTACAGGAAGATTATTACCTGTGGATTAAGCTTGTGGCGCAAGGACAAAAAGTGGCAAACTTGCCGGACATTTTAGTTTATGCCCGCGTGGGTAATGGCATGGTAGGGCGTCGTCGTGGTTTAAACCAAGCGAAAGCAGAATGGCGTTTATTTAAATTGAAACATCGCTTAGGTATTCAAGGCTTATTTTCAGGCTTATTCACCTTTGCCTTGCGCTCAGGTTCTCGCTTATTACCAACCTCATTATTGAAAGCTGTTTATAACAAATTTTTACGCAAATAATGCGATATTTTGATAATTAAAAAAAGGAAAAGAAATGAATTTAATCTCAACGTTAAAAATGACGGCATTATCGACTGCACTTTTATTGGCGGGTTGTTCAAGTAATACGACAACAACAACAACGTCATCCACGAAAAGTATTCCGTCAGTAAGCAGTAATGCTGTTTATAGCAAACCAAGAACTTTAGATAACTTTAATGATTATGTTCAGTTCTTAAAAGGCAAAGCGGCTGCTGAAGGCGTATCATTGTCAGTATTGAATGCACAAAATAATATTCAATATATGCAAAAGGCTGTAGATTTGGATCGTGCACAAGCGGGGAGAAGCCAACGTAATGCGGATCAACCACAGTTACCTAATCCAAACGGTACAACGAATTATTTGAATAAAGTACTGACCCAAAACAAAGTAGATATTGCCGAAGAGCGTTATTGGGAAGTCCAAGCGCCATTACAACAAGCAAGCCAACGCTATGGCGTTCAACAAGAATATATTCTTGCTTTATGGGGCATGGAAAGTAGTTTTGGCTATTATCAAGGTAGCTATGATGTACTATCAGCTTTAGCCACATTAGCCTTTGATGGTAGACGTGAAGCCTTATTTAGCAAAGAATTTGTGAATGCGATGAAGATGTTAGAACGTGATCATATTCAACGCAACAGAATGTTAGGCTCTTGGGCAGGCGCAATGGGACAAACCCAATTTATGCCAAGCGCATTCTTAAATTATGCGGCAGATGGTAATAATGATGGCGTGAAGGACATTTGGACGAACCAATTTGATGCGTTTGCTTCAATTGCAAATTATCTTCACACTGTAGGTTGGGATAATAAATTGCCTTGGGGCGTTGAAGTAACATTAAATCAACCATTAGATTTATCGTTTTCAGGCATAGAGAAGAACAAAGCGCGTTCATTAAGTGACTGGCAGTCTAAAGGCGTCACTTTAGCGAGCTTTAGTCAACAAGAACAAGACAAACTTGCCGCGCTTTCTCAAGCTGATCTTTGGCTCGTTCGCCCTGATAAAGAAGTTGGTCGCGCATTCTTGGTTTCCAATAACTACCGCACGATTTTAGATTGGAACAAATCAAATTACTTCGGCGTGAGCATCGGTATGTTTGCTGATCGCATTAAGATGGCCACCGGTTTGTAGAAAATTATTTTCCTTTTATAATCCAACAAAGCTTTGTTGGATTATTTTTTATCTATAATTTGAATATTTGGAGAACACGATGCAAAAAAAATGGCTTTCTATTTTATTGTTTGCACCTTTGATGCAGAGTAGCTATGCATTGGCTGATCAAGTTACGAAAAAAGAATTGGATTATAAAGCACTCGGTGAAGTGTTGTTTTTTGATAAATCGATTTCTTTTAATAAAACACAAAGCTGTTCAACCTGTCATAGTCCAGATACCGCTTTTGTGGATCAACGTAAGAATTCTGCAAATCAAATGGTCTCAGAAGGGGATAATCCTCATCTTCATGGTAATCGCAATGCCAATACTGCGCTTTATGCGATGTTCTCACCGAATTTTCATTTCGATAAAAAAATTCAAGATTATGTAGGCGGACAGTTCTGGGATGGCCGAGCGAAAGATTTAGCCGAGCAAGCAGGCGGACCACCAGTAAACCCAGTAGAGATGGGCATGCCAGATAAGAAAGCTATTGTTGAACGTTTAAAAGCGGATCCGACTTATTATAAACCTATTACAGATCTTTATGGCGAAAGCATTTGGGCAGATGCCGACAAGATTTATGCCATCATGGAAAAAGCCATTGGTGAGTTCGAAAAACAGGAATTATTTGCGCAATTCTCTTCAAAATATGATCGTGCTTTAAAAGGTGAAGCAGAATTGACCGCACTTGAATCTAAAGGTAAGGCATTATTTTTCGATAAAACACGCACAAATTGTAGTAACTGCCACCAATCAAGTGAAGCGAATTCAGCAACAGAAACCTTTACGAATTACCGCTATTTCAATATCGGCGTACCAAGTAATCAAGAATTAATTAAGCACAACAAATTAGCTGCCGATTTTGTGGATAATGGGCTATTGGATAATCCGATGGTGAAAGGCGATAAAAAGCAAAAAGGCAAATTTAAAGTGCCAACTTTGCGTAACATCAGTGTCACTGCACCTTATATGCATAACGGCGTTTTCCGTGATTTAAAAACTGTTTTGTTATTTAAAGACAGTTTTAATAATCCTAATCGTAAAATCAATCCTGAAACAGGAAAAGCGTGGGAGAAAGCCGAATATGCTCAAACCATCAATCCTGATGTTTTAAAAGCAAAACCGTTTACAGATGAAGAGATTAACGCATTAGAAGCATTCTTAAAAACATTAACTGACGAAGCTTACGAAGAATAATTAATCGCCTGAGTTGAATTTAGCAATCGTTTTCGGTATTATTCGCATCGATAATTATTATCATTTACTTTCTTGATTTTACTCAGGAGATTTTTCTTATGAAAAAACGTTTTTCAACTTTAGCGATTGCTACTATTCTTGGTTTAAGTGCAGGTTTTGCCAATGCTGACCCCGTGAAAGTAAAAGATATACTTGATCGTGAAGTCACTGTTGATTTACCGGCAAAACGCGTGGTACTTGGTTTCTATTATCAAGATTATATGGCAGTTGGTGGTGACAAAGCGTTAGATAACGTTGTCGGTTTTTCTAAGAAAGTATGGTCTTCTTGGGCACCAGCAAGCTGGGAGTTATTCAGCAAAGCGGTGCCAAAATTGAATCAATTAGATGATGTGGGTGAAGTGGAAGAAGGCACATTCTCTGTGGAAAAAGTGCTTTCATTAAAACCTGATCTTTTAGTCTTAGCTGATTGGCAGTACGAAATGTTAGGTTCTGATTTAGATGCCATTAATGAAGCGGGCATTCCAATTGTGGTATTAGATTACAATGCTCAAACCTTAGATAAGCACATTAAATCTACTGAAATTATTGGCGAATTAACAGGTCAGAAAGATCGCGCAGCAAAAATTGCGAAAGAATACAAAGACATTGTTGAACATATCCAGACTACGGTTAAAAATGCAAAATTAGCAAAACAACCAAAAGTGTATGTAGAGTTTGGTCGTGGTGGCCCAGCTGAACAAGGTATGACTTTCTTCTCTAGCATGTGGGGCTCTATGATTAGCCTTGTTGGTGCAGAAAACGTGGCGCCTGCAGAAATTGGCAAATGGGGTACGTTGGCTGCAGAGAAAGTGTTAGCCGCGAAACCGGATGCAATTATTATTACAGGCCGTGAAACTGAATTGAAGAAAAATCAAGACGGTATGGTAATGGGCTTTGGTATTGAAAAAGCAGAAGCAGAACGTCGTTTAAACGCATTCAAACATCGTGCGGGTTGGGCTGAATTACCGGCAGTGAAAAACAACCGTGTTTACGCAGCCTATCATGCGAACTCTCGTACGTTATCTGACAGTGCTTCAGTTCAGTTTGTGGCTAAAGCCGCTTATCCTGATCTATTTAAAGATTTAGATCCGCAACAAACTTACTTAAACTTCTATAAAAACTACTTACCGGTTACCCCGGAAGGTACGATTTATCTTTTCCCTGAAACTAAATAAGGGAAACGTTAATTAATGAAAAACAATTCTGTTGTAGCAGATATTGTGGCTAACCAGCGTAAGCTTGAACGCAAACGCTGGTTTGTTATTTTATCTTTTCTTGCTATTGGCGTGGTCAGTCTTATCCTTGATGTGATGACAGGCCCTGCAATGCTATCGGTATCGGAAGTTGTGAATGCGTTATTCGGTATCGGTGAAGTCGATAAAATGACAGACAATATTGTGTATAATTTACGTTTACCCATGGCATTGATGGCGCTTGTAGTGGGGGCAACATTGGCTGTTGGCGGGGCAGAGATCCAAACCTTATTAAATAACCCGATGGCGAGTCCTTATACTTTAGGATTGGCTGCTGCGGCTGGTTTTGGTGCTTCTATTGTGATTGCTTTCGGAAGTTTTGGTTTACCGGTACAAGTTGCCGTGCCAATTGGCGCGTTTGTCATGACTATGCTTGCCTCGGGGATTCTTTTCTTGTTTGCGTCTAAACGTCGTTTTAGCTCCGAAATGCTCGTGTTGGTGGGGATTGCATTACTCTTTATTTTCCAATCTTTGCTTTCATTAGTACAATTTATTTCAGCGCCGGAAGTCTCGCAACAAATCCTGTTCTGGCTATTTGGTAGTTTAAATAAAGCGACGTGGCAAAGCTTAATCATCATTATTGTCGTCACCACAATTTCTGTCGCATTACTTTCAAAAGAGCTTTGGAAATTGACCGCACTTCGTTTAGGCGAAGATCGTGCAGCGAGTCTTGGTATCAATTTACAAGTATTACGTATCAAGGTATTAGTTCTTGTCGCAATGATGACGGCGACAGCAATTAGTTTCGTGGGCGTGATTGGCTTTATCGGCTTAGTTGCGCCACATGTTGCTCGAATGTTGCTTGGTGAAGATCAACGTTTCTTCTTACCAGGCGCAATGTTAGTCGGTGCAGCATTCTTATCCCTTTCTTCTGTATTGTCTAAAGTTATTATCCCTGGCGCATTGTTCCCAGTGGGGATTGTTACCTCGTTTATTGGGGTGCCTTTCTTCTTTTGGATTATTTTAAATAACAAGAGGGGACAATAATGTTAGAATTAAAGAATCTTACGGTAAAACGAGGTGATCTCACCGTTGCGGATCACATTAATGTCCGTTTTGAAGAAGGTAAAGTTTACACGGTGCTTGGGCCAAACGGCACAGGGAAATCCTCCATACTGAAAACTATTTTTGGTGAATTGCCACATGAAGGAATGATTACCTATCAAGGTAAACAGCTAGAACGGACGAAGTTAGCAGATTGGCGTAAACCAATTGGCTATATGCCTCAAGATAGCCGAGTAGGCGCAAGCTTGACCGCACTTGAAGTCGTCCTTTTAGGACGAATGGATAGTCTAACGATGCGAGTCAGCGATGAGCTTCTCACTGAAGCGGCAAGTATTATGACACAATTAGGTATTGGCCATTTAGCTCATCGTGATATTCTGAATCTCAGTGGTGGACAGCGTCAAATGGTGATGTTTGCTCAGGTTTTATTACGTGAGCCACAGATTTTAATGTTGGATGAGCCAGTGAGTGCGTTAGATATGCATCATCAGCTTAATCTCTTAGAAGAAGTTTACACCTATACGAAACAGAAAAATCTGATTACTATAATGGTATTACATGATTTAAGTCTTGCTGCTCAATTTTCAGATGAGTTGATTTTACTCGGCGAAGGTAAAGTGCAAGGTGTAGGCGATGCGCATCATGTTTTACAAGTGGAAACCATTGATCGTTTATATCGTGTAAACGTTGAATTATTACAATGTAGTGCAGGTTTGCCGGTGGTTCGTCCACAGCGTAAATCAGCACATTCTTAAGAAGGAAATGAAAATGAAAAAAATCGCACTTGCAGCATTATTAGGATTAAGTTTTGCTGCTCAAGCCGCACATTATGACATCAAAATGTTGAATTCAAACAGTGAAGGCTCAATGGTTTTTGAACCGGGTTATTTAAAAGTTCAACCGGGTGATACCGTGACATTTCGTGCAGAAAATAAAAGCCACTTTGTACACAGCAAAGCGATTCCTGAAGGTGCACAAAAATTCCAATCTGAAGAAGATCAGGAACTCACGATCACTTTAGATAAAGAGGGGGTTTATGTTTATACCTGTCCTGTACATCGTTCAATGAATATGAATGGTGTGATTCAAGTGGGTGATAATCTACCTAACAAAGAACAAGCTGAGAAAGTGGTGAAAGATCTTGAGAAGAAATCAATGACGAACAAAGGTCGTCTTGAAAAATATTTTGCTCAAGTAAAATAGTCGCTGAAATCGATGCGCCAGTTTGATGATTGGCGCATCTTCTTTATGTTTAAATCCATTATCATTTACTATGCTTACAATCACGACTTGCAAAACGTATCCTTCAGTTCCTCAAAATCTTATTCCTGTTCAAACACAACTTTCTAATCAGGGTATCCCTACTCAATTTTTGCCTTGGCAAGAAACATTACAGAGTCAGTTTATTCTGCCTTTAGCGGCGTGGGATTATGCAAATTTCTATGATGAATTTACTCAATGGATTAAACTGCATAAGAATGCGCTCATTAATCCCGCAGAATTAATGCTATGGAATAGCCATAAAGGCTATTTATGTGATTTACAGAATTGGGGTATCAATGTCGTTCCCACTATTATTTGCTCAACAAAAACATCTGAAATTTTGACCGCACTTGAACGCCAAGATTGGCCTGAATTTGTTATTAAACCTGCTGTAGGGCAGAGTGGTAATTTGGTGACAAAACTAAAACAAGGTGATGTATTACCCAATCTTTCTGCATATGGTGAGCAAGTTGTGTTGCAGCCGTTTATTCCCGAGGCCGCAATAAATGGTGAAACCAGTTTGATCTTTTTCAACGGTGTATTTAGTCATGCTATTCGCCGACAGCCACCTCAAAATGAATGGCGAGCGAATTCACAATATAAAGTTGAAATTATCCCTGTTGAGGTTGATCGTCATATTATTGAAACCGCTCGTCATGTTTTACATAAATTGCCAGAAATGCCTGTCTATGCACGCGTAGATGGAACGATTATTAACAATCAATTTCTATTGAATGAATTAGAATTGATTGAGCCTGCGTTATATTTAGATCGTTGGGAAGGAGCAACAGAGCGATTTGTGGATGTGTTAAAAACAAGAATAACAAAACAAAAACTCTAATATTTAGTTATGTGATAAAGAGTTGCAAAGCAAAAGGATAAATAACTTAAAGTAGAGAAAATAAAAATGATACTAGAAGCTAAAAAAACAGATTTTGAATACAAGAATGGCGATATATATTTTGGATTCGGATTATTTATCAATTTACATCTAAATAAAATTTATGTGCTTATCAGACGTCCATCAGATTTAACTCCAGTGTTAGAGGAGCTATCTAAATTTAATGTGATAAATTCTAGTGATATTTTAGATTGGGAGAAAAAAATTGAAAGTAATGGGCTATGTATAACTATCCAACCAACAGAATTGTATGGGTTTGACTGGGATCTTTACCATGATGGAAATGAAAAAGAGAATAAGACCTTTGAAGAAATATATATAACTATTGAAAGTAAATATAATAAACCAGGTAAATAGCTACAGTTTATTATTTAAAGTGCTAAGATATTGCAAATTTACCTCATAAAAAAACCTTACTTTTTACAGTAAGGTTTTTTTCATCTTAACCGATTAATTATTTTGCAGCTGGAGCGGCTGGAGCAGCTGGTGCTGCAGGTGCAAATTTTTGTGCTAAATCAGCACCGTCTTTTTGTAATTTAGCTACTGCAGCTTGTAGTTTTTCAACTTTAGCTTGATAAGCTTTAGTTTGTTCTTCAGTTGGTGCTTTAGTTGCTAAGTTTAATTGATCAACTAATAATTCACTTGATAATGCAAGTACTTCTTTATTTTGATCTTTAATGCTTTTCACTGAAGGTGCTGTAATATCTAATTTATCTAAGCTTGCAATTGTATCTTCAACAGTTTTGTTGAACGTTTTGATTGCTTCTTCAATTTTCTTCTCATCTTTTGCTTGAACCGCAGCAGTTAAATCAGATTGAAGTTTTTGTTGTGCAGCCATTTGAGCTTGCGCTTGGCTTGCATTCCATTCAAGTAATTTGTTGTAGTCAGCTTGTTCTTGAGCTGGTGTAGCTTCAGCAGGTTTAGCCGCTTCAGCTGGTTTTGCTGCTTCTTGTTTAGCTTCTGGCGCAGGCTGAGTAGTTTCAGGTTTCGCTGGAGCTGGTTTATCTGCTGGTTTATCACAAGCAGTTAAGAATAATGCAAATAATGCAGTTGCGCTGATTTTAGTGAATTTGTTCATAAAAAATCCTTTATTGATATAATAAAAATTTCTTAGCTTGTAAAACTAAGCCCCTTCTAAGACCGTATATTTTAGAATTAGTTTAAAAAAAATTCAAAAACTATTTTAGTGTTTGAATATATTCACTTAAATCATGAATATCTTGCTCACTTAAACGTTGTTTTGCAGGGCTTCCTGCACTAGGAATATTTCCTGCTTTTCGTTCTGAAAGTGCGGTTGAAATTTCTTCTGGTTTTAGTTGATTAATAATTTTTGACTCACCCATTGCTGGTTTTTCGCCTTGTTTCCCATGACAAGTTGCACAAGAGCGTTTATATACCTTTTCCGCTTTCACTAAGTCAGCTTCGGCAGAAAGGGCAGGAGGGGCAAATAAAAAGCCTAAAACGGGTAAAAGTGTAGAGAGTAAGTAAATTCGTTTTTTCATTTTGGCTAGCCTTTAAATAATTTATCTAAATCTTCTGCGGGAATTGCGCCTTCATATTTAGCCTGAATATTACCTTCAGGTGTAATCACAAAACTTGTTGGCGTACCGATAAGTTGATAACGTTCTGCTGTGATTTTTAATTGGTCTTTGATAACCGGCAACGTAAGCTGACGTTTGGCGACCACGGCTCTGGTATCCACTTTATCTCCATCCACATTAATGGCGATAAGCTGAACTTTATCTGGATTAGCTTCGGCCAATTTTTCGAACTCTTTTAATTCTGCGACACATCGTCCACAGGTTTCAGACCAGAATGTCAGTAAGCGAGTGCCTTTCCAATCATCAAGTTTCACTTCTTTACCTTGTAAATCATAGGCAGCGATGTCTGGTGCTTTTTGACCAATTGCAGCGACTTCATCTTTACAAGAAACACTGCCGAAAATGACCGCACTTATTGCGAGTAGTTTTACGAGTTTATTTTTCATTAATGTCCTCTTTTACAAATTTTCCGTGATGGAGATAAATAACACGATCGGTTAACTCACCCAATTCTGGATTGTGTGTCACCATCACAATCGTTCTCCCTTGGCGATTTAACTCTTGTAGTAAATCTAGTACAAGCGCTTCATTTTTTTCGTCGAGGTTACCTGTTGGTTCATCGGCAAAAATGACTGGTGGTTGGTTCACCAACGCGCGAGCAATACATACCCGTTGTTGTTCCCCCCCAGAAAGTTGGCTTGGACGGTGATCTATACGATGACCCAATCCCACTTGTTCGAGTACCGCTTTAGCCGCTGCTTCATCAATCACACTGTGATAGTGCTGAGCCAGCATCACATTTTCAAGTGCGGTCAAATAAGGAATTAAATGGAATTGCTGGAAGACTAGACCAATTTTTTCTGCACGGAAACGCTGACGACCGATTTCATCCAATTGTGCCGCATCGACACCATCTAGAATGACTTTACCTTCACTAGCCGTATCTAAGCCGGTCAGAATATTCATCAGCGTGGTTTTACCGGAACCTGATGCACCCATTATCGCAATAAATTCACCTTGGCGAATTTGAATATTAATATCTTCTAAAGCGGTGACTTGCCCGAATCGTTTATATAAATGTTGCGTTTCAATTACAAATTCACTCATTTTATTCCCCTTTTAATACATTTGCGGTTTGGATATTTAAAGCTCGTTTGGTTGGTACAATCACCGCAATAAAGGCAACCAATAACGATAAGACGATAGTAATTGGAATAACCGGTAGACGCATATCAATATAAGATTTAAATACGGTTAATCCAAGTAATTGAGCCAAGATGTAGCCGAAAATCAGGCCCGCGACAATTGCACAAAGTGCAATGATCAGAATCTCGGTACTAATCTGTTTAATGATGTCACTTTGTTTGGCACCTAAGGCTTTTTGTAGTGCAAATTCTTTTGCTCGCTCACCAACAATCGCAATCAATGTGGTGTTAACACAAAGGGTGGCGAGAATCAAAATGACCAATGAAATTAAGCCCATCAATCCTTTGATTTTATCTAAAATCTGCCCTTCAGAAGCAGAGACTTTTCGAATTGGTCGAGCAGTCAGATCAGGTTGATGTTGCATAATGTCCTGGGCAAATTGTGCGACATTACCTTGTTCATTTTTTACATTGAGTAAGGCGTTATTTGCTAATCCTTCTTTATCCAACCAATTTTGGGCAAACTCTAAATTCACGATCAGCATGTTGTCAGTGGCATCACCTGCCTCAACAATACCTTTTATCGTGAATTCATGTTTTTCGACTGCATTTTTAGACAGAGTTAATTTACTTCCAACACCTAAATTAAGGCGTTCCGCTAAGGTTTTACCAATCATGGCATTGCGGTCATCAAAATTCACATTAATGGCTGAGCCGGTAATTTGCCAATAAGGTGCAAGCACATGCATATCTTCAAACCAGACGCCCATAATCACGATTTTTTCTAAATCACTTCGCGCAACACCATATAAATAAGGACTGGCAGCGGTAATGAAATTATCCGGTGCATTGTGCAGAATTTGCTTTAATTGGCGTTCTTTCATCAATCCACCATTGGCTGCACCGATGTAAAAGTTTGCCCCGAAAGTACGGAGCTCTTGACTCATTTTGGTATTAATATCGAAATAGACCGCAGCCATTGCCGTCACAATGGACGCACCAACAGTCAGGGCGGAGAAGATAATAAATACTCGTTGTAAACGTAGGCGTAATGCTTGGAAGATTAAACGCCAAAACATACTTTTATTGGCGGCCATAGAGCACCTCCACAGGGTAAAGTTTGGCAATACGATGAGCAGGGAACCAAGTACCCACTACAGCAATTAAAATAGACAGCATTAATACGCAAGGGATTACAATCCAAGCAAAACTTAGCGGAACACCAAATAGAGCCGAACCAATAAATCTTGCTAAGCCCCAACCTGCAATACAACCAAGCGAGCCACCAATTAAGGCACTAATAATGGCTTCGCAATAAAACAATAACGCGATTTGCCATTGGTATGCGCCTAACGCTTTCATTAAACCAATTTCTTTTGAACGCTCAATGATCCCTGTACTCATTAATGAGGCAATCCCCATAGCTGCCGCGATTAAAGCGGCGAGAGTCACGACAGCAAGCAATAACTGGATTTTACCAATGACAACACCTTCTGAAGCCGCAACCTGCCAAATTGGGCGAACAATAGCGCCTGAGATAGCTTCTTCTAATTGGTGTGAAATAGACGAGACATAAGCCGTACAATACCAACGATCGTACTCTTCCGCATCCAATGCATCGGTATTAGCACGGGCTTTACGAGAAAGATCATTTTCAGGTACGGTAAGCGCAGAAACTTTAATTGATTGAATTTTTCCTTCTAAGCCCAGTAATTTTTGCACAGCGTTGAGCGGCATGACTAATTGATTATCTTCAGCACCACCGGTAGATAAAATACCGGTAATCTCGACTGCACTTTGATTATCTAGCTCATTAGTTTGATAGCGAAGCTGGATTTTATCACCTTGCTTTAAGCCAGTTCGTTGAGCCAATTGCTCACCAATCAATGCAGGAATAAATTCTCCTTCAGGTGTTTCAAGATCGTTGACCCATTCCCCTTGCACATGCCAATAAGGACTAATAATTTTTTGTCCTGTGTGGTAATCATCTTCATCGGGTACAGGGATGTTGTGATCAAAAAACGTACCTAACACATTAATTTGTCCAAGTGCGGTTGATTTATTGTGAGTGTTTGTGGAAAGCGTTTCCGCTTTTACATCTGCACTTAATAAGGGTGCAAAACCCACGATATTATTTCGCCAGAAAATATCTTTAATATTCGGCAGCTCTTTTTCATCGAGAAAATCTTGGCTACTTAAATCTGCGTTATGGCTAAGTTCATCAGGCAGAGCAGCATTACTTGCGGGTTCAACTAAAATATTGGCTCCGTAAGACTTGAGCTCTTTTGCCATTTTATCGCCAATATCAATGGATACCGCCAAGAGCGCAGAGACTAAGCCCGCCGCTAAGAAAATAGTAATCACAGCCAACAGTTTACGTTTAATGCTGAAACGCCAAGATTGAAATAACATTCTTGCTAGCATTATTCCCCCTTACCTAAATACTTTTCAGGGTTATCACGGAATAAATCAAGATTTTTCTCACTTTCAAAGAAGTAAGTTTTACCTTCGTAATTATATTTGTGCTCCGTTTTAGTGTTTTTCATTTGGGCGCCACTAACCGGATCTTTTACATCGATTTCAACAATCGTGCTAAATAAATTTAACCCTTCTTCCAAGCTGGTTCGATTAATGAGAATTTCAGTTTCATTTTGTTGCCAATCTTCAATTGGCACAGGATTACAGCCACCCGGTTTACCAATAGATGGAATAAACATATGTACGCCACAGCCTACACAAACGACTTGGTTACCTTCCATCACATAGCCTTGGTCACCACAAAGCAAGCAGGCATCAAATACCGCAGCTAGACTTAATTTATCCGGTTGACGATTAATGACAAAGAAACGCACAGCTTTACCGTCATCAGCAATCCAGACAAAACGGTGTAATTTACCGTCTTTTACTTGTTCAATTGGAATATGGACTTGTTGCTTTTCATCTAAGGTCAGAGGAATAGCTTCTGACAGTTGTGGTGGGCGAGAAGCAATTTGCTCCCAATAAAGCTGCGTAGCAAAAATAATTGCTAAGGCCAAATAGCCCCACCCAAGTAAGCGAGAGGAAGTGCGCAATGCGGCCAATTTTTGGCGTTTTTCAATGGGTTCTTGTGTTGCATTAACTTGTTGCTTGCATGATAAATGAATTTTGCTGTAGAAGATGGCAAGTACAACGAAGAGTAAGGCAGTACAGATGTAATTTAACCAGCGAGTAATTTCGCCTGATTTTGCAACAAAGCTTAAACGTAGTTTGGTGAGTTCAAGCACTTGAAGTTTCATTAAAATTAATAAGAGTTCACCAATAAGTGGAACCAGTAAGCAAATTAAGAGAAGGCTCATCACACCTTTTAAAAGTGCGGTCGATTTTTGTTGTGTTTTTCCCGCTTGTTTTAAAAGTAAATCGATCCAACCTTGTAAGCATAAACAAAAAACAAAGGCAAAAATGACCGCACTTATGTGCAGGATTGAGTCCGTGTTGATGACATCTGTAGAAACAAGCGCGGTAATGTTGGGATCTTTTGCCCAGAAGCTTCCAGCGATGAGCATTAATACAGTTTGCCAAAAAGCAGGTAAGCGACCTTTGCCGAAAATTAAACATAAGGCAAAGATAATCAATAGCACCAATATTACCGCATTGACGATTAAATTGGTTATTTGTCCCGCAGGTAAACTAAGGCGCAGTACGATACCGGCAATAAAACCGAATAGGCTAAGCCAAATTATTTTTTTTGCACTTACAGAGGATTGTTTACTGTGATAAACACCGAGCAATAATGAAAAAGGTAAAAGTGCTTGAAGGAAAAAAGTAAAAAAATAATTCATAGTTTGACCATTTAATAGGATAAAACAGACGATATTTTAAGGTTAAATGAAATGCTATTGCCTTCCCCTGACAAACAGGGGAAGGCAAGTCGGTAAAATTAATATTTACCTGAGATTATTTGATGCCAGTGAATTTGAATTCATAACTTACATCAAATGGTTTCCACCAACGACCAACGCCAGTTTCCGGGTCGGTATGACGGTGCATACCTGCTTTTGATGGAGGGTCGATGTGGTAAGTTAATTTATAGTTACCCACACCCATCATTTTCACATTTGCACCGTAGTGAGGGCCATCACCCGCTACCATTGGCATGAAGGTACCTTCTTGTTTTTCACCCGTATCAGCATTTACTAAAGTATAGTTGATAGTTAAGTAAGGCATCCATTCACCATCACCAAAGCCATTTTTATTACCTTTTACTGCGTGGATGTCCGCTTCTAAGTGGATATCTGATTTCGCAGCTGGTAAACCCATACCACGTGGTTCCATATCGATTGGTTTGAGATAAACCGCCGCAATTTCCATTTCATTCATGGTTACCGCTTCACCGATTGGATATTCTTGGAATGCGTTAGCAGTAGACGCGGTGAAAATACCCGCAAATAATGCTGTTGCTAAAAGTGCTTTTTTCATTGTTTTTCTCCTAAAGGATTGTTGGGTATTACGCGGCTTTTTTGCTTTGATATTTCATAATAAACAGAGCAAATATGGCTGCGACGAGTAAGATTGCTTGTGGAATCAAGGTTTCCATATAAGGATAAATACCTAACCACGAAATTTCAGGCACACCGCTAATCAGCGTTGGCTCGAAAAGTTTGCCTTCAATGAGTTCTAAAACAGATTTACCGGCGAATACAAAGGCCATTAAGTACATAAATGAACCCGTAAACATAAAGAATGGTTTAAGCGGTAATTTCACCACGGTATAACGCATCACGAAGTAGCAAATGGTGAGAATAATTGCGCCGACAATGATACCTGCGAAAAGGTAGATGAAACTGACCGCACTTTTCGCATCACCCACTAGGGCATAGTAGAACAATACGGTTTCCGCCCCTTCACGATACACGGCTAAGAAGCTGGTAAGCCATAAGCCAATGAGTGAACCTGTGGTGAGGGCAGTAGAGAGTTTGCCTTCTAAATAACGTTTCCAGTTTTGTGTTTCGACTTTCGACAATAACCAGTAACTCATCATAAAGAGCATGACGACGGCAAAAATCATCGTAAAGCCTTCGAGCAATTCGCGGTTTTGACCGGAGTTTTCAAAGATAAGTTGGAAGATAAATGCGGTAACCACACTGGCAATTAGCGCCACATAAACAGACTGACGAATAACCGGCAATTTATCTTGGTGATTATTTTTAATTAAGTAAGTCACAATAGCTGCAACAATCAATAACGCTTCTAAACCTTCACGAAGAATGATTAAAAGGCTATATAAGAACATAGACCAATCGCTTTGATCTTCGCCTTGTAACATTTCAACCGCTTTAGTTAGATTCTGGTTTAGACCATCGGCTTGAGCTTGTAACTTATCACCTTGTTCAGCTTTCATTAAACTCACGAGACGAGTAAAGTAGCCTTCAAGTTCAGCTTTAAAGTTACTATCACGAGAACCCACTTTGTTTTCCATTCCAGTGCTTTCAAACACGTCGAAATAGGTGTCTTGTACGGAAAGAATCGCTTTTTTACTTTCACCTTGTTGATAGAGCGCAATCGCTTGTTGGATACGTTGGTTGATCTCTTGTTTAATCTTATTCCAATCTTGCTCTTGTTGGTTATCAGTTGCTTGCTGCGCCGTATTGGATTGAACATTTTGTTCTTCTCGCGTGGTTGGCAAGTTAGGCAAGTTTTCTTCAATATCTTGTAATAATTGCGTGCTTTGGTAACCAAGCTCTGTAATTTGATCGGCTTGTTCACTTAAACGAATGATGTTGTAAAACTGTTGGTTAATCGCGGCTGAGATTTCTGCAGAGCGATTTTGGCGAATGGACATTTCCATTTCTGAGTTTTTATAGCCATCGTATTGTGCTTGTTGGAACAATTTTTTGGCATTGGCAAGATCACCATTTTGATAAGCATCGATCCCTTGAGCGATTAAATCATCAATGGTTTTAAAACTTTGTTGCCAATAAGGGGCAATCGCTTGATTATCATAAACGCCATGTTGTCCATCGGCATTGAGTTGATGGCCTTCAACCAATGATGGCAACACTTCTTTTAATTCTTTTTTGAGTTGATCAATTTTAGCCTGAATCTCTTTTTGTGAGCTGTCTTCACCAATCATTTTACGGATCTCGCCAAAAGTCGCTTCCATTTGGTAGCTTTTTTGTGCAGAGAAATTGATACGAATTGGGCCTTCTAGATTTTCAAAGACTTCAAAATAAGCCATTTGCACTTCAGTACGGGCGTCATCGGTATTGCCTTGTTGGAGCAGTTGAGACGTTTTATCTAGGCGAGCCGTAATGTCATCAACCCATTGTTGATAGTTATCTTGTGCAAAGAGTGAAGAAGAAAAGGCGAGTGAAAAAATTAAAAAGAAAAATCGAATAGAACGGAATAGCATTGCTATTTACCTCATTACCTCAAATGAAATTAATTCCTATTTATAATTATCCTTTGATATCAGTGAAATGGCAATAAATAATTCTAATTTTTGTGATGGAGATCAAAAAATTCACACGCGTTGGAAATCTAGAGACGGTTCTTTTATGCGAAAAAGAATAAAGCGCCCTTGCTAGGCGCTTTATGGAGATATAAAAGTGCGGTCAGAAATAAGTCTATTTATTGAGCCGGCATAGCTTCTTCAACAGGCGCTTTATTATCTAACACATCCCATACACTTTCTTGTTTTGGTGATTCAGGTTGTTCAGGTTGTGGTGATTGCGTGGTTTGCGCCGCGGTAGCAGTCGCAGTACTCGTTGTTTGTGCTGAAGCGCAGAAATTTTGATCTTTATTTGCCCAAACTGGGATTGTTCTGCTGCTACCACAACTCCAACTACCGTAAGCATTGATGCCAACCCATTTAATGGTAGAAGGTTGACCAAGTTTCAGTTTTTCAATGACAACACGGTTTAAGTAATCTTTATAGATTTGTAATGCACCTGAGGCACCTGTTAATTTGGTTTCACCGTTATCATCACGACCTAACCAAATAGTACTGACATTTTTACCATCAATACCCACGAACCACGTATCACGAGCATCATTGGTAGTCCCCGTTTTACCCGCAAGACGAAGATCCGCATAATCATTTTGCAAGCTACGCGCGGTACCACGTTCGACTGTTTGTTGCATTGCATACAAGGTTTGATAAGCCGCTTCTCTCGGCACCACTTGATCTGGCACCGTATTGTGTTCGTAAATAATATTGCCTTGGCGATCGGTAATGCTTTGAATTGTGCTTAATTCGATTTTTCCGCCTTGATTGGCAATGGTTTGGTAGAGTTTTGTCACATCATAAGGTGAAATACTGTAAGAGCCAAGCAAGGTCGCCGGGACTTTTGGAATCGTCACATTGTCCCAACCCATGGCTTTTTGCGTATCAATGACTTTGCTTAAGCCAACTTTCATTCCAATATTCACTGTTGGAATATTCAGTGAGCGGGCAAGGGCATCCATCAACATAACCGAACCGCTGTATTTACGATCGTAGTTACGAGGTTGCCAAGGTTGGCTACCTTTAACATAAATCGTGATTGGCTGGTTTTGAATCGGTGTATTTAAACGGAATTGTTCCGGATTCATAAGGGCAGTCAAATAAATGGATGGCTTTACCAAAGAACCAATTTGACGTTTTGACATTAATGCACGGTTAAAGCCCGCATATTCTGTTTGCAATCCACCCACAACCGCACGTATTTCACCCAAGTGATAATCCGCGACAATCATTGCACCTTCTAAATAGGGATTTTTAGTTTGTACTTGCAATTGATTGACTGTATTCACCACGGCATTTTCAGCTTGTTCCTGTTGTTTTAAATCCATTGTGGAGAAAATTCGTGCACCAAGTAGTGCAGATGTTTTGTTTTCCCCTAATTGACGACGAAGATCCGCTTGTAATGTTTGAATGAAAGCAGGGTATTTACGTGAAATTTGTCCTTTAGCTTGCACGCCTAATGGGCGTTTACTCAACATCTCATATAACTCATCCCCAATCATTTGGTGATCAAGCATTAGCTTTAATACCACATTTCGGCGATCGAGAGCATATTGTGGATTTCGCCATGGATTATAAAGGGATGGGCCTTTCACCATGCCAACTAAAAGGGCAATTTGGTCTAGGCTAATTTCACGGATAGAACGACCAAAATAGAATTGGCTTGCCAATGCGAAACCGTGAATTTGGATATCGCCATTTTGACCAAGGTAAATTTCGTTAAGATAGGTTTCTAAAATACGGTTTTTATCATATCGCCAATCTAATACTAATGACATCAACGCTTCATTAACTTTACGCGTAATAGAACGTTCACTGGATAAGAACAAGTTTTTCACTAATTGCTGAGTGAGCGTACTACCGCCTTGAACCGTTTGACCCGCTCTAATATTTGCAATCATTGCACGCATAATACCGATTGGGTTGATCCCGTTATGATCGTAAAAACGGCGATCCTCAGTGAGTAATAAGGCATCAATGAGTAAGCGAGGGTAGTGCTGTAATGGAATCGCTAAACGATCTTCATTATCCGATTCCAACATGGCAATTAATTTAGGCGCAAGACGGAATTCATCAACCGCTTTTACGTTGACTAAATCTTCAATACGAGAAAGTTTGTTATCGGTAAAACGTAAACGTAATACCCGTTGTGGTTCAGGCTTATCAGGATAAGGGAATGCACGACGAAGTAACACGATAGTATCGTCTTCGAGTTTAAAATCGCCTGGTGCTGCAATCATAGTAGTTTGACGGTATTCGTTATCCAATAAGATTTGAATCACTTCATCAAAAGAAAGGTTATCAGACAGTTTTACGCTTTCTAAGCGACTATACACTTCAGCCGGTAAACGCCAAATCTGGCCATCCATTTTTGAGCGAATTTGCCAGTCTAAATAACCACCATAAAATACGGCGAGCGTCCCTAAAGTAAAGGCTGCTTTAGCTAAAAAGATTTTACAAGAACGGCGCTTATCTGGCACTTGTGTTTCTTGTTGTTCTGATGAGGTGTTTTCCGTTTCCGACATAATAGTTAGCTTCAGAGAATGAGGTTAAGCAATAAATTCAAAATAGGCATTAAGAAAGTGAATGAAGTCTGTTGTACCGCAGAAAGCGATACTTTCTTCATCATAATAATGGAAGTCGTCTTCTAAAATTTCATCTGTTTCAATTGCAAGATTATTGGCGCGAATCATCACTTCATCGGTATTGATAAAAAGCGTGTATTCAGAACCAATCAGCGTGACTTCATCATTATTTTTAATTAGCTCACAGGCAGAAAGTGCGGTCAAAAACGCTTGAGGATTTGACCGCACTTCTGAATTAAACCAATTGGCTAGGGCAATGTGTTCCATCGAACATTTAGCATGTACATTGCCTAGATAATGGGTAAATTGAAAATCCATGTTAGATGCTGAATGAAGAACCGCAACCACAGGTACTGGTTGCATTTGGATTGTTCACCACAAAACGAGAACCTTCCAAGCCTTCAGTGTAATCCACGGTGCCGCCAATTAAGTATTGTAAACTCATTGGGTCAATCACTAATTGCACACCGCCTTTTTCAATGGTTAGGTCACCTTCATTGACTTTATCGTCAAAGGTGAAACCGTATTGGAAACCGCTGCAACCGCCACCGGTAATATAAACACGTAATTTTAATTCGTTGTTTTCTTCTTCGCTAATTAAACTTTTTACTTTATTGGCTGCCGCATCAGTAAAAGTTAGCGGTACGGCCATATCTAAATCTGACATATCTCTATCCCCACTTTCCTAAAAATAATCCTTGTATTATCTAATAACCTGTTAATTCATTCAAGATTTTTCACGGAATTAGTGCTATTATATGCGAATAAATCAGAATTAAATAAGGAGAAATAATGGGCATTCCATTAAGAACTGAAGAAGAAATTGTTAAGTTGCGTGAAGCGTGTAAATTAGCGTCTGATGTTTTGGTCATGATCGAACCTTATGTCAAAGAAGGGGTGACTACAGGTGAATTGGATCGCATTTGTCACGATTATATGGTGAATGTACAAAAAGTGATTCCTGCGTGCTTAAATTATCATGGTTTTCCGAAAGCAACCTGTATTTCTATAAATGAAGTGGTTTGCCATGGTATTCCAAGCGATGATAAAAAATTAAAACGTGGTGATATTGTCAATATTGATGTGACTGTGATTAAAGACGGTTATTTCGGTGATAATTCGAAGATGTATATCGTGGGTGAAACCAATATTCGTAGCCAAAAATTGGTTGAAGCAGCACAAGAAGCGCTTTATGTGGGATTACGTACGGTTAAGCCGGGTATTCGTTTAAACGAAATTGGTAAAGCGGTACAAAAATATACTGAAAGCCAAGGATTTAGCGTGGTTCGTGAGTATTGTGGTCACGGCGTGGGAACTGAATTCCACTGTGAACCGCAAGTCTTACACTATTATGCTGATGACGGCGGTGTGGTTTTAAAACCGGGTATGGTATTCACCATTGAGCCAATGATTAATGCGGGTAAAAAAGAAGTACGCATTATGGGCGATGGTTGGACGGTAAAAACTAAAGACCGTAGCCATTCTGCACAATATGAACACCAAATTGTTGTGACAGAAACTGGTTGTGAAGTGATGACTATTCGTGATGAAGAAATTGCGGAAGGTCGAATTCAACGTATAATGAATAACCTTTAAGTTCAGCTAAAAGCCTACGATAGTGGGCTTTTTTTATAATTGTTTTGTTTGTGGAATACCTATGCTTTTTCCTTATCATTTCGACTCTCCACTCATGCCAAGTGCGGTCAAAATTCAGCGTGAAAATTTGAAGGAATTTGAACGTCAGCACTTTACTGATTATTCCGTTTTTGAGCTGATTGCTAACCGTACACAGTTTTGTGATGATTTGTTAAAACAGCTTTGGCTGCAATTTAAATTAGATAAAGCTAATCTCACCTTAGTTGCAGTGGGTGGTTATGGCAGACAAGAAATCTTTCCTTTATCTGATTTGGATGTTCTTATTCTTTCAAAAGAAGAAAGAGAGTCTGAAACGGAAGAAAAAATTGCTCAATTTGTGCAGTTCTTGTGGGATTGTGGATTTGACGTAGGGCATAGTGTTCGTTCTTTAGAAGAATGTGAAAAGGAAGGCAAACAGGACATTACTATTGCCACCAATTTGCTTGAATCTCGTTATTTATCGGGTGATTTATCCCTTTTTAATGCTTTAGGGGAAATATTGAAAAAGCCAGATTTTTGGGCGATAAAACCATTCTTTGACGCTAAAGTACAAGAGCAAATTGAACGTTATCAGCGCTATCACAACACCAGTTACAATTTAGAGCCCGATTTAAAATACAGCCCAGGTGGTTTGCGGGATCTTCATCTTTTATATTGGATCGCATTACGACACACTGGGGAAATGACCCTTGATGGCATTTTGAAAAGTGGCTTTATTTATCCATCAGAACACCAACAATTATTAGAAAGCCAAGAATTTTTATTTAAAGTGCGGTTCGCTTTACACTTGATTTTAAAACGTTATGACAACCGCTTGTTGTTTGATCGTCAAATCAAAGTGAGCGAGATGCTTGGTTTTGAAGGCGACAGAAACCGTGGTGTCGAAAAAATGATGAAACGTTTTTTCCAAGCTTTACGCACAATTTCTCGTTTAACCGATATCCTGATTAAGCATTATAAAGAACATTTTTTATCAACAAATGGCGAGGTATCTATTCATCCTTTGGATGATAATTTTGAGCTAGTAAATCAAAGTTTGTGTTTACGTAAAGACGATCTGTTTTTACGTTATCCCGATCGTATTCTGGATCTTTTTTTCTATCTAACGCAGCATGAACAAGCCGAAATTCATTCATCAACATTACGCCAACTTCAGATTGCGTTGGAAAGCTTGACACAGAAATTATGTGATATTCCTGAAGCAAGAGAGAAATTTATTCGGTTATTTAATCAACCGAAAGCCATTCAGCGAGCATTTCTCCCAATGCACCAATATGGTGTGCTAACGGCTTATTTGCCACAATGGCAGGGGATTGAAGGTTTGATGCAATTTGATCTCTTCCATATTTACACCGTGGATGAGCATACCTTGCGAGTGATGTTGAAATTAGAAAGTTTCTTAACTGAAGAGGAAGCCGAATTCCATCCCATTTGCCATCAAATATTTAGTCAAATTTCTGACCGCACTTTGCTTTATGTTGCCGCACTTTTTCATGATATAGCGAAAGGCCGAGGAGGGGATCATGCAGAGTTAGGGGCAGAAGATGTTGCTGAATTTGCCCGTTTGCATGGTTTTGATCGTCGAGAAATTGAAACGATGGCTTGGCTAGTGAGAGAGCATTTGCTCATGTCAATCACTGCACAGCGTCGAGATATTCATGATCCGGAAGTTGTGATGAGCTTTGCAGAAAGTGTACAAAATCATGTGCGTTTAGATTATCTTACTTGTTTGACGGTTGCCGATATTTGTGCAACAAACAGTACCTTGTGGAATAGCTGGAAACGTTCTTTGTTTGCCTCACTTTATGATTATACGTCGCAACAATTCCGACAAGGGATGAATTTATTATTAGATAATAAAGAAAAGATCCTTGAAAACCGCCAATTGGCGCTGGCAATTTTATCCGAAGATCAACCAGAATTATCGGAAGAAAAAATCTTAGCACTCTGGCAACGCTGTCCTGATGATTATTTTTTACGAAATAGCCCAAAACAAATTGCGTGGCATACCGAGTTATTAACTGAATTTGATGGTGAAGTACTGGTTAAAATTAGTAATCGTTTTTCTAGCGGTGGAACTGAGATCTTCGTTTATTGCCCTGATCAAGCCAACTTATTTAATAAAGTGGTTTCAACCATTGGTGCAAAAAAATTCAGCATTCATGATGCCCAAATTTTAACATCGGATGATGGGTATGTATTCGACAGCTTTATCATCACAGAATTAAATGGTGAATTGGTTCGTTCAGAACGTCGCCGAGAATTAGAAACAGTATTAACCTACGTTTTATTAGGTGAAAAATTGCCATCCATGTCTTTTGCAAATAATCGACAGTTGCAACATTTCACTGTGAAAACAGATGTACGTTTCTTGAAAGAAAGTAAAAAAGAGCATACGGAGTTAGAAGTGGTGGCTTTAGACAAACCCGGTTTATTGGCTCAAATCAGTCAAATTTTTACCGAGTTAAAACTCAATCTTTGTAATGCAAAAATTACGACAGTAGGGGAAAAAGCCGAAGACTTCTTCATTTTAACAAATGAAAGAGGAATCGCATTAACAGAAGAAGAAAGGGGATTGTTAGAAAACGTGCTCTATGAACGTTTATAATATGAAATAAAAAAGTGCGGTTAAATTTAACCGCACTTTTTATGTTTTAAGCAATTGCTGCAAATGCAATATCTGCGGCAGCAAGCGTTTTTTCAATGTCTTCATTTGTATGAGCTAAAGACATAAAGCCCGCTTCAAAAGCAGAAGGCGCAAGGTAAACGCCTTGATCGAGCATTTTGTGGAAGAACACTTTGAATTTTTCGGTATCACATTTCATGACTTCTGCATAAGAGGTCACTTGTTTTTGGTCAGTGAAGAAAAGACCAAACATTCCGCCCACATGATTAATCACGAATGGCACATTGTGTTTTTGGGCTAATGTTTTTAAGCCATCACAAAGTTTAGTGGTTAATTCTGCAAGATGTTGTTCGTTACCAGCTTTTTTCAATTCAGTTAAACAAGCTAAACCTGCTGCCATTGCAATCGGGTTACCAGAAAGGGTACCCGCTTGGTACACTGGACCGGTCGGTGCAAGGTGTTGCATAATTACTTTTTTACCGCCAACAGCACCCACTGGCATACCGCCGCCAATGACTTTACCTAATGTGGTGAGATCCGGTGTTACACCATAATAAGCTTGTGCGCCTGCAAGTGAAACACGGAAACCAGTCATGACTTCGTCAATAATGAAAAGTGCACCATATTGATCACAAATTTCACGAATGCCTTGTAAGAATCCTTCTTTTGGTGGAACACAGTTCATGTTGCCTGCGACAGGTTCAATAATCACACAAGCGATATCGTTAGGGAATTCTTCAAATAGCTTTTTAACAGAATCAAGATTGTTATATTCAGCAGTTAAAGTATGTTTTGCAAAATCTTCAGGTACACCTGGTGAGCTAGGTTGACCAAGTGTTAATGCGCCCGATCCTGCTTTTACTAAAAGTGAATCAGAATGACCGTGGTAACAACCTTCAAATTTTAAGATTTTGCTTCTATTTGTATAACCACGCGCAAGACGGATTGCTGTCATGGTTGCTTCAGTACCTGAACTCACCATACGAACCATTTCAATTGATGGCACAATTTCACAGACCAATTCTGCTAAATCAATTTCAGATGGTGTTGGCGCACCAAAGCTTAAACCATTCTCCGCTGCTTTTAATACAGCATCTAAAATAGCAGGGTGATTGTGACCTAAAATCATTGGCCCCCAAGAACCCACATAATCGATATATTGTTTGCCTTCGGTATCGTAAATGTAAGCGCCTTTGGCTTTTTGAATAAATACGGGTGTGCCACCTACGCCTTTAAAAGCACGAACAGGGGAGTTTACACCACCAGGAATAACTTCTTGTGCACGAGAGAAAAGTGCGGTTGATTTTGTCATGATTTTTAATCCTTATATTAAAAGTGGGCATATTGTACTAAAAAACTGAATTTGAGAAAAATCTTTGTGCGCTGATTTTTCTTTATGTTATCCTTTGCAAAAAATTTTTAGGATAAAAACTATGCTAAGTCTTCTCGTTACTTTTTTAGGGGCATTTTTAACCTTAATTGTGATGCGACCAATTGCCAATAAAATTGGCTTGGTTGATAAACCGAATTATCGTAAACGTCACCAAGGTGCAATTCCCCTTATTGGCGGTGTTTCTCTTTTCATGGGAAACCTTTGCTATTATTTAATGGAGTGGGATCAACTTCGTTTACCTTATCTTTATATATTCAGTATCTTTGTTCTACTCGCAATCGGTATCTTAGATGACCGCTTTGATATTAGCCCTTTCTTGCGTGCAGGAATTCAAGCGGTGCTTGCGATTTTAATGATCGATTTAGGTAATGTTTATTTAGATCATTTAGGCCAAATTCTCGGGCCATTCCAATTAACACTTGGTTCTATCGGATTGATTATTACCGTATTTGCTACAATCGCGATTATTAATGCCTTTAATATGATTGATGGTATTGATGGATTGCTAGGAGGGTTGTCTATTGTTTCATTTGCTGCCATCGGTATCTTGATGTTCCGTGATGGACAGATGGATATGGCATATTGGAGTTTTGGCTTAATTGTCGCGATTCTGCCTTATTTATTATTAAACTTAGGGATTCCGTTTGGGCCAAAATATAAAGTGTTCATGGGGGATGCAGGAAGTACTTTAATCGGCTTTACTATTATTTGGATTCTACTTTTAAGTACACAAGGAAAAGGACATCCGATGAATCCAGTGACCGCACTTTGGATTATTGCAGTGCCTTTAATTGATATGGTGGCTATTATTTATCGCCGTTTACGCAAAGGGAAAAGTCCATTCCGTCCGGATCGCTTACATGTACACCACTTAATGGTTCGTGCTGGATTAACCTCTCGCCAAGCCTTTTTATTAATTACCTTCTTTGCAGCCATTTGCGCCACAATCGGGATCTTAGGCGAAGTCTTCTATATTAATGAATGGGCAATGTTTATTGCATTTATTGTATTATTCTTCCTTTATGCTTATTCAATTACAAAAGCATGGAAAATCACCCGATGGGTACGAAGAATGAAACGTCGCGCACGTCGTAACAAGCAATAAATTAAATAAAAGAGGATAGCAATTTGCTATCCTTTTTACGTTTTAGCACTAAAAATAAACGAATACATAATAAATTCTATACAAATTGAACAAAAATTTATCTTTTGATATTTTTTTCAAAAAAAATGCTAGACAAGATATTTGGAAATCATTAATATACGCCCCTGCAACGACGCAGTAACGCGTTCGTAGCTCAGTTGGATAGAGCGTTGGCCTCCGGAGCCAAAGGTCGCAAGTTCGAATCTTGTCGAGCGCGCCAGAAGTCAATGCGATGAACAACTAATCAATGGTGGCTATAGCTCAGTTGGTAGAGCCCTGGATTGTGATTCCAGTTGTCGTGGGTTCGAATCCCATTAGCCACCCCATCTTCTCTTCATTGAGAAATCTGACGGCGAGTAGCGCAGCTTGGTAGCGCAACTGGTTTGGGACCAGTGGGTCGTAGGTTCAAATCCTATCTCGCCGACCAATTATTTTTTTGCTCTTTAACAATATATCAGACAATCTGTGTGGGCACTTGTTGATTGACTTGTTTTAAAAATATTTTTTAATTTTGAAGTCTTAATAGGTGCT
>MKXX01000007.1:0-5409 GCA_001914055.1 Parahaemophilus parainfluenzae | reverse complement strand
AGCACCTATTAAGACTTCAAAATTAAAAAATATTTTTAAAACAAGTCAATCAACAAGTGCCCACACAGATTGTCTGATATATTGTTAAAGAGCAAAAAATAACGACGCACTGGATGTTTTAATATTTCACAACAGCGCGTCGTTGTGTGGAGTGCATTATAGGGATTTTTGAAATCCACGCAAGCACTTTTTTAAGAAATTTCTTCAATAGATGATTTTTTAAACGCCAACTCCTTTATATGAATGCTATTCAGCCTTTTTTAAGGTTCGCTTACAACGTCTAAACCCATTTGCAGAAAGTATCTCATTAAGTTTACTAAGACCTCTTTCCTTCTCTTTTTCAGTATAAAACTCATAATTACGGTTCTCTAAAGCACCTCGAAGCCGCCAATAAAAAGCCTCAGTTGCCCCAATATCCGCTTTCTTCAAACGGACAATCGCATTTTCAGCACCTATTTGCCGTAAGGTATCCACATTATTAATACCCACTTTCTTTAATGCTCTTTCATACTTAACCGATAAATTCGGTAAATCACGAATTCGTCCAATCTTAGAAAGTGCAGAATCTAATTTCTCCTTCCTGATTTGGGTAATAGAAAGAATGATCAAGGTTCTCATTAAAACATTATCTTTCAAGATACTTTCAGTTAAAGCATAATAATCAGATAATACAAAGCGTTTATTGAGTTCATTTGTTGCAAAAGGTTTACATCCAAGTCCTTTTAATTTTATCGAAAGCTCATCCTTAGCACGTAAGTAAACCTTATTGTTTGCCCAAACCGCAAACATATCTTTCTCTTTATGATACAAGCCATATCCAGTAAATAAATTTTTACTTGTCACATCTCCGATAAGTTGATTTAGCAAATCACATACTTTACTGATATGATCATTTGGGATTATGAGAGTTTTCATTTTAAAACTCCTCCTTATTCAAGGTTAATCACATACGACTATACCAAGAAGTACTTCTCAAAAATGTTTATATCATAACCAGTTAAAGGTGACGAATATAAAATTTCAATTTTGTGAGAAAGATCGCAAATGCAAAATTTATTTATTGATAAACAACCAGATAAGAAAAAATAAGTTTATAGTTTAATATTTAATCGATTAAAAGTTTTTAGAATTCAGGAGTAAAAATGACAGTAGGACTCGTTCTTGAGGGTGGTGGCATGAGAGGTATGTTTACCGCAGGTGTCCTTGATGCACTGATGGAACAAAACATTCAAATAAATAAAATTATTGGCATTTCTGCAGGGGCATTATTTGGCATAAATTATGCATCCAAGCAAAAAGAAAGAGCGTTGAGATATAACCTAAAATATCTTAAAGATAAACATTACATGGGATTTCATAGCCTTTTTACAACAGGCAATATTATCAATAAAGATTTCGCTTTCTATGATCTCCCCTTTAATCTTGACCCTTTTGATCAAAATGAATTCGAGAAATCTCACATTGATTTCTATTTGGCAGCCACAAACATTGAGAATGGTAAAGCTGAATATTTCAAAATCAAGAATGTTTTCAAAGAAATGGAATACTTCAGAGCAACCTCAGCTATGCCTTTTGTCTCGCAATTTGTGGAAATCAATGGGCAAAAGTATCTAGATGGCGGAATTGCCGATAGTATTCCATTTGAAAAGGCACAAGAGCTTGGTTGCGATAAAATCATCGTTGTTTTAACCCAACCGATCGATTACCGTAAAACAAGATCATCTTCTTTTCTATTCAAACTTTTTTATCGCAAATATCCACATTTAGTCAAAACCTTAGAAAACCGCTACCACACTTATAATGAACAAGTAGAAGAAATCATTCGTTTAGAAAAACAAAATAAAATCTTTGTGATCCGTCCAAATGTACCACTCAATATAGGTCGATTAGAACGAGATGAAACCAAAATAAGAACTGTATATGAACTGGGTGAGAAAATTCTCGAAACACAAATTCAAGATCTACACAAATACTTAACAAGTTGATTTTAAATAAACTATTTCTAAAATTTGGAATCAAGTTCACATTTTTTCGTTGAGGAAAAAATTTTCTCTTGATACTGTACATCAATACAGATATAATCTAGCTAAATTTAGATAACTCTATTTAAGAAGGTTTTATATGGCAACTCAAGAAGAAAAGCAAAAAGCGCTCGCTGCAGCACTTGGTCAAATTGAAAAACAATTCGGTAAAGGCTCGATTATGAAATTGGGTGATACTCAAGCCCTTGACGTTGAATCTGTTTCTACTGGTTCTTTAGGTCTTGATGTCGCTCTTGGCATTGGTGGTTTACCAATGGGGCGTATTGTTGAAATTTTTGGACCTGAATCTTCTGGTAAAACAACTTTAACTTTATCTGTTATCGCTCAAGCACAAAAAGTAGGTAAAACCTGTGCGTTTATCGATGCAGAGCATGCACTTGATCCTATTTATGCAGCAAAACTTGGCGTTGATGTTAAAGAACTTTTAGTCTCCCAGCCAGATAATGGTGAACAAGCACTTGAAATTTGTGATGCCTTAGTACGTTCTGGCGCTGTAGATGTCGTCATCGTAGACTCGGTTGCTGCACTTACCCCGAAAGCTGAAATTGAAGGCGAAATGGGTGATTCACACATGGGTTTACAAGCGCGTTTAATGTCTCAAGCACTACGTAAATTAACCGGTCAAATCAAAAATGCAAACTGCCTTGTTATCTTCATTAACCAAATTCGTATGAAAATTGGTGTCATGTTTGGTAACCCTGAAACCACAACCGGTGGTAACGCGCTAAAATTCTACTCTTCTGTTCGTTTAGATATCCGTCGTACTGGATCAGTTAAAGATGGAGATGAGGTCATTGGTAACGAAACTCGTGTTAAAGTCGTAAAAAATAAATTAGCAGCACCTTTCCGCCAAGTTGATTTCCAAATTCTTTATGGAGAAGGAATTTCTAAAGCTGGCGAATTAATTGAACTTGGTGTTAAACACAAACTTGTTGAGAAATCTGGTGCATGGTATGCATACAACGGTGAAAAAATTGGTCAAGGTAAAGCTAATGCGATGAAGTGGTTAAACGAAAACCCTGCTAAATCTGATGAACTTGAAGCGAAGCTTCGTGCTGAATTAGTAGCCAATCCAGAACAAGCATTAATGGCTGATATTGAACAATCTAATGATGATGTAGAAAGCGATTTCTAATCACTGAAAGTGCGGTCAAAATTGACCGCACTTTTAATTTTTACCGTATTTCACCAACAAGGAATTTCTATGTCTTCTCTTGCCTTGAGCTATGTTGTTAATTTACTTGCTCGACGTGAATATAGCGAATTTGAACTACGCAATAAAATGCAGGAAAAAGCTTTTACAGAAGATGAGATCGATGAAACGATTGCTTACTGCCAGAAAAAAAACTGGCAAAATGATAAGCGATTTGCTGAAAATTATTTACACGCACGTTCGCAACGTGGGTATGGTGCAAATCGTATCAAACAAGAATTACGTCAACTGAAAGGTGTATCTTCAGACGTAATAAATGAAGTCCTCACAGAAAGTGAAATTAATTGGATTGAAATAGCAGAAAAGGTTCTACACAAAAAGTTTCCTAATTATGCAGAACCTCAACCAATAAAAAGAAAACAAAAAATTTGGCAGTATATGCTCTCTCATGGATTTTATTCTGAAGAATTTAGCGATTTTATCGGAAGTGGAATAGAAGACTGATGAGTCTAAAGAAATAAATCCCTAATACTGTAAAAATTAAACAACCAACTAAATGGCTCACTAAAACGAACAATCCATTTACCCACTCTTCTTTAAAAAAGAGTTCTATTACTTCGCCTGAAAAAGAAGAAAAGGTGGTGAGAGCACCAAGAAATCCAGTCACTAAGAATAATCGCCATTCAGGGCTAAATTGAGGAAATAACCAAAAGGCTGCCACTAAAATCCCCATCAAAAAACAGCCAATAAAGTTCGCCACAAGTGTACCAAATGCAAGTGTGCTAAATAGTGAATTCAACCAAAGGCCCAATCCCCATCGTAAGGATGCACCGATGGCTGCACCTGTGCTCACAAGAATGATTGACTGAAACATTTATTTAATACCAAAAAGCTCCGCCAAATATTTGGCTACCGCTTCGTCTTTATTGAACCCAATCTCTTCCAATTCAGGGCAAGCTTCTTTTAGACGAGGATCAGCATTCGCCATCACATAACCTTTACCAGCCAAAGAAAGCATTTCAACATCATTTTGACCATCACCAAAAGCAATACAATCTTTTAATCCATAATTTCTGTTTTCTAATAGATGAGCTAATGCATCACCTTTAGATACATTTTTATTCATGACCTCTAAGCAAGTCACAGCGGAATAAACAATCGTCGCTTTATCACCAAAATGCGTTCTAAGATAATCTTCTAGTTCTACAAGATCTTTCGGATCACGAGCAATAAAAAATACTTTTTCAGTTCCTCTTCCATGGTGTTTAGTGAAATCAACCACCTCATACATGAAACCTGAATCCTTATGATATTTTGCTAATTCAGGCACATCTATATTGATAAACCAACCATCATCTTGATAAGTATTTATACAAATCTTGGTACGATCAAAAGGGATTTTATACAACTCAAGCACGATTTCTTCTGGAAGACTATTGCTATAAATAAGGTTACCTTTTAGGTCGCGTACTCTAGCGCCATTGGAAGTGATCATTACAGCATGCTCCGCTCCAATCTTACCTAAAATAGAAGAAACATCCGTGTGATTACGGCCTGTCGCTAAAATAATATCAACACCTTTTTGTTCTAATTTATTTAATATCTCAATTGTAAAATCACCAATTGCATGATTAGCATTGAGTAATGTACCGTCAAGATCAGAAACAACGGCTTTAAATGGAAGTTGCTGCATAAAACCACCTGTATAAAAAATGAGTCTGTATTATACCAAAACAACACAATTTTTGACCGCACTTTCTATCATAAAAACAACATTCATTGATAAAAAACAAAAAGGCGTATCTTTCGATACGCCTTCTTAATCTAATTTGTTACAGTTAATACATCAATTATTTGATGATTTTCGCAACAACGCCAGCACCTACTGTACGGCCACCTTCACGGATTGCGAAACGTAAGCCTTGGTCCATCGCGATTGGGTGGATTAAGCTTACTGTCATTTTGATGTTATCACCAGGCATTACCATTTCCACGCCTTCTGGCAACTCGATTGTACCAGTTACGTCTGTTGTACGGAAATAGAATTGTGGACGGTAACCTTTGAAGAATGGAGTGTGACGACCACCTTCTTCTTTGGATAATACGTACACTTCAGATTCGAAATCAGTGTGTGGAGTGATTGAACCTGGTTTCGCTAATACTTGACCACGTTCGATTTCTTCACGTTTGGTACCACGTAATAATGCACCGATG
>MKXX01000006.1:0-199819 GCA_001914055.1 Parahaemophilus parainfluenzae | reverse complement strand
TGATTGCTGCTGTTAAAGTTGTTTTACCGTGGTCAACGTGGCCGATTGTACCCACGTTTACGTGCGGTTTTGTACGTTCAAATTTTTCTTTAGACATTTAAAGAGTCCCTCTAAATAGACACGGTTATCGATGGGTAAATTAAACCACATTAACCAATAAAATCATTACTATTTAATAAGGAGAGAGGAATTTGGAAGGCTGGTGCTGATAGGCGGATTTGAACCGCCGACCTCACCCTTACCAAGGGTGCGCTCTACCAACTGAGCTATATCAGCGTTTGGAGCGGGCAGCGGGAATCGAACCCGCATCATTAGCTTGGAAGGCTAAGGTAATAGCCATTATACGATGCCCGCAGTCCTAAATTCATCTGTCCCATCAGAATTCATTTAGAAAATGGTGGAGGGAGAAGGATTCGAACCTTCGAAGGCTGAGCCAACAGATTTACAGTCTGCCCCCTTTGGCCGCTCGGGAACCCCTCCACGCTAAATGAATACTTGTTTACTAAAGGATGGTGCCGACTACCGGAATCGAACTGGTGACCTACTGATTACAAGTCAGTTGCTCTACCTACTGAGCTAAGTCGGCGTGTTGTAAGCAAGTGAGGCGTATTATATGGAAAATTTTATGCCTGACAAGTTTTTTTTATGAAAAATGCGTTTTTTTTAACTATTCGTCTAATTTACAAGCAAAAAGCCACATTCTTGCTTTAAAACTCATCACTTTTAATAAAAAACGATGATCACAACTCATTTATAGGGTATATTTTGTCCAATTTTTTCACTCCAGATATAAAGCACCGTGGAAATTACCGAACAACTAACGCCCTTTCTGAACTTTAGCCGTCAGCAATGGGCCGAATTAAGAAAATCTGTTCCGCTAAAATTAACGGAGCAAGATCTCAAACCGCTTTTAGGTTTTAATGAAGAGCTTTCTCTTGATGAAGTGAGCACCATTTACTTGCCACTTGCACGTCTCATCAACTACTACATTGATGAAAATCTTCGTCGCCAAACCGTTTTGAATCGTTTTCTTGGCGGACAAAGCCCTAAAGTCCCTTACATCATTAGTATCGCGGGTAGTGTTGCTGTTGGGAAAAGTACATCGGCACGTATTTTGCAATCTTTGCTGACTCACTGGCCTACCGAACGAAAAGTTGATCTAATTACTACTGATGGTTTTCTTTATCCATTAGAGAAACTTAAAAAAGATGATTTGCTACAGAAAAAAGGCTTTCCTATTTCTTATGATACGGCCAAATTAATTCGTTTTTTGGCTGATATCAAATCAGGCAAGCCTTCTGTAAAATCACCTATTTATTCTCATCTGACTTACGATATTGTTCCTGATAAGTTCGATATTGTCGATCAACCGGATATTTTAATTTTAGAAGGACTAAACGTTCTCCAAACAGGTTCAAACAAAGCCAATCAAACCTTCGTATCTGATTTTGTGGACTTTTCTATTTATGTTGATGCTGACGAGAATTTGCTTAAAGAATGGTACATCAAACGATTCTTAAAATTCCGTCAAAGTGCTTTCACTAATCCGGATTCCTATTTTAAACATTACGCCAATCTCTCTGAGCAAGAAGCCATTGAAACAGCCAGTAACATTTGGGATAACATTAACGGATTGAATTTAAAACAAAACATTCTGCCGACTCGTGAGCGCGCCAATCTCATTCTTAGAAAAGGTGAAAATCACGAAGTTGAATTAGTGAAATTAAGAAAATAAAAAAGAGCGGTCAATTTAACCGCTCTTTTTCTCACTACCTTACGACATTCTTCCATTCTCAATGCCAATCACCTGATCGCAAATAGCCATAGTCGATTGGCGATGACTCACGAGAATAATCAATTTTTCTGCTTTCACGTTCAACAATGATTTCAAAATCATTGCTTCGTTTAAGCTATCCAAATTACTAGTCGGTTCATCGAGTAAAATAATCGGTGCGTTGTGTAGAAATGCACGAGCAATACCGATACGTTGTTTTTCACCATCAGAGAGATTGCCTCCCAATTCCGTCATTTTCGTTTGATAACCTTCCGGTAAACTTAAAATGAAATCATGAATTGACGCTTTCTTCGCGGCTTCCATAATTTCTTCTAATGTTGCATTACGGCGTGCAAGGCGAATATTTTCCTCTATGGTTTCGTTGAAAATGTAGGTTTGCTGAGTAATGTACGCCATATTGTTACGTAAGCTACGGGTGTTGATATTTGGCAAAGTTTCACCGTTAATTTTAATGCTGCCTGATTTCGGATCGTAAAAACGCATCAGCAATTTTAACAAGGTACTTTTACCACTGCCGCTTCTGCCGTGAATCCCTAAGATTTCACCTTTTTTCACAGATAAGCTGACATCCGATAAAATTTGTTCTTCGCCGTAAGCAAAGTTGACGCTCTCTACATCAATGCGAGAAACGTCCTTCAAATCGACCGCACTTTCTACGTCTTTTAATTCGGGTTCTTCTGCTAGCAAGCTCAATACTCGCTCACCTGAAGCCAAGGTTTGTAACAAGTTACTTGAAAGGTTGCTTAACGCAATAACTGGGCCATAGCTCGACATCAATAAAATCACGCCAATTAAAAAGGTAGAGAAATCAATCTTATCTAGGCTAAACAAAATTAAGCCGGTGAATAACATAATGATGTTAAACGCCGATACCGCCACTTCAGTGTAAACGCGTACTTTCGCTTCTTGGTCTTTAATGCGTTCAAAAGCCGTATCAATTTTTTGACTGCGTTGTTGAATTTCATCTAAACGTTGTTTCGCATAGCCAAAAAGTTGAATTTCTTTCATGCCTCGTACGCTGTCGAGGAAGAAATCATTCATTTCGCCTACTAATTCACGATAGCGTCTGCCATCTTCACGCGCCAATTTGGTGGTAATAATGGGTAGAATCACACCTACCGTTAAATAAGCAGCTAATGCCACAACCACAAACCAGCCTGAAAGATGAGCAAAGACCAACAATAAAATCGCAGAAGTAAAGAACGCAATCATAATCGGTGCAATAGTGTGCGCATAGAACACTTCGAGCAATTCAATATCATTGGTGACTAATGACACTAATTGCCCAGCTTGTTTGTTTTGCAACTTCACAAAAGCCAAGCGACGTAAAGAAGAAAACACTTTATCGCGCAATAATGCCAACAATTTAAAGGCGATATAATGCCCAGACATTTGCTCTAAATAACGCAACGCGCCACGAGCCACCGCCAATACAATAAGTGCGGTCAAAATGCCAGAAAAACTTAAATGGGTGTTAAAGTTAAGAAGATTCACTAACCCCATCGCACCAAGCACCATAATAAAAATAGCGGCAAGGAAACCGAGCGTTCCCATGGTGATAGTAAACGCCATGATATGAGCCAATGGGGTCACTAATTTCAACAAATGCCCCATCACAACAAAACCATTTTTACGCATTTGCCACCTCTCTAATTTGTTCTAAATCTTTTTGTTGTTGGAACATTTCTGCATACGCACCTTGTTTTGCCATGAGGTCTTTATGCGTGCCTTGCTCAATTAATTTGCCTTGTTCAAGCACATTAATGCAGTCGGCATTCACGGCATTCGCCAATCGGTGGGAAATCATCACAATGGTTTTTTGTTGTTTAAATTGCTGAATGAACTGCAAAATAATTTCTTCGCTTTCCACATCAATATTACTGGTCGCCTCGTCAAAAATATAAAGTTCAGCATTGTGTAATAAAGCACGCGCTAAGGCTAAGCGTTGAATTTGACCGCCGGATAAATTCGCGCCACGACTTAATAACGGCATATCTAATCCACCATTATCTCGAACGAATTGCGCCAGATTGACTTGTTCTAAACAGGCATAGATTTGCTCATCTGTGGCATCAATTTTTGCCATGGTCATATTTTCACGTAGCGAGCCTTTAAACACATAACTACTATGGCTCACCAAAGAGACTTTTTCATAAAACGAATGTCGATCAATCTCTTGAATTTCTTGACCGTTGAATAGAATTTTGCCTTGTTGTGCCTTATTAAAGCCCATTAGCAATGAAACTAAGGTGGATTTACCACAACCACTTTTACCTACAAAGACCGTAAGCTGATTTGGTAAGATGCTTAAATCTAAGCCTGTAATTGCTGGTTTTTCTTCACTATAAGAAAAATGTAGATCTTGAATATCTACCTGAATGGCATTTTTGGCCGCAAAATCGACCGCTTGTGTTTGGGTTTCAACTGGCGTATCTAACAACGTAAAGATCTTATCGGATGCCGCTTTACCATTCATCGCCACATGGAAGAAAGAACCCAATAAGCGAAGTGGAATAAAGAATTCAGAAGAAAGCAAAATAAACAAAATCACGCCTAATACGGTTAATTGATCGGCTTGGAACTGCAATAAAGCCGTTAAAATCCCGATTGCCGCACCACCGTAAGCAAGTAAATCCATCAGCGACACTGAGTTAAGCTGCATGGTCAGCACTTTCATGGTAATTTTGCGGAAATGTTCTGCTTCTTCATCCATTGCTTTCGCTTTATAGGCATCATCTTGATAGATTTTTAGCGTGATTAAACCTTGTAGGTTATCTAAGAAACTGCTGCCTAACCCCACATAAATGGACCAATATTTTGCCAAGAGTTTTTTCGCAATTTTATTCACTGCAATGATCGACATCGGAATCAACGGCACACAAATCAGCAAAATTACGGCTGTTTTAAAGCTGAAAAAGATCAGAAAAGCAAAGAGTGTAAGCGGGGCAAGCAAGCTATAAAAAAGTTGAGGCAAATAACGTCCGAAGTAGATTTCGAGCTGTTCCACACCTTCTGAGGCGACTTGGATAATGCTTGAAGTAGATTGTTGATTCACTTGGTTAAGCGGCATCGAAGCCAATTTACGATAGATAAGGCTACGCAGCTCATGTTTGACTTTCGTACTAGCAAAATAAGAAGCCTGCACCGATTTTTTACCCGCAAAGGCACGCAGCGCCAAAGCAGCAATTAAAACGATACCCAAAATGACCGCACTTATCGGGCCCAATTCGTTAAAATAAGCTGCCTGTAAAATATAAGAAAACACGACGGCACTAATAATCCCACCAATTAACGCCACCCAATTCCATAACACCGTGATGCCAATCCATTTTTTACTATCGGCCACCGTGTTAATTAGGCGTTTATCTATCATCATAATGATTGCTCCTAAAAACAAAAAAGAAGTACGCACATTACTATGCGTACTTTGTTACCAATCTAACAACCAAAAACGAGTCTATTTCGTATTATTGTCTTTAAGCGATATAAGTCGTAAAAATTATAGTCAAGAATATAAACAAATAATAGATCTAATTGAAAATTATTTTTATTTATATATTAAGTAAAAAAATACCGCACTCAGTTTCCCAAAGTGCGGTCATTTTTAATGATATTTTAGAGTGTTAGACTAAACGTCTAGATTTGCTCTCAACGCATTCATTTCAATGAATTCACGACGCGGTTCAACTTCATCTCCCATTAATGTGGTGAAGAGTTGGTCTGCGGCGACAGCATCTTTAATTGATACTTTTAACATACGACGAGCATTTGGATCCATAGTGGTTTCCCAAAGTTGCTCAGCGTTCATTTCACCCAACCCTTTATAACGTTGGATTTCTAGGCCACGACGTGATTCTTTCATCAACCATTCAACAGCTTGTTCAAATGATTGAACAGGTTGCGTTTTTTCACCACGAGTAACGTAAGCGCCCTCTTCTAGCAAGCCATTCACTTGCTGACCGAATGCGGTAATCTTCGCAAACTCATTGCCCGTTACAAAATCAAAGTTGATGAAGTAATCGGTATCAATACCGTGTTTACGAACGGTAATGACCGCTTCATATACTTGGCGTTCGCTATTAAATTGTGTTCTCGCTGAATATAAATGCGCTTCTGTTTCTTTTTCAGTTAAGTATGCAACAAAAGAATTTGCCCAATTTTCAACCGCACTTTCATTACGCATTAAATCAACGCTTAATTGTGGTTGATAAACCAAACCTTGCAATAATGGCTCTGGATAATAACGACTTAAGCGAGTAATTAATTTCTGAACATTGTTGTATTCACTCACTAATTTCTCGAACACTAAATCATTCATTGCTGGTGCATTAGCACTGATGTGCAACGCTGCACCATCAAGTGCAAGCATTAATTCATATTGCACCATTTCGTCGTTATCTTTGATGTAACGCTCTTGTTTACCTTTTTTCACTTTATAAAGTGGTGGCTGAGCAATATACACGTAACCACGCTCAATTAATTCTGGCATTTGACGATAGAAGAAGGTCAACAATAAAGTACGAATGTGTGAACCGTCCACGTCCGCATCGGTCATGATAATGATGTGGTGATAACGTAATTTATCCGGATTATATTCATCGCGACCAATACCACAGCCAAGCGCCGTAATTAATGTGCCCACTTCTTGAGAAGAAAGCATTTTGTCAAAACGTGCTTTTTCAACATTAAGAATTTTACCTTTTAATGGCAGAATTGCTTGGGTTTTACGATCACGACCTGATTTTGCCGAACCACCCGCAGAATCCCCCTCCACGAGGTAAAGTTCTGAAAGTGCAGGATCTTTTTCTTGGCAGTCCGCTAATTTACCCGGAAGACCCGCAATATCTAATGCGCCTTTACGACGGGTCATTTCACGTGCTTTACGAGCCGCTTCACGCGCGCGTGCGGCTGTAATAATTTGATTTACAATGATTTTCGCATCGGCTGGATTTTCTAATAGATACTCCTGCATACGCTCATTCATGGCAGATTCAACCGCACTTTTCACTTCAGAAGACACTAATTTGTCTTTTGTTTGTGAAGAGAATTTAGGATCGGGCACCTTCACCGAAATAATCGCCACCAAACCTTCACGCGCGTCGTCACCTGATGTGCTCACTTTCTCTTTCTTCAGTAACCCTTCGCTTTCCATATAGTTATTTAAGCTACGCGTTAACGCACCACGGAAACCGGCTAAGTGAGTACCACCATCACGTTGTGGAATATTATTGGTAAAGCAGTAAACGTTTTCGTTTACGCCATCATTCCATTGCAAGGCAACTTCCACGCCAATACCGTCTTTTTCAGCTGAAAAATAGAATGGTTTTGGGTGAATTGGGTTTTTATTTTTATTTAAATATTCAACGAATGCTTGAATACCACCTTCATAATGGAAGTGATCTTCTGTACCATCACGTTTATCGATTAAACGAATTGATACGCCAGAGTTTAAGAATGAAAGCTCACGTAGGCGTTTTGCTAAAATTTTGTAATCAAAGGTTGTAATTGCAAAGATTTCTGGACTTGGCCAGAAACGCACGGTTGTACCCGTCGTTTGAGTTTCACCGATAATAGTTAAAGGCCCTTGAGGCTCACCCAAGTGATAGAATTGCTCGTACACATGACCTTGGCGACGAATGGTTAATTGCAATTTATCAGAAAGTGCATTTACTACCGAAACACCCACGCCGTGTAAACCACCTGATACTTTATAAGAGTTATCATCGAATTTACCACCCGCGTGAAGTACAGTCATAATAACTTCTGCCGCAGAAACGCCTTCTTCTGGGTGAATATCTACTGGAATACCACGGCCGTCATCTTGCACGGAAACAGAGTTGTCATCATGAATAGTGACGATAATATCGGAACAATAGCCGGCAAGTGCTTCATCGATCGCGTTATCCACCACCTCAAACACCATATGGTGTAGGCCTGTTCCATCATCGGTATCCCCAATATACATGCCCGGACGTTTCCGAACCGCATCAAGCCCTTTTAAGACTTTAATACTTGATGCACCATAAGCATTTTCTGTAACCGGTATTTCTGACATAGTTTTTCTCTATTTTGTAATGAAAATTGTGCGGAATTATAGCAAAAAACTGACTATTTTGCGAAATAAAAGTGCGGTCAAAATTTTTGTTATTTTTTATTTACTATTTGACATCTCTATTTTTCCCCTTATATTGACCACCTCATTTTTTATATAGAAATGAGTTTTGTTGTATTAAAAATTTAAGGATCATTAAATGATTTCATTCCTAAAATCTAATCCAGGTACACCTGTTCCTGATGCGGAAATTAGAGAACGTTATAATCGCTTAAGATGGCATGCATTATTTGGCATCTTTATCGGTTATGCGGCATTCTACATTTTACGTAATAACTTCCTTCTTTCTTCTCCTGAATTAATTAGCGATTTTGGTTTCACCAAAAAAGATATCGGTTTCATTTCCGGTACCATGTTAATTATTTATGGTTTAAGTAAAGGTTTCATGTCTGCAATCGCAGATAAATCAAATCCGAAACACTTTATGATTTTCGGCTTAATGATGTCGGCAGCGGTAAACTTAATGATGGGCTTTAGCGCATCATTCTGGGCATTCTTATTCCTTTGTGTACTTAATGGTATCTTCCAAGGAATGGGTGCAGGTCCAGCTTATATCGTATTAGCAAGCTGGTTCCCACGTAAATCTCGTGGTGTAACGACAGCTATCTTCAATATCTCTCACAACGTAGGTGGTGGTTTAGTTGCACCAATTGCGGGTGCAAGTATCGCTTGGTTAGGTCAAGAGCATTGGCAAGCCGCACACTTTGTTGTACCTGTAGCAATTGCTACTATCGTTGCCATTATTTTCTACATCTTCGGTGCGGGTCGTACTTACAACGAAGGTTTACCACCAGTTGGTAAAATTCTTGAAAATGAGAATGAAGAGTTAGTTGTTACAAAAGAAGAAAACGTCAATTTAACCACATGGGAAATCTTCCGTGATTACATTATGAAAGACATTAATGTATGGTTTGTTTCTTTCATTGACGTATTCACTTACATGATCCGTTTTGGTGTATTAACCTGGCTACCTCTTTATTTGTTAGAAACTAAAGGTTTCACTAAAGCTCAAATGGGTACAGCATTTGCTATCTTTGAATGGGCAGCCATTCCTTCAACACTATTAGCAGGTTGGTTAACAGATACTTATTTCAAAGGTCGCCGTATGCCACTTGCTATCATTACCTTATTCGGTGTGGGCGCAGCAATGTTCGTTTACTGGGGCGGTAGTGACTTAATAACTGTAACCATCGGTGCAGGTATTATTGGATGCTTAATTTATGTTCCAATGTTCTTATCTTCACTTCAAACTATCGAGCTAGTTCCTTCTTTCGCAGCAGGTTCAGCAACGGGTTTACGTGGTTTATTAAGTTACATTTTAGGTAGTTTCTCTGGTACTGCATTATTTGGTATTTTGGCTGATAAATTCGGTTGGGATGCAGGTTTCTACCTATTATTATTCGCTGTAGCTGGCTGTATTTTCTGTTGCTATATGACACATTTAGGTGTGTTACGTTTAGAGCGTAAAAAAGCACAAGCCGCAAACAACGCATAAGACTCATAAGATAAAAAAAGACGAGTTTATTACTTAAACTCGTCTTTTTTATTCCATTAACACTTATTTCCAAATGTGATTGTTTAACCCGAGTTCTTTCACCATATCTGTAAAACCTTTGATACTCGAAATATAATCACGAATCGTATTGTCTTCCAACAATGACTTTTCAAAAGATGGTTCGAAACTATTCTTGCCTAAATTGAGGGCAATAATCACTTCTCGGTTACGAAGCACCATCGAAATAGGGCAATTAAATTTCTCTTTCAATCCACAAAAACGTTCCATTAACTTAGGTGATAAGGCATATCTGGCTAAGATTTGATCTTCCGTAAACACATCAAAATAACGATTAAAAGATGGATTATCCATCAAAGCAATTTCACCTTCTTTTCTTAACCCCGCTTCTTTCTTATCACAAACATAAACCCAATGAGCCAGCTCTTTAGGGAAAGTGGCTTTAAATAAAATGCCTTGGAAATTCTGAGTGCCCAATGCTTTAACTGACTTCTCTTTCAACGACATGTTAAATGCTGAAAAATCACAGATTTCAACTTCAGTTTGGTTAAACTCACCAAAGATTAAATCCTCACTACGGAACGTCGCTGGACCACTATCATAAACGGAGAGGAAATCAGCAATACTCAAACCTCTATCAGCGTTAAAGTGGAAACCAAATTCCTGGACAATTGTATTAATCACCCGAGTTTTAAATTCTGCGATAAAACGCTTATATTTAAAAAATAAATGACGAAAAGAATAAATGAGCACACCAAGGATCAATGCGGTACTTAATAGATACCCATTCCCTATCGTTCCGATGAGGAAAAATAACCCAACACATAGCATAATGATCCATTTATTGATGAGGGATTTGATGGCTAAACGTTCCTCATCTAATTTTTCCAATCCAAGAAAACGAATCCCTTCAATCTCTTTTGGTGTATTCATGTTTTTTCCACTTATTGTTTAAATAAATTCCCCACATTCGGGACTTCAGCTTCATTCTGAGGAATATCGAAAAATGTTCCTTTCTGGAAATTAAACAAGTTTGCGATTAAATTTGATGGGAACATTTCCACTGCATTGTTATACTCTTCAACTGCTGAATTATAAGTACGTCTTGCTGCAGAAATTTGCTCTTCCACATCACTAAGTGTGGTCTGAATTTGCAAAAGATTTTGATTGGCTTTGAGATCCGGATAATTTTCTAGACGAACCTGTAAATGGCGCAATAAACCCGAAATCTCATTATTGAGTTGGAATTTCTCACTTGTAGAATGGGCTAATTTAGCACTTTCACGTAACGTCACGATTCGCTCAAGCAGGCTACGCTCATGCGACATATATTCCTTTGCGGTGGCGACAAGGTTTGGCAATAAATCATAACGACGCTTCAACTGAACATCCACACTGGCTTCAACACTACTCACCTGATTACGTTTTCTAATCAGTTTGTTATACATTGAAATAGTGAAAGCTAAACCGAGAAGGACAATACCTACGACTATACTCATCATTTTTTCTCCATAGAAAAATTACCCTACTCAGTATAGGGAAAAGCGTAATAAAATCTATTCACTTAGACAATATTTTGTTGATAAAAATCAATAAAACCAAGAATTTAGTTTTACCCACTTCCTTATTCATATCACACTGAAGTGCGGTCAATATTCACGAAGTTTTTCTGGGCCCAAATCCTTACTTTATTATTGTATTTGGTGTACAAAAAATGGACTCCAAGTGAAGGCAATATTAATAAATAACAATCATTCTCAATAACCAAGTAAAAACAATCACTTATCCACTTATTTTGTAAGGAAAATAAGGGTATTTTTGATTACGATCAAATAAATTTCCCGCATCAGGGCATATCATAGTTAGATTAACCATACAAGTAACGTGCCAATTGGAGTGATTATATGCAACGAAGTGATGGATTATTTTCTGCTTTAGCAGAAGTTTCCCGTCGGGATTTTATGAAGTTATGTACCGCACTTGCGGCGACTATGGGGTTAAGTTCAAAAGCGGGTGCAGAAATGACCGCTGCTTTAACCGAACCTAAACGCCCACCAGTATTATGGATCGGTGCGCAAGAATGTACGGGTTGTACTGAATCCTTACTACGTGCGACCCACCCAACAGTAGAAAACTTGGTATTGGAAATGATTTCCTTAGAATACCACGAAACCCTTTCTGCAGCCTTTGGGGAACAAGCTGAAGATAACAAGCACAATGCAATTAAACAATATTATGGAAAATATGTTTTAGTCGTAGATGGATCTATTCCGGTGAAAGACGGCGGCGTCTATTGTATGGTAGCAGGTAAACCGATTGTAGAACACATCCAAGAAGCCGCTAAAGGGGCTGCCGCGATTATCGCGATCGGTTCTTGTGCAGCATGGGGTGGCGTACCTTCTAGCGGTGGCAACCCAACTGGCGCAAGCAGCTTATCTGAAGTATTACCAAAAGGCACGCCTGTAATTAATATTCCAGGTTGTCCACCAAATCCACACAACTTCCTTGCAACTGTCGCTTATATTCTTACTTATAAGAAACTACCCGCAATGGACAAATTAAATCGTCCATTATTCGCTTACGATCGCTTAATTCACGAAAACTGCTATCGTCGTCCGCACTTTGATGCTGGTCGTTTTGCCAAAGAATACGGCGATTATGGTCACCGCAACGGTTGGTGTTTATATCATCTTGGTTGTAAAGGGCCAGAAACTTACGGCAACTGCTCTACCTTAGAATTCTGTGATGTCGGCGGTAATAACTGGCCAGTCGGTATCGGACACCCTTGCTATGGTTGTAACGAAAAAGGGGTCGGCTTTACCAAAGGTATTTTCCAATTAGCAGGTGTAGAAAACCCAACACCACGCGTTGAAAAACCAGATGTTAATAATACCGAAGGTTCAGGTGCAACCATGACTGCCATTGGTTTATTAGGCGGTGCAGCTGCAATCCTAGCCGGTGTGAGTGTTGTGACCTTACGCGAATTAAGTGCTCAACATAAAGCCCGTTCTGAAGCTAAAGCTACAGAGAAAGAAGAACATACAGGTAAATAATAATGGATAGACGAAAATTTCTAAAAGCGGGTATGCTTGGCGGAATCGCATCTACTTTGCCTGTATCAAATGTGCAGGCATCGGAAGCGGTTGAGCCTATTCCCGGCGCACTTGGAATGCTTTACGACTCTACCCTTTGTGTAGGTTGTCAAGCATGCGTGGCAGAATGTCAAAACGTGAACCACACACCCGTGAATCCAAAAGGTGATCAAACTTGGTCAAATAACGACAAACTCACGCCATTTACTCGTAACGTGATTCAAGTATGGAGCGATGGTGACGGCACAAACAAAGACAAAACAGAAAATGGCTATGCTTACGTGAAAAAACAATGTATGCATTGCGTTGACCCTAACTGCGTTGCCGTTTGCCCTGTTCAAGCACTCACCAAAGATCCAAAAACGGGTATCGTAAAATATGATCCCGATATTTGTACTGGTTGCCGTTATTGTATGGTAGGTTGTCCATTTGATGTACCAAAATACGATTACGACAATCCATTCGGTGAAATCAGCAAATGTGAACTCTGTAACCAAAAAGGCGTTGAACGCTTAGACAAAGGTGAATTACCTGGTTGCTGTCATGTTTGCCCGACTGGTGCGATTATTTTTGGTACACGTGAAGAATTATTGGCAGAAGCGAAACGTCGTTTAAGCTTATTACGTGGTACTGAATATGATTACCCACGTCAACACGTTAATAGTACAGATAAATACCGTGCTACCGTGCCAGCATATCAATATCACATCTACGGTGAAAAAGAAGGTGGTGGTACCCAGGTACTTGCCTTAAGTGGTGTGCCTTTTACTAACCTTGGTTTACCAGACTTAGATGAAGTCGCGACAGGTTCTCGTGCAGCGCATTTACAACACTTCTTGTATCGCGGTTTAGCATTGCCATTAGTCGCACTGGCCGGTTTAACCTTTATGACTTACAAAAATATGCATGGCGATAAAATCGCTGAGCGTATTGCAGCACAAAAAGAAGCCATGCGTCAGGCACGCAAGGAAATCGAAGAAGCGGAGGATGAGCATCATGAGTAATCCACGTCCGGTAGGCGGTCGCCTTGTTTCTGCCGCAATTCTCTTTTTTGCACCACTTGCTGTGCTTTGCGTTTTATTAATTTTAAAACGTTTGGTTTTCGGTATTGGTTCTGTGACCGCACTTAACGGCGGTTATCCTTGGGGTTTATGGATTGCCTTTGACTTACTTGTCGGTACAGGATTTGCCTGTGGCGGTTGGGCACTCGCTTGGACCGTGTATATTTTCAATAAAGGGAAATATCACGCTCTTGTTCGCCCAGCATTGCTTGCAAGTTTATTCGGTTATTCCCTTGGTGGTTTATCTATCACCATTGATATGGGACGTTATTGGCATTTACCGTATTTCTACATTCCAGGCCAGTTCAACACGAACTCTGTTCTATTTGAAACAGCATTTTGTATGACGGTGTATATCATCGTAGTGACCCTAGAATTTGCCCCTGTATGGCTTGGTTTCTTCGGCTTGAAAAAATGGTTTAATAAACTGAATAAAATCATGTTTTTCATTATTGCCTTGGGTGCCTTGTTACCAATGATGCACCAATCTTCAATGGGTTCCTTGATGATTGTAGCGGGTCACAAAGTCCATCCGGTATGGCAAAGCTATGAAGCGCTACCAATTCTCTCCTTGCTGACAGCTTTCATTATGGGCTTCTCTATTGTGATTTTTGAGGGTTCTTTAGTTAAAGCAGGTCTTGCAGGAAAAACACCAGATGAACGTCATTTATTTACTCAATTGGCACGCGTTACCGCAGGATTAATTTTCTGTTTCTTAGCGGTGCGTTTTGGTGAGTTGATTTATCACGACAAACTGCAAATGGTTGTAGGTTTCGATAAATTAACTAAATTTGAAGCATGGATGTTCTGGATGGAAGTCTGGTTGATGGTATTACCATTACTAACCCTCTTCCTTGGGGAGAAAAAATCAGATTCCCGTTGGTTATTTATTTCGGCATTAAGCATGTTACTCGGTGCAGCATTATGGCGTATGAACTACTCGCTGATCATGTATAATCCGGGCAACGGCTATCAATATTTCCCATCTGCGGAAGAATTGCTTATTTCAATCGGTTTCGTATCTATTGAAGTATGTGCCTATATTTTAATCATTCGTTTATTCCCTGTATTACCGGTATTTAAAGAAAAACATACCGAAGACTCAGAAAAAATTATTGCCGAAAAAGCGGCATTCAGCAAAAAAGTTAGCGGAGCAGAATAATGTCAGAAAAAAAACGTATCTCAATTGACCCAATTACCCGTATTGAGGGTCATTTACGTATTGATTGCGAAATTGAAAACGGTATTGTCACCAATGCTTGGTCTTCTGGTACCATGTGGCGCGGTATGGAAAATATCGTAAAAGGTGCCGACCCACGTGATGCATGGATGATTATGCAACGTATCTGTGGCGTATGTACTACAGTTCACGCGATTATCAGCGTACGAGCCGTAGAAGATGCTATCGGTGCTAAAGTCCCCGTCAATGCACAGTATATTCGTAACATGATTCTTGCAGCCCACAGCATTCACGACCATATCGTGCATTTCTATCAACTCTCTGCAATGGACTGGGTGGATATCACCGCTGCACTAAAAGCTGATCCTGAAAAAGCGGCAGATATGCTAAAAGGTGTCTCTACATGGTCATTAAACAGTGCTAACGAATTCCGCAACGTACAGAAAAAAATCCAAGCATTAGTGGATAGCGGACAACTTGGTATTTTCGCTAACGGTTACTTCGGTCATGCTGCAATGAAACTTCCACCAGAAGTAAACCTCATTGCCGTCGCACACTATTTGCAAGCCCTTGAATGTCAACGTGATGCTAACCGCGTGGTGGCATTACTCGGTAGTAAAACACCACATATTCAAAACTTGGCGATTGGTGGTGTAGCAAACCCAATTAACTTAGATTCCCAAGCGGTACTAAACCAAGAACGTCTCATGTTCGTGAAAGCTTGTATCGATCGCTTAACTGACTTCATTAACCAAGTGTATAAAGTAGATGCGGCAGTATTTGCGGCTTACTATCCTGAATGGTTAAGCTTAGGTAAAACATCAGGCAACTACTTATCTGTGCCAGAATACCCAATTGATGCAGATAACTCTAAATTCATGTTGAAAGGTGGTTATATCGAAAACGGCGATTTATCGACTTTCCGTGCAATCGACCAACAAAAAGACGAGTTTGTTGTAAAAGGTATTAAAGAAAGTGGTAAACACGCTTGGTACGAAGATGATGAGCCATTAGAACCTTGGGCGGGCTTAACTCGTCCGAAATATACCGGCTGGCAAGATGATGGTAAATACTCTTGGGTAAAAGCACCAACCTTCTACGGTAAAGTTGTCGAAGTGGGTCCTCTCGCCTATTTAATGTGTGGTTTGGCTGCGAATGACACGCCAACTGTCAACCACTTCAATGAATTAAAAGGCATTTATGAAAAATTGACTGGTAACACGTTAACTACCGATCAATTACATTCTACCCTTGGACGTATTATCGGTCGTACCGTGCATTGCTGTGCGATCAACGACATTTTAAGCGCTCAATGGCAAATGCTCATTGATAATATCGCTAAAGGTGATATGACGGCGTATATCAAAACAGATATTCCAGCAAGCGGTGAATTCCGTGGTGTTGGTTTCGGTGAGGTACCACGTGGTATGCTTTCTCACTGGGTTGTCATCAAAGACGGTCGCATTGAAAACTACCAAGCCGTTGTACCATCTACATGGAATGCGGGGCCGCGTAATGAACAAGACCAAATGGGCCCTTATGAGCTTTCCATTATTGGTACACCGGTGGCAGATCCAACTAAACCGTTAGAAGTGGTCAGAACCATTCACTCTTTCGACCCTTGTATGTCCTGTGCCGTGCACGTAGTTAATACCGAAAACGGCGAAGTGACTGAAGTGAAGGTGTTGTAATGAAGCCGTTAATTCTTGGCGTCGGCAATATTTTGTTGAGCGATGAAGGTGTCGGTGTGCGCGTGGTGCAGGAGCTCGAAAAACGCCCTGAAATTCAACCGCACTTTGACGTCATCGATGGTGGTACTTGTGGCATGGAATTACTGGATGCGATGGCAAATCGCAAGCATTTGATTATTGTCGATGCCGTGCTTGCTAATAAACAGCCAGGTGAGATTGTCGTGTTACATGACGAGCAAGTGCCCACCTTTTTCTCTCGCAAAATTTCGCCACACCAACTCGGCATTTGTGATGTACTTTCTGCAATGAAATTAACGGACGAATTTCCAAAACACCTTTGTCTCATCGGCATCCAACCAGAGTCGCTAGAGTCTGGAATTGGTTTAACGGAAACGATAAAAAACGTGTTGCCAAAGGTTTTTGAAACGTTAAATCAAGTGATTGGTGAATATGGTTTGAATCTAGACTCCCCTCTTTAGAAAAGAGGGGCTGGGGGAGATTTGACTTAATTAATAGAGACAAGTGTTAAATCTCCCCTACCCCCTCTTTACGAAAGGGGGGAACTTTCTTTAAGATTTCACCTGCTATGCTTTAATCTTATTAATATTGAAAAATAAACCATGTATCGACACGAAAAAACACCTGACAAAAAGCAAAGCTTTTTGAACGTTGGCTTTGCCAACGGCTCCGAAGGAGCGAGTAAATCTTCAGGATTTACGAGTAAAAACTCTACCGCACTTTTAACCTCTGTCACTGGCTTTGAAGAAAATCCAACGGAGATTTTCCTTACCGAAATGCAAAACATTGTGCCAGAAATGCAAGATCTCCCTTTCTTTCATAAAGGCATCGAGTGTTTCTGCCCTAAATTTGTTTTATTCGAAGACCAATGGATCGGCACAGTATTAACCCCGTGGATGATGAGTGTGGTGATTCTGCCAGGTCCTCAACAACAATGGGAACCGCGTGAATTAGGTGATAAACTCACCGTTCAACTGCCGTACAAAGCGCTAACCTTCACCGTTAGTAGTCTTGAAAATGTACCGCAATATTTAAGTTGTTCCTTACATTCACCACTCGACCCGAATCTAACTAACGAGCAAGCGGTTCAACTGACGCAAGATTGTTTGCGTATGGTTTTATCCATACCAACCGCACAGCCGACATTTAATTCAGATCGCCGAAACCTGTTTAAGGCCATGATCAAATAAATGTAAGCTGCAAACAGTTAATAAAAATGGGCAAAGTAAGAGAATCTACTTTGCCCATTTTGCTTTCCATCCCACACAAAGTGTGGTCAGTTTTTGCTTAATTTATCAAATTAATACAGCACACGTGCTTTGATTGTGCCTTCAATTTCACGAAGTTTAGCCAATAACGGAGACGCATCATCTGTTTCGATATCCACTACGACATAACCAATTTTCGGATCGGTTTGTAAAAATTGCGCTGCAATATTGAGATTAGCTTCAACAAAAATTTGGTTTAATTTGTTTAATACACCCGGACGGTTTTCGTGAATATGAAGCAAACGTTTTGTGCCAACGTGTTCTGGCAAGGATACTTCAGGGAAATTAACAGAAGAAAGGGTTGAACCGTTATCTGAATATTTCACAAATTTACCCGCGACTTCAAAACCAATGTTTTCTTGCGCTTCCGCGGTTGAACCACCGATATGCGGGGTTAAGATCACATTATCAAATTTACGTAATGGCGAAACAAACTCTTCATTGATTGATGCAGGCTCAACAGGGAATACGTCAATCGCCGCACCACGGATTTTACCCTGTTCAAGTGCTGCAGCTAAAGCATCGATATCCACTACCGTACCACGTGCCGCATTGATCAAAATAGAATCTTGTTTTAATTGCGCAATACGTTCAGCACTCATTAAATTACGAGTTGAAGGTAAATCTGGTACATGAAGCGAAATCACATCACAAGAACCTAACAACTCTTCAAGTGTGTGTAATTGTTTTGCATTACCCAATGGCAATTTATTTTCAATATCGTAGAAATATACTTCCATCCCTAGAGATTCCGCAATAATACTTAATTGCGAACCGATATGGCCGTAACCCACGATACCTAATTTTTTGCCGCGCACTTCATGAGAACCCACTGCCGATTTATTCCATAAACCACGATGCACATCTGCATTCGCTTGAGGAATATTGCGCATTAAGAGCAAAATCTCACCCAACACTAATTCAGCCACAGAACGTGTATTAGAGAATGGCGCGTTAAATACTGGAATCCCACGCATTTTTGCTGCATTAAGATCCACTTGGTTGGTACCGATACAGAAACAGCCAATAGCAATAAGCTTCGGCGCAGCTTCAATCATTTCCTTAGTCAAATTAGTACGAGAACGTAAGCCGATAAAATGCGCATCTTTAATGGCTTCTTTTAGCTCATTACCATCTAAGGCTTTTTTGTAAAAGTCGATGTTGGTATAGCCCGCCGCATGTAAGGTATCTAATGCACTTTGGTGCACACCTTCTAATAGCACAAATTTAATTTTTGATTTGTCGAGTGAGACTTTGTTTGTCATGTTTGCTTCCTTATTTTTATTAATCAATAATTTTTGCGCCGTCTGGTGTACCAACAATCACAATATCTGCCCCACGTAAGGCAAAAATACCATTTGTTACTACACCCGCGACATTATTCAATTCTTTTTCCATTTCCACTGGATTTAAAATGGCGAAATTATGTACATCTAAAATCACATTGCCGTTATCAGTCACCACGCCTTCACGATATTCTGGGGCACCACCAAGAGAGACTAATTTACGACCAACTTGTGAACGTGCCATTGGAATCACTTCTACTGGCAATGGGAATGTGCTGCCTAACACATCCACTTGTTTACTAGAATCCACGATACAAATAAATTTTTTTGCTAAAGCGGCCACAATTTTTTCGCGAGTCAGTGCCGCACCGCCGCCTTTGATCATCATTTTTTGTGGATTGATTTCATCTGCGCCATCCACATAAATATCTAAACTTGATACATCGTTAGCACTAAATACTTCAATGCCCTGTTTACGTAATAATTCTTCTGAGGCTTTAGATGCGGCCACCGCACCTTGAATTTGATCTTTTAATTCACCTAAGGCCTCAATAAAACAATTCACTGTTGAACCACTTCCCACGCCAACAATGGTATCGGGCTTAACATATTTTAACGCCGCACGTGCCGCTAATTTTTTCATTTCTAATTGGTCCATTTTTCTCTCCCTTTTAAATCGTGGATAACAACGTAAACGTTTGCTTTACTTTAATACGACACTATTAAATAAACAAGTGTAAAAATTTATTCATGATGATGAAAAAATTTTATTCATCTAAAAAAAGTGTTAACAGCTCGTTCAAAAACAATTTGCCGTGTTCGGTGATCTGCCAAAAATCTGGTGTTTCCACGATATAATTTTGTTGAATAGCAAAATCAATTTGATTTTTGACCGCACTTTGCGAAACCCCCGTGTAATACTCAAACTCTTGTTTGGGCACCGCTTCCAGTAAGCGGAAGCGATTCATAAAGAATTCAAAAGCGCGGTCATTTTTTTCCACGTTTTTTTCTTCATAAAGGTATTCACCACGCAAATAGCCTTTCGGATGCTTCGTTTTAGAAAAACGTAAAATATCACCATCAGGAAAAGTGAGTTTTCCATGGGCACCGCAACCTATCGCCAAATAATCCCCGAATCGCCAATAATTCAAATTATGCTGACACTGAAAGCCCGGTTTCGCATAAGCGGATGTTTCATATTGCTGATAACCGGCTTCGATTAAAAGTTGGTGACCTTGCTTAAAAATATCCCAAAGCTCATCATCATCCGGCAATGTAGGCGGACGATAAGCAAACATGGTATTGGGTTCAATGGTGAGTTGATACCAAGAAAGATGTGGTGGAGCAAGATCAATGGCCTGCTGCAAATCATCTAAGGCTTCCTCAAGCGTTTGGTTTGGCAAGCCATGCATTAAATCCAAATTGAAACTTTTTAACCCAGAAACTTTCGCCAAACTGACCGCACTTTTAGCTTCCGCCGCATTATGAATACGCCCTAAACGTTGTAATTTATCGTCATTAAAACTTTGGATGCCCATAGAAATACGCGTTACACCAGCCTCCACATAACCTTTAAAACGCTCCGCTTCCACGGTGCCAGGATTGGCTTCCATGGTAATTTCAATATTCTCTGAAAAAGGAATACGACGTTGAATTTCTGCCAATAAAAACTTGATGCTTTCCGCTGAAAATAAACTCGGCGTGCCACCACCAATAAAAATTGAATGAAGTGGACGATGTTGAATACTAGCCTGATATTTCTCTAAGTCTGCCTCAAGATCGGCTATTAGATGTTGTACATATTCTTGTTCAGGAATTGTGCCTTTCTGTGCATGCGAATTGAAATCACAATAAGGGCATTTCTGCACACACCAAGGAATGTGAACATAAAGGGAAAGAGGAGGAAATTTTTGCATAATTAAAAGTCAACAGGGCTTGTTTTCACAAGCCCTAAAAAATAAATCATTAATTGACCGCTCTTGCTGTTTTAGTCGCAGCTTTACGGCGTGGTGCTTTCGCTTTCGTTTCCACTTTCACGAATTCAATGCCTTCTGGTGGATTCTCTAACGCTAAGCCTAACACTTCATCAATGGTTTCTACCGCATGAATCGCAAGATTTTCTTTCACGTTATCTGGAATTTCTTCCAAATCTTTCACATTATCTTTTGGAATCAATACAGTTTTAATGCCTCCACGATGTGCCGCAAGTAATTTTTCTTTCAATCCGCCAATTGGTAATACTTTACCGCGTAGGCTGATTTCACCCGTCATCGCGACATCAGCACGCACTGGGTTACCCGTTAAGCAAGAAACCAATGCAGTACACATTGCGATACCTGCACTTGGACCATCTTTTGGTGTGGCACCATCTGGCACGTGAATGTGAATATCACGTTTTTCATGGAATTCAGAATTGATACCCAATTTTTCAGCACGTGCACGGACTACGGTCATCGCTGCTTGGATCGATTCTTTCATCACATCGCCTAATGAACCAGTGAAGGTTAATTTACCTTTGCCCACCACTGACGCAGTTTCAATAGTCAGTAAGTCACCGCCCACTTCTGTCCATGCAAGGCCTGTTACTTCGCCTACACGGTTTTGCGTATCCGCTTTACCAAATTCAAAACGTTTCACACCAAGATAGTCATGCAAGTTGTCTGAATTAACGGTAATGGATTTCACTTTTGGGTTTACCAATAAATTCTTCACCGCTTTACGACAGATTTTAGAAATCTCACGCTCTAATCCACGCACACCGGCTTCACGGGTGTAATAACGGATAATATCTAAAATGGCGTTTTCTTCGATGGTTAATTCGCCTTTTTTCAATCCATTACGTTCAATTTGTTTTTGTAATAAATGTTGCATCGCAATATTGAGTTTTTCATCTTCGGTATAACCAGAAAGACGAATCACCTCCATACGGTCTAACAATGGACCTGGAATATTCATGGAGTTTGAGGTTGCCACGAACATCACATCAGACAAATCGTAATCCACTTCAAGATAATGATCGTTGAAGGTGGTATTTTGTTCTGGATCAAGCACTTCTAACAAAGCTGACGCAGGATCACCACGCATATCCGAAGACATTTTATCGATCTCATCAAGCAAGAAGAGTGGGTTTTTCACGCCAACTTTTGCCATTTTTTGAATCAATTTACCCGGTAATGCACCAATATAAGTTTTACGGTGACCACGGATTTCTGCTTCATCGCGTACCCCTCCTAATGCCATACGCACATATTTACGACCTGTGGCATTCGCAATAGATTGACCTAGTGAGGTTTTACCTACCCCTGGTGGCCCGACTAAGCAAAGGATTGGGCCTTTGATTTTGTTTAAACGTGCTTGCACCGCAAGGTATTCTAAAATGCGTTCTTTCACACGTTCTAAACCATAGTGATCTGCATCTAAGACTTGTTGTGCTTTTGCGATATCTTTCTTCACTTTAGTACGTTTATGCCATGGTACTTGAAGCATCCACTCAACATAGCTACGCACCACCGTTGCTTCCGCAGACATCGCCGACATCATTTTGAGTTTTTGTAACTCACTTTCTACTTTTTCGCGTACATCTACTGGCATACCTGCCGCTTCAACCTTTTGACGAAGTTGTTCAACTTCATCAATGGTATCTTCGCTTTCGCCTTCGTCCATTTCTTTGCGAATCGCTTTAATTTGTTCGCTAAGATAATAGTTACGCTGACTTTTCTCCATTTGTTTTTTCACACGGCCACGAATACGTTTTTCAACTTGAAGAATATCCGCTTCAGATTCCATCATGCCGAGCAAGTATTCTAAACGCTCTTGCACATCTGCAAGCTCTAATACGCTTTGTTTATGGCGAACAGTTACTGGAATATGCGCAGCCATGGTATCCGCTAAACGATCGGCATCATCAATGCGTTGTAATGCACCTAAAACGTCTGCAGGAATTTTTTTATTGAGTTGAAGATAGCTTTCAAATTCATTTAAAACAGCTGCCTTCACCACATCTAATTCTTTTTCATCACCAAATGTGGTTTCAATCGGTGTAACTTCCGCAGAAAAATGGTCTTCACCATCATTTAATTGATTGATTTTCGCGCGTTGTTGCCCTTCCACCAACACTTTCACTGTGCCGTCTGGCAATTTTAATAATTGAATAATATTGGCAATCGTCCCGACATCGAATACATCATCAACGGTAGGTTCTTCTAAATCTGCTTGCTTTTGTGACACCAATAATAATTGTTTGCCCTCATTCATGGCTTCATCAAGGGCGCTAATGGATTTTGCACGCCCAACAAAAAGTGGCATCACCATATAAGGGAAAACGACAACATCCCGTAATGGCAATACAGGAAGTGTACGTTGTTGAGTTCTTTTGGCGTTCATAATTATCTCTCTTACATCAATTCTATAATTTCATTGAATATGGGGATGAGTTGCATAAATTCAAGGTAGGATTTGGCATATTAAGGAGAAATCGAAAAATAGGCAAGTAAAGAACCACCTTAATTGATGGTTAATTGGAAAAACCATGGAATACGGGTACAATAAGTGCGGTCAAAAATCAGCATGATTTTACCCAATAAAAAACGTTTGAAAAAATAACCGCACTTTATCCATTATGACAGCAAAACAAACTATTACTTTCGCGACCTTTCAAGAATTACTACCCGATTCTTGTAATCATCCATTAAAAAAACAATTAAGGGATAAAGCCCGTTATTACGGACGCAAATTTTTATTTAAAAAACAATGTGATGCACTGGTTGATTTCTTGAATACTAATCAAACCTGGATTCCGCTTTTTCAACAAAATCCATATCGTTTTAATGCATTGCTCGCGACCTATTGTGATAAACGTTTTTCTGCAGCAGAGCGACTCAGTGCCATTACCAATAATCTGTTAATGCTTGAAGAAAAAATGGGCGTAGAATTTTGCCAAAAACTACTCCAAGAAAAATCCCTTTTATTAACACAATTAACAGATCAACTTGGTATTTATTTCAATATCAATCAGATTGACCCTTTTGAAGGTTATTTTTCCATTAACTTAAAAGACAATGATGGGCGTAGCATTTATGATGCTTCTTTCACCTTCTTAAAGCCAAATAAATTACTCATTGCCTCAATTCAAGGCCCTTCTTATGAAGAGGCGCAAGAAGCCGTGAAACAGGCTACAAAAGAATTACATGGCGTTCGCCCGATGTTTATGTTGATGAATGTTTTCCGCTTGTTAGCCGAAAAATGGCAATGTGAATTAATCGGTATTCCTCACACTTCACAAGGTAAATATCGCCTATCTGCGCGCAGTAAAATCCTATTCAATTACGATGAATTCTGGCAAGAAAACCAAGGGCAATTAAATGGTCAATATTGGCAATTACCGCTTGAAAGTGCTCGCAAACCACTGGAAGAAATCGCCAGCAAAAAACGCTCGATGTACCGAAAACGTTATGAAATGTTGGATGATTTGAGTGAAAAAATTGCTCAATTTTCCTAAATAAAATAGACTTAAGCCAGGCTTAATTACAATAAACTCTGGCTTCAGGTAAACGATTGCCAACCTTGCTATTATTACATTCTTTCAAAAATCATCCTTTGCTTTTTTGCTCGTTTTGTGTAGAATACGCGCTCGGCTTATTGATTAATCCGAACACAAGGAGTTCTCCATAATGGAAGCATCAAAGAAAAAGATGAAATTCCCTTCCGCATTTAGCATTCTCTTTATTATTCTTCTTATTGCTATTGGTCTTACTTGGCTTATTCCCTCAGGGTCCTACTCTAAACTTTCCTACGACAGCACCGAAAATCATTTTATTGTCAAAACCCACGGAATTCCCGATCAAAGCTATCCAGCAACAGAACAAACCCTTAATCAACTCAATATCAAAATTCAACTTTCTCATTTCACCAACGGTATTATCAAAAAGCCGATTGCTATCCCCGATACCTATCAACGCATTGAACAACACGAAAAAGGCATTACCGATATGATTCACGCCATGGTGGATGGCACCATTGAAGTCGCGGATATTATGATTTTCATCTTTATACTCGGTGGGATGATTGGTGTCATAAACAAGACTGGAGCCTTTAATGCCGGATTAATGTCGCTCACCAAGAAAACGAAAGGAAATGAATTCTCTGTTGTATTTGCTGTCTGCGTGCTGATGTTGTTAGGTGGTACTGCCTGCGGAATTGAAGAAGAAGCCGTGGCCTTCTACCCGATTCTTGTTCCTGTCTTTTTAGCCTTGGGTTATGATTCGATTGTCTGTGTCGGCGCCATATTTCTCGCAGCTTCAATGGGTACTGCCTTCTCTACAATTAATCCATTCTCCGTTGTTATTGCTTCAAACGCTGCAGGTATTCCATTCACTGAAGGGATGGGATTTCGTACACTGGGTCTGATTCTTGGTGGAGCTTGTGTTATTGCCTACATGTATTGGTACTGTAAAAAACTACGTGCCAATCCTGAGTTTTCTTATACGTACGATGATCGCCAAGCCTTCTATGATCTCTATATGAAAGATATCGATCCGGATGCTAAGGTTGAATTTACCTTTAGAAGAAAACTGATTCTGATTCTATTTAGCGCTGCCTTTCCTCTCATGGTATGGGGTGTGATGTTTGGCGGTTGGTGGTTCCCTCAGATGGCGGCTTCCTTCCTGGCCATCACCATCATTATTATGTTTATCAGCGGATTGCCTGAAAAAGATGTCGTAAATGGATTTACTCATGGTGCTTCTGAATTAGTCGGCGTCGCATTGATTATCGGGTTAGCTCGAGCAGTTAATATCATTCTGGAACAAGGGATGATTTCAGACACTATTCTCGATTATATGACGCATCTTGTTGGTGGAATGAATGGTGGTGTCTTTATTATTGGTCAGCTCATTGTCTTCATTTTCTTAGGATTGGTTGTACCTTCCTCTTCAGGCCTTGCCGTACTCGCTATGCCAATTATGGCACCGCTGGCTGATACTGTTGGCATTCCAAGAGATATCGTCGTATCGGCTTATAACTGGGGACAATATATTATGTTATTCCTTGCGCCAACAGGATTAGTCCTTGTCACGCTACAAATGCTTGGTATTCCATTCAATAAATGGCTGAAATTTGTCATGCCAATCGTGGGCTGTCAATTTGTTATCTCATCGATACTTCTTCTCGTTCAAGTATTTATGTATGCACACTAAGCAATCAAATAAAAAGCCACGCAATCTAGCGTGGCTTCTTTTTATCATCTTATATTATTTGACAAACTCATCAAACTCTAACTCATAATCATCACCATCTCTGGTGTATTTGATATAACGTGGAAATTGTTCACCTGAGAATTTCTTCACCATAATATCCTTATTACCTGTTTTAAATGAATAAGTGATTTCCGTGACAGTTTGCTTGTTATATTGGATCTGTTTTTCCACTTTCTTCACATTCACATTTTCCATTGGGTAAAGTTTTTTACCGTTTGTAATTTGGAAACTGGTTGGCAATTTATCGTAATAGCTCAACTGAAATGCCATGGTGAATAAGTCAAAAGTCGGTAATGTTAACGGTTCGGTTTCTAACCCATTTTTCACTTTACCGTATTCAATTGTTGTTGGCGAAATTTTAGAAATAGCATAAGGCTTACCATTACGCACATCTTGATAATTCACCATTTTAAATTGGCTCGCAGTTTGCGAACCACGAGAAGTAAACACAATGTTGTACAACGGAATATTAATTTTCGCATTGACTGAATACTGTGAACCATCAGCCTTAAAATGCACATACGCCGGCATTAAATAATTGGAACTATATTTAATATTATAATCCACCGCAGACCATGCTGTTGGCACATAAGCAATTAATGCAGCAAAAAGGATTTTAAATAACTTCATTGGTTTTCCTTATATATAAAAATAGGTTGCCCTTTAGAGTATCACAGTGAGAAGAAGTTCCCCATTAAAAAAACCATCTTATCTGCAGACAAGATGGTTTTCATTTATGTTAGCTTAATGGGAGATTATAAAACTGCACCCGCCATTAAGAAACCGAATAATACAGATAAGCTGATTGCAATCACACCTGGCACTAAGAATGGGTGGTTGAATACATATTTACCGATACGAGTTGAACCGGTATCATCCATTTCTACTGCCGCAATTAAGGTTGGGTAAGTAGGAAGAATGAATAATGCTGATACTGCGGCAAATGCTGCAATCGCGGCTTCCGGAGAAACACCTAATAAAATTGCAGTTGGATATAATGCTTTCGCAGTTGCAGCTTGTGAGTAAAGTAAGGTACTTGCGAAGAACAAGATTACCGCTAAACTCCAAGGGTATTGTTGTAAGAACTCAGCTGATACCGCTTTAATTTGATCGATATGACCTTCAACAAAAGTATTACCTAACCATGCTACACCAAGCACACAAATTACCGCTGACATACCAGATTTAAAGGTTGCTGCATTAGTAATTTTTGCGGTATCCACTTTACATGCCATAGTGATAATGGCTGCAGTTGCAAGCATGAAAGAGATAATGGCGTTATCACGAGAAAGAATTGGGTTTTGAATTAAACCAACTGTTTTACTGATTGCAGTGGCATAAAGCATGACCACTAAAATCGCGATAAGGAAAATTGCGACAGAACGTTTTGCATAAGGTTTGATCTCAATTTGCATTTCACCACGCATAGTAATTAAACCTTTTGCTAGACGATCTTGGTAAACTTCATCATCTTTCAAATCTTTACCAAGGAAGTTACAAATCACCGCAGTAATCATACATGCTGCGTAAGTAGTTGGGATCCAAATACCTAATAATTGTAAGTAACTTAAACCAAAGTTTTTCTCTAATTCAGCAGAAAGGAATACCACCGCAGCAGAAATTGGAGAGGCTGTAATCGCAATTTGTGAAGCGATAACCGCAATAGAAAGTGGACGTGAAGGACGAATACCTTGTTCTTTTGCCACTTCAGCAATCACTGGAAGTGTTGAGAACGCTGTGTGGCCAGTACCCGCAAGTACAGTCATAAAATAAGTCACCGTTGGCGCAAGGAAAGTGATGTATTTGGGATTTTTACGTAGGATTTTTTCAGCCATTTTTACTAAGAAATCCATACCACCCGCAACTTGCATTGCCGCAATCGCCATGATTACAGACATGATAACTGAAATTACATCAAACGGAATGGCGCCAGGTTTTAAGCCAAGTAGTGAAAGTGCAACAACACCCATACCACCCATGAAACCGATACCAATACCGCCTAATCTAGCCCCTAGGTAAATAAAGAGTAGGACGACTAAAAGTTGAGCCCAAATCATAATATTTTCTCCATATTAATTTTAAAAATAATTCCGGAACATATATTAACAACAAACTAGTGCATTATCTATATTTATTAATTGGATTAGTCTATTTTATCCGAAAGTGCGGTTAAAATTTGATTCAAATTCTGACCGCACTTTCAATGACTTTCCTAGAAATCCTCGAAGTATTGTTGAATCACTTTTGGATCTTTTGTTTGTGTTAAGGCTAATTGTAATAACACACGTGCTTTTTGCGGATTCAATGTACCTGAAGCCACAAAACCATATTTAGAATCATCTACTTCAGCATCACGTGTTGTGTAACCGGTTGGCACACGAGATGAGCGTACCACCACAACACCATCTTTCGCCGCTTTTTCTAAACGTTCTAAATGTGCTGCATTCACGTTACCATTACCCACACCCGCAGAAACAATGCCTTGATAGCCCGCATCCAATAGTGAATTTAACGGCTCAATTGGAGCATTAGAATACGCATAAACAATGCCTACTTTCGGTAAGCTGTCTAATTTATCTACGTTAAATGGTGTGTTTACAGTATGTTTGCTTTCAGGTGAACGCTCGTAATCTACTTTACTGTTATGGATATAACCCAAGGTACCATAGTTTGGAGAATGGAACGTTTGCACCGCAGTGGTACTCATCTTGGTCACATCACGAGCACCTAATACTTCATCATTCATCGCCACTAATACACCGCGACCAGATGATTTTTTATCCGTTGCCACGACGACGGCGTTATAAAGGTTTAACGGACCATCCGCACTTTTTTCTGTCGCAGGACGCATTGCACCGACTAATACAATTGGTTTTTCACATTTCGCGGTAAGATCTAAGAAATAAGCGGTTTCTTCCATGGTATCGGTACCATGAGTAATCACGAAACCATCGGTATCTTTACACTGTGCATTAATCGCTTTCGCTAATTTTAACCACACATCATCGCTCATATCTTGTGAACCAATTTTTACAATTTGCTCACCTTTTATATTTGCAAGCTGCTTAATTTCGGGCACCGCATCAATTAGTGCATCAACATTGAGTTGCCCTGCTTTATAAGCAGAAGAAACGGCAGTTTCGCCACTTCCGGCAATCGTGCCACCTGTTGCTAAAATTGTAATATTAGGTAATTCCGCAGCTTGTGCGACCGAAAAACCGAATCCGAGCATCATAAGTGCCGTTAATTTTTTTAATTTCATGCGCGTCTCCTTTCACGTTTAATCATCTAAGTTTGGCTATTCTCTACTTAATTAGGCGTAGAATAAACACAAAGATAGTATATTTATGATCCCGATCACATTTTTATTAATCCGATTGTATAAGCTTTCGCCAACGTTACGTTTCCTTGATAATTTTTTTGAAAGATAACTAAAGTGCGGTTATACTTAAAGCCTTATTTCATCTGAAGATAAACTCTTATTCATTATTAAAATTAAGTTGAGAACAACATGCAAGAATTTATACCTCAAGCAATTGAATTTGCTCAAAAACACACTTTTTTAACGATCGCATGGTTTGCTGTCCTTTTTATGACACTTTTCACCTTTTTTAAAAGTGCGACACAAAAATATCGCGTCATCACCAATCCTGAAGCCGTTCGCTTAATGAATGACGAAGAAGCCGTGGTGATTGATTTACGCCCTATTGATGAATTCCAACGCGGCCATATCATTGGTAGCGTAAACTTGCTTCCAACTGAAATTAAAAATCAAAATGTAGGCAAAATTGAACATCACAAAGAAAAACCGCTTATCATTGTGGATGTTAACGGTGTTTCTTCTGCTACGTCCGCAGAACTTTTAACCAAACAAGGCTTTGAAAAAGTTTATGTCTTAAAAGACGGTTTAGCGGCTTGGGCGGGTGCAAATTTACCATTAGTAAAAAAACATAAGTAAGGATCCTCTATGTCTGAACAAAATCAACAACCTGAAGTAGCGGCTGAAGAACAAGAAGCGGTACTTCAAATTCAACGTATTTATGTAAAAGATGTTTCTTTTGAAGCGCCAAATCTTCCTCATATTTTCCACCAAGAATGGAAACCAAAACTTGGCTTCGACTTAAGCACTGAAGCCGTTCAGGTAGGTGAAGATTTATACGAAGTCACGTTAAACATCAACGTAGAAACCACCATGGAAGACTCTGGTGATGTGGCGTTTATTTGTGAAGTGAAACAAGCTGGCGTATTTACAATCAGCGGTTTAGAAGATGTTCAAATGGCACACTGCTTAACATCTCAATGCCCAAATATGCTTTTCCCTTATGCACGTGAATTGATTTCTAACTTAGTGAATCGTGGTACATTCCCGGCATTAAATCTTTCTCCGGTAAACTTCGATGCGTTGTTCATTGATTACATGAACAAGCAGCAAGCAGCAGCCGAAGCGGAAGAAAATCAGGAAACCCAACATTAATTGTGATGAGGGCAGGCGATATCGCCTGCCCTTTTATTTTAAAGGTGATTGAAATGAACGCATCCCAATCTCCAATTACCATTCTTGGTTGCGGTTCTTATGGAACAGCGCTCGCTATCTCATTTTCTCGCAATGGTTCTCCAACCTATCTTTGGGGGCACAATCCCGATCACATTCATCAAATGCAACAGGAACGTCAAAATCGCCGTTTTCTGCCTGATATTGAATTTCCAGAAAGTTTGCATTTAGAATTAGATTTGAAAACTGCGCTTGATCAAGCTAAAGACATTTTAATTGTGGTGCCAAGCCATGCTTTTGGTGAAATTCTGTTAAAAATTCGACCGCACTTAAAACCTGATCATCGTTTAATTTGGGCAACCAAAGGATTAGAACGCAACACAGGCCGATTACTACAAGAAGTAGTGGAAGAAACCTTAGGTAAAGGAATTCCGACAGCAGTGCTTTCAGGTCCCACTTTTGCGAAAGAATTGGCTCAAGGTTTGCCTACGGCGATTACCCTTGCCTCTCGTAATGAAAAATTTGCCTTAGAATTTCAAGCTCGGATTCATTGCAGTCAGCATTTTCGGGTGTATGTAAACCAAGATATGATCGGCGTTCAATTAGGTGGCGCCATTAAAAACGTAATTGCGATTGGTGCAGGTATTTCAGATGGTATGGGATTTGGTGCCAATGCCAGAACAGCATTGATTACCCGTGGGATTGCGGAAATTACTCGCTTAGGCGTATCCATGGGGGCTAATACGCAAACCTTTATGGGTATGTCTGGTTTAGGGGATTTAGTGCTCACTTGTACCGATAACCAATCCCGTAATCGTCGGTTTGGTTTAATGCTTGGTAAAGGTACCGATAGCCAACAAGCCATGGATGAAATTGGTCAAGTGGTAGAAGGTTTTTATAACACCAAAGAAACCTATTTATTAGCGCAACGACAAGGCGTCGAAATGCCGATTACAGAACAAATTTACCAAATGCTCTTTTGTGGTAAAAGTGCACAAGAAGTCTCACTGAGCTTATTAGGTCGTGAACGAAAAGGCGAATAAGGAGAAAAAATGACGTTAGAAGTATGGCAACACATTCGCCAAGAGGCAAAAGAATTAGCAGAATGCGAACCAATGCTCGCCAGCTTTTTCCATTCCACCATTTTAAAACATCAAAATCTTGGCAGTGCCTTGAGTTATTTACTAGCGAATAAACTGGCTAACCCGATCATGCCGGCAATTTCGCTGCGTGAAATTATTGAAGAAGCCTATCAGGCCGAGCCAAATATCATTGATTGTGCTGCTTGTGATATTAAAGCCGTGCGCCACCGCGATCCTGCCGTGGAATTATGGTCTACCCCATTGCTTTATTTAAAAGGTTTTCACGCCATTCAAAGCTATCGCATTACCCATTATTTGTGGAACCAAAATCGAAAAGCACTCGCACTTTATTTACAAAATCAAATTTCAGTAGCTTTCGATGTGGATATTCACCCTGCCGCCAAAATTGGGCACGGCATTATGTTTGACCATGCTACCGGTATTGTCGTGGGCGAAACTTCGGTAATTGAAAATGATGTGTCTATCTTGCAAGGCGTCACCCTGGGTGGTACAGGTAAAGAATCCGGCGATCGCCATCCAAAAGTACGAGAAGGTGTGATGATTGGGGCGGGCGCAAAAATTCTCGGCAATATCGAAGTAGGCAAATATGCCAAAATCGGCGCCAATTCTGTTGTACTCCAACCTGTGCCTGAATATGCCACAGCAGCAGGTGTGCCTGCTCGTATTGTCGGCAAAGACAAAGCGGCAAAACCAGCTTTTGAAATGAATCAATATTTTATTGATGATGATATAAATTTGAATATTTAAGACCAAAATATGATTAACAAAGACACCCAACTTTGCATGTCTCTTTCTGGCAGACCGGGCAATTTTGGCACAACATTCCATAACTATCTGTATCAAAAATTAGGGCTTAATTTTATCTATAAAGCCTTTACCACCACAGATATTGAAAGCGCAGTCAAAGGTATTCGTGCACTTGGTATTCGAGGCTGTGCTGTTTCGATGCCATTTAAAGAAAGCTGTATGCCATTTTTAGATGAAATCTCTTCTTCTGCACAAGCCATTCAGTCTGTGAATACCATTGTGAATGATCGAGGTTTTCTTCGCGCTTACAACACAGACTATATTGCCATTGTTAAACTTATCAAAGAATATCAATTAGATAAAAAGAGTCGTGTGATTGTACGAGGCAGTGGTGGTATGGCTAAAGCGGTCGTTGCGGCCTTTAAAAACAGCGGACTTGAGCATCTGAAGATTTTTGCTCGAAATGAAAAAACAGGTAAAAATTTAGCCGCACTTTATGGCTATGAATATATCCCATCTTTAGACAATCAATCGGCAGACATTTTAGTCAACGTTACGCCAATTGGGATGAAAGGTGGAAAAGAAGAATTTGATCTTGCCTTTCCTGAAAATCTCATTCAACAAGCTCAAACCGCTTTTGATGTGGTGGCGATTCCTGCTGAAACACCGTTTATCCAATTTGCTCAACAGCAAGGCAAACAAACCATTTCTGGTGCAGAAGTAATTGTGCTACAAGCTGTCGAACAATTTGAGCTCTACACAGGTATTAGACCTGATGACCAATTAATCGCTGAAGCGGCTGCTTTTGCTAGGGCAAATAGTTAAGGTTCAATAAAAAAGGCGTTTTGAATTAAAACGCCTTTTTTGTTTATTGCATATTAAGAATTTTTTGCAAGCCACGGTGAGATAAATAGCAGAAAATAAAACACATCACCGCGCCACACATGATGGTATAGAATCCACTACTCCAACCAAATTTATCTACAACAAAACCAAACAATGTTGTACCAAATGTGGAGCCAACGATATAACTCATAAATCCACGTAACCCTACTGCAGATCCTAATGCAAAACTAGGAATAACTTCCATTGCTTGTACTGCAACCATAGATTGAGGAATATAGACCAAACACCCAACTATTGCAGAGAATAAAATAATGGCAAAAATAGATTCTGAGTTCATGTAGCCGAATACACAGAAGAAAACAATCGTCATACAAATCATTGGTAAATACATAATTTTTCCACGGAAAAATTTATCAATTAACCATCCAGCAATGAGCGTTGATGGAATAGCTGCCCATTCAAAAATCATAAATGCAGCGCCCATATCTGTTTTAGTAAGACCTTTTTCTTTAAGAAGATAAAGCGGAATCCAGGTTAACATACCAAAACGAACCATATAGGTGAAAATATCAACACCAACGAGATACCAAGAATTAGGGTTTTTAACGACAAATTTATAAAAAATTTGGAATGCAGTCATGTTTTCTGGCTTTTCAGATAAATGACCTTTTAATTTTGTATTAACCGTTTCTTCGTTATACATTTCCTCAACAGTTGGCAATCCTTCTTCAGCAGGACGGCGTTTCACAAAAAATAACACAAGGAAAACACCAATTAAGGCAATGATACTCGGTACAACATAAGTAGAAATTTCCCATTGTTCAGAACCGAGATAAGCAAGACTAGCACCTACAATAGGAGCCACAATACCACCACCTAAATTATGTGATACATTCCAAGTTGTACTTGCTCGCCCACGTTGGCTACGTGGATACCAATATCCAACTGTAATAATTGAAGGACCTACCCCCATTCCCTGGAATACCCCTAATAAAATGACTAATCCTACGAATAAATAGAAGCTTGTTGAGAACCCCATCATAATATTAATAAGAATACAAAGAAGAAGCCCTAAAGCCATAAAGTAGCGAGGATTAGCTTTATCTGCCAAGATACTCATTGCGCCTTTACTACACCCATATGTAATCAGCAAAGAGGATGTCAGTAAACCAATTTGTGTCTTAGAAAGCTCTAATTTTTCTGCCAGATAGGGAGTGGATAGAACGAAGTTATTACGGACAATGTAGTAACACATGTAACCAATAAAAACACCGATAAGAGAATGAAGTTGATATTTTAAATATTTACTTTTGATTTCAGTTGAATAACTACTATTCATACCATTCATTCTTGATGAAAGATTTGTTGTACTGCTCATAATGAATCCTTTCTAGTAAAGATAACGTTTAGAATTTTAATGAAAAAGGAGACTAAATTTTGTGACGTACATCACATTTTTGTAGCATTTTGAGAAAAATTTGAATATTGAGATAAAAATATTTTCAGAGGTGAGTAGAATTCACTTGTTTTAATATGATGAAAAAATAAAGGCGTTTTAATTAAAAACGCCTTTTACACATTACGCTAACAATTTTCTTGCTGCTTCCACCACCACAGATACTGCTTTTTCTTCCGTATCTTTCATGGTGGCTTCATTTGGAATTTCTTGTTGTGTACGGTTTACAATCACACCTGCCACCATACCTGATCGTAAGCCAAGGGCATTACACATCGTGAATAACGTCGCAGACTCCATCTCATAGTTCATCACATTGAGATCTTGCCATTGTTTTAACAAGCCTTGGTAATCACGATACACTTTGCCGCTATAAGTATCATAACGTTCTTGACCTGGATAGAACGTATCTGAAGAGGCTGTAATCCCTACAAATGGCTCAATGCCTTTTTCTTTAGCTGCATTGAAAAGTGCCGTAGTACATTCAAAATTTGCCACTGCTGGATATTCAATTGGCGCAAAATGACGGCTTGCACCATCAAGACGAACCGCACCCGTTGTAATAAGAATATCGCCCACATTAATATGTGGTTGAATCGCACCCGTTGTGCCAATACGTAAGAATGTACGCACGCCAAGTTGGGCTAGCTCCTCCACACAAATAGACGTAGAAGGGCCGCCAATACCGGTTGAACACACTACCACCGGTTGACCATTTAAATAGCCTAACCAAGAAGTGAACTCACGTGTACTTGCAAGAAACTCCGGGTTATCAAGTTTTTTAGCAATACGTTCGCTACGTGCAGGATCCCCTGGTACGATAGCGAGTGTAGCACCTTTCAGTTGTGCTTTAGTCAGGTTTAAGTGAAATACATCAGACATAACAATCTCCTTTTTATCATTCTTGCTGCAAAGTGCGGTGAAATTTCGTTATTTTTTCAATGCGCCTAAAATACCACGCATGATTTGTTTGGTCACTTCATTACGAATATTGCGACCAACTGATTTTGCCACGCTATTCACAATTTGTTCTGTCGGAGAAAGTTTATCCCCGCGTTTTTGTGTTCCAAAAATCATACGACTTAAGCTACCAAATAAACCGCTCTCTTCCTCTTGCTGCGCTTGTTCAGCTTGTTTTTGTTGTACTGCCGCTAAATCCGCTTGCGCATTTAACACTTCGAAAGCTGACTCATTATCCACATAATCCTTATAGAATGCATAAAGATCATCGTCTTTCACCCAAGCAGCTCGCTCTTCTTCAGTAATCGGTGCAAGTTGGCTTTTCGGCGGATAAACATACGCCACTTCAACTGGCGCTGGCATACCTTTTTCATCTAAGAATGAAATCAATGCTTGACCCACGCCCAAAGTTGAAATGGTTTCAACCACATTGACAGCAGGATTTGAACGGAACGTTTCTGCCGCGGATTTCACTGCTTTTTGATCGCGTGGTGTAAAAGCACGTAGCGCGTGTTGAACACGGTTACCTAATTGCCCTAACACCGTATCCGGTAAATCTAATGGATTTTGGGTCACAAAATAAATCCCCACACCTTTAGAACGAATCAAGCGAACCACTTGTTCCACTTTGTCCACCAACACACTCGGTGCACCATCAAAGAGTAAGTGTGCTTCATCAAAGAACATCACAAATTTTGGTTTATCCGGATCGCCCACTTCCGGTAATTGTTCAAATAATTCAGACATTAACCAAAGCAAGAATGCGCTATACATTCTTGGGGAATTAATTAATTTTTCAGAATTTAAAACATTGATCACGCCACGACCATCACGGGTTTGTAACCAATCTTCAAGATTTAATGCAGGTTCACCAAAAAGATTGGTCGCTCCTTCATTTTCAAGGGTCAGTAAGGCACGTTGAATCGCGCCCACACTCGCAGCTGATACGTTGCCGTATTCTACTTGGAACGATTTGGCGTTTTCTGCTACAAATTTAAGCATTGCACGTAAATCTTTTAAATCGATGAGTAACAAGCCTTTGTCATCTGCCACACGGAATACGAGGTTTAATAAGCCTTCTTGGGTTGCATTTAAATTTAATAAACGGGAAAGTAATAATGGTCCCATTTCAGAAATGGTGGTGCGAAGTGGAATACCGGTTTCACCGAACACATCCCAAAATGACACAGGATAGCCATTTAAATAACTCTCGCCACCTAAATCAAATTGCTCAATGCGTTCTGCCACTTTTCCACTAAATGTGCCCGCTTTGACTAAACCAGACAAATCGCCTTTTACATCAACTAAAAAGACCGGCACGCCATCATCACTGAACGCTTCCGCCATTTTACGTAATGTCACAGTTTTCCCCGTCCCTGTCGCCCCTGCGATCAGGCCATGACGGTTTGCCATTTTAGCGGTAATGCCAAGGGTTTGACCTTGTTCGGTACGCGCGAGAGAATATTGCATAAAGATTCCTTTGTTTTGTTAGTTTTATTTAAACGAATAATAAGGAAAAAACGAAGTGCGGTCAAAATTTAAGTGATTTTACGGTATAATTTATCAAAACTAACTCAAAGCAGGAAAAATAGATGTCAAACGCAAAAATTCTTATTATTAAAACAGGATTGATAGAAACCTTAACGTTCCCTGATGGCAGCTCATATGAAAGTGCCATCCGTAAAAAACCGGTACCCATGGTAAAAGTGCACTCGCTGGGAGCAGAAGGTAACGATGTGGGCTTAAAAGCCCATCACGGTGGTGTTGATAAAGCCTTGTTTTTTATGTCTGATGTGTCTTTCCCTGCTTTAAACGCACTACTTGGTGAAAAGTTTGATTTTCACGGTAGCGCGATTTATGGTGAAAACTTTGTGGTATCTGGCTTACATGAAGATAATGTCTGCATAGGCGATCGTTACAAAATTGGCACCACGCTTTTAGAAGTGTCTCAACCACGTAAACCTTGCGAACGTTTATCTCATAATACCAAGAATGAGAATACAAGAGAGGTAATTCGTCAGTCTGGCTGGACAGGTTGGTATGTTCGCGTGATCGAAGAAGGTGAAATTCATCAAGGCGATGAACTCATCTTGCAACACCGTCCTTATCCAGAATGGACTATTCGTCGTTTAAACACGCTACTTTCTGCTCCTTCAAGTGTGGCAGAATTAGAAGAAGCCTTAGCCATTGAGGAATTAGCGCCAGCGTTTAAACGTTCTGTTAACTCACAATTACGTAATTTACAGCAGGCGGGCTAAAATGTCGGCTAAAACGACCGCACTTTGTCCGTGCCAATCTTCGCTTTCTTACGACGATTGTTGCGGACGTTTTCATTCAGGCAATCTGTTTCCAGAAACAGCGGAACAACTTATGCGTTCCCGCTATTCCGCGTTTGTGCTCAAAAATATTCCTTATATTGTGCAAACCACTGTGCCAAGCCAACAAACCTTATTAGATGAAAAAGCCCTGCAAGATTGGGCTAATGAAACGCAATGGCTCGGTTTAGAGATTGTCAAAGCAGAAACCTTAACCAAAACACAAAGTGCGGTTGAATTTAAAGCACATTTTCAAGGCGGAGAACAGCCGCAAGTGCATCACGAATATTCTCTTTTTGTAAAAATTGATGGCCATTGGTATTTTGTTGATCCCACTGTACCGTTCCCAAGCAATAAACAGCCTTGTGTTTGTGGCTCAGGAAAGAAATTTAAACATTGTTGCGGAGGCTTGCTCTAATGACCTTAACGTCTTTTCTCGCATTATTCTGGCAGCGTTCTCAAGAAAATAAATTAACGCAAGCCGCCGGTTCACTCACCTACAGCACCATGCTCGCTATCGTGCCATTAATTATGGTAGTGTTTTCAATTTTCTCCGCCTTTCCTGTTTTTAACGAAGTAACCGGTGCATTGAAAGAATTCATCTTCACCAATTTCGCTCCTTCCGCGAGTGATGTTGTGGGACAATATATTGATGAATTCGTCCATAATTCAAAGAAAATGAGCGCCGTGGGGATTGTGAGTTTGATTTTAGTGGCATTGATGCTCATTAACTCCATCGACCGTACACTCAATGGTATTTGGCAAGACACTAGTAATCGCCCGATTTTTACGTCATTTGCTATTTATTGGCTCATTTTAACGCTCGGCCCGCTTTTAATCGGTACCAGCATTGCGGCAAGTTCATACGTCAAATCTGTATTTGAACAATCGGAAACGCTCTCTTTTGGCTTAAAACTGCTCAGTTTTGTGCCATTTCTTTCGACTTGGTTTATTTTCACGCTCATTTATATGGTCGTGCCAAATAAGAAAGTGAGCATCAAACATTCTGCAGCAGGCGCATTAATTGCGGCAATTTTCTTTACTTTAGGGAAACAAGCCTTCACTTGGTACATCACCACCTTCCCGTCTTATCAATTAATTTATGGTGCCATGGCGACACTACCGATCATGTTATTGTGGATTCAAATCAGCTGGACAGTGGTGTTATTCGGCGCACAATTAGCCGCAGTACTTGCAGAAGTGCGGTCAACAAATCAAACAAATTTAGAGGAAGTAAAATGATCGCATTAATTCAGCGTGTTACGCAGGCTAAAGTGGAAGTTGAAGGTCAAATTGTGGGACAAATCGGCAAAGGATTATTGGTTTTATTAGGTGTAGAAAAAGAAGATGACCAAGCCAAAGCGGATAAACTCGCTGAGAAAATCTTAAATTACCGTATTTTCAGCGATGAAAATGACAAAATGAATTTAAACGTGCAACAAATCGGTGGCGAAGTGCTTGTGATATCTCAATTCACCCTAGCTGCAGACACGCAAAAAGGTTTACGACCAAGTTTCTCAAAAGGTGCCGCACCAGCATTGGCTAACGAATTGTATGAGTATTTTTCACAAAAATGTGCAGAAAAAGTCACGGTTGCCAACGGACAATTTGCAGCAGATATGCAAGTAAGCCTCACCAATGATGGCCCAGTTACATTTTGGTTAAATGTCTGAATAAAGAGAAAAATTGCTATTTTTTTCAAAGCAAAGGAAACTCTTCCTTTGATCGCATTGTCGTATTAACGCTCAAATGTATATAACAATTTCAAATCCCATCCATAATTGCATTGGTAATCCCCTTATTTTATGGGTAAACTAAGGCGGTTTGATGTGGATCTTCTTAAAGTTTAGCTTGTAATAAAATGAAAAAAATTTCGTTAAAAATAACCGCTCTTTTGCTTGGCTGGATGAGTTTTTCAGCCCTTGCAGAACAAACCGTAGATATTGAGATCCGCGGTATCAAAGGTGAACGTGCCATTCGCAACACCGATCTGAACGTCAAACTCATTGATAAAGGTGAAATGGACGGCTCAGATCGGTATAAACAACTCGTTTCAGATGCCGTCGATAAAGGTCTTCGAGTCTTCGGTTATTATGGTTCTTCCGTGACCTTTGAATTGAAAAAACGCAAAGGTCAACGAGACTTACTTATCGCCAATGTAAAACCTGGTGAACCAAGTAAAATTGCGGGAACAGAAGTTGAAATTACAGGCGAAGCAGCAGAAGACGAAAACTTCACAGCACTCCGTAAAAACTTACCCAAAAAAGGCGAGTTAGTTGAGCATCAAAAATACGATGATTATAAAACCAGTATTTCAAACCTTGCCCTTGCTCGCGGTTATCTTGACGGAAAATTCCAAATTTCTCGCTTAGAAATCAGCCCTGAAACCCATGAAGCATGGTGGCGTATGCTATTTGATAGCGGCGTGCGGTATCATTACGGCAACATCACATTTAACCATTCCCAAATTCGCGAAGACTATTTGCAAAACATGCTCAACATCAAATCGGGCGATCCTTATTTAGTCAGTGATTTATCTGAATTAACCAATAATTTTTCTTCCACCAACTGGTTTAGCTCCGTACTTTTACAACCGCATGTCCGCGAAGAAGATAAATTAGTGGATATCGAACTTTTACTTTATCCACGTAAGAAAAACGCAATGGAGCTCGGGGTAGGTTTTGCAACTGATACGGGCCCTCATGTCCAAATTGGTTGGACAAAACCTTGGATCAATAGCCGAGGCCATAGTTTCCGTACAAATCTTTACGTCTCTGCGCCAAAACAAAACTTTGAAGCCACCTATAAAATGCCATTGTTGAAAAATCCATTAAATTATTATTATGAATTTTCAACCGGTTATGAAAAAGAAAATAAAAACGATACGGATACCAAAGCCCTCACTTTCGCTGCATTACGTTATTGGAATAATAGCGAGGGTTGGCAATATTTTGCAGGTCTTCGTGTCCGTTATGACAGCTACACACAAGCTGATTTCACCGATAAAACTTTCCTAGTTTATCCAACTGGAGGCTTTAGCCGTACCCGTTTAAGAGGTGGTCAATTCCCAACATGGGGAGATACCCAAAAAATCACGGTTGATTTAGGGAATAAGCTTTGGATGTCCGATGCTAATTTCTTTAAAGTTCAAGCCTCTACCGCCTGGATTCGTACGTACGCAGAAAATCACCGTTTTATTACCCGTGCAGAAATTGGTTATTTAAATACGCCCGATATTCGAAAAATTCCACCCGCATTACGTTTCTTTGCAGGGGGCGATCGCAGCGTGCGAGGTTATGGCTATAAGAAAATTTCACCGAAAAATAAAAATGGAAAATTAGTCGGCGGCTCTCGCTTAGTAACAGGTAGCCTTGAATATCAATATCAAGTTTACCCAAATTGGTGGGGAGCAGTATTTGCGGATACAGGCTTAGCCGCAGATGCTTACAAAGCAAATGAGTTACGCTACGGCGCAGGTTTCGGTGTACGTTGGGCATCGCCAGTTGGCGCCATCAAATTTGATATTGCAACTCCAATTCGAGATAAAGATAACAGCAAAAACATTCAATTTTACATTGGCTTAGGGGCTGAAATTTAGGGTATGACTATGTCTGAACAAGAAAAACAACCAGATAACCAAACCACACAACCCGTTAAAAAGAAAAAGACCTGCCGTAAAATTTTATGTGTCGGAAGTGCGGTCATTTTTGTCCCTGTTTTAGGCTTAGTCACAGCTCTTTCTTTTGATAGTGGACAACGTGCACTTATTCAACTCGCCGATAAAATGCTCGATAGCTTATCTATTGAACAAGTCAGCGGTGGCTTACAAGATGGTTTAGTCTTAGAAAATTTACGTTTTCAAACAACCGGCGTAGATGTGGCACTCCCTAAAACGCGATTACAACTGAATTTAGCTCGTTTACTTTCGGGTGATATTATTGTTGATGATCTCAGCTTAACGCAGCCGAAAATTGCCATTGATACCAGTGTCATGCCACCTTCTGAAGAGAAACAAACGGAAAGTGGTCCAATGGAAAAAATCCATTTACCGGTTTCTGTGCAAGTGAAAAATGTGGCGATTACTGACTTTGATATGAAACTCGATCAAAGCAATATTACGTTTTCGTCTTTTCAAAGTGCGATCAGTTTAAACAATGAATCTGGCCTTACCCTTGAGCCCACCACGCTTTCAGACGTGCTTTTCTCAACTGTCTCCCAAACTCAACCGAATACACCTCAACCAGAGAAAAAAGAACCCGCTAAACCCGTTGATTGGGCGCAAATTGAGCAAACACTCACACCGGCTTTTTTAGGTAATTTAAATGCGGTGAACTTGCCTTTTGATATGCACATTCCAAGTTTTTTGGGTACAAACTGGCAATATCAATCGCTCAATGAAAAAGGCGAAGAAATCCAAAAAATCACTGTGCCTAAAGTGGAATTGCAAGCAGATGCCACCGATCATTTAGTGAAATTACAAAAACTCGACATTGACAGCTCTCTTGGTACACTTTCTAGCCAAGGGAAACTCCAGCTCAATGACGATTTTCCAGTTGATCTCACATTAAAATCTGATCTCCAAGCGTTTAAATCAAAAGACAAAACCATTCTGCCTGCCAGCAAAGTTGATCTCAATTTATCGGGTTCCTTGAAAAAAACAACCGCACTTTCGTTAACCACACAGGGTGTGCTTGATGCCACCTTAACAGGTGATGTGAAACTGGCCGAAGATAAAATGCCATTAAATCTGCAGTTAAAAGCGAAAAAAGGTCAATACGCTTTTGCAGATAGCCTTGCACCGCTCAAAATTAACGATGTCGATATCAAACTCACAGGCGATTTATTGAATTATCACGCAGACGTTGTTGGTGGCGTGGAGGGGATGGATCATATCCCTCATACTCACGTTGATTTGAATGCAGACGGTAAACTCTACGAAGTCACCCTCAACGAATTAAAACTTGCTGCCCTAGATGGTACGGCACGTTTAACAGGCTCATCAAACTGGAAAGACGGCGCGCAATGGGATGTGACCGCTGATTTAAACAAAATGAACATTCGCCCTTATGTGCCTGCCATGCCAGCCGTATTATCAGGCAAAGTGAGCTCACAAGGTTCCGCTGATTCCAATCATTGGAAAGTGGATGTACCTACCGTGGATTTAACCGGTAGTCTTTCCTCTCGCCCATTAAGCTTAAAAGGTAGTGTCTTTTTAAGTAATGAAACCTTATTAAACATTCCTGATTTATTGCTGAACTATGGCGATAACCGCATTGCGGCAAAAGGTATATTAGGTGACAAATCAAACCTAGATTTAGATATCAACGCACCAAGTTTACGTGGCCTGTGGCAAGATTTATCGGGCTCCGTAGTCGGCAAAGCACAGATTTTAGGTAAGCTTACTGCGCCAACCATTAATACTGATTTAACTGCACAAGGCTTGCACTTCCAAGGATTAGATTTATCCAAAGCCTTAATTAAAGGTAATGTTGTCAGTGAACCACAAGTGAAAGGTGAACTCACCGTCAAAGCGGAAAACTTCCGTTATGGTGACAGCGTTAAATTGCATAACATTGATTTGAATGCATCAGGTGATGAAAAACATCATACGCTCACCTTAAAATCAAAAGGTGAACCCGTTGCAGCTGATTTACAAATCGCGGGGAATTTTGACCGCACTTCTCAGCAATGGAAAGGCAATTTAAGCCAAGTGAGCCTAAACTCACCTATTGGTGATTTTAAAGTGAATCAAACCATTCCGGTGACTTATGACAATAAAAAAATCCAAGCCACCATTGGGTCACACTGCTGGGTTAACCAAGACTTAGATCTGTGTTTCCCTCAACAATTTACGGCAGGGAAAAACGGCGAAGTCCCTTTTGAGCTTAAACGTATTAATTTAGATTTAGTGAATAAATTGATGGGACAAGACACGCTCAAAGGCCAGTTACAAAGCCGAGGTAAAGTGGCATGGTTCACGGATAAACCGTTACAACTAAATGTGGCAGTGGAAGGAAATAACATTGGTGTGGCACAAAAATTAGACTACCGCACCTTTAAGCTGGATATTCCTAAATTAAGTGTGAATGCCGATATTCAAAATAACAATTTAACCTTGAAATCTGACATTAACGTTCAAAATCAAGGTCGAATCGGCACAGACTTAAAAATTCATGATTTAAGTAAAGGTCGTCAATTAGGCGGTACCTTTACGATTGAAGGTTTACGCTTATCCTTAGCCAATCAACTTTTCTCCAGCGGTGAAAGCATAGATGGTGAAGTGGTCTCACGCTTAAGTTTCGGTGGTAACTTAGAAAAACCATTATTAAATGGCAATTTCGACATTCGAAATGTGAAAACGAAACTGAAAAGCCTGCCTTTTGATGTGACTGATGGCCAAGTCGCAATTCGCTTTAATGGCACCTCTTCAACCTTAAATGGTCATGTTCAAACACCAGATAGCAAACTCAACATCAACGGACAAGCTAACTGGGCGCACATGAATAACTGGACGGCAGAAGTCAGAGCGCAAGCGGATAACTTCAAAGTTGATATTCCATCTATGGCGAAATTAAAAGTCAGTCCGAATGTGGTTGTCAAAGCCTCGCCAAAACTCTTAGACTTGAGCGGAAACGTGGATATTCCTTGGGCAAGAATTGCTATTGAAAGCTTACCGGACAATGCTGAGCCGGTGAGTGAAGATGAAGTCATTTTAAATGGACCTAGAAAAAGTAAAGAAGAGCTCATTAATCGCCAATTTGCTTCAGAAACCAAATCCGGGATGCAAATTCAATCTGATTTAAAAATTAAAATCGGTGATGATGTGCATTTAGATGCCTATGGTTTAAAAACCAATTTGAATGGCTTACTTTCTGTGAAACAGGATAAAGGTAAGCTAGGATTATTCGGTCAAATTAACCTGAAAAATGGTCGTTATGCTTCTTTTGGACAGGATTTATTAATTCGTAAAGGGCAAATCAGCTTCGCCGGTTTACCTTCACAACCGATGTTAAATATTGAGGCGATTCGTAACCCAGAAGCCATGGAAGACAGTAAAGTGACCGCAGGGGTAAAAGTGATTGGTATGGCATCTAGCCCACAAGTCACTATTTTCTCTGATCCAGCCAAATCTCAAGACCAGGCACTTTCTTATTTATTAACCGGTCGCTCATTAGAAAACAGCGGTGAAGCAGGTTCTAGTGGTTCTGTGGGCGCCGCATTACTTGGCTTAGGTTTAGCGAAAAGTGGTAAAGTCGTCGGCGGTATTGGCGAAGCCTTTGGTATTCAAGACTTAAACTTAGGCACTGCCGGTGTTGGGGATAGCTCCAAAGTACAAGTTAGTGGTAATATTGGTAAACGCTTACAAGTGAAATACGGTGTGGGATTATTTGATGGCTTAGCCGAAGTGACCTTGCGTTACCGCTTAATGCCACAACTTTATTTCCAATCGGTTTCCAGCACAAACCAAGTTTTTGATTTATTGTATCAATTTGAATTTTAGGAAAGGACATGCATAACGACAAGCAACTGGCTCAACTCGCAGAACCTCATCACCGAGGTGAGGCCCGGGAGATTGCCGCCATTGATTTAGGCTCAAACAGCTTCCACATGATTGTGGCACGCATTATCAATGGCTCGATTCAGGTGCTTTCTCGTTTAAAACAAAAAGTGAGACTTGCCGATGGCTTAGACGAGCACAATGTATTAAGCCAAGAAGCCATTGAGCGCGGTGTAAATTGCCTTGCACTTTTTGCTGAACGCTTACAAGGCTTTGCGCCAGAAGATGTGAATGTCGTCGGCACTTATACCTTACGAAGAGCGGTCAATAATGACGAATTTTTACGTCAGGCTGCCACTGTCTTTCCCTATCCTATTAATATCATCAGCGGTCAAACTGAAGCTAAAACTATTTATGCGGGTGTTTGCCACACTCAACCCGAAAGCGGACGTAAACTGGTCATCGATATTGGTGGTGGCTCGACAGAAATGATCATTGGTGATGATTTCACCCCCTTAGTGGCGGAAAGTCGTCATATGGGCTGCGTCAGCTTTGCCAAAAAATTCTTCCCGAATGGACAAATTTCAAAAGAAAACTTCGAGCAAGCTCGCCAAAGTGCGGTCAATAAAATTGAAGATTTAAGCTGGGAATATCGCAAACTCGGCTGGCAATCAGTGTTAGGTTCATCAGGCACCATTAAAACCGTCTATCAAGTGATTACTGCAACTCTTGACCCGAACGGCATCATCACGGCTGAACGCTTACAAAATTTAATTGACCGAACCTTACAAGCTTCCCATTTTGAAGAACTCAATATCGCGGGATTAAATCCTGATCGCGTGGATGTCTTCGTGCCAGGCTTAGCCATTTTAAGTGCCGTTTTTGACGTATTTGGTTTAGAAAATATGCGCTACTCTGACGGTGCCTTGCGTGAAGGGGTAATTTATAGCTTAGAAAAAAACTTCCAAGTTTCAGATATCCGTACACGTACCGCATTAGGACTTGCCGAACAATTTAACTTAGATTTAGCGCAAGCCGATCGCGTGGCAAATAGTGCGAAAACCTTAATTGATCAATACACCCATTGGCAAAAACCGTATCTTGCTGATGAAATGAAAAACCTGCTGATTTGGGCGGCACGTTTATTGGAAGTGGGCATCGTAATCAATCATCGAAATGTGCAAAAACATTCGGCTTATATTCTGCAAAATATGGAATTGCCGGGTTTTGATCGCGAGCAACAACGCTTGTTGGTGAATTTAGTTCGTTATCACACGGGTGCATTTAAAAAGAATGATTTACCGATTTTTGCTCGTTATGCGGATGAAGATGTCCTTGTTTTACTGCTTCTTTTACGCATTTCGGTGATTTTAAATAAATCTCGCCAAGCAACAGATAGCACGGATAAAATTAATCTCAGAATTGACCGCTCTTTGCAGACTTGGGAACTGACCTTTGAAAAACATTATTTGGATAATAATCCATTAGTGTGGAATGAATTGCGCTTAGAAAGCAATTTACTCAAAGATTTAGAACTCAGTTTGATTTTTAACTGATAGAATAAGGGCTTTCATGCCCTTATTTTTTATCTTGCTCCAACAGCAAACTATAAATATTGGCGAGATAATAGCTCTGTTCGGCTTCTGGAATATCTTGCGGAATAAAAGAAAGCAAATCGCGGTGAATTTCCAAAACATCAGGGAAAATGACCGCACTTTGCATTTCATCATAAAAGGATTGATGAAGCGGGGAAACGCAACCGCCTCGTTTTAAGCGGGCAAGGCTGTTGGCAATATGCAATAAGAGTGTGATGACAGTCGGAATAGACACATCAATGCGCCAATGATGCTCTAGGCGACTTTGCAAAGTCAGAATAATATCAATAACTTCCTGATCAATCTGACCGCGAATTTTCCAACGGGTTAATTGTTTGAGTAACGACATAACATTCCTTTTTGAGATAGGATAACTTTACCGCTATTTCATAAAATTACCAGTGCACAGATCACAAAATTGAAACAAAGTGAAAAAATTTACGAACTAGGAAAGCAATAAATGATAGATAACAGACTTTTTGAAAAATATGATGGCTTGATTTTTGATATGGATGGCACCTTAATCGACACCATGCCAGTGCATGCACGCGCATGGAACCTAGTAGGGGAACAATTCGGTTATCGTTTTAATAGCCAAATTATGTATGATTTAGGTGGCGCAACCGTGAGCACTATTGCCTCAGCCATTATGCAAGATGCCGGTATGCCACAAGAACGTTTAAATGAAGTCATACAAGCGAAACGCAAACTTTCCTATGAATTGATTCCAACCGAATCAAAATTACTCCCGACCTTTGACGTGGTGCGTCATTACTATCAACAAAAGCCAATTGCGCTCGGTTCAGGTTCGAACCGCCGAATCATTGATATGTTGATGCAAAAATTAGATATCAAACATTACTTTAGCGCCATTGTCAGCGCTGATGATGTGAAAGAACATAAACCGCATCCAGAAACCTTTTTACGCTGTGCAGAACTGGCAAAAGCTGAACCGTCACGTTGTATCGTCTTTGAAGATGCCGATCTCGGCGTAAAAGCAGGATTAAGTGCGGGGATGGATGTGTTTGATGTCAGAACGAGAGAGATTATTAAAGCCTAATGTGGGACATTTTCTCTTTCAGCTTTTTGGCTGATTTTTGGCAAACCCATGGTTTGTGGTTGATGTTTTTCAGCGCTTTCTTAAGCGCCACCATTTTGCCAGGTAATTCAGAAATTGTGTTTGTCTCCCTTGCTGTGCCAAAAGTATTGGTCGGTTCATTATTAAGTGCGGATATTTTTTGGCTTGTTTTTCTGGCAACCGCAGGCAATACACTTGGCAGCCTCACCACTTATTGGATTGGTCGATGGTTTCCGAAAATTGACAGCAAAAATGACCGCACTTTATGGGTGATAAACAAAATACAACGCTATGGTGCCATCACTTTATTATTAAGCTGGTTGCCTATTGTCGGGGATGTGTTTTGTGCAGTAGCCGGTTGGCTTCGATTGAATTGGCTAAGTTGTTTGATTTTTATGACGATTGGAAAAGGACTGCGTTATATTGCCCTGCTCTTTTTCAGTTTACCTTTCGTGTCATAGCCGAGAATAGCCTTTGTGCATAACCTGGTTGTGGGCTAGAATAAAGACGAATTAATATTCAACAGATAAAAAAACGCCCCTTATCAAGTAAGGGGCAAATAACCTAAGGAACCAATTTTATTAAAACAACTGCAAGTTGCTTGTTCTATAAGACCGACGCTAAAAAGAAAAGTTCAAAGAAATTGTAAAAAAATGTAAAAAAATTTACAAAAACTTGCAATTAATTTACAAATCACTGATTTTCAAGGAAATAAATATGCCATTACTCGACAGTTTTAAAGTGGATCACACCCGTATGAACGCACCTGCCGTGCGTGTAGCCAAAACGATGCGTACTCCAAAGGGCGATGACATCACCGTTTTTGATCTTCGTTTTTGCATTCCAAACAAAGAAATTCTCCCACCAAAAGGGATTCACACCCTTGAGCATTTATTTGCAGGCTTCATGCGTGACCATTTAAACAATGACAGCGTAGAAATCATCGATATTTCCCCAATGGGCTGTCGCACAGGTTTTTACATGTCATTAATCGGCACACCAAACGAGCAACAAGTGGCTGATGCATGGTTAGCTTCCATGAAAGATATTTTAACCGTGCAAGATCAAAACAAAATTCCTGAATTAAACGAATACCAATGTGGGACTTACACCGAACATTCTTTAGAAGAAGCACATGATATTGCTAAAAATGTAATTGCTCGCGGTGTGGGGATTAATAAAAATGACGATTTAGCACTTGATGAATCTTTCTTAAAATAAGGACACAACATGACAACCCTAGGTACAGCATTAACCCCGAATGCTATCAAAGTGATGATGCTTGGCTCTGGTGAACTGGGCAAAGAGGTGGTGATTGAATTACAACGTTTAGGCGTGGAAGTGATTGCCGTCGATCGTTATGAAAACGCCCCAGCACAACAAGTGGCCCATCGTGCTTATACGATTTCCATGCTAGATGGGGCAGCCCTCAAAGCCTTAGTGAAAAAAGAGTGCCCAGATTACATCGTGCCGGAAGTGGAAGCCATCGCGACTGATACGCTGATTGAATTAGAAAAAGCAGGTTTTAATGTTGTGCCTACCGCCAAAGCCACCAAGCTGACGATGAATCGCGAAGGCATTCGCCGTTTGGCTGCCGAAGAGCTTGGCTTACCAACCTCACCTTATCAATTTGTCGATAACTTTGCGGACTTCCAAAGTGCGGTTGAAAAAATCGGTATTCCTTGCGTGGTAAAACCAATTATGTCTTCTTCTGGCCACGGTCAAAGTATTTTAAAATCCAAAGACGACTTACAAAAAGCCTGGGATTACGCTCAACAAGGTGGTCGCGCAGGCGCAGGACGCGTGATTGTAGAAGGGTTTGTTAAATTCGATTATGAAATCACCTTACTCACCGTTCGCCACATTAATGGCACCAGCTTCTTAGCGCCAATCGGCCATCGTCAAGAAGATGGCGACTATCGTGAATCGTGGCAACCACAAGCTATGTCTGATGCAGCCTTGAAAAAAGCACAAGAGGTCGCAGAAAAAATCACCACTTCATTAGGTGGTCGCGGTATTTTCGGCGTGGAAATGTTTGTGTGTGGTGATGAGGTTATCTTCAATGAAGTTTCCCCTCGACCACATGATACTGGTATGGTCACGCTAATTTCTCAAGAATTATCTGAATTTGCCTTACACGCCCGTGCAATTTTAGGCTTACCTATCCCAGAAATCACCTTAATTAGCCCATCCGCTTCCAAAGCCATTGTGGTAGAAGGTCAATCGAAAAACGTGCAATTTGGCAATATCACCGAAGTATTGGCTGAACCGCACACCAATATTCGCATTTTCGGCAAAGTCGAAGTCAATGGCCATCGCCGTTTAGGTGTCTTACTTGCTCGTGATGTTTCCGTAGAAAAAGCATTAGAAAAAGTAGAGCGCGCTTACGCGAAGTTGGATGTGAAATTATAAAGTTTGCTCAACTTAAATATCGTTGAAAATAAAAAGTGCAGTCAATTTTTAAGAGGTTTTAAAACCCTTTGGAAATTGACCGCACTTTATATCTAGATATTTTAAATTATATACCTTTTAGGTAGCTAAAAATTTAAAAGCCAATAAAAACCTAACGTCAGAAAACTTAATCTTTTGGATATATTACTGAAATACCTATCCATTAAAATTCAATGATCTATTTTTTCCCTACCTAAGATTCCTAATATAACAATAAAAAGTATATATAAATAAAATTTTTTTATAAAAGAGAAGAAATCCTGTACTCCTCCATATTCTATATATTCAAATAAATAAAAAATTGATGTAGCTAAAAAAGAAACTATAGCTACTTTTATTAGTGTAATAATAAATTTCATTATTCTCCTTTAGAAGGCTTATCTCTATTTATGCTTTCTTTATTATAATCAACAGCATTATTAACTGATGAAGATATAAATTTAGTCATTGTATCACTCAAACCAAATTTTTTACCTAACCCCTCAATGCTCATTGATATGCTATTAGATTTACCAGAATCATAAAAAGCATCGTTAGCACCTTTACCATCTTTAGCAATCCCTTTCAATGTATCAAGTCCTAAAGATTGCAATGGGTTTGCCGTATAAAAAGCGGAATCATAAGCTGCATTTACACCAACATTATATACAGAGCCCAAAACATCTGCTGGATTAGATAAACTTTTCGAGCCATCCATATAATAAAACGATTCACCTGCGACCCCCGCACCAGTACTGACACCAAGTGCTGTCTTATATGGTTTAGGCATTGAAGCTATAGCTTTCCCAGTATCAACAACCAACTCAGCTGGTCGATAAGAATAATAAATCCCTTGACTCACTAATTCCCGAGTTCCTTCAATACCTTCTCGTGCCGCTATTTTAGCTGTATTAACTCCTTTCGCAATAGCATCCGCATACGCAAGCTGTCCGTTGATATAGGCATTTGCTGCTTTTGTTAAAGTGGTATTGTAGGCTTTAATTCCCTTATCAACTAAATTAACATATCTTATCTGACCATCAATGTAAGCTTTTGTTGCCGCATCTTTGCCAAGACGTAACACTTGCCCCCCTTTATTAGCTAGAGTAATAGCCTCACCTCCAACTGTTGCGGCGGCTTTCTCCATGAGGGCAACACTTCTTACAACAGCAGTTCCACTACCTAAAGCAAACATAGAGCCTGCCTCCAACCCATCCTTAACTGAATAAGCTATTTTCCCATTCGCTGAATTTTTATAATTCTCAGAAGCATCAAGTTCGTTCTTGACAGTATAATACATATCTTCATCACGAGAATGTTTTTCAGAACGCCATCCTAGCCAGTTCTTACTCTCTTCTGGCAAAGTATTCACTGCTTGCGATCTTTGCGCATCCGTACCAGCAAAAGGGAAATGACCATAATCTCGTTTTGGTACAGGATCGTTTATTAAATATTCTGATTCAAAACGATTTTGAGCATTAACCAGTGATGTTGGTGATGCCAATTTATAACCAGATGCGGTATTCCCCGTAACAGTTTCTATATAATAACGATCTACATAGCTTAAAAATGCCTCTCTTTCCTTGCTATTTAAGGAATTTGGATCTTTTCTAAATTTATCCAAGAGAATGTCACTACGCTGATCTGATTCAATTAAATCTCTAAACTCCAATTTTTCTTTGTTTGTTAATTTTTCTCCACGATGATATTTTGTTTTTAAGGCATTTAATCTCGCTCTTGATGCATCACTCAAGAAATTATTCTCCACGGCATTCTTAGCTGTAGTTAGTCCTACACCAATTCATTGGCTACTATTTGCTGCCGCTCCGCCCACTAAAGCACCGGCTGCTTGACTAACAGAAGATACGACTTCTTTTTCTTCTCGATTAAGTTGGTTCGGCTTTTTACCATAAAGCTCTTTTGCAATTACATCAGCCATCACCTCACCCGCTAAAGCACCGCCAGCTCCCGCTGCTGCGTTTTGATTTGCGGAGTAAGCCTCTACCGCGCCCCAAAGTGCATGAGCAGTCAAATTGAGAGCCGTATTCACATTGCCTTTTGCATCTGTTGTCGCTTTCTTAATTTGATTATTCACCGTAGGCGATAATCCTGAAGCCACCACTTCCGCTGCCGGTCTGCCGGCTAAAGCGGTGCTGATAACATTTAATGCCGAATCAATGACAAGACGTTGATTTCCACCCGTTTCCCATTCTTTGGCTTCGCGACTCGCTGTCTCAAAATTATCTCGTGCTTGTTTGACTAAAGCGCGGTTCGTTTCGTTGTTGTTTTCTGCCTTGGCTTTTTCTGCTTCTTCTAATGCAATTGCAGCTGCATTACGCTTCGCTTTCGCTTCTTCGCCAAATTTATTAGCAAGCAAACTTCCAGCTTCCACGACATTTGGTCCAAATTTCTCTGTCACCTCACGTTGGAAATCAAGCTCTTTTTGAACATCATCTTTATTAAAACGGTTCTCTAATTTACCACTTTGGCTTTGTGCACTCTCTGTAGTGATATCGGTTTTAATCGCAGCAATCTCTTCTTGTACCGTTTTACCTGTACGTTTTAATTGTTCAGCTTCATCTTTAATAATGATATTTTGTGTATTAATACCACTTTTTGTTGTGCTAGATTGGCTATCTTAATCTTTACTATACACCAATGCAGGGTTTAGGTTTAATAGTAATATTCGCATTTTCGGTAAGGGCGAAGTCAATGGCCATCGCCGTTTAGGTGTCTTACTCGCTCGTGATATTTCTGTGGAAAAAGCATTAGAAAAAGTAGAGCGCGCTTACGCGAAGTTGGATTTGAAATTATAAATAAAGTTTACTTAGCATAAGTATCGTTGAAAATACAAAAGTGCGGTCAATTTTGAGAGATTTTAAAACGCTTTGAAAATTGACCGCACTTTATACTTCAGTATTTTAAATTATAGTTTATTTAAATACCAAACAGCCTACAAGCTACTAAAGGAGCTAACAGCAAAAATTAAACACTGACTCTCAGTTTTTAGATATAAGAATTGATAATCACTATTAATAGTGATTATCTAGAAAAATCATATAAGTTAAATGACAATACACCAATAACACACTTCATAGATACACTTCCAAACCTCACAATAAATTTGAACAATATAAATACGAACAGAGAATAACCTATAAATAAATCATTCTTGATATATTTCTAATGTTTTTTATCTTTGGTTCTCTTATGAAATTTTATTGCAAAATCAAGAAAACTAAGAGGTAAATACATAGCCAGTGTCGGACTCAATGCCTCTTTAAATGCATCTGAATTCCAATATACTTCATTAAATTTAAAATATATAAATAGAGAAAAAATTATATCTCTAGATATAAATAATAAATATAAAAAAGAAAATAACACTAGATTGCTAAACCATGAATTTTTCCTAAGCTTATTTAGCATATTTTTCCTCGAGAAATCTGTAGTATTGTTTCAGTTTTTCTGCATCACCTAAATATTCACTTGTAATAGCTGAACCAGTGGGAACAACCATTTTATTTATCGAAGGCGATATATTTACTTTCGACAATCCATTAGATACTGCAGCTGAACCTAAGGTTCCAGTAACAGCACTGATTGCATTCCAACCATAATCCTCTGGTTTTGTTGTGGCCATAACATTAAGCCCTATATTAATTGCGGTTTGTTGGCCTAGAGATTTGTTTCTATTGAACAATGTAGATAATTCTGCTTTTAATAAGTCATCCCCACTAAATTCTTTCTTTGATGACAGTTGATATCCTGTATTTATAACTCCAGAAACAACTAATTCAGAAAGTAAAGGATATTTCTCTGCAACCATGCCTACTCTAGGCAATACTTTTGAGGTGCCTTGAACAATTAATCCTTCAGCTGAAGATATTGCTTGCGCTCCCCTCAGGGCAAAAGGAGCAATGAAAGCTTCAGGGTATACCGATTCGAGAGGAATTTCTCGGTTAAAGTATTTATAACCACCTGTGAGATCAGTAAGATCAACCAAATTCTTGTACTTTGAAAGCCCTTCTCCAAACTCATACGCATTGCTTTTTTCCATTCTAACTGCTAATGTTGATTCATCCACTGCATCAATAAATTCTTTCCGTAAATTCTCATCAGATTTTAATTTTTTTAAAACTTTAGGATTCTTAGCCATGTCATTTAAATTATTAAGTGACTCATCACCTAAAAGTGCAACACTTGGTTCTTTTTTACTATCGGAATAACCTTGCTCTATACGCTGCCTTAACCATAATTCATTGCGCCCATCAAACATCGGTTTATAAAATTCTTGTACAGCATAGTCAACACCATCTCTAGCTTCTTCAGACATTGTTTGACATTTAGAAGAACTTCCGCCTAATTTACAAGCTGCCACTAAATCAGCATGTTTTTCAGAGTCAAGTTTTGCATATTTTTTATTAATATCCATTTGACACTGTTTATTTCCTTGGCAATTTTGAAGGTCTTTGCGATAATTATCCCAATCATCCTTAGAAAGATAATTATTCTCCACTGCATTCTTAGTTGTAGTTAATCCTACACCAATCCCTTGGCTACTATTTGCTGCCGCTCCACCCACTAAAGCACCGGCGGCTTGACTAACAGAAGATACGACCTCTTTCTCCCCTCGATTAAGTTGGTTCGGCTTTTTACCATAAAGCTCTTTTGCAATTACATCAGCCATCACCTCACCCGCTAAAGCACCACCAGCTCCCGCTGCTGCATTTTGATTTGCGGAGTAAGCTTCCACCGCGCCCCAAACTGCATGGGCAACCTTATTAGCCATAGGGCTACCCTCAGTGGCTAGCTTAATTTGATGATTTATTTCTGGCGAAATTGCGGAGGTAGCAATACCCGCTGCTGGCAAACCACCCAATGCTGCAGAAATAGCATTCATGGCACCATCAATTTTTCGCTTATATTCTCCTCCAGTTTGCCACTTGTCCGCTTCATTATTAGCCGTTATCAGATTTTGGTTAGCCGTATTTAGTGCGGCTTCATTTTCTTTGCTTGGGTTAGCTTTATACGCACGGTCAGCCGCTTCTTGAGCAGCTTGTGCTTCACGTTGTTTGGCAACAGCTTCTTCATCTAATTTATTTGCAATTGCATTCCCAGCAGCACTCGCAGTTTGAACAAATCCTTTTGTTGCCTCCACCTGTATATTCAGTTCTTTTTGTAAGGCATTCTTATCAAAACGATTTTCTAATTTACCACTTTGACTTTCTGCATTATCAGTACTGATATTGGTTTTAATTGCTGCAAGTGTCTCAGTGATAGATTGCCCTGTAAGTGCCTGTTGTGCATTTTCATTACGAATTTCAATATTTTGAGTATTGATACCGCTTTTAGTCACGCTATTTTGATTATCACTTTCGCGGCCATAACCTACACTACCAGAAATACCATTTTTCTCTTGACCAGTCCATCCGCCTTTTGTGTCGAGGTGATAAGACCGCCTTTTAAATCCGTATGGTTGACGTTGATGTCATACCCCTCATCCCCTGCATAGATGCCGGCTTGTTCATTCACACTCGCGTGGTCGGCATGGATGTTTGACTTGTTGAAACTACCTCCAACGGATGCGCCATAACCCACCGTCACACTGCCACTTCCGTTCATTTGTTTGCCTTTGTACGTGGCGGTGTCTTGCAAGCTTTCGATGTTGAGGTTTTGGGCATTGACTTCTACACGTTTGCCTTTCACTTGGCTACCGATGAGGTTCGCATCACCACCGGCATTAATCACTGTTTTACTTTGGCTATCTCCTACATGACTAGCAACATAAGAGGTTTCATCACCATTGCCATAGCCTTTTCCGTAATTACCACCTACTGTAATACCTGCGGCAACACCACTGCCAACTTTAATAGCAACCCCCGCATTAAAGCCACTTGACTTATTGGTGCTACTCTCTTGATGGTTTTGTTCCGCGGCCTCGATATTTACTTGATTACCTGCAATCAAAGTCGTGCCTTGTTTGCCTGATATATCCGAACCTTTAATATTAATGTTTGAATCCTTTCCTGCACCCGTTGCCACAATATTCACCTTGCCACCCGCATTAACTTGAGATTTGGCTGCGGTTTTTCCTTCAGTATGAGTACGTGATTCGCTCTTTTTAAGCTATAAATAAAACTTATAATATTGCACAAATATTTTGCTTAAAAACTCTACAAAGTCTATATTTAAAACACAAAAAGTGCGGTCAATATTCAAGAGATTTTAAAATTCACTGAAAATTGACCGCACTTTTAAGCACCTTTGTTAATTACTGCCAAGGCTTAGCATCAGGCTTGCTGTGTTTTTTTCGCCATTGGATACATATTGGACTATCCCACATTAGCCTTTCTTCACAAACTGGACCACCTTCAAGATACCAACCCTTTTTCTCTAAACAAAGATTCTCTTCTGGATTAACACTTTCACCTGTCACAAAATCCATACCACAATCCGACATGTCTTTTTTTCTTCTTTCAAGAAAATTAATACGTCCTTGAGGATCTGAGTTAGGAAATAAAATCTTAGAATTATGCAAACGCCAATGATAATGTGGTGGTGGTGGTTGAAATCCTCCAAAAGAACAAGCATTGATTGTTAGCAAACCAAATATAAAAAATAGAATCTTCATATCATTCTCCTTTTGATTTATTTAAATTAAAAATGGTTTGCTCATTTCCCATTTTTAGATCTCCCTTCGTTCGATATCCATCAATAACGCATTGTTGTTGCCCTAGTCCATAGCAATTATGTACTGATGAAGTGTCACCAAATATATCACTAATACGTTCAACCAAACCTTTATTGAGATTATTTTCAGATGTTGTTGCAGGGTTTCCTCCCAATAAAATCGGCATACTACCAACAGGGTCACTAGCATGATTCTCAATCCGAATTGAACCATTTGAAGTGGTTCTTTCTTTACCCGTTTGCAATTGACTTAAATAACCATCCGCTCTTGTAACATCAGCTGCAGGACCCACCATTTTAACAGTGGTGTTTGAAAGCAATTTTTTCTCTCGGTTGTCTTCTGTATTTAATGCTTTTAATGCATTACTAACAGTTAATGTTCCACGACTATGAGAACCGAGGTATAAATCATCTTTACCATATTGCTTCATCATGTTCATCGCTTGTAAACTCGAATTATCCATCCCTAATAGGTTTCCAAAAGAACCTTCGAACATCTTTTCATAACCGGCCCCCCACGATGGCGCGCGTCTCCTGACGCGTGCCAAAACATCTGTTTTGTTTAATTCAAATTTTCACTATTTTTATGAGTAATTTCAGTTTGTCTATTCTTAGATAGATACAAGCACGCGTCAGGAGACGCGCGCTATCTAGCAGCAACTCTTGCCTTTAGAAAAGTGCGGTCAATATTCAAGAGATTTTAGAATTCACTGAATATTGACCGCACTTTTAAGCGCCTTTTTTAATTACTGCCAAGGCTTAGCATCAGGCTTGCTGTGTTTTTTTCGCCATTGGATACATGGAGGTCTATCCCACATTAGTGTATTTTCACAAACAGGTCCACCTTCTAAATACCAGCCTTTTTTCTCTAAACAAAGATTGACCTCTGGATTATCACTTTCTCCTGCCGCCCAATCTATAATACCGCAATCAGTCATATCTTTTTTTCTTCTGTCAACATATTTAGTTAAAACATCAGGATCTGATTCAGGGAATAATGCATCCGCATTATGCAAACGCCAATGATAGTATGGCGGTAGAGGTTGAAACCATCCACTACAGCTTGTAAGCAATAAGATTGAGGGTATTAAGAATAAAAATCTTATTTTCATTTTATTTCTCCTTCGCTTTATTTAATTCAAAAATAGTTCTTTCATTACCCATTTTGAGATCTCCTTTAGTTCTATATCCATCAATAACGCATTGTTGTTGTCCTAACCCGTGACAATTATGTACGGATAAACGTTCATCACTAAACATATCTGCTGTTCGCTGTAACCAGCTTTTATTCAGATTATTTTCAGATGTCGTTGCAGGGTTTCCTCCCAATAAAATCGGCATACTACCTACTGGGTCACTCGCATGATTCTCAATCCGAATTGAACCATCTGAAGTGGTTCTTTCTTTACCCGTTTGCAATTGACTTAAATAGCCATCCGCTCTTGTAACATCAGCTGCAGGACCCACCATTTTAATTGTCGTACCTGAAAGTAGCTTTTTAGCTTGGTTATCTTCTGTATTTAGCGCTTTTAATGCATTACTTAATGTTAATGTGCCACGACTATGGGAACCTAGGTATAAATCATCTTTACCATACTGCTTCATCATATTCATCGCTTGTAAACTTGAATTATCCATCCCTAATACATTCCCAAAAGAACCTTCGAACATTTTTTCATAACCGGCAACTAAGAGCTCTGACAAACCATTTTTCGCTTTAGGATGGTGAACAAAATAAACATCTTTATATACCTTTTGATTTATATTGCCTGTCTTATCATCCCTGCCCGCAATATAGTTTTGTACTGCAAATTTTGCGGCGGAATTACGATCATTAAAGATGCCATTAAATGCAACGACATATTTACTCTCTGTTTTCCCTGTTTTTGGATCAGTATAAGTAACTTTTTGTAATTGATTACGCTCTTGATCTGATAACTCATGCAATTGATAAATATTACGTCCTTTATCCAATTGTTCTTGAAGATAGTCTTTTCGACTTACTCCCTTAGCATCCGCTTCTTCATTTATTTTCTTCAGGATTTCTGGATCCTTTATAGGATTCCCTTTTTCATCCACTTTATGAGTAAACATCCGATGTTCTGCGATAAACATTGTTCGATAAGCTTCATCCGTAGCACCACCAACATTCTTCGTAAAACTCTGAATTGTTGCAACATCCTGTTCAACTTCTTTTTGCATTTTCGCATGATCTGCTTTTTCAAGTTTATTTGCGTCTTGCTCTGTTGATTTCTTGATAGTCTCAATATTCTGTTTGCCCTGTATACTCGCAATATTAAAGTTACCATCACTAATCACAGCATTAGTTATACTCTGATTATTTTCACTTTGACTGCTATAGCTCGCTAAATTAGCTAGACCAATTTTTGCTGCAGCGTATAAATCTGTACTATGAACATCATTTGTGCCTAAACCAAATTTTACTGGCAATTGATTTGCTTTATTTGGATTCGCCTGTTCAAAGGTTTCGCCCTTTCTATCATCACCACGATAAATTTTATTTAAAGCTTTATCCTCATCAGAAGTTTGATCACGATCTACAGAAAAACCTCCCATCAATCCCATCGCAGATGATTTCGCATTAGAATAATTTTCAATATTTGAATATTCGAAATCTTCTGCTGTCATTTGATTTTTCTCTTTTTCAGCACTTGAAATGATAGCTCCGCCAACAGAAGAAACTTTATTTTTTACATTGATATCATAACCATTATTACCTGCAAAAATTCCTGCCTGTTCATTTACACTCGCATAGTCTGTATTGACTTTCGATTTATTGAAACTACCACCCGCAGCAAAACCGTAGCCTACTGTCACACTAGCACTTACATTCATTTGCTTACCACGATAGCTAGATTTATCTTGCAAGCTTTCAATTTTCAGATTTTCTGCATCTAATTCGACACCTTTACCTTTAACTTGACTGCCCGCAAGGGTTACATCCCCGCCTGCTTTAACCATTGTTTTACTTTGGCTATCTCCCACATGGCTTGCAACATAAGTGGTTTCATCACCATTACCGTAACCTTTTCCGTAATTACCGCCTAAAGTAGCCCCGGCAACCGCACCATTACTCACTTTAATGGCTACCCCAGCATTAAAACCACTCGATTTATTAGTGCTACGTTCTTGGTGGTTTTGTTCTGTGGCTTTGATATTGACTTGATTATCTGCCATCAAAGTCGTGCCTTGTTTACCAGAAATATCCGAGCCTTCAATATTAATATTAGAATCCTTTCCAGCACCCGTTGCTACAACATTAACCTTGCCACCCGCATTAACTTGAGATTTGGCTGCGGTTTTTCCTTCAGTATGCGTGCGAGATTCATTTTTTTGTTGGCCATAAGTGATTTGAACACCGATCAAGGAGTCGACATCCCCTTCACCATTCATAAAATCTTTGACATCCGTTACAGCTTTAGTTCCAGATTGATAGGCACGATAAGCATCAAAACCAGCATTAGCTGCCGCCATCGCATTCACACGACCATGCTTACTCTCACCTACTTGTCTAGTTGATTGCACTGCACCTTGTACTGCTTGAATAGCAGAAATAACAGGGGAGGTAATAGCAATAGTTAAACCTTTTTGCTCAAATTTTTGTTTGGTATTGGTTTCATATTTGTCATCTGCCGCTTTAATATCAGCTTTTTTCGCCAGAATATTCACATCGCCTTTAATGGCACTCACTGCACTCGCTGTTTGAGTATAAGTGTCTTTAGCAATCATCGTCGTATTGCCGTTTAAGCTGCCCACTTGGCTACTTTGTGCATAACGCTTCGTTTCGTCACTTTCTGTGGTTTGCTTTTGAGAACCAAAGGTAATACCAATACCACCACTAAGCGCTCCAGATCTTTTTTTGCTGTAATAATCATCGGAGTAAACTCGGTTCTCTGCCTCGTGTATATCAATATTATTTGCTTTAATAACCAATCCATTTTCAGCTACAGCATTTGAACCCTGAATATCGACATTACCATTATTCGAATGAATATAAATTTTATCTGCATCTAAGGTTGAGCCCTCTGCAATATCATAATTATGATTATGACGACGAGTTTCGCCTTTTGATTGGAATACACCATGCTTAGTCCATTTTGTTGCCTCTGATAAACGTTCTTGCTGACGACTTTCATGAATATTAATATCACCTTCTGAAAGCACGCTCATTGTGCCATTACTGACCGCAGAAGCCCCGCGCATTTCAATAGCATTTTTACCAACAAAACGAGCATCGCCTTCAATATTAAATTCTGACCCAATCTCATTATTCTGGTTGAGTTTATAATAGTTATTACTGTCTTTTACAAAATATTGTTTATTTTCAGTTTCTACCGTACCAACATTAAGCGTATTGCCAGCTTGAATATCCGCATTCCCTTTCACATTAATCTGTGCACCTTTGAAGGTAATATCTTCCGTGGCTTGTAATAACAACTGCCCTGGATTATTTTTCTCTCCTACATTAATTGCACCAACACGATTAATCGTTTTATGCTTAAAGTGTTCATTATCTGCTGTTTCAGAAAGTGTGCTGGAAATGTTGATATTTTTCGCATGACCAACCAAATTTTCTGTAGCGTTAAGTTCACCCCCTAAATTATCTAGGCGATTTTTCGCAAACAAATAAAGTTCTCTGCCTTGCAGTTTTCCACCCAAGTTTTCAATATTATTGGCACTTAAGTGGGTAAGGTTACGACCTGCAATCACACCACTATTTTTCATATCGCCTTGCGTATTGATAATCACATCATTTGCAGAAATCACTGCACCACGACTGTCAATATCCGTATTACGCCCAACAATATAAACTTGTGGTACCAATACCTCTGCTTTACTACCATCTTTGAGTGTAACTTCACGTTTAACCATCCACACCATATCAGATGTTAGTTCTTTCATCTGTTCTGATGTTAATGCTACGCCTGGAATCAAATTTAAACGCTTAGCATATTGTGCCCCATTATCCATCAGAGCTTTATATTGATCATAATCTGATAAATACCCATCAAGGAAACGTCTTCCTGTCAGCTTATTAACTTGCTCATTCACCAAGCGTTGCTCATAGAAACCATCACCTAAACGTTTAAGCAAATTTTGAGGATCATTGCGTAATTGCTTAAACATATAATCAGAACTTAGCCATTTTGATTTCTGTGTAAAACGTGGATCTGTTTCAACTAAAAACTGTCCTGATGCTGCTGGGTTAATTTTATAAAGACTTGCCTGTGGTAATGAAATATCCGGTAAGTGTGTTTTTATACCAAGATTATCTTTATTTTTTACCAAACCAGAGGTAAGCGCTGCTAAATCAACACGATTTGCATTGAGATCTGTTTTTAAAGGTGTTTTCTGTTCAAGAGATACTCCTTGAAAATCAGATTTACCATTAACAGTTGTCCCTGTTTTTTCGACAGGTTCACCAATTGTCAATAATTTCAAACCAAAACTAAAATCTTGGGTTGGATGAACATCAGTAAAATCTTTGTAATTGTGATAGTGGTAATATTTTTTTCTTTTTCTTCTGATATGTTTTTCTTGAACAAATTCACCTTGATCTGTGATATCAATATTACCGATTAAATCATCATTTTCTAACTTAGATTTTGAGCTACGCAACCGATCATTTGTCGATTGAGTAAAGACTTTATCATCCAGTAGCACTTTCTGTCCCACAAGAATTTGGCTCTGTTTATTATGAAGATCTTCTCCAGAAAGATGCAATTCCCCACCTATTAAGATTTTTGCTGGATCTTGATGTTCAATTGTAGAAGTTGTTGTTGTACGAGTATAATGCCATCTTTTCCAGCCTTCCCCCGCAATTCTCGAACCATCATTCAATTTAAGATAAGAATGGCGACTTCTGCTTCCATCATTGATATAGAAATAGCCATCTCTACCTCCACGGTAACGATGTGTATCACTTCCTAACGAATATTCATCAATTCGTTCTTTTTCTACTTTTTTACCTAATTTTAGGTGTAAATCTTGGTTTAAAAGATGATGTGTCTTAATCCAACCACTTCCTAAAGCTTCAATTGTCGCACTACCGTTATCAATACTATTTGCATAACCAGTAGCTTGATTATTTTCATTCAACTTCCCACCAATATAGATATCACCTAAACTCATAATAAGTGAATGATTACGGTTTACTAGATTACCAACACCTAAATCAAGTCTCTCGCGAGCAGCGATAGTCGCTGCTGTTCCGTCAGAGTTCTCAAGATTATTTAAATTATTTGCTTGAATGGCAAGATGACTACCATAAATACGTGCAGTACCGATATTATTGACATCATTGGCTTTAATCACTGTGGTGTCACCATCTATTAAACCAAAGTTATCCAGTTTATTGGCTTGAATGCGAGTGTTTATCGAGGAAATTTCTGCATTAGCATTATTTTGAATAGTCGCGCCTTCAACTGATGCTGAATTACCTACCACAAGGTTAGAATTATTAACAAAATCACCTTTTGTTTTAAAAGTAAGATTATTACCTACACCAAAGGCTTTATTAAGCGTAAAGCTATCATTTAACTCAATACCCAAATCACCTTTTGTTCTAATCGAACCTTCATCCGCTAATGTTTTGGCTTGTAATGTTGTGCCAATCACCGATTCAATTTTTCCTAGTGCATTATTTACAACCAAGGTTAAATCTGGATTTACAATATCAACTCGACCAGCCGATAAAATCTCACCTTGTTGGTTATCAAGAGATTGATTAACTGTAATATTTGCTGATTTTCCTGCATAAATACCACCAGATTGGTTTTCAATATGCTCTGCATTTATTACTAAATTAGTTGTTTGAATACCTTGAGTAGGGGTATCTTGTTTAGCTTTTGTATTTTTATTATTTACATTTGTAACATTTAACACTAAACGATTTGTTGCACTAACCAAAGAGCCTTTATCACCTTCAGACTGGTTATCCATCTTGGTCAAATTTAATGTTGCATTCACACTTTGAACAATGCCACCTTTGTTATTTAAATTTGTACCAGATAATGTTAAATCCTGAGATGAAATTACACCTTGTGCATTATTTATTGCAGCAGAAGAAATCGCTGCTGTTTTCGCTGAAATATCACCTTGTGTATTATTCAAATTTTGGGTTTGAATCGTTAAATCAGACTCTCCCTGAATCACTCCTTTAAGGTTATTTAAATCATTTGCAAGCAATGTCGCACGAGAAACAGATGAAATAATGCCATCTTGGTTGTGTAAATTTTCTGTCTTTAATGATAGTTCACCTTGGTTATAAACAATACCACGCTGATTATTAAATTGATTAACTGATAAATCTGCGCGATTTCCGACAATTAACTTCCCTTCCTCATTATTAACTTGCTGTGCAGCCAATAAAACCTGTCCACCTAACATTTCACCTTTTTGGTTATTCAAGGTTGAAGTACTAATATCAAGACTATTTTTTCCAAATAAATAACCAGATTGAGACTCTATATGTCCTGCATTTGTGTTAAGTTTCACACCTTGATTTGACCAAATCACACCTTGATTATTTTGAATTAATGGCGTTTGAACAGAAAGCGTACCTTCTGCGACAATTTTTCCTTCAGTATTGTCTAATCCCTTTTGTACATTTAATGCAAAAGCTTCGGCGCCACGTTGAATCCAACTGCCCTGATGATTATTAAGTTGAACACTATCCACCACAAAATGATCAGCATTCAAATGTGCATTTTCAGTTGAAATAAGATTTGGGTTGCTTAATGTTGTTTTTCCTTCGCTATATAGCGTTGTTTTATTCAGATTTAAAGCTGATTGAGCAGATTGGAGAGCGATGCGATCTCCACTTAATTGACTATCAGATAAATCAACCATTTCCGCTCTCACATTAATCTCACCACTCGCTAGATGTTTTGCTTTGGATGAAATGGTCTTTTCAGCTGAAAGAGTAAGATTTGCACCTTGTGCATGTTGAGTATCTAGAGAACGAATCTCACCTTGCGTAGTATCCTGTACCGTAACGCCAGCAGCAACTAAAGCACCACTTTTTACTTCAATATTTTTTGCCTGATACTGAATATCGCCCTTAGCAACAGTTTCACCGGTTTGAGTAACTTTATCCTTAGCTTGAACAAAGCTCCCCCCTTGATGTGAAACAATTGAACCATGCTGCTCTACTCGAGTTTGTGAGCGCAATGCAACATTCCCCTGTTTAGTTTCAACTTTACCTTTATTTTCAATAACCTTTTCTGCATTAAGATCAGCTTGGTAAGTTGCGCTAATTACCCCTTCATTAACAATACGTCCTTGACTATCAATCTTCACATCACCCGCTGATGCACCAATATGCCCCGCATTGCGTACACCAAGACCTTGACCGTTATCCACTAAATGGATTTTTTCAGCATACATCCCACCTAATTGGCTCACATCCACACTGTAGCTTTGGTTTTCGCCTTGGGTATCAGAAGTGCGGTCAGTGTTGTCAGTATTTTTATCACCCACGTACACAACTGAATCATTGGTACGGTCAACATTGTTTTTACCCGTGGTAACTTTAATCCCTTTCTTCGACCAAACCCCACCTTTGATTTCGGCTTTCTCCGCGATAATATCGGTGTAATCAGATTGGCTGTTATCCATCCCTTTTTGACCAACAGTCACTTTACCGCCTTTTACGCGATAGCCTTTCAACTCGCCATTTTCTACTTCTGCTTTACCGGTTGTCAGCGTGGTGCGTCCCGCATTAATCACACCACAGCCATCACATTGGATACCACTTGGGTTGGCAATCACCACATCCGCTTTTTTACCCGCAACTTCCACATAACCTTTTAAACGGCTTGGATTAGCGGAGTTCACCTCGTTAAGAATGACTTTTGCTTCACCGCGAGCAAGATTCGGGTTACCTTGCACCCAGCCCGCCATTTGCGTTTGTGCTGCTTTACGAGCATTGTTTAACACGGCACCTTTCTCTGCCACATCAAATTGTGAATATTGGTTACGTGATACGCCACCAGCGCTTGGTGTTTGAATATTCACTTGCGGTAAACCATTGCCGGTTTGAAGTACTGTGGGTTGTTGATTACCCGGTGCAGATTTATCTGCACGAATGGTCATATCTTCAGCATGAACAGAAGGGGATAAGAAGACAAAGCCTAATGCCAACATTAAGCTAAAATGAATAGGATTAAGTGAAAGTGTACTTGAAAATAGTCCTGTTTTTTCTTGTTCTGGACTCACATTTTCACTTTGTGCTTTACCTTGAGATTTTGCCAACTCAGAGACCACCACAAGCTGGTTTAATACACGGCTAAAAATCACTTTATAATGACGTTTATTCATTTTTTAATTTCCTTTAAAGTTTTAAATTCTGTTTGGTTTTAATCAATTTATTCATCTAAAAGCGTGAGCATTAAAAACGGTAGCTCACATTAAATCCGGTTGTCACATGACTGGTTCTAAATCCTTCCGGTTTTTTAATTGGGACGCCCACAAAATAATCATAGTTAATGCCCCATAATTTACCGCGAAGTCCAATTGCACCACCCATTAAGCTATCACCAATTTGAAGCTCTTCTTGACTAGAATGCACCTTACCTCGGTCAATCCCTAAATAAAGCTCATGTCCTTTATTGGCAATATCCCAACCCAACTCATTTCGCCATAACCAACCTTTTTCACCAGAAAGTGATAGCTCGCCATCAAACCCTCGCACGGTATAACGACCACCAATACTAAATTTATCTTGTTGTGTTAAAGGTGTACCGTTCCATTGTCCACTCCAGCTGGTGTTAAAGCGGAAAGGTTGATTGCCGATAGTGAAAGGATAGGTAAAATCAATGCCTGCAGTAAAAATCTGCATGCGAGAAGTGCCTTCACCAAATTCCTCTTCCGGAGCAGGTAAGGCTTTATTCCCACCCGTACCACGTTTATAGTTCGCAAACAGTTGTAACACTGTTTCGCCAATGTATTGGGTGTGATTAAGTCCCACTTCCCAACCAGCGGTACGACGACGTTGCACTTCAATTTCAGTGTCATTGATGTAGTTATGTGATTTTTTCGTCCATAACGCGGCATTCACATAGGTTTTATGAAGACTTCCACGAGATAATAAGCGACTTAAATTCGCTTTCATTTGTTGGCTTTCACCTGAATAGGTATAAGACTCAAATGCGCCCGCTACCGTTTGGTGATAAGAATATTTTGAACCGGAAAGCGTTAAGAGGTAGTTCTTCCAAGGAATGGAATAATAGAGACTGACATTTTTACTGCCATAATCGCCTTCCGCATCATCGCTATCACGTTTAAAGCTACGTGTACCACTGATATAGAACATATCATTAAGTGTTAACACATTATCCCAAGAAAACGTGGCTGAGCCTTGTAAACGGCCCGTAGCTTTACTGCCTGAGTCATCTAGTCCCAAAGTTAAATGAAAAGGTAAGCTTTGCTTATAAGCAATCACCACATCGGTTTCACCCACTGCATCCGTTGGCACAAGCTCCATATTCGCATCAGCACTCGGTACACGTTTTAAGTTTTCTAAACCTTGTTCAATATTGCGAATATTTAATATATCCCCTTGCGCCATTGGCATAGCAAACCATAAGGTACCACGGGTGGCAAACGGAATCGCACTTTGGTCTTGTAATTGAATACGACCTACTTTACCTGGAATCACAGTGAGTACGAGCATGCCTGAACGCAAATCCTGCGGCTCCACCACTACGCGTGTCGTGACATAACCAAAATCAATTAAACGATTTTGAATACGACGAAGTAAGACGTTAATCCCCTCAGAACCAATACAAGCCGGCAGCGCAAAATCACGCTCAGCATAAACCGACTTTAATGCCCAAGAGAATTGGCTTGGTTGGATTAATTTAAGGGAAGAAGCTGATGAATTTTCTTCTTCAGCTTGATAATCGGTTAGCACCAATTGATTGATAGGAAAACATTGTGCTTCATTTTGTGGAAAGCCAAGTGAGGCCTCTTTTTCACCCTCCAAACGCACATTCGCGGATTGCGTTTGCTGGGCTAAAATAGCCGCATCTTGTTCAGCTTGTTGCCTCTGTTGTTTGGCATCGATTTGTTTTTCTACATCTGCATTTGGTGAGCTTGGCGCCGCCAACGCGAAAGAGGAAATAAATAATAAACTAGAAAGAAAAGAGCGTGATAAGTTCTTCATTATACTTCAGAGATTAAGTTATTGATAAATTTGCGATATGATATCAAAAGTTGTTTTAAAATTCTATAAACTCATATTCTCAATAAAAAAGTGCGGTCAGTTTTTAAGAGGTTTTAAAATTCTTTGAAAATTGATCGCACTTTATATCCAACGATTTATTTTATGTAAGTTTAATCTAGACATTAGAATGGAAGTATTGAATCATTTTTTGATATAAAAACTTTGTCACACTCTTTGTTTAGATATAAATAATCATATATGTTTTTTTCTATCCAATTCTTATCTAAAGAATAAATCGCATCTTTTTTAAAAGCTTCTTTAGGAAAGATGAACGCTATTTTTCCAGCCTTATAACCAGATATAGATAGCAACCCTAGCGGTCTATCAACATCCTCTGTTTCAAAGATGATAAAGTCCACGACTCGATCTGTGTAATAATTCTCCCCCTTATTCTGGATAAAAACTCTAAATATATCTCCAGACCATAACAATTCATCTTCATATTCTTCTAATAAATAAAACATTGTCATACCTTAATCATCTCATTCTTGCATCATCAGTAAGCCATTAATATTTATTATTACCTAAAGAATATATTAATAAAAATAAAACAAATAGAGAAAGCCATATCTTTAAACTAAAGAATAAATGCTCTTTACTTACAAAAAAATCAATCTGATCAACACTTCCCGTAATAAACCATGAATTTATATAAAAAATAAGTTGTAGAATGATAGTCATCAAAAAAGATCTCTTTAAAATAAGTAATAAATATATCATGCCTACTTCTCCTTTTATTTTAATTCATCATGTACTTTAGTAATCATCTCATATGTAACAATCCTTAATAATGAGGATAGAATCTTTAGCATTTCTTACAAGGCTCACTTGAAGTGTCTTAAAGATACAAATCCCAACCCAAAAGAATACCACAGAAGTATTGTCTAACCCCATCCTTCTATGCATTATAAGATTCGCCTAAAGCAAAATGCCATAAATAACCTGTCATTTTTTACAATGTATTTGCTATAAAAAATAAGTGCTATAAAATAGCCACAACAAGCAAATGGTAATTAATGAGATTGGCTCGATATGAACAATGTACAAAAGAAATATTTTATTGGTCTAACCCATTTTTTGGGAAGTGTTCTAGGCCCTAAATACGAAGTCGTATTTCATTCTTTTGATAAAAAGAAGGCTCATATGGAAGCCATTGCGAATAGCCACGTCAGTGGGAGAACACTTTCCTCTCCACTTAGTTCTTTTGGTTCTAGTTTGTTGCAAGATAAAGTATATTTAGATAAAGATTTTATCTTTAACTACAAAGCGGTGGCAGATTCCGAAAAGGTCATTCGAGGTGCAACTTATTTCATTAAAAATGGGGATAAATTAGAAGGCATCCTTTGTATTAATCATGATACCTCTGAGTTGGTTGATGTGATGACCAAATTAATTTCATTAGAAAATCTTGGAAACTTCGTCAATATTTTAGGTATTGATGCGGCCTTTGCCGAAGTGGAAGAAGCTGAAATAATTAATAAAGAAAAACTCGAAAACTCCATCGAAGATATCCTTTGTGAATACCTTGATTTCACCCTATTACATTCCGATAAACCACTCAGCTTAAGACAACGGGAAAATGCCATTAAAGTCTTATTTGATAAGGGTATTTTCAATATCAAGGGTGCCATTCCGATGGTGGCGAAATATTTGAAAATCTCAGAACCTAGCGTATATCGCTATCTCAAAGCGATCAAGGAAAAAGCATAAAAAAGCGCGGTCAATTTTCAAGAGGTTTTAAAACTCTTTGAAATTTGGCCGCACTTTATATCTCCAGGCTATAAAAGCAAACCTTCGCTAATTACCATTAAATAAAACCTCCATAAACTCAAAGAAATCTTTTTCCGATACTTCATCAGGAGAAATCATTTTGTTATATATAATATCTATATCTCTATTTTCTAATTTATATATTTCCAACCCTACCCAATGACTACTCCATAGCTCAATAGTTGCTGTTTTTTTATTTGAATATAAGTCAAATCTAGTTAAATAACCAAAATCTCCCTCTTGCTCAAAATCAACTTGAACAACTCCGAATTTTTCAATCACCCTAGGGTAAACAACATTTTCAAAAAAATTAAATATATCCATTATTTTTATCCTTATTAATTTATTAAGTCACAATCAATACTTAAATTTAATTTCTGTTATTTTTTAAAAGAGTTATAAAGTAAATAAAAAACAATATACAAAAACAAATAAATAAAAAATACTTTTATAGAAAATAAAGCATGATCAACGTTAAAAAAAAGACTTATTTGATCAATTTTTCCTGTGCGGTAATACGCATTAAACCAAAAAAACACTTGAATGAGTAATGTAAAATAAAATGCTTTTTTTACAAAGTTAATGAGTATCTTCACTTCTCACCTTCTTTTTCTAATTCCTTGTTACATTGATTGATTAATTAACTGTCCAGCAAAAGAACTAATTAACACAGTCATACCAATCGGAGTATTTAACGTATAAGGTGCCATAAAGCCTGCTTTTATTGCATCATTATAGTTTATTTCTTCGTTTACTGAATATTATGCAGTTACACTAACACCAGTACCGATTGCAGCTTGCTTAATATAAGTATCGTTGAAAATACAAAGATGCGCTCAATTCTTGAGAAATCTAAAAACTAAGATATTGATATTTTTGACATACTTTTTGAAATATCTCTATTATTTCCTTCTAGATATTAGAAAATGTATAGGTAAAATAATAAAATGCAGTTTTAGAGACATCATAAAGGCTTCCTCAATTAATAAATCATAATGGATATTTTTTATCCCCACATCCATTTGAGCATACAGCAGTACAATAAAAAATAAAATAACACCTCCAAAGAAAGATAGTAAAGTTAAAATAATATTCTTCATTTTCTATCCTTATTTTTATTCATTTTCAATCACTCTAATCTCGTTTAAAAAAGAGAAGATAAATAGGCAAAGCAACCACCTGGAATTTTAGAGACATAAGTAAAGCCTCTTTCATAAGGAGTACATATTGTAAATTCTTCTGCCCTGCATCTAATTCAGCAATCACCATAGCTAAGAAACATAGGAATGTAACAAATATAAAAAATTTTAATATTTTTAAAATCATTATTTATTTAGATGGCAAGTATATACCCCACCTTTCTCCTTTCCTCTAACGCATATTCCTTTTATATATTAAATAGTCATACAAACTTAAAACCAAAAAACTTGAATTTATATATTATAAAAATTAATATAAATATAAAAGAAATCCTAAATCAGTTTATTATTCATAACAATATTTAGATCTCGTAAAAACTCATCTCTCTCAACATCTTCAAGATCCATAATTAAATCATTAAGACTATTTAAAGATAAAATGTCCTCTATATCAGACATGATAGAATAATGGGCTAATTTATTTCTCCCAGATAATCCTGTTATAGCGATAACATATAACATCAATTTTTCTATTGGGAGCTGAAAAGCATTTTCATACGTATCTAAAGCTACTCCCCATTCATTTTCATTAATACTCCAATCATGAATATAACCACCATTAAACTTTTCTTGACACCAAGAAAAGGCATCTTGAAAGAAAATACTTTTTAAAAAAGAATAAGTTGTTCTTTTATACATAATTAAATTCCTTACTTAGCAGTGACCAAACGACCATTATTATCAATTTCAAAATTATTACTCTCCAATAGTATTTATCAACAATCATACCAAAAATTGCTCATTCTTAAACCAATTGAACAAGCCATTTGAACTAACTAATTTTCCACATAGTCAAAGCAATCGTAAAAGGAATGCTTTTACACGCCGGATTGCATAAGTGCTTAGGCAAGCAATCCCGACAAAAATAGAGGAGTAGATTTATTATGAAATCTAAATTGATGAAAGGGTTAGTGATTGTTGCATTAGCAGGAAGCTTAACCGCTTGTGAAATGGACAGACAACAACGTCATACTGCAACAGGTGCAGCAATCGGTGGCGTAGCCGGTGGTTTATTAGGTGGCGATATTGCCACAACACTCGGCGGCGCAGCATTAGGTGGCGTAATTGGTAGTCAAGTGAATAAAGGCGGAGACTACGATGACAGAGAATATCGCCATCATAAAAAACACAAAAGACATCACCACCACAGAAGACATCGTGATTGGGATGACGACTGGGATGATTAATTCAAAATACAGATAAAAACAACCGCACTTTTGAGATACAAATCAAAGTGCGGTCGTTTTTTAGGGGTTTTATGAGTTAATAAGGATTACCACCAGCCGAGTAGTTTCATCCATAATCCACCCACACCAAACCAAATGACTAATGAAAGGATGGAAACAATAAAGCTCACGCCCCACCACTGACCGGTTGAGTTATAACCTGAACCGTATAAAGCAGGGCCAGGACCACCTGCATATTGCGTTAAGCTCATGGATAATGTTGAGGTGTAACCTAAACCAATTGCAGCAATGATTGGTGGTGTACCCACTGCGATAGCCGCTGCCACGAAAGCGAGATACATTGCGGAAATATGCGCCATGGCTGAAGCAAAGAAATAGCGGGTATAGAAATACACCAACACTAAAATAGTAAAGGCAACTGGCCAGCTGAAATCACCCACAGATGCGGAAATGTGGGTGGAAATCCAAGTGATTGCACCGTATTTATTAAGTGCATTTGCCATCATCACCAATACCGCAAACCAAAACATCGTATCCCATGCGGTGGTTTCTGCCACGATATTTTTCCAGCTCATAATATTGGTTAATAATAAAATCACTAAACCGATAAACGCTGAAATTGTTGCAGGGATATGGAAGACTAAATCACCCACCGTCCAAAGGAATAAAAGAAGGATAAAGTCTAGAGCAAGAATCCATTCTGCTTTACTCATTGGGCCCATGCTTTTTAATTCTTCACGTGCCATTTCTGCCATTTTAGGTGTATCTTTTAATTCTGGCGGATAAATTAAATACACGAAATAAGGTAAGACGATTAAGCTCACAACACCCGGCACGATTGCCCCTAAGAACCATGTCATCCAAGTGATTTCTACACCTTGGCTTTTCGCAAGTTCTGCAATTAACGGGTTACCCGCCATAGCTGTTAAGAACATGGTACAAATAATCGTATCGATTTGAGAGACAGCAATCGCTAAGAATGCACCTGCACGACGAGCGGTTGGACCTGGTTTGGACTCATACGCATCAGCAATAGATTGCATAATTGGGTACATAATACCGCCGCCACGCGCAGAAGCCGAAGGAATCCCTGGACCGATAACAACATCAGCCAACGCCATACCATAAGCCACGCCCATCATTTTTTTACCAAAACGACCAACGAAGTACAGCGCGATACGTTTACCTAAACCGGTTTTAATCACCGCTCGAGATAAAAACATAGCAATAGCAATCAACCAAATTGTGCCGTTTGCAAAGCCGGATAACATACCAACATCACCTTGTTTTGGCGAAATTGGTGTAAGCCCAGTTAATCCGCTGATCACCAAGGCAACTAGCGTTGCAGCACCCATAGGCATGGCTTTCGCGATAATAGCCACAATGGTTGCCACAAACAGCGCTAGCATTCCCCATGCTTTAGCGGATAAACCTTCTGGTGTCGGGATTAACCAAATCCCTAAACCAACGATGACGGCTATCAGCAGCCCCTGCCATTTAAAGCCAAGTTTGACTTCTACTGCTGGAATTTTACTTTCCATAGGATAACTCCTAGATAAATGAACAAAAAATAATTCATCACGGATAACGATCGTGACGCAATCGATTAAATAAGCGGTTATAAAGATACCACTTATTTAGTACGAGTAAAGATTTAAGCGATGTTTTTAATAAAATTTGATGAAAACTTGATGCAGATTAAAAAACAACTTTAAGAATGAAGAAATTGATTCACGCGTTCAAACACGGTTTTTCTCACGTTATCCTTTTCAAAAAGGATTTCATGTTTTGCTTGAGGTACAAGCATAGATTCGGCATGTGGAAAAAGTGCGGTCAATTTTTCAAGATTTTTGTTATCTACAATCTTTTCCTTTTCCGCTTGTAGGATAAGCACTGGTGTTTCCACTCTTGGGATGATTTTAGGGAGTGCTTTGATTGCATTTAAACATAAATGTACCCAGCGGAAAGTCGGGCCGCCTAAGTGAATAGCAGCGCGTTTTCGATTAACTCGGTTCATCCATTTCATTCGCGTTTTAGAATGGCTAAGTTCATTAAGGTTTAAATCTGCCGGTTTGTAATGTCCTTTACCAAAAACATAACGATGACCTTGACCAAATGCCATCATCGTTGCAATGATGAGTTCATCTCGTAATGGATGTTTCATGGGAACACCAAAGAAAGGCGAAGAAAGCACGGCCTTTTTAATCTGATGATCGTAATTAGCCAGATAATAAGTGGAAATCAAAGCGCCGAGGGAGTGGGCGAGAATATATTGGGCTTGATAAGCATAAAGTGCGGTCGTTTTTTCAATGATTTTTGCCATATCATCGGTATAAAAACGAAACTCATCTAAATGCCCTTTTTGAGGAATAATCCGCTGTGAATAGCCTTGTCCTCGATGATCAAAAAGCAAAACATCATAACCTTGTTGGTAAAAATCATAAGCCAGCTCAGTCCATTTGAGCATATTTTCTGCTCGACCATTCACCAAAATCATCAATTTTTTGACCGCACTTTCAGGCTGAACCAAATGACGATAAGCCAATTTGATATTTCGTTCACCGGAAAGATATTGCGTCGGAAATTGCTCAAAAAAAGGCAATAACTCTGCAAGGGCAAATTGATGAAAATGAGGTTCTCTGATCATAATTTTCTAATGAAAAGGGCGTAGTAAATACGCCCTTTGTAGTGAAAGTAAACTTATGCCACCAATTGTTTTAAGATACGGCGAACTGGCTCTGCAGCACCCCATAATAATTGGTCACCTACAGTAAATGCCGCTAAGTATTCTGGACCCATTGCTAATTTACGTAAACGACCAACCGGTACGCTTAATGTACCTGTTACTTTAGCTGGGGTTAATTCACGTAATGTGGTTTCTTTGTCGTTTGGAATCACTTTCACCCATTCGTTGTGAGCCGCTAAAATTTGTTCAATTTCTTCTAATGGTAAGTCTTTTTTCAGTTTGATAGTGAATGCTTGGCTGTGGCAGCGTAATGCACCGATACGCACACATAAACCATCAACAGGAATTGGATTGTCGCTTAAACCTAAGATTTTATTGGTTTCTGCATAACCTTTCCATTCTTCTTTAGTTTGTCCCGTTTCTGGAAGAAGTTTGTCAATCCAAGGGATTAAACTACCACCTAATGCTGCACCGAAGTTATCCGTTGGAAAACTATCAGAACGCATTTCTGCCGTCACTTTACGTTCAATATCTAAAATAGATGAAGCAGGGTCTTTTAATTCGCTTGAAACCGCTTGTTCTAATAAACCCATTTGTGAAAGTAATTCACGCATATTTTTTGCGCCTGCACCTGAAGCCGCTTGGTAAGTTGCGACAGATACCCATTCCACTAGATCTTTCTCAAATAAACCACCGATAGCCATCAACATTAAGCTCACGGTACAGTTACCACCCACGAAGGTTTTAATGCCTTTTTTCAAGCCTTCAGAAATCACATGTTGGTTTACTGGATCAAGCACGATAATTGCATCATCTTTCATACGTAGCGCTGAAGCAGCATCAACCCAATAACCATCCCAACCTGTTGCTTTTAATTTTGGATAAACTTCATTGGTATAGTCGCCACCTTGACAGGTCACGATAATGTCTAATTTTTTAAGTTCTTCAATGTCGAATGCATTTTTAAGCTCACCCGCTTCTTTGCCTGCGAATACAGGGGCTTTTTGACCTGCTTGAGAAGTGGTGAAGAAAACTGGATTAATATTGGCAAAATCTTGCTCTTGCACCATACGATCCATTAATACGGAACCGACCATTCCGCGCCAACCGATAAAACCGACGTTTTTCATGAGTTTTTCCTTATTTTATGTTGTGTTGAATGGGTCTATTAATTACAGGCTTTATGCCACAAAATCAAGTTTTTTTAGAAAAAATGAGGCTTTGTTTAATTTTTCTCAATAAAAAATCCCCTTTCGGGGATTTATTGATTATTTATCTGCTTTTTTCGTGGTTTTCTTTACCGTTTTTTTCGGCTCAGATTTACCTTCAGATTTGACAGCACTTTTCTTTGCTGTGGTAGATTTTGTTGTCTTCTCTTTTGTCGTAGCGGGTTTAGTCGCTTTTTTCTTTGGCTTTTCAGCTAAATTTGCCGCTTTCCATTCTTCAAATTTTTCAAGTAACACTTTACCCATTGGGCTTGGATCACCTGTAAATAAGGTTTGTAAGCCGTTATTTTCAATGATATGACGACGAAGTTCTAAACGTTCTTGATGGTTTTCTGCTAAACGAATTGCACGTTCAACATATTCATCTACCGTATTTGCAATTAACCATTCCGGTAAACCTAAACGTTTGAATAACCCTTCATCAATATGTTCATGCACTTCTGCACCGGTTTTACATACGCCCACTAAACCTAATGTCACCATATCAATAATGCCATTCGTGTTACCGAATGGGAATGGGTTTACCATCATATCGCAGTTATGCAAAATACGAAGATATTGATCATAAGGCGCATGTAGATGAGCTGTCGCATCATTGCCTAAATAATATTTAATAAAACGCTCAACGTAAGGATGTGTCACACCACTGGATTGACCTAAAGCAAAGTGGAAATGCACTTTAACATTCGCACGATCACGAATAGCCTTCAATGCTGCCAAGAAATAGGGGTTAAGCTTCATTGTGGTAGAAGCAATACCAATATTCACCACTTCAGGATTTTCACGTAAGCGATATTCTACGTGTTGTGGTGCAAGCGCTGAAGGTACATAAGGTAAGGCATCTTTCGGTAAACGCAATAATTGCTCGCTGAAACATTTTTCCGAACCCACATAATCATCTTCTACAATCACATATTCAATAAAATCAGAATGTGTCGTAGCAGGGTGGCCTAAAGCAATCACTTGAACTGGTGCAAGACGCGTGTTACTTGCAAAAATAGTGGTTAAATCCATCCCAATACTTGGTATATAAAGAACGGCTGCACCATTTTTTTCACAAATCTCTTTTAATTCATTCAATTTACCAAAAATATTATCACCTTTTAATAAATGGAATTCATCAAACACCGCTTGACCTGCTGCATCTACAGCTTCATTACCCACACCAATTAAATGAAAACGCTCACGCGCAGCAATCATTGAGGTGGAATGCGTACGGTAAATTGAATGGGATGAATGGAAATGCTCCAATAATACGACCATGACAGGTTTGCCATCACGTTCACCTAATTTTGTGACATCGCGATCTGTCCATCCACCTTGTAATAAATGACGACGAATAACTTGGTTTAATGCTTTTTTCACCCAGTGTTTATTTTCAGCAATATCGTAGCTGCAATGCATATACACATCATGTGAAATTGCACTTGGTACATTATTTAAGTTTTCAATCGTTGCTAATTTTTCAGGGAACCATTGTAAAAGTGTACCACGCTTAGAGAACGCTTGATCAGTACCGATAAAACGTGGTGATTGCAATGCAAAACAAAGGGATGCACATAATTCTGGATCTAAATTCCATAAAGCATCAAGATTCACGTTTATATTTGATTCCGGCAAGTACAAAATATAGAATTTAATTAATGATGATCTTGCATTATCTAAATGAAAATCAGATAAATTAGTCTTATCTGGATTGCGGTTATAAGTCTGCAACACATGATCCGCATTCACAAAAGGTGATGATGCAAAAATCATGTTAATCCAACGTTGTAAGGTAAAGAAACGTTGAGCCCCGCCTTCAGAAATATCTAATTTAGGATCAGAAAATAGCTCGCTCATAGCCACTGCTACGCGGGTACAAAAATGCTTAATTTTATCTTGTACTAATTCATCATTAAATTGGCTAGGATAATCAATTTCAATGCCTTCAACGCCACCAAAATTAGTATCAATTTTGCTTAAAATATCGAGCAATTCTACGCAAGCTGCTTCATAATTTTTTGCCGCAACTTCTTGTTCAAAACGGATAACACTTGGTTGCTTTTGTGTTTCTGCCATTTTTTAATTCCTTTGGTAAAAAATAAATAAAATTAATAATTAACAGGTTCCCCACAGATCGTATTCATCTGAATGAGTAATGGTTACTTTAATAAATTCACCCACTTTCACAGGCGTACCACTTAGATTTTCAATATAAACTAAGCCATCAACTTCAGGTGCATCGGCTTTTGTACGGCCGATAATACCTTCATCATCAATTTCATCCACAATTACATCAAGCGTTTGGCCAATTTTTTGTTTTAATCGTTCAGCCGAAATTTCTTGTTGTAACTGCATAAAGCGGTGGAAACGTTCTTCTTTTACATCTTCAGGCACTTGCTCGGCCATTTCAGTTGCAGGTGCACCTTCTACTGGGCTAAATTTGAAACAGCCCACGCGATCAAGTTGCGCTTCTTTTAAGAAATCCAATAACATTTGGAAGTCTTCTTCTGTTTCACCTGGGAAGCCTACAATGAAAGTTGAGCGTAAGGTTAAATCCGGACAAATCTCACGCCATTGCTTGATACGCTCTAAAGTGCGGTCAATTTTTCCTGGTCTTTTCATTGCTTTTAAAATTTTCGGACTCGCATGTTGCAATGGAATATCCAAATAAGGCAACAATAAACCTTCCGCCATTAATGGAATTAAATCATCCACATGAGGATAAGGATAAACGTAATGTAAACGCACCCAAATACCTAATTTACCAAGCTGTTTACACAAGGTCATTAAGTCATTTTTTATTGGCATACCATTCCAGAAAGCCGTTTTCACACCACCTTCTTTGCGTTGTGTATCCATCGCATAAGCAGAAGTATCTTGTGAAACAACCAATAACTCTTTCACACCTGCATCAGCAAGACGTTTTGCTTCATCCAATACTTGCGTGATAGAGCGGCTTTCTAAATCCCCACGTAATGAAGGGATTATACAGAATGTACATCGATGATCACAGCCTTCTGAGATTTTCAAATAAGCATAGTGTTTTGGTGTTAATTTCACCCCTTGTTTTGGTACAAGGCTGGTGTATGGATTATGCTCAGGTTTCGGAACGTACTTGTGTACTTGAGCCATTACCGTTTCATAACTGTGCGGACCGCTCACTTCCAAAACTTTCGGGTGAACTTGACGAATTTGATCTTCTTTCGCACCCAAGCAGCCGGTCACAATCACACGTCCGTTTTCTTCCAACGCCTCTCCAATGGCTTCTAGGGATTCCTGTACAGCACTATCGATAAATCCACAAGTATTCACAATGACCAAGTCCACATTTTCATAACTTGGCACAATGTTATACCCGTCAGTACGTAATTCAGTCAGAATACGTTCAGAATCCACTAAATTTTTAGGACAACCTAAACTTACAAAGCCAATATTCGGCGTTGATTTTTGCATAAATTTATTCTCAGCTATCATCATCTTTCAAAACTTTAGATTTTACTCAATTTCAAGCCGAAAGGCGATAAATTAAAGGTAAATTGATTGTAAATTTGCCCATTAAAGTCCTTTTTTCAGGTAGAATAATGCCCGTTTTTTTATTTACTTATATTAATTATTAACATGGAAAATTCTTTTCTTTTTTCGACCGCTCTTGAACAGACGGCTTACTTACTTATCCTAGGGAAAATGCTACTCGCACTTGTACTTGGCGGGATTATTGGCTTAGAACGTGAACTTAAACACAAACCGGTTGGAGTCAAAACCTGTGCCATTATTGCGGTGACAACTTGTGTACTGACGATTGTCTCCATTCAAGCCGCAGAACATTATGCACAAGTTTCAGATAATATTCGAACGGACCCTATGCGACTTGCCGCACAAGTAATCAGTGGCATTGGTTTCTTAGGTGCAGGGGTAATTTTACACAAGAAAAATGATGCTATTTCAGGCTTAACCACTGCTGCCATTATTTGGGCAGCGGCGGCTATCGGTGTGGCAACAGGTGCAGGCTTTATTTTTGATGCGATTATTGCCACTTTAATGATTTTAATCGCTATCCGTATCAGCCCGATTGTGCAACGTTATGTTCGTCGTAAAACCTATAAAAAACGTACTCGCTTAGCTATTCAACTAAGTTCTGCGAACGGCATCAGTAAAGTGACAGATTTATTATTGAAACATGACTATCGCATTGAAAATATCTCGGTAAAAGACCAAGCAAGTGGCGAGGTTCGCTTGCAAGTACGATGCTACAACATTGATAATGAAATGCTAAAAGATGTCTATACGCTATTAAAAACAGAAGATGAAGTACTGAGTGTGGATGTAGAAAATTAAAATCAGCTTAAAATAACACATTACTTCTATCGTAAAACCTATACTTGCTAGACAAAAAGTTAAACACTTAAACTGGATAACGTCATGAATTTACAAGATAATTTCGAGCAGCATACGCCGATGATGCAGCAATATCTCAAGTTAAAAGCAGAAAATCCTGATATTTTGTTATTTTATCGAATGGGGGATTTTTACGAGCTTTTTTATGATGATGCAAAAAAAGCGGCGGCATTGTTAGATATTTCTTTAACGAAACGTGGACAATCAGCAGGTAATCCCATTCCCATGGCGGGCGTGCCTTATCATGCGGTAGAAGGTTATTTAGCAAAATTAGTGCAATTAGGTGAACCTGTAGCCATTTGTGAGCAAGTGGGTGATCCCGCCACGTCAAAAGGACCAGTTGAACGCAAAATTGTACGAATTGTGACACCAGGTACAGTAAGTGATGAAGCGCTTTTACCAGAACGCCAAGATAACTTAATTGTGGCGGTTTATCAGGAAAAAGAAAAATTTGGTCTAGCCACATTAGACATGACATCTGGACGTTTCCAACTTTGTGAACTTCATTCAAAAGAAGCCTTTCAAGCTGAATTACAGCGTATTAATCCCGTAGAATTACTTTATTGTGAAGATTTTGCTGAAATGGCCATTATCGAACATTATAAAGGATTACGTCGTCGTCCAATTTGGGAATTTGAACTTAGTACCGCGATCTCAGAACTTAATCGTCAATTTGGTACGAAAGATTTACGTGCATTTGGTGTGGAAAAATCCCCCCTTGGCTTAGCTGCTGCAGGCTGTTTATTGCAATATGCAAAAGAAACACAACGCGCTTCTCTTCCACATATTCAAAGCATCAGTGTTATTCAAAATAACGATAATATTCAATTAGATGCCGCAACACGCCGAAATTTAGAGCTCACTCAAAATCTTGCAGGTGGCACAGAAAACACACTGGCTTCAGTATTAGATAAATGTGTTACCCCAATGGGTAGCCGTTTGTTAAAACGTTGGATTCATCAACCTATCCGTCAAACCAACATTCTATTAAAACGCCAAAAAACCATTGGTGAAATTATTGAGCAAGATTTGTATCACGAATTGCAGCCTTATTTGCAACAAGTGGGGGATATGGAACGTATTCTTGCCCGTGTAGCACTGCGTTCTGCTCGTCCTCGTGATCTCACACGTTTACGAACTGCATTAGAACAAATTGAACCGATAAAATCGCTAATTCATACAAAAACATCGTCAAATTTGACCGCACTTTCCGCACAAATTGATGATTTTTCCGCGCAAATAGCGTTACTTCAAAAAGCAATTATTGAAACCCCTCCGTTATTAATTCGCGATGGTGGCGTTATTGCTGAAGGCTATAATGCAGAATTAGATGAATGGCGAACCCTTTCCGCTGGCGCAACGCAATATTTAGAAAATTTAGAACAACGTGAACGAGAAAGCACAGGTATTGATACCTTAAAAATTGGCTTTAATGCAGTGCATGGTTATTACATTCAAATTAGCCAAGGGCAAGCTCATAAAGCACCGATTCATTATGTTCGCCGTCAAACATTAAAAAATGCCGAGCGCTACATTATTCCTGAATTAAAAGAATATGAAGACAAGGTTTTAAAATCAAAAGGAGCGGCGCTTGCTTTAGAAAAGCAACTTTATGATGAATTATTTGATTTATTGCTGCCATATTTAGGCCAATTACAATTAGCCAGCTTAGCATTGTCTGAGTTAGATGTGTTAGTTAACCTCGCAGAGCGAGCAGAAACCTTAAATTATGTTGCACCACAATTTAGCGATGAAATTGGCGTAAAAATTGAAAATGGTCGTCATCCTGTAGTGGAACAAGTCTTAAAAGCCCCCTTTATTGCTAACCCTGTTAATCTCAATCAGCAGCGTCATTTGCTGATTATTACTGGCCCCAATATGGGTGGTAAAAGTACCTATATGCGTCAAACGGCTTTAATTACGTTAATGGCTTATATAGGCAGTTTTGTGCCGGCTGATAGCGCAGTTATTGGGCAAATTGATCGGATTTTTACTCGAATTGGTGCCTCTGATGATTTAGCCTCGGGTCGTTCTACATTTATGGTAGAAATGACTGAAATGGCGAATATTCTTCATCAAGCCACTTCACAAAGTTTGGTTCTGATTGATGAAATAGGACGAGGAACTTCTACTTACGATGGGCTTTCTTTAGCTTGGGCTTGTGCCGAATGGTTGGCGAAGAAAACTCGTTCGCTTACGTTATTTGCGACTCATTATTTTGAACTCACGGCACTACCAGAACAAATCGAAGGTATTGCTAATATTCATTTAGATGCGTTAGAACATAACAATACCATCGCCTTTATGCATGCGGTTCAAGACGGGGCTGCAAGTAAAAGTTATGGTCTTGCCGTTGCAGCACTGGCGGGTGTACCACAATCCGTGATTAAACTGGCGAAGCAAAAATTGCATCAATTAGAAAAACTGTCAGCACAAAATGGTGATCAACAAATTCAACATTTGAGAGCATTAAATCAATATCAAGGTGAATTGGCTTTTGAAGCAGAGCCAGATGCTTTACGTGAAGCCATTGAGCAGCTTGATCCAGATGAATTAAGTCCAAAACAAGCCTTAGCTTATCTGTATCAATTGAAGAAAATGCTGTAAGAAATAAAAAGAGCGGTCAAAAAATTCATTGTTTTTTATGACCCCTCTTTTATTTTCACTAATTTCTTAAAATCTCATAGATTTCAGAATCTTTTCTATCAAGATAATGGATGGATTGGATTTTACGAATAGTGCGTGATTTACCACGGATTAATAAGGTTTCTGTAGTTGCTAAGTTACCACGACGAGAAATTCCTTTAAGTAATTCACCGTGTGTAATTCCCGTTGCAGCAAAAACAAGGTTATCATCACGTACTAAATCTTCTAATTTTAAGATTTCATTGACCTTCACGCCTAAGGCTTCACAACGTTGAACTTCTTCAGCGGCAATTTTACAGTTTTCTTCTGTATCGCCTTTCACTTCATTACGTGGAATAAGACGAGCTTGCATATCCCCACCTAATGCACGAATTGCAGCAGCAGCTGCCACACCTTCAGGCGCACCGCCAATACCATAAACCATATCCACTTCAGCATCCGGTAAACAACATAAAACCGAAGCGGCAACATCACCATCTGGAATAGCCATTACACGAATACCTAAATTATGCATTTGCTTAATCACTTCATCATGACGTGGTTTAGCAAGTACCATTACCGTTAAATCCGATAAGGATTTACCTAAACGAGAAGCCACACGACGAAGGTTTTGTTCAATAGGTAAACTTAAATCAATCATGCCTTTAACTTCTGGACCGACAACCAATTTTTCCATATACATATCAGGTGCTTTTAAAAAAGTTCGTTTACCACCGGCAGCCAATACCGAAATTACATTTGATTGACCCATTGCTGTCATTCGTGTGCCATCAATCGGATCAACCGCAATAGAAACGAGCTCACCGTTACCCGAGCCTACTTTTTCGCCAATATAAAGCATTGGTGCTTCGTCAATTTCCCCTTCTCCAATCACAATTTCACCGTCCATATGGATTAAATTCAGCATATAACGCATGGCTTTGACCGCTGCCTCATCTGCCGCATTTTTATTACCACGTCCAAGCCAAGTATAAGCCGCTAATGCAGCTGCTTCGGTTACTCTTGAAAATTCAATAGCTAATGCACGATTCATTTTTCTCTCCCAATGCAAAAAGTCTCGTTATTTTAGCACTAAGCAAACGTTTGCATAATAAATTTTGACAAGAGGCTTTTAAAAATAGGATTAAGTGGGTAGAATAAAGCCGTTTCGGACTTATTTTAAAAAAGGAAATCACTATGTCTTTAGAAATTTTAGATCAGCTTGAAGAAAAAATTAGACAAGCAGTAGAAACTATTCAATTACTTCAACTTGAAGTGGAAGAATTAAAAGAACAAAAAAATCAATCTCAACAAGCGGTAGAAGCTTTGCAACATGAAAACGAGCAACTTAGAAATGAACACCGCAACTGGCAAGAACACATTCGTTCATTGTTGGGTAAATTCGACAACGTATAATGACTATAAAGGCTTAGAAAATCTAAGCCTTTTTTCTTATTAGGAAACAATATGAATATTTGCGTGATTTCAGGCAGCACATTAGGCAGCGCTGAATATGTGGCGGAGCATTTAGAAGAGGTGTTAAAAACACAAGATTTTTCTACCGCACTTTTCCACGGACCAGAACTTGATGATGTGATTGATGAAAATATTTGGTTGATTGTCACTTCAACACATGGTGCAGGTGAATTACCTGATAATTTGAAACCACTCTTTGAACAAATTGCGGCATCAGATAAAGATTTATCTTCCCTCCGCTTTGCCGTTGTAGGCTTAGGTAATTCAGATTACGATACATTCTGTCATGCAGTGAATAAAGTCGAAACACAATTAAGTGAAAAAAGTGCGGTCAAAATTTGCGAGAGTTTAAAAATCGATGTCTTGCATGTTGATGATCAAGAGCAATTTGCTGAAGATTGGCTACCACAATTTATTCATGCTCTTTAGTCATAATAAAGCGATAATTTGAGTTATCGCTTTTTCTTTATCCATTATCAAAAAAAATCACCTGTGGATAACTTTGATAAAACCTGTCAAAAACTTGTTCTTTTCCACTGAGTAAATATGATGATTGTTTTAACTGTGGATAAAATTAAAGGTTATCCACAAGAAAAAGCCTCCAAACTGACGACATTTCAACACAGTCTAAAATGATCTAACTTCTTCATTTAAAAAAGGAAAAGGATCTTATTCACAAGGTAAAAGGATCTTAATAGTAACAATAATAAGATCTTTATATATAAATAGATCTTATTTTTATTATCTCTCGATCTTCTCTCATCACAGATTGAATTCTTACTTTCAAGCACACGTAATTTTCAGTAGAATAGCGCCTATTTTTAGATCGAAGATCAAATTGAAGACGAAGAGAGAGATATGTTTTATACCGAAAATTATGATGTGATCGTTGTTGGTGGCGGTCATGCCGGTACAGAAGCCGCATTGGCACCAGCACGTATGGGATTAAAAACCCTGTTATTGACACATAATGTTGATACCCTTGGACAAATGTCATGTAACCCTGCTATTGGTGGTATTGGTAAAGGCCATTTAGTGAAAGAAGTGGATGCTATGGGCGGCTTAATGGCGCATGCTGCAGATAGGGCGGGTATTCAATTTCGTACTTTAAACAGCAGTAAAGGGCCTGCTGTACGTGCAACTCGTGCTCAAGCTGACCGCGTGTTATATCGCCAAGCCGTACGCATCGCACTTGAAAACCAACCAAATTTAGATATTTTCCAACAAGAAGTAACCGATATTTTAATTGAGCAAGATCGCGTTTGTGGTGTGGAAACCAAAATGGGGCTTAAATTCCGTGCTAAATCGGTCATTTTAACTGCCGGTACTTTCTTAGCGGGTAAGATCCATATTGGTTTAGAACATTATGAAGGTGGCCGAGCTGGTGATCCGGCATCTGTTACACTTTCTCATCGTTTACGTGATCTGAATTTACGTGTTGATCGTTTAAAAACGGGTACGCCACCGCGTATTGATGCACGCACGATCAATTTTGATATATTGGCTAAACAACATGGTGATGCTGTATTACCTGTATTTTCTTTTATGGGATCGATATCTGATCACCCGCAACAAATTCCTTGTTATATCACCCACACTAATGAACAAACCCATGAAGTGATCCGTAATAACTTGGATCGCAGTCCAATGTATACCGGAGTGATTGAAGGGATCGGTCCACGTTATTGTCCATCCATTGAAGATAAAGTGATGCGTTTTGCGGATCGTAATTCACATCAAATTTATTTGGAACCAGAAGGCTTAACCAGTAACGAAGTTTATCCAAACGGGATCTCTACCAGTTTACCGTTTGACGTGCAAATGGGCATTGTAAATTCCATGAAAGGTTTGGAAAAAGCTCGCATCATTAAACCGGGTTATGCCATTGAATATGATTATTTTGATCCACGTGACTTAAAACCAACGTTAGAAACTAAATCGATTTCGGGTTTATTCTTTGCCGGTCAAATTAATGGTACAACGGGTTATGAAGAAGCGGCAGCACAAGGCTTATTGGCGGGGATTAACGCAGGTCTTTACGTACAAGATAAAGAGGCATGGTATCCACGTCGCGATCAATCTTATACAGGTGTATTGGTGGATGATCTTTGCACGCTTGGCACCAAAGAACCGTATCGTGTATTTACTTCTCGTGCTGAATACCGTTTGTTATTACGTGAAGACAATGCAGACATTCGTTTAACGCCAATTGCCCATGAATTAGGTTTGATTGATGAGGCTCGCTGGGCGCGCTTTAATAAAAAAATGGAAAATATTGAACAAGAACGCCAACGCTTACGCAGTATTTGGCTGCATCCACGCTCTGAATATTTAGAAGAAGCGAATAAAGTGCTTGGCAGCCCACTTGTGCGTGAGGCCAGCGGTGAAGATTTATTGCGCCGTCCGGAAATGACCTACGATATTTTGACTTCTTTAACGCCATACAAACCGGCAATGGAAGATAGAGAAGCCGTAGAACAAGTGGAAATTGCTATTAAGTATCAAGGTTATATTGAGCATCAACAAGAAGAAATTGAAAAACAAAAACGCCATGAAAATACAGCTATTCCGGCTAACTTTGATTACAGCAAAGTGTCTGGTTTATCTAATGAAGTACGCGCGAAGTTGGAACAGCATCGTCCGGTTTCCATTGGTCAAGCAAGCCGAATTTCAGGTGTTACTCCTGCAGCAATTTCAATTATTCTGGTTAATTTGAAAAAACAAGGCATGCTAAAACGTGGGGAATAAACTTCTCAGGTATTGAAAGCAAAAGTGCGGTGAATTTTCATCGCACTTTTTTATATTACAAATTAAAAAGATGTATTGGTAGGCTAAATTTTTGCTGAAATAAAAACACTAAGGATTTTAACCGCACTTTCAAGTAGAATGGCTACAAATAGATAAAATAGATAGAAAAATGAAAGCAAAACTCGAAAATTTACTGGCTCAAGCAGAAATTCAATTAACCGATCTGCAAAAAGATCAGCTGATTAAGTTGGTACAATTACTCAATAAATGGAACAAGGCTTATAATTTAACCTCTGTACGTGATCCACAAGAAATGTTAGTGAAACATATCTTGGATAGTATTGTTGTTAGTCCTTATTTACAAGGGGATCGTTTTATAGATGTTGGAACGGGTCCAGGCTTGCCAGGCCTGCCTTTAGCCATTATTAACCCTACCAAGCAATTTGTCTTGTTAGATAGTTTAGGTAAGCGCATTAGCTTTATTCGAAATGCAGTACGTGAGTTAGGACTAACAAATGTAGAACCTGTTCTTAGCCGCGTTGAGGAATACCAATCTGAACAAAAATTCGACGGTGTATTAAGTCGTGCATTTGCTTCGTTAAAAGATATGACAGATTGGTGTACTCATTTGCCAAAACAAGATGGATATTTTTATGCTTTAAAAGGCATTTATCACGAAGATGAAATTCAAGAATTAGACAAAAAATTCGAAGTAAAAGACGTGATAACTTTACATGTCCCTGAGCTTGTTGGTGAACGACATTTAATCGTTTTACGATAAAACACACTTTTTTTACGGCTATTTTGTTAATTATTTTTTAAAAGTGTGATTTGTTTAACATTTTTTAGTGGTTTAAAAGTTGAAACTCTTTGTAGCACGGGTATAATTAGATAGTTTTTGTATTTTAAAAAAATAAGATAATGTCTAAGGTTTTAACACAGGCTAAAAATCGATATCAAAAGGCTATAATCATTGAGTCGGTTTGTCTTGTTGTTTTGGGATTATTCCTTGCAATTTGGCAAGGTGAAAGTGCGGTAGATTTTAGTTTAGGATTTATCAGTGCTTTTGTACCATTTTGTGCTTTTGCTTATATTGTTTTTTTTCGCAAACAAGATTTTTCAACAAAATTAACGGCATTTTATCGTGGTGAAGCGTTAAAGTTTATACTAACGATTGTGCTTGTGGGTGTGTCCTTTAAATGGCTTGCTATCTCACATTTTATTTTGTTTTTTGTTGGTTTTTTTACAGCATTAGCGTTGAATAATATTATTCCGTTTTTGTTAAATAGATCTTAATTTTTTCTACAAAGGGTTGACTATGTCTGGACAAACAACTTCCGAATATATTAGTCACCACTTGTCTTTCTTGAAGACAGGTGATGGTTTCTGGAACGTTCACTTCGATACGCTTTTTTTCTCAATTGTATCGGCAGTGATTTTCTTGTTTATCTTTTCTCGTGTTGCAAAAAATGCTACGACAGGCGTACCAGGCAAAATGCAATGTTTGGTTGAAATTGTTGTAGGTTGGGTTGATGGCATTGTGAAAGAAAACTTTCATGGTCCGCGTAATGTGGTCGCACCAATTGCTTTAACCATTTTCTGCTGGGTATTCATTATGAATGCTATTGACTTAATCCCAGTTGATTTTCTTCCTCAATTTGCCGGTCTTTTTGGTATTCATTATTTAAGAGCAGTACCAACAGCAGATATCAGTGCAACATTAGGTATGTCAATCTGTGTATTCTTCCTCATTCTTTTCTATACAATTAAATCAAAAGGTTTTGGTGGTTTAGTTAAAGAATATACACTCCACCCTTTTAATCATTGGGCGTTTATTCCTGTAAACTTTATTCTTGAAACCGTAACTTTATTAGCTAAACCTATTTCTCTTGCTTTCCGTCTTTTCGGTAATATGTATGCAGGGGAATTAATCTTTATTCTTATCGCTGTGATGTACTCTGCAAATGTGGCCATTGCAGCATTGGGAATCCCATTACACCTAGCTTGGGCTATTTTCCATATTTTGGTTATTACGTTACAAGCATTCATCTTTATGATGTTAACGGTGGTTTATTTAAGTATTGCTTATAACAAAGCAGAACATTAATTTTTTATTAACCGGCTCTAGGGCTAAACTTAACTTCTATCTATTGGAGAACATTATGGAAACTGTAATTACAGCGACAATCATTGGTGCATCAATTCTTCTTGCATTTGCTGCATTAGGTACTGCAATCGGCTTTGCGATCTTAGGTGGTAAATTCTTAGAATCATCTGCTCGCCAACCTGAATTAGCATCTAGCCTACAAACTAAAATGTTTATCGTGGCTGGTCTTTTGGATGCGATTGCAATGATTGCTGTTGGTATTTCATTACTTTTCATTTTCGCAAACCCATTCATCGGTTTATTACAATAATCACCTTATTTGCTTATCAACGTAAAACAAGCATAGTAAGGAGGACGTTGTGAATTTAAATGCAACATTGATTGGTCAACTTATTGCGTTCGCACTTTTCGTGTGGTTCTGCATGAAGTTTGTTTGGCCACCAATTATTAATGCGATTGAAACACGTCAAAGCCAAATTGCGAACGCGTTAGCGTCAGCTGAAGCAGCGAAAAAAGAGCAAGCAGATACTAAAAATCTTGTTGAACAAGAACTTCTATCTGCCAAAGTACAAGCTCAAGAAATTTTAGATGCTGCGAATAAACGTCGCAATGAAGTGTTAGACGAAGTGAAGGCAGAAGCCGAAGAACTGAAAGCAAAAATTATTGCTCAAGGTTATGCTGAAGTAGAAGCAGAACGTAAACGTGTTCAAGAAGAATTACGTGTTAAAGTAGCTTCATTAGCAGTGGCTGGTGCTGAGAAAATTGTGGGTCGTTCTATTGATGAAGCGGCAAACAATGACATTATTGATAAATTAGTTGCAGAGTTATAAGAGGCTTAGCTTATGTCAGAATTAACTACAATAGCTCGCCCTTATGCAAAAGCTGCATTCGACTTTGCCATTGAACAAAGTGCGGTTGAAAAATGGACTGAAATGTTAGGTTTTGCTGCAGCCGTAGCTGAAGATGAAACGGTAAAAGCTTACTTAAGTAGTTCTCTTTCTGCACAGAAATTAGCTGATACAGTAATTTCTATTTGTGGCGAACAATTGGATCAATATGGGCAAAATCTTATTCGGTTAATGGCTGAAAATAAGCGTTTGAGTGCGATTCCTACCGTGTTTGAAGAATTTAAACATTATGTGGAAGAACATCAAGCTATTGCAGAAGTTGAAGTAACTTCAGCACAACCATTGAATGCAACACAAATCGAAAAAATTGCAGCTGCAATGGAAAAAAGATTAGCTCGCAAAGTGAAATTAAATTGCAATGTAGATAGCTCACTGATTGCCGGTGTAGTGATTCGTACAGAAGATTTTGTGATTGATGGAAGTAGTCGTGGACAACTTGCTCGTCTCGCAAATGAGTTGCAATTATAAGAGGAATACAAGATGCAACTAAATTCAACTGAAATTAGTGAATTGATTAAAAAACGCATCGCTCAATTTGACGTGGTGAGCGAAGCCCGTAATACAGGGACTATTGTTTCTGTAAGTGACGGGATTATTCGTATTCATGGCTTAAGCGATGTGATGCAAGGCGAAATGATCGCCTTACCAGGCAACCGTTACGCAATGGCACTTAACCTTGAACGTGATTCTGTTGGTGCGGTAGTAATGGGCCCTTACGCAGATTTAGCTGAAGGTATGGAAGTACAATGTACTGGCCGTATTCTTGAAGTACCAGTTGGTCGTGGTTTATTAGGTCGTGTGGTAAATACACTAGGTCAACCAATCGATGGTAAAGGTGAAATTGAAAACGATGGTTTCTCTCCTGTTGAAGTGATTGCACCAGGTGTTATCGATCGTAAATCTGTTGATCAGCCTGTACAAACCGGTTATAAAGCGGTTGACTCCATGGTTCCAATCGGTCGTGGTCAACGTGAGTTAATCATTGGTGACCGTCAAACGGGTAAAACAGCATTAGCAATCGACGCAATCATTAACCAACGTGATTCAGGTATTAAATGTATCTATGTAGCGATCGGTCAAAAAGCGTCGACTATTGCAAACGTAGTGCGTAAATTAGAAGAGCACGGTGCGCTTGAAAACACTATTGTTGTTGCGGCATCTGCATCTGAATCAGCAGCATTACAATATTTAGCGCCTTATGCTGGTTGTGCAATGGGTGAATATTTCCGTGATCGCGGTGAAGATGCGTTAATCGTTTACGATGACTTATCAAAACAAGCCGTTGCTTATCGTCAAATTTCATTATTATTACGTCGTCCACCAGGTCGTGAAGCCTATCCAGGTGACGTATTCTATCTACACTCACGTTTACTTGAACGTGCAGCACGTGTAAATGAAGAATACGTAGAAAAATTCACTCAAGGTGCAGTAAAAGGAAAAACTGGTTCTTTAACCGCTCTTCCTATTATTGAAACTCAAGCTGGTGACGTTTCAGCATTCGTTCCAACCAACGTAATTTCGATTACCGATGGTCAGATTTTCTTAGAATCTAACTTATTTAACTCTGGTATTCGTCCAGCGGTAAACCCTGGTATTTCGGTATCTCGTGTGGGTGGTTCTGCACAAACTAAAGTAGTGAAAAAATTAGCTGGTGGTATCCGTACCGCATTAGCTCAATATCGTGAATTAGCGGCGTTTGCTCAGTTCGCATCTGACCTTGACGATGCTACCCGCAAACAACTTTCTCACGGTGAAAAAGTCACTGAATTATTGAAACAAAAACAATATGTACCGCTTAGCGTAGCAGAGCAATCTGTGTTGCTTTTCGCGGTTGAGTTTGGCTATTTAGAAGATGTGGAATTGCAAAAAATTGCAAGTTTTGAAGCCGCACTTTTAGATTACGCTCGCCGTAACCACAGCGAGTTTATGGCTGAATTGACCAAAACCGGTAATTACAATGATGAAGTAAAATCATCATTGAAATCGATTTTGGATAACTTTAAAGCCAACAGCGCGTGGTAAAAGTAACGGAGAAATAAGATGGCAGGTGCAAAAGAGATAAAAACCAAAATTGCCAGTGTACAAAGTACACAAAAAATTACAAAGGCAATGGAAATGGTGGCGACCTCGAAAATGCGTAAAACGCAGGATCGTATGTCGGCTTCTCGCCCGTATTCTGAAACAATACGAAATGTTATCAGCCACGTCTCTAAAGCAAGTGTTGGTTATAAACACCCATTTTTAATTCAACGCGAAGTGAAAAAAGTCGGGATCTTAGTGGTCTCGACTGACCGCGGAATGTGTGGTGGTTTGAACATTAACTTGTTTAAAACCGTCATGACAGAAATCAAACAATGGAAAGATAAAGGTGTTAATGTTGAATTGGGTTTAATTGGCTCAAAAGGCATTAGCTTCTTCCGTTCATTAGGATTACCTGTTCGTGCACAACTTTCCGGTTTGGGTGATAATCCGACAATGGAAGACTTAATTGGTGTTGCAAACGGTATGTTTGGTAGCTATAAAGACGAAGAAGTAGATGCAGTTTATATTGCCTACAATAAATTCGTTAATACAATGGCACAAAAACCTGTTTATCAACAATTAATACCATTACCGGCATTAGAAACCGATAATTTAGAGCAAAGACAAAGCACCTGGGATTACCTTTACGAGCCAGAGCCAAAAGTCTTATTAGACAGTTTGCTTACTCGTTATTTGGAATCACAAGTGTATCAATCTGTGGTAGATAACCTTGCTTCCGAGCAAGCTGCTAGAATGGTAGCAATGAAAGCGGCAACTGATAATGCAGGTAATTTAATCAATGACTTGCGATTAGTTTACAATAAAGCCCGTCAAGCAAGTATTACAAATGAATTAAACGAAATCGTCGCCGGCGCGGCAGCGATTTAATGAAAGAGGAACGGTAATGTCAGCAGGAAAAATTGTACAAATCATCGGTGCGGTGATTGACGTTGAATTCCCACAAGATGCAGTACCAAAAGTTTACGATGCATTAAAAGTTGAATCAGGTTTAACCCTTGAAGTTCAACAACAATTAGGTGGCGGTGTAGTTCGCTGTATCGCATTAGGTACATCTGACGGCTTAAAACGTGGCTTAAAAGTAGAAAATACGGGTAACCCGATTCAAGTTCCAGTAGGGACTAAAACGTTAGGCCGTATTATGAACGTATTAGGTGAACCAATCGATGAGCAAGGTGAAATTGGCGCGGAAGAAAATTGGTCTATTCACCGTCCGGCACCAAGCTATGAAGAACAATCTAACAGTACGGAATTATTAGAAACTGGTATCAAAGTTATCGACTTAATTTGTCCATTCGCAAAAGGTGGTAAAGTAGGTCTATTCGGTGGTGCGGGTGTAGGTAAAACCGTTAACATGATGGAATTAATCCGTAATATCGCGATTGAGCACTCAGGTTACTCCGTATTTGCGGGTGTAGGTGAACGTACTCGTGAAGGTAACGACTTCTATCATGAAATGAAAGATTCTAACGTATTAGATAAAGTATCATTAGTTTACGGACAAATGAATGAGCCACCAGGTAACCGTTTACGTGTTGCGTTAACCGGTTTAACTATGGCAGAGAAATTCCGTGACGAAGGTCGTGATGTTTTATTCTTCGTGGATAATATCTACCGTTATACCCTTGCTGGTACTGAAGTATCTGCGTTATTAGGTCGTATGCCATCTGCGGTAGGTTACCAACCAACATTAGCAGAAGAAATGGGTGTGTTACAAGAACGTATCACTTCAACCAAAACAGGTTCTATCACCTCTGTTCAAGCGGTATACGTGCCTGCGGATGACTTAACTGACCCATCTCCGGCAACAACCTTTGCGCACTTAGACTCAACAGTTGTATTAAGTCGTCAAATTGCATCTTTAGGTATTTACCCTGCGGTTGACCCATTAGATTCAACTTCACGTCAATTAGACCCACTTGTTGTTGGTCAAGAGCACTATGATGTAGCGCGTGGCGTACAAGGTATCTTACAGCGTTATAAAGAATTAAAAGATATTATCGCAATTCTTGGTATGGACGAGTTATCTGAAGATGACAAACTTGTGGTAGCACGTGCACGTAAAATTGAACGTTTCTTATCACAACCGTTCTTCGTTGCTGAGGTATTTAACGGTACTCCAGGTAAATACGTTTCTTTAAAAGAAACTATCCGCGGCTTTAAAGGTATTTTAAACGGCGAATACGACCATATTCCAGAACAAGCGTTCTACATGGTCGGTACAATCGACGAAGCGCTAGAAAAAGCCAAAAATATGTAATCACTTCAAGTCATTTGAAGGAGAACAAAAATGGCGACATTTAACCTAATAATAGTCAGCGCAGAGCGAAAAATCTTTGAAGGTGCTGTGAAACAAATCCAAGCAACAGGTGTGGAAGGTGAACTTGGTATTTTACCAAACCACACCCCTTTGATGACGGCGATTAAGCCAGGGATTGTTAAATTCACCCTTGAAGATGGCAATGAAGAAGTTATCTATGTTTCAGGCGGCTTCTTAGAAGTTCAACCTAAAGTAGTAACGGTACTTGCCGATGTTGCAATTCGCGGTAGCGAGTTGGATGCAGATCGTATTCGTGAAGCAAAACGTAAAGCGGAAGAAAATATTGTGAATCACGCTGTTGATGTGGATCATGATTTACTTGTAGCTAAACTTTCTAAAGAGTTAGCGAAACTTCGTGCTTACGAACTTACTGAAAAACTCGTTAAATCAAAACGATAAGTTAATGATAATAAAAAAGAGCGGTTATTTTGACCGCTCTTTTTGTTTTTCTATCGTAAGAAATATCGATAAGCTTTACTTTCACTCACATCTTCATAAACATAGCCGAGTTCAGCTAAAGCTTTTTCAAATTCTGCGTTATCTTTTTCGCCTAATTGGAAAGCCGCAAGAATATTACCGTAATCAGCTCCATGAGCACGATAATGGAATAATGAAATATTCCAACGTTTACCCAAAATTTCTAAGAATTTAAGTAAAGCGCCTTTTTGTTCTGGAAATTCAAAGCTATAAAGTCGTTCATGATGATTAGAAACTCGTCCACCCATTAAATAACGCACGTGAGTTTTCGCAATATCATCATCAGACATATCTTCTACATCAAAGCCGTTTTTCGTTAAATCAGCAATAATTTCCGATTTTTCAGCTTCATTAGCCGTGCGCACACCAACGAAAATACAGGCTTTTTGATTATCTGCATAACGATAACTGAATTCTGTTACTGCACGGTTGCCGATGACATGGGCAAATTTTAAGAAGCTACCCGGTTGTTCCGGCATAGTTACTGCCAATAAAGCTTCACGGTTTTCACCAATTTCACAACGTTCTGAAACATAACGCAATGTATGGAAGTTAAGATTGGCGCCAGATAGAATTGCCGCCATATTTTTGCCTTCCAAATTGTTTTGTTTTACATATTTCTTCAAACCAGCTAATCCTAGGGCGCCAGAAGGTTCTGCGACAGCACGCACATTTTCGAATAAATCTTTCATTGCTGCGCAAACTTCATCGCTGTCTACCAATACCATACCGTCTAAATATTTTTGACATAAACGGAATGTTTCGTCACCAATACGTTTTACAGCTACACCATCAGCAAATAAGCCAACATGTGATAAATTGGTAGGTTGACCTTTTTCTAAGGCTGCATTCAAACAGGCTGAATCTTTGGACTCGACACCAATGACTTTAATTTCTGGCATGAATTGTTTGAGTAAAATGGCTACGCCAGCGGCGAGACCACCGCCTCCGACTTGCACAAAGACATAATCCAAATCGGCAACTTGTTGCAACATTTCCATCGCCAATGTGCCTTGACCTGCGATAACCAATGGATGATCAAATGGCGGAATAAATGTCATATGTTTAGATTTTGAAAGCTCAATGGCTTTAGCTTTGGCTTCATCAAAATTAGCCCCGTGTAGCAACACTTCACCACCAAAACCTCGGACTGCATCCACTTTGATACTCGGTGTATTTTGTGGCATAACAATTAATGCTTTTAATCCAAGTTGTTTTGCTGATAAAGCAACACCCTGAGCATGATTACCCGCAGAAGCAGCAATGACACCAGCCTGTTTTTGTTCATCAGAAAGGCTAGAAATCATCGCATAAGCACCACGAAGCTTAAAGCTATTTACTGGCTGGCGGTCTTCACGCTTAATCCAAATATTATTATGTAGGCGATCAGACAATTTGCCCATTTTTTGTAGTGGAGTTACGGTAGCGGCTTCATATACTCTGGAGCCAAGTTTGACAATCGCGTTAATGTAATCCGATTGAGAGGGTTGAGGATTGGTGAGTAGATTTTTCATGGTATTTGTTGTTTATGATGAAGTGCGGGTAATTTTTTCTTTGTTTTATTTCTCCCTCTCATAAAAGAGAGGGGGAACCATACACTATTTTAAAAGTGTTTTATCACGAACGGCACCTTTATCCGCAGATGTTGCAAAGTGACCAAATACTTTTAATGCAAAAGACACTTCACGTTCACGGTTAGCTGGTTGCCAACCTTTGGCATCTTGCTCGGTACGGCGTTTTGCTAATTCTTCATCGCTAATTTTTAAATTAATCGTGCGATTTGGAATATCGATTTCGATAATATCGTCATCATGTACTAAGCCGATCGCACCACCAGAAGCTGCTTCAGGTGAAGCGTGACCAATAGATAAACCGGATGTACCGCCAGAGAAACGACCATCTGTCAATAAAGCACATTTTTTACCTAAGCCCATTGATTTTAAGTAGCTGGTTGGATACAACATTTCTTGCATACCAGGGCCACCTTTTGGACCTTCGTAGCGAATGACTACCACATGGCCTTCTTTCACTTTACCGCCTAAAATGCCAGCTACAGCATCTTCTTGGCTTTCAAATACGATTGCACGACCGGTGAATTTCCAGATAGACTCATCTACACCTGCAGTTTTTACGATACAGCCGTCTTTAGCGATGTTACCGAATAATACCGCTAGACCACCTTCCTGAGAAATCGCATTTTCTTTGTTGCGGATACAACCGCTTACACGGTCATCATCTACACTATCCCAACGACAATCTTGTGAGAAGGCTTGTGTGGTACGAATACCAGCAGGGCCTGCACGGAAGAATTTGTGTAATTCCTCGTCTTTATTGCGGATGATATCGTATTGATTTAATTGCTCTTCTAAAGTCATACCTAACACAGTTTTGGTGTTACGGTGGATTAATCCTGCGCGATCTAATTCACCTAATAAGCCCATAATCCCACCTGCACGGTGTACATCTTCCATGTGGTATTTATTGGTGTTTGGTGCAATTTTGCTTAAGCAAGGCACAACGCGTGATAAGCGGTCAATATCCGCCATTTTGAAATCTACACCCGCTTCTTGAGCAGCCGCTAATAAGTGTAAAACGGTATTACTTGAGCCACCCATCGCAATATCTAAACTCATTGCATTTTCAAAGGCTTCAAAGGTGCCGATTGAACGTGGTAATACGCTTTCATCGTCTTGCTCGTAATAGCGTTTACAAAGCTCAACAATTTGACGACCTGCTTGTAAGAATAATTCTTTACGGTCAGCATGGGTCGCCAACATCGAGCCATTGCCTGGTAAAGATAAACCTAAGGCTTCGGTTAAGCAGTTCATTGAGTTAGCAGTGAACATCCCTGAGCAAGAACCACAGGTTGGACAAGCGCTACGCTCAATGGCATCAACATCTTTATCGCTGACATTCACATCAGCGCTTTGGATCATGGCATCAATTAAGTCTAATTTGATGAGTTGGTCGGAAAGTTTGGTTTTACCCGCTTCCATCGGACCGCCTGAAACGAATATGGTTGGAATATTTAAACGCATTGCTGCCATCAACATTCCCGGGGTGATTTTGTCACAGTTGGAAATACATACCATTGCATCTGCACAATGAGCATTAACCATATATTCCACGCTGTCTGCGATTAAATCACGGCTTGGTAAGGAATAAAGCATCCCGCCGTGGCCCATCGCGATACCATCATCTACTGCGATAGTATTGAATTCTTTTGCCACGCCGCCAGCTTTTTCAATTTCAGCTGCGACTAGTTGACCCATGTCTTTTAAATGAACATGCCCTGGTACAAATTGGGTGAATGAGTTCACCACCGCAATAATCGGTTTACCAAAGTCATTTTCTTTCATCCCTGTTGCACGCCATAAGGCACGTGCACCCGCCATATTACGACCTTGTGTACTGGTCGCTGAACGTAGTTTTGGCATAAATAATCTCTCCAAGTAAATTTTTGTTAAAGTTTGTTATGTTATTTAATTTCTTCGTTAATTGATACTGCCAAATCTCCCCTACCCCTCTTTGCTAAAGAGGGGGAAATCTTTAGTTAATCGGCAACAATTTTGTCACTTTCATTTTAGCGGTACTAAATTATTAACGCTAATATCAAATTTTATCTCATTTCAATCCCCTCTTTAGCAAAGAGGGGTAGGGGAGATTTGGCAGAAGATAATACGAAGAAATTATTCGATAAAATTAAGTTTATAAATGCAATTATTTAGATAAAGAGCCTATCGATTAAAATTTTTTAACCATATTTAAATTAAATTGATCCATTAGCTATATCTACACACTTGTAAACCATTTGTTTTGTATCGTATTGTCCTTCAAATTCTTTTTAAATAATATTTAAAACATCCGGCAATTTTGCTAACTGATTAACCAACAGATCAAAAGTGCGGTCAGATTTTACAGTGATTTTTATCTGAACTTTAGTTTCTACCAATGCCATATCCATATTAGTCACAGTAAAGCCACGTAAACGAATAACGCGTAATATGCGTTCTAAAACCTCTGGACGATGTTGAGCAGTCAATTCAAAAGTATATTGATTCATCTTAAATTTCCTCCAACATATCAGCATTACACGCACCTGGTGGGACTAATGGCCATACGCATTCCTCCGGAGGAATGCATACTTGTAGTAAATAAGCGGTTTCGCTATTTAATAAGCGATTAAGTGCTTCATCCACCTCATCAGCACGCTCAATGCGTTCAGCTGGAATATCAAAGGCTTTCGCCAGCATCACGAAATCAGGGTTATCTTCTAAAATGGTTTCTGAACGGCGTTTGTTCCAGAAAAGGTCTTGCCATTGACGCACCATACCAAGACGTTGGTTATCTAACAGCAAAATTTTTACCGGTAATTTGCCGCGTTTGATTGAACCTAATTCTTGAATGTTCATCATCAATGAACCATCACCTGTCACTAAAATCACTTCATCATGAGGGCGTGCTTTTTTCGCACCCACTGCTGCAGGTAAACCAAATCCCATGGTGCCGAAGCCCGCGGAGGTAATATAGTTTTCTGGTGCGAAATGGCGCATATGTTGCGCAGACCACATTTGATGTTGGCCCACATCGGTACAAATCACCGCATTTTGTGGTTTACGCTGAGAAAGCGTGTTGAGCAACGACCAAGGGTCAATAGGTCGGTTGCCTGCATTGTCGATATAAGTGAAATCGAGTTTGGCTTTCAATGCTTGAATGTGTGCTCGCCAATCGTCAATTGCAAGAGGGATACTTAAAGCCTCTAAAGCTTGAATTAAATCTCCTTGAAGGGCAACATTTGCCACACGAAGTTTGTTGATTTCTGCTGCATCAATATCACAATGAATCACCTTCGCGTGTGGTGCAAAACTGTCTAATTTACCGGTCACACGGTCATCAAAACGTGCACCGCATACTAACAATAAATCACATTCTTGTACGGCAACATTTGCGGCTCTTGTGCCATGCATACCAATCATGCCCATATAAACGGGATCGGTTGGGTCAATTGAACCTAAACCTTTTAATGTTGAAACGGATGGCATTTTGGTGATTTGTAGGAATTTTTTGACCGCCTGTGTGGCTTTTGCCATACCTACACCACCACCTACATAAAGCACTGGTTTTTTAGCTTGTGCCAATAATGCTTTTGCTTCAGCTAATTTTAATTCTGAAAGTGCGGTTGGTTTTACGATAGGTTTGACAATAGGTTTGATATGTTCAGGTACATCGCTCACTTGGATGTTGCGAGGCACATCGATGAGAACTGGACCAGGTCTGCCACTTTGTGCAATTTGAAAAGCAGAGGCAATAATTTCGGGGAGTTCTTCGATGGATTGCACAATGTAGCTGTGTTTGGTACAAGCTAGGGATAAGCCTAAAACATCGGCTTCTTGGAAAGCATCGGTACCGATAAGAGGGGCGGCGACTTGGCCAGTAAATGCCACGATTGGCACAGAATCAGCAAAGGCATCGCCTAAACCGGTAATTAAATTGGTGGCACCAGGGCCTGACGTTGCGACACAAACGCCGACTTTGCCTGTGGAGCGAGCATAACCAATTGCGGCTATCGCGGCACCTTGTTCATTACGACAAAGGAGATGGTCAAGACCTGAGTCATAGATGGCATCATAGGTTGGCATGATTGCCCCGCCTGGGTAGCCGAAAAGATCGGTTACACCGTGCGCTTTTAAACATTCGATAATGAGTTGTGCGCCTGTCATGTTGCTTCCCGTTTTTATGATTATTAAATAATTTTATGAATATTGAAGTTCAGCATTGTAGCGGAATTTTTCGCCTTTGGTTAGGTTTTCGCGAAAAAACAAATGAAAAAAACACGATAACTAAGATTATCGTGTTTTTTGATAAGAAGTGCGGTCAGAAAACGCGATGTTTTCTACACAAAATTAGAAGCCTGCTTGTTTTTCTAATTGTTCAACAAGCGCATCATCTAAACCTAACGCTTGAGCTAAATCTGCTAAGAAAATGATTTCTTTGCGAGATAAATCTTTGCTTACTAAGCGAGCTGCTAAGTACACATTACTTGCAAGTGCAGTATCGTTACCTACAAGACGTGCAATCTCGTTGATAGAAATTGGATTTTGAATTTCTTGTTCAAGCCATTGCGCTAATTCAGGGTTGTTGCCTGCTTCATTTGCGATAGTTTGTTTTTCATCTTCAGTGATTTCACCGTCTGCTGCCGCTGCGGCGATCATAGTACGTAAAATTAATTCACCCGCATCGACATGGCTTGATGAATTTAATACATCAAATGCATTTTCTGAAATGTTTAGTTGGCTATTTTGTTGGGATTTTTGATAGTTTTGGTACGCTTGGTAAGCAAGGTTACCTAAAACGGCAAGTGAGCCTAATTTTGCTAAGCTTGCACCGCCGCTACGGCCTAAAATCATTGATAAAATACCGCCTAATGCTGCACCACCGCCTACTTTGGTGAGAGAGTCGATTGTTTGGTTGCCGGTTTCAAGTTTGCTTGCAGAGTTTTTAGCCACATCTAAAACTTGATTTAAAATGCTGTTGAGATCCATAAATGTTTCCTTTTGGTTGTTAATAGAGATTAAATTCGGCCTTTGGACAGTGATTTTTAAAAAAAATTCATTATTTTTAAGCGCACTTTAAATCAAATTCTTGACTCGGTTTTAGAATTCATTATATTGAAATCTTTCTTCATTCAAAAGGAACTTAATATGACGCAGTCAAACGCAAAGCGTGAGACCTTCTCTGGTCGGAAAGCATTTATTATGGCGGCGATTGGATCCGCTGTTGGCTTAGGAAACATCTGGCGTTTCCCTTATACCACTTATGAAAACGGTGGCGGTGCATTTATTATCCCTTACCTTATTGCACTTTTAACCGCCGGTATTCCATTGCTTTTCTTAGATTACGCAATCGGTCATCGCCATCGTGGTGGTGCTCCTCTTTCTTATCGTCGCTTTAACCCACACTTTGAAGTGTTTGGTTGGTGGCAAGTAATGGTGAACGTCATCATCGGTCTTTACTACGCGGTAGTATTAGGTTGGGCGGCAAGCTATACCTATTTCTCACTTAATTCTGCTTGGGGCGACCAACCGATTGATTTCTTCCTACACGAATTCTTAAAAATGGGCGATATCAGCAATGGTGTGAGCTTTGAGTTTGTCGGCATGGTAACTGGTCCATTAATTGCTGTGTGGTTGGTGGCGTTAGGTGTGCTTTCTTTAGGTATTCAAAAAGGGATTTCTAAATCTTCAGATATCTTAATGCCTGTTTTAGTGGTGATGTTTGTGGCGTTGGTAGTTTATTCTTTATTCTTACCAGGTGCAGAAAAAGGCTTAAACGCACTATTTACACCAGACTGGTCAAAACTCTCTAATCCGAGCGTGTGGATTGCGGCTTATGGTCAAATATTCTTCTCTCTTTCCATCTGTTTCGGGATTATGATTACGTATGCATCGTACTTGAAAAAAGATTCTGATTTAACAGGTAGCGGTTTGGTTGTTGGCTTTGCAAACTCGAGCTTTGAAGTACTTGCCGGTATCGGTGTATTTGCGGCATTAGGTTTCATCGCAACTGCACAAGGCGTAGAAGTGAGCGAAGTGGCAAAAGGTGGTATTGGTTTAGCCTTCTTTGCATTCCCAACTATTATTAACAAAGCACCATTCGGTGAAGTATTAGGGGTATTGTTCTTCGGTTCATTAACCTTTGCGGCATTAACCTCATTTATCTCTGTTATTGAAGTAATCATTTCAGCGATTCAAGATAAACTGCGTTTACGTCGAGCAAAAGCGACCTTTGTTGTTGGTTTACCAATGATGGTGGTATCAGTCATTTTATTTGGTACGACAACCGGCTTACCAATGCTTGATGTATTAGATAAATTCGTGAACTACTTTGGTATCGTTGCAGTGGCATTTGTTTCATTAATTGTGATTGTAGCAAATGAAAAATTAGGCTTATTAGGCAACCACTTAAATCAAAGCTCTTCATTCAAAGTCGGTTTCCTATGGCGTTTATGCATTGTCATCACCACCGGTATTCTCGCCTTTATGTTATTGAGTGAAGGTGCGAAAGTATTTACAGAAGGTTATGAAGGCTATCCAAGCTGGTTTGTAAATATCTTTGGTTGGGGTATGGCAATTTCGCTAGTGGTTGTTTCGTTCATTCTTTCTCGTTTACAATGGAAAAATGAAAACAACTTCAAGCTTGAAGAAAAAGGAGAATAAAGATGACAAGTATTGCAATTACAATGATGATTGTGGCGCTTTTTGTGATTTGGGGCGGCTTGATCTTTTCCTTAATCAGACTTCCAAAAGAAGAAAAATAAGGTCAAAATTGACCGCACTTTGAAATAAGTAGGGCGTGCTGAGCACGCCCTTTTTTGTTATTTCGATAAATCAATTTGATATACCGCAAAGCCCACTTCATCGGTGCCGACTTTTTTCATTGGGTATTGTGCATTATCTTGAATGAATTTCGCCGCTTGTTCGCTTGGTGAGGTTTCAAAACGCACATCTAATTTATCGTTACCTTTAATCGGTGCAAAGCGCCAGTTTTTATCCGCACTTGGGTTTACATGGCCATTTTTTTCGCTTTCTGCTTTGATGTAATCCGCAAGAATTTGGCGGTTTTCATCTGGAGAAGCGTAAACAATGTGCGCATCGCCTGTGCCTGGGAATTTATTACCGTAAGCACGATAGTTATTAGTCGCAATTAAGAATTCTGCTTTTGGATCAACCGGTTTACCTTGGTAGGTTAAATTCACCACACGGTGTGAATTCGGGTTAATCAATTTACATTCGCCGTCATAACGCGGTGGTTGAGTGAGGTCGAATTCATAATTTACGCCGTCAATCACATCGTAGTTATAAGTACGGAAACCGTCCCAATCAAGTAAAGATTGTGGTTTGTCGCTGGTAGGATCGATTTGTTTGAACATACCTGCGCTACATTCTAACCACTCTTTCAGTTCTTCACCGGTTGCTTTGACAACAACTAAGGTATTTGGATAGAGGTATAAATCTGCTGCGTTACGGAACGTTAATTCACCTTTGTTAACTTCAGTATAGCCCGTTGGGTCATTTTTACGTCCGCCTGCTTTAAATGGTGCGCCTGCACTTAAAATTGGTAAGCCCGCCATTGCTGCAACACTTGGTGCTACTTTTTCAACGTAAGCTTTTTGTGCTTGGTTCACAATTTGAATGGTTGGGTCATCTTGCACTAGGGCTAAGTAGCTATACATGTTATCTGTCGCTTTACCGATTGGCTGTGCCACGAATTCACGGGTGGCTTCATGCACAGGTTTTAAAAGTGCGGTCAATTCGGCATCACTTTCTGTGGTCGCTTTTTTGTTTTCTGCATCGTAAATTGGACGAAGTACCGCTTTACCATCAGCCACTAACCATTTGCCGTTGTGTTGAGCAAGGGTTAAGTCGATTACACTAATGTTGTTTGCCCAGTAGCCCGCCATACTTTCAGGTACGCCTTTTACGGTTCCTTTAGCAATATCTGCATTTGGTGATTTGGCGAACTCTTTGTTTGGGAATAAACGGTGAGAGTGACCGAAAACAATCGCGTCAATGTGTGGTACATCAGCAAGGTAGAATGCTGAGTTTTCTGCACCTTCTTGATATGGCTCATCTGATGGGCCTGTGTGAGCAAGTGCCACAATAATATCGGCGCCTTTTTGTTTCATTTCTGGCACATATTTTTGTGCGGTTTTCACGATATCGCGCGTTTCAACTTTGCCTTGTAAATTTGCTTTATCCCATACCATAATTTGTGGTGGTACAAAACCGATATAACCAATGTTTAGTTTGTGCTTTTTACCTTGGCTATCTACCACTTCTTTGGTTTGAATCACATAAGGTGTGAAATAGGGCTCTTCGGTACCGACTTTTACTACGTTGGCATTGATGATTGGGAATTTCGCTTGTTTAATCGCATCGGCTAAATAATCTAAGCCATAGTTAAATTCGTGGTTACCTAATGTGCCCACTTCATAGTGCATCGCATTTAAGCAATCTACGGCTGGGTTTGGTTTGCCTTCTTTATAACCTTTCGCGGCTTGATAGTCAGCAATTGGGTTACCTTGGATTAAGTCACCGTTATCAACTAAAACGCTGTTTTTCACCTCTTTACGAGCTTGACGAATCAAGCTTGCTGCACGGGTAAAACCGAATTTCTCAGTAGGTGCATCTTTGTAGTAATCGAAGTCAGTTAAAAAACTGTGAATATCGGTCGTTGCTACGATACGCAAATCGACTTGTGTGTCGCTTTTCGCAAAAGCAAAACGGCTCGCACTCAACGCTAAAATGCTGCTTGCGCCAAGTTGGATGAAATCTCTTCTGTTGATCATATGTGCTCCTGTTGTGTGAGAATCGACGGGATTTTAAATCTCTTTTATATATAAAGAAAGCGCAATATAAAGTTCTGGGATGAAGTGTGATGAGCATCACAAAATAAAGGATTGAATTTTGTTGCAAAACTCCGCATTTGGGACAAAAATAGGCTATCCAATCCACTAGAAATTAAGTCATTCATAGTAAGGTAGCCTGCATTTATTGATGGCATCCGATAAGGAGATCGCTATGGCTTTTAATCTTAAAAATAGACACCTATTGAGTCTTGTTCATCATTCAGAACGCGAAATTAATTATTTGTTAGATTTATCACGTGATTTGAAACGAGCGAAATATGCTGGAACTGAACAACCTCAGCTTAAAGGTAAAAATATCGCACTTATTTTTGAAAAGACATCAACGCGTACTCGTTGTGCCTTTGAAGTAGCGGCTCATGATCAAGGTGCACAAGTGACTTACATTGATCCAAATTCCTCTCAGATTGGACATAAAGAAAGCATGAAAGACACCGCGAGAGTTCTCGGGCGAATGTATGATGCGATTGAGTATCGAGGTTTTAAACAAAGTACCGTGCAAGAACTTGCGGATTATGCTGGAGTGCCGGTGTTTAATGGTTTAACGGATGAGTTTCATCCTACACAAATGCTCGCGGATGTTCTCACGATGATTGAGCATTGTGACAAACCACTTCATCAAATAAGTTATGTGTATATTGGTGACGCACGCAATAACATGGGGAATTCTCTTTTACTAATTGGATCAAAACTCGGGATGGATGTGCGAATTTGCGGCCCTAAGGCCCTATTACCTGAAGATAGCTTTATTGAAATGTGTAAAGGTTTTGCTAAAGAAAGCGGTGCGCGGATTACTGTAACGGATGATATCGATAAAGCTGTAAGCGGCGTTGATTTTGTGCATACTGATGTTTGGGTCTCAATGGGTGAGCCATTAGAGGCTTGGGGAGAACGTATTAAGTTATTGCTTCCTTATCAAGTAACGCCAGAACTCATGAAGCGTACAGGTAATCCAAAAGTAAAATTCATGCACTGTTTACCTGCATTCCATAATAGCGAAACCAAAGTGGGTCTCCAAATTGCTGAAAAGTATCCTGAATTAGCAAACGGCATTGAAGTGACTGAAGAGGTGTTTGAATCGCCGATGAATATTGCATTTGATCAAGCAGAAAACCGTATGCATACGATTAAAGCAGTCATGGTAGCGAGTTTAGGTTAGCGGAATGATAGCTTGTTATGCTACTAATATTCCTATGATATTTATTAATCAGAGCGAAACAAAGCAAAAACATTGTAGTAACTTATAATCTTTGTTTAATTAGAAATTTTTATTTTCCTTTGATAGGTTGTCTCTTTACCATCAGAATTTATATTGTTCTCACGCTAATTATAACCCAGTTAGCTGATGTTGTAGATATCGTGATATCGTAAGTTTCTCTCTATATAAATGATATGCTAATTAAAATTATGACAATACTCTCAACAAAACAGGCTGAAATTCCGTTTGTTGGCCGAGTTTGTGGGTATATCGTTTAACCATCACAAAGGAAAGAGCGGTCAACATAAAGATTAAAATCGCACGGATGAGCTCATTTGCACTGATATAGCTAGAAAGCAATGTTGCAACCAATAGCGTGAAAAGCGGCACGATATACATTAACAATGCAGAAAATAACATGGATTTTTCTTCTAGACCGATTTCCACCATTTGACCTGCACGGAGTGGCGTGATGGTTTCGAGCGGGAAGATATGTTCGCCTCGTTTTCCATTGAGTTCAGACAGGGAAGCTGTTCCACAGGCTTCTCTAGCCGAACAAGCTCCACAGGCGCTTTGTGATTGACATTTCACTTTAGCAAGGCCTGTTTCCGCATCATAGCTCATCACAACGGCACTTTCTTTTAGCATTTTGCTTCTCCCATATAAATATCAAAGCGGTGATTTTTGGTTTCACGACTAACATGGGGCGCTTTTTGCGCTAAAAATTCCGCATAGTCAGGACGTTTTACCACCACACGTTTACGGGCTAATTGTAACGCAGGTGTCAAGAGTTCATCGGCATCCAAATCGGCACCAACCAAATGTTGGAATACACGCATTTCTTTTTTGACTAGGGCGGATTTTTGCTTGTGCGGATACATTGGATCCAAATACACCACATCGGCATTCTCTTTTTTTGGATTGAGTTCGGTAATATGATGAATGTCCAATAATTGCATATTTTGCTGCATCATTTCGCCTATTTCTGCATCCTGATAGGCTCGGTTAAGTCCATCCTGCAATAGCAAATACACCACGGGATGGCGTTCCACTAAACGCACTTGGCAACCGATAGAAGCTAAAACAAAGGCATCTCGACCAAGTCCTGCTGTGGCATCAATCACGCTCGGCAATTCTGCACCCTTAATGCCTACAGCTTTGGCAATAGCTTCGCCACGTCCACCGCCAAATTTACGACGATGCGCCATGGCTCCAGCTACGAAATCCACAAACACATCGCCCAATTTGGGCTCGTCTAGCTTACGCAAGGCGAGATGAGTTTCAGTTAGCACCAATGCAAGCGGACTTTCAGTGCAATGCTCGATACCAAGAGGGGCGCAAAGTGCGGTCAATTCTGACAATTTTCCCGCTTCGGCAAGCAGTTGAATTTTTATTTTCTCACCAGCCATACGCCACTTTCCATATGATCTGTGTAAGGGAATTGATCAAACAACGCCGCTTTTTCAATGCGGTGGGTTTGGCTTAGGGTTTGCAAATTCTCACAAAGGGTATGTGGATTGCAGGAAATATACAAAATACGATCGTAATTCTGCACCAGCTTTACCGTGTCAGGGTCAAGCCCTGCTCGTGGTGGATCGACAAAAATCGTATTGCATTGATAGGCTTTTAAATCAATGCCTTTTAAGCGATTAAACTCACGTACACCATTCATGGCTTGGGTAAATTCTTCTGCCGACATACGAATAATTTGCAGATTATCTATACCATTTTCCGCAATATTAAATTGTGCGGCAGCCACGGATGGCTTGGCAATTTCGGTAGCAAGGACTTTGCGGAAGTTTTGTGCAAGGGCAATAGAAAAATTGCCGTTACCACAATACAGCTCTAATAAATCCCCTTGAGAACCTTGAGTGCAATCAATTGCCCATTCCAACATCTTGCAATTTACAGCTGCATTAGGCTGGGTAAAGCTATTTTCCACTTGGCGATAAACATAATTACGCCCTTTTACCGGTAATACTTCATCAACAAAATCTTGCTCTAAACAGATTTTTTGTTTACTCGCACGACCAATCAGTTGCACATCAAAACCAAGTTGTTGTAATTCACCTTTTAGGTTTGCTGCAGCGCTTTGCCATTCTTCCGTGAGTTGCTTGTGGTAAAGCAGACTTACAATAATCTTATTGCTAAGTGTGCTCAAATAATCAATTTGAAAAAGTTTTTTATGCAATACTTCCTGCGTTTTTAATAATGGCAGTAAGGCTTTCATCATGCGATTGATCAGCTCGCTGGCAATCGGGAACTCATCCACTCGATAACGTTGCAAAGTGTTTTGATCAAACATGATGTGATAAAAATCGCCTTTATCATGCCAAATACGAAATTCTGCACGCATCCGATAATGGCTGGTTGGCGAATCAAACACGGCTATTTCAGGGGCGTTAAAAGGCTGCAAAAGTGCGGTCAGTTTTTCAGTCTTTTTTTGCAGGAGTTCGGTATATTGGGAAATGGGTAGTTGCATTGATGTTTACGTTTGAATGATAAATATTCCCCAGCCCTTGGCAAGCATGGGGATTGAGTAAAAAAGCAAAAGGCAAGCTTCTGCCTGCCTTTTAAAGTGTATTATTCGCCAGAATAATCTTCGCCGCCAGAAGCCGCTTCGCTCACATCACCTGATAAAGTGTAAACACGTTTTGTTGTGTTAATGCGAGTACGATATTTATTCCAGGTTTTTTCGAAGAAAGTTTCCGGTGCACGTTCACCACGGCAAAAAGCAACAAATTCTTTTTCTTCTTTTGTCGCTGGCTTGCGCTCGCCTGAATCTAATGCTTTAAACGCTTGACCATATTGCTCTAATACTTGGGATTCTTTGATTGTATAATCACCGTGACGGGAAAATCCGCGTGGGTAGTTTTTGTCGTCAAAAAAACGACGAGTAACACTGAAACTAGCAGCCATAATCATCTCTCTTCTTTATATTTAAAAACGGCAGGCATTAAACCAATTTTTTTTTATTTTTGCAATAAACCTTTCACGGTTTCTACATAATCTTTGACGAAATCATCGTAATTTAAGCCTTCAGGGTTTACACGATATTTGCCATTTACATAGAAATCAGGTACGCCATGTACTTTAAACTGCTCAGCCGCATTCACTTGTTTATTCACTAAACCGTTTACAGCAAAGCTATTGATATTGTTATCAAATTGTTCAGCAGTCACACCGTTATCAATGAAGATTTTACGAATATCGTCCATTGAGCTTAATTTATCTTGTTGTGCAGCTTCAAATAAAGGCGCTTTCACTTTGCTTTCTGCACCAAGTGCCATCGCTAATGCCCATGCACGAGTGAGGTTTTCAGATTGACGACCTAAGAAGTTAACATGATATTGTTTAAATTCAGTGCCTTTGGGTAAGCTTTCTGCAACTTGTTTTGGAATGTGGTATTCCATTTCAAAGGCATAGCAATGTGGGCAGTAGAAAGAGAAAAATTCAATCACTTCAGGCTGTGCAGAAGCGGTTTGGCCCACTTGAACGTATTGTTTACCTTCTTCTAAATTAGCTGCGAATGCGTTAAATGAAAATAAAGCACTGAGTAAAAATAAAAATTTTTTCATTTGTTTTCCTTATTTAATAATTCCGCGCGCTTTTAACAATGCGGTTTTAAAATCTTCTTCATAATCTTTTTTGATGCCAGGAATTGGCTCGAGTTTATCTGTGCCGTGCATTTTTAAATGATAAATAATCACTTCATCAGATAATTCTGCTACGGGTTTATCAAAACCTGCTTCATCAGCAATTTTTTGCAAAATTTGTAACAAGCTCAGATCTGGGTCTTTAGACCAATAAGGTTGTAAAAGTTCCAATACTTCATTTAAACGCTTACATTTCATTGCTATTTCCTTTTAAATGGAGAAAAATAAGGCTAGATCATACTTCAAATAAGGCAATAAGAAAATATGAAATACACAATAAGTGCGGTTATTTTAGCGGGTGGAAAAGCGCGGAGGATGAATGGTGCGGATAAAGGCTTACAGCTTTTACAAAATAAACCGTTAATTAGCCATGTAATTGAACGCTTACAACCTCAAGTGATTGATATTTCAATTAATGCTAATCGTCACTATGCGGAATATGCACAATGGGGTTTTCCTGTATTTTCAGATGAATTACCTGATTTTCAGGGGCCATTGAGTGGTATGTTGACCGCACTCGAACAAGCTAAAACAGATTTTGTACTTTTTGTGCCTTGTGATAGTCCGTATTTTCCACAAAACTTATTAGAAAAACTAAAAAGCGCGGTTAAAAATGACCGCACTTTAATGGCTTATGCAAAAGATAAGGAGCGTGAACACCCGACATTTTGTTTGATGTCCGTTCGGCTTAAAGAGAAGTTACGTGCTTATTTAAACGAAGGCGAACGTCGTTTATTACAATTTATGAACAAAAATGGCGCGGTTGCTGTCCAATTTGACGAACAAGAAGGACGATTTGTAAATTTTAATACCTTAGAAGATTTACAATAAATTATTTGTTTAACCTTGAATTTTGTAAAAAATTCTCCATTATTGCAGTGTTTACTTTCTATTTTATTGAGGAACTTTATTATGATGCGAATCCTTTTATTTTTAGCCACTAACTTTGCTGTGATGCTTGTGTTAGGGATTATTTTAAATGTGACCGGTATTGCAGGAAATAGTACAGGTGGCATTTTAATTATGGCGATGCTTTTCGGTTTTGCCGGATCATTGATTTCGTTATTTTTATCAAAAACCATGGCATTGCGCTCTGTGGGCGCGGAAGTGATTACTGAACCACGTAATCAAGCGGAACGTTGGTTAGTAGAAACGGTACGCCGTCAAGCACAACAAGCAGGCATCCCAATGCCAGATGTGGCGATTTATCATTCTAATGATGCGAATGCTTTTGCTACGGGTGCAACTAAAAACAATTCTTTAGTGGCGATTAGTACAGGCTTATTAAACTCCATGACGGAAGAAGAAGCTGAAGCAGTATTGGCTCATGAGGTCTCGCACATCGCGAACGGTGATATGGTGACCATGACTTTATTACAGGGCGTATTGAATACCTTCGTGATTTTCTTATCTCGCGTGATTGCCAATGTGGTGGCGAGCTCCCGTAATGGTGATGAAGAAAGTCGGAGTTCAGGCATTTACTTCTTAGTTTCAATGGTGTTAGAAATTGTATTTGGTATTTTAGCGAGCATTATCGCGATGTGGTTCTCGCGCTATCGTGAATATCGTGCAGATGCAGGTTCTGCACAGCTTGTTGGAAAAGAAAAAATGATCGCGGCATTACAACGTTTACAACAAATTCATGAGCCACAAGAGATGGAAGGTTCACTTAATGCCTTTATGATTAACGGCAAACGTAGCGAACTCTTTATGAGCCATCCTCCGCTTGAAAAACGTATCGAAGCATTACGTAGTTTATAAAAGATAAAAAAATAAAGGGCTAAATGTAATATTTAGCCCTTTTTATTTGTAGATTATTTAATATCCGCTAAGACTTTAGTGAGTAATTCCCAGTAAGTTTGTACTGTTGAAATTTGGACTTTTTCATCTGGCGAATGCGCATTACGAATAGTTGGTCCCACAGAAATCATGTCAATATTCGGATAATGTTCTTTCAATAAGCCACATTCAAGCCCTGCATGAATCACTTTAATAACCGGCTCTTTGCCAAGCACTTCTGCATAATGTTTTTTCATTAAGGCTAAAATTGCCGTGTCGTTTACCGGTTTCCAACCAGGGTAAGAACCTGAGAATTCAACCGTTGCGCCAGTGAGTTCAGCGAGTGAAGTTAAGGTTTCTCCTACATACTCTTTACCACTTTCAATAAGCGAACGAATAAGAATCGTACCTTTGATTTTATCTTCAAGAGTTTTCAACACACCAATGCTCAACGAGCTCTCCACGACATTTTTGATTACATCACTGTTGCGGATTACGCCATTTGGTAAGACGTTCAGCAAATTAATCACTTTTTTGGTGGTTTCAAGCGTGAAGGTTTGTTGTGGATTTTCAACTAGCTCAGCGGTTAAGGTTAAGTTTGGTTCAGCGATAGCAAGCTCATCTTTCAATAAAACTTCAAAATTTTTGACCGCACTTTTTACGCTTTCTACATCATGATTGAAGCAAATAGTTGCGGCGGCTTCACGTGGAATCGCATTACGAATTGAGCCTCCGCGAATTTCTGCAAGGGCAAAGTGCGGTTGATTTTGTGAAAGTTTTGCTAATAAACGCGCCAATACTTTAATTGCATTCGCACGTGTGGTGTGAATATCACAACCAGAGTGACCGCCACGTAAACCTTTTAAGTTAATTTGCAAAGTGTGGTTGAATGAATTGGTTTCACGGTGAACAGGTAGCTCAACATTAGCATTCACACCACCAGCACAACCAATATAGATTTCACCGATTTCTTCGGTATCGGTATTAATTAAGATTTCTGATTTTAACCAGTTACGACGAAGGTGTACGGCACCATCCATGCCGGTTTCTTCAGTCATGGTGAGTAACACTTCAAGTGGTGGATGTGCAATATCGGTACTTTCTAATACCGCTAAGGTCGAGGCTAAGCCGATACCGTTATCCGCGCCAAGTGTGGTACCTTGTGCTTTCACCCAATCCCTATCAATATAAGGGCGAATTGGGTCTTGAGCGAAGTTATGTGGATTGCCTTCATTCGCTTGCGGAACCATATCTAAATGTGCTTGTAACACAACAGGTTGGCTGTTTTCCATTCCTGCTGTGGCTGGTTTACGGATTAATACATTACCGGCTTCATCACGCTCGGCAAAAAATTGTTTTTCTTTTGCCCAGTTAACAATAAAGGTCGCGAGCGCATCTTCATGATGTGAAGGATGTGGTATCGCACAAATTTGATCAAACCATTTCCAAAGTAATTGCGGTTGTAATGTGGTAATTTCTGACATAATGAACTCCTTTTTTCATTAAAATTTTTGCGGAAATCATAGCATAAAACGCCATTTCAGGTTAAAATTCCGCAATTTTTTTATTTAGCGACAAAGTTTAAGGTATTTGTTATGAGCGAAAAATATGTTGTGACTTGGGATATGTTCCAAATGCATGCCCGCAAATTAGCGGAACGTTTACTTCCTGCTACTCAGTGGAAAGGTATCATCGCAGTAAGCCGTGGTGGTTTGTTCCCAGCAGCGGTACTTGCTCGCGAATTAAATATTCGTTTCGTAGAAACCGTGTGTATTGCGAGTTATGATCACGATGAACAAGGTGCATTAAAAGTGTTACACCGCGCAGGTGGTGATGGTGAAGGAATGATCGTGGTAGACGATTTAGTGGATACCGGCAACACTGCTCGTGCAATTCGTGAAATGTATCCAAAAGCAAAATTTGTCACAGTATTCGCAAAACCTGCGGGTGCGGAGTTAGTGGATGATTACGTGATTGATATTCCACAAAATACTTGGATTGAACAACCTTGGGATTTAGGTTTAACTTTCGTGCCACCATTGGCAAGAAAATAATAAAACCTAAATATAAAATTTCGTTACGCCGGTGCTTTTATAGTTCCGGCGTAATAATTATGACCAATTTATTTTGATTATGAATAATATGGACGCACAAAAAGCGCTAGAGCGTTCTTACGTTTCTTCCCTTGAAAACAAAGAATATAATGAAGCAGTCAAGCTGGCTGAAACGCTTTGCTTACTTGATCCCAATAATCCTGAATACCCTCATAAAATTGCTTATGTTTATTTGCAACAATTAAAATGGCAAGAAGCGATTGAAGCAGAATTAAAAACATTAAAAGTAGATGCGCAATATATTCCGGCTTTAGATTTATTGGCACATGCTTATGGTGCAGTAGATGATTGGGAGCGCTCAGGTTTTTATGGTAGTTTAGCCCTTGAGTTGAAAGATAAAGCCATTCCCGTTCCAACACCGGAAATGGTTCCTGTGTCTGCGCCTAAAAATGGTAAGCGAATTATCGCATTTTCTTTATTTGGTAATAACTCCAAATATATTGAGCCGGCTGTATTAAATACACAAGTTTCTCCGATGTTATTCCCTGGTTGGGTATGCCGTTTTTATGTAGATGATTCAGTTTCTCCTGAAGCGATTCAACGATTAAAAAATAATGGTGCGGAAGTGGTTTATGTCACTTCACCTGTGAATAAATGGCCTGGTGCAATGTGGCGTTTTCTTGCAATTAATGATCCCGAAGCGGAGTATGTGATCTTCCGTGATGCTGACTCAGTTGTATCTCACCGCGAAGCTGAGGCCGTAGCTGAATGGATTGAAAGTGGTCGTTTATTCCATACGATGCGTGATTCTGGCTCCCATACCGCACTTATTTTAGCGGGGATGTGGGGTGCTAAAGCTGGCGCGGTGCCAGATATGGAAGCAAGAATTCAACGTTTTGTTGATAAGGGTTATGACTCTCGTCATTTTGCTGATCAGGATTTCCTTGCTGAAGACTTGTGGGGTTATATTCGCCAAGATGTATTTGCGCATGATAGAGTATTTAACTTCTGTAATGCAAAACCTTTCCCTGGGGAGTTTTACCCTCATTACCAAATTGCGCATTGCGAAGGGGCAAGCAGTTTTGATGCGAAAACCTCTTTTGAAGAAGGGTGCAAAGTAAGATGGACGTTATATTCAAAAATATCGCCTATGGTCAATGTTGATTATTCCTTTATTCGTGTGCCTGAATTTAAAGTTTGCAGCTATGAAACCACAGTAGAGAATGGTCGATTTGAAGCATCAATACCAAGACGTTATGGATACGCTTTTAAAGAAGGCTTAGCTAGAATAGATATTAAAAAAGCCTAAGTTATCTGTTTTAACTATCAACATAAGGATTATTCATGTCAACTCAACCGCGTTTTGTACATCTTCGTACACACACCGATTTTTCAATGATCGATGGTATTGTGAAAGTGAAACCATTGGTCAAAGCGTGTGCTGCAAACAATATGGTTGCGTTGGCATTAACGGATTTTACCAATTTCTGTGGTGTAGTGCGTTTTTATGGTGAAACCCTTTCTTCGGGGATTAAACCGATTATTGGCGCAGATGTTCATGTTAAAAGCGAGCTATGTGGTGAGGAATTATTCACCCTCACTTTACTTGCCAAGAACAATGAAGGCTATAAAAACATCACATTATTACTTTCAAAAGCCTATCAACGCGGCTATGTGGACTTGCCTTATATCGACCAGGAATGGTTGATTGAACACCGTGAGGGTGTAATTGTTTTATCAGGTGGTACACAAGGCGATATTGCAAAAAAACTCCTTAAAGAAAATATTTCCGAAGCGGAAAGTGCGGTCAGTTTTTATCAAGAATTTTTTCCTGACCATTTTTATCTTTCGCTTTCCAGAACAGGGCGTCCGGATGAAGAGCGTTATATTCAAGCCGCATTAAAATTGGCTGAGGAGCATGATTTACCGCTTGTTGCAACCAACGATGTTGTCTTTCTCGCACCTGATGATTTTGAGGCACACGAAATTCGAGTTGCTATTCATGATGGCTATACCCTTGACGATCCGAAACGTCCAAAACGTTATACCGAGCAACAATATTTCCGCTCAGAAGAAGAGATGTGCGACTTATTTGCGGACATTCCTTCTGCACTTGAAAATACGGTATTAATAGCGCAACGCTGTAATGTGACTTTGCGTTTGGGGCAATATTTCCTCCCTCAATTTCCAACTGGTGAATTGAGTACGGAAGATTATTTGGTGATGAAAGCCAAAGAAGGCTTGGAAGAGCGTTTGGCGTTTTTATTCCCTGATGAAAAAGTGCGGGCAGAAAGACGACCAGAATATGATGAGCGCCTTCAAGTCGAACTCGATGTGATTAACCAAATGGGTTTCCCGGGTTACTTCTTAATCGTTATGGAGTTTATCCAATGGTCAAAAGACAATGATATTCCTGTAGGGCCAGGACGTGGCTCTGGTGCAGGTTCATTGGTGGCTTATGCACTAAAAATTACCGATTTAGATCCCCTTGAATTCGATCTTCTTTTTGAACGTTTCCTCAATCCAGAGCGTGTTTCTATGCCCGATTTCGACGTGGATTTCTGTATGGATGGACGGGATCGTGTTATCGATCATGTGGCAGAAACTTATGGTCGTGGTGCGGTATCACAAATTATTACCTTTGGTACCATGGCGGCGAAAGCGGTAATTCGAGATGTAGGTCGCGTATTAGGCCATCCTTATGGCTTCGTGGATCGTATTTCGAAAATGATTCCCCCTGATCCTGGCATGACTTTAGCCAAGGCTTTTGAGGCTGAACCACAGTTACAAGTGGCATATGATTCAGATGAAGAAGTCAAAGCCCTAATTGATATGGCGCGTAAGCTAGAAGGTGTCACGCGAAATGCGGGTAAACACGCGGGTGGCGTGGTAATTTCTCCTTCTTTGATTACAGATTTTGCACCACTTTATTGTGACAATGAGGGGCTTCATCCTGTAACTCACTTTGACAAAAATGACGTGGAATATGCAGGTTTAGTGAAGTTTGACTTCTTAGGTTTGCGTACACTCACCATTATCAAATGGGCGTTGGATATGATTAACGCTCGCCTTGCTCGAGAAGGCAAACCGTCAGTCGATATTGCTGCTATTCCATTGGATGATCCCGAATCTTTTGAGTTGCTGAAACGGTCAGAAACGACAGCTGTATTCCAGTTGGAATCGCGTGGGATGAAAGATTTAATTAAACGCCTTCAGCCAGACTGTTTTGAAGATATTATCGCGTTGGTGGCATTATTCCGCCCTGGTCCATTACAATCGGGCATGGTGGATAACTTTATTGATCGTAAACATGGTCGAGAAGAAGTCTCTTATCCTGACGCAAACTATCAACATGAAAGCCTTAAACCGATTTTAGAGCCAACTTACGGTATTATTTTGTACCAAGAACAAGTTATGCAGATTGCTCAGGTGCTAGCGGGCTATACTCTTGGTGGTGCGGACTTATTACGTCGTGCGATGGGTAAGAAAAAGCCGGAAGAAATGGCGAAACAGCGCTCAGTGTTTAAAGAAGGCGCGGAAAAAAACGGCGTTGATGGCGAGCTTTCCATGAAGATTTTCGACTTGGTGGAAAAATTTGCCGGCTATGGTTTCAATAAATCGCACTCCGCCGCTTACGCATTGGTATCTTACCAAACCCTTTGGCTGAAAACCCATTTCCCTGCTGAGTTTATGGCAGCAGTAATGACCTCGGAAATGGATAATACCGATAAAATTGTTGGCTTGTACGATGAATGTTTACGTATGGGCTTAAAAGTCACCCCACCGGATATCAACGTAGGGAAACATCATTTCAGTGTGAATGAAAATGGTGAGATTGTTTATGGTATCGGCGCCATTAAAGGGGTGGGTGAAGGTCCGATTGATGCACTGATTACCGCTCGTAATGAAGGTGGGATTTTCAGAGACTTATTTGATTTATGTGCTCGTGTTGATTTGAAGAAAATTAATCGTCGTACCTTTGAAAGTCTGATTATGTCGGGTGCATTTGATAAGTTAGGGCCACATCGTGCGGCGTTATCTAAGAATCTAGAAGATGCTCTCAAAGCTTCAGATCAGCATGCAAAAGATGAGGCCATGGGGCAAACCGATATGTTCGGTGTGCTGACAGAAACACACGAAGAAGTGGAAAATGCTTACGCCCATACGCCACCTTACACAGAAAAGCAAATTCTAGATGGTGAGCGAGAAACTCTAGGTTTGTATTTAAGCAGTCATCCAGTAAGTCGTTATTTAAAAGAGCTTTCTCATTACAGTTCTACGCGATTAAAAGATCTCACCCCAAATCGCCGTGGGCAAATTAGCACTGCAGCTGGTTTGTTGGTGGCAACGCGTTTTGCGACAACGAAAAAAGGCAATCGTATCGGTATCGCAACCATTGATGATCGATCAGGGCGTTTAGACCTCACCCTATTCGGCGAAAGCTTAGACCAATTCGGCGAAAAGTTGCAAAAAGATACGGTTGTGGTGGTATCTGGCCAGGTAAGTTTTGATGATTTTTCAGGCGGATTAAAAATGTCTGTACGGGATTTGATGACCTTGGATGAGGCGCGTTCCCGTTATGCGAAATCTTTGGCAATCAGTTTGTCAGAGGAGCAGATTAGTCCAAGTTTTATTAAGAAACTGAAAGAAATGTTAGAGCCTGTTAGTGGCGGGACTTTACCAATTAACGTATATTATCAAAGCGCAAAAGGTCGTGCGTTATTGCGTTTAGGGATTCAATGGTCGATTACACCAATGGATGAGATTCTAACAGAATTGGTGAATTTGCTCGGCGAAAATGCGGTAGAGCTAGAATTCGGTTAATATTCCAGTAAAAGTGCGGTCAAAAAATCAGTGTTTTTTCAACCGCACTTAGTCTATGTAAACAAAGCGAGAGATAAAATGGAAAAAATTATTATTGATGCAGACAGATTTTTACGCACCATTTCACGTATTTCTCATGAAATTATTGAAAAGCACCAAGATTTCGATAATGTAATTTTAGTTGGGGTGAAACGTCGTGGTGCTGAAATTGCCGAATTGATTCAACGTCGCATTGAAGAGTTGAATGGAGTAAGTCTTCCAATGATGGAATTGGATATCACATTTTACCGCGATGACTTAGAGTATGTTGAACCTGAAAATCCAACTCCTGTGTATAGTGGTGCCTCCAGTTATATGAATATTCAGGGTAAAGAAGTCATTTTGATCGATGATGTACTATTTACTGGAAGAACCATTCGTGCGGCGATGGATGCGTTAACGGATTTTGGTCGAGCTGCTAAAATTGAATTGGTGATTTTAGTGGATCGTGGACACCGTGAATTACCAATTCGGGCAGACTATGTAGGTAAAAATGTGCCGACTTCCCGTGATGAACAAGTTCAAGTGCGTACATTAAAATACGATGGTTGTTATGAAGTGGCATTATTGCCTAAATAACGATCAGCCTATTGTGAACCTTTGATAAAATTGATAATCTAACGAGCATTATCCTATTATTTTTTAAGACAACTAAAATGAAAAAATCAATGTTAAAATCTCTTTTATTTGCCATGATCGGTCTGTTTACTTTTTCTCAAGTTCAAGCAGAAGAACGCGTTGTGGCGACTGTGAATGGTACACCAATTTTACAAAGCCAAGTGAATGCTGTAATGGGTAAGAAAGGTAGCCAACGTGCAGCATTAGATAAGATTATTGATGATATGCTGACTGATAAGGCTATCAAAGAATCAGGCGTAAAAGTAAACCAAGCGGAAGTAAACCGTATCGTAGAAGATATTGCAGCAAAAAATGGTTTAACTTATGGTCAATTCTTAGATGCGTTGGATTATCAAGGCATTTCCTTAAATGCATTTAAACAACAAATCTCTCGTCAAATGTTAATGGCGGGTGTGCGTAACCATGCCATTCAAAACAGCGTAGATGTGACTCGTGAGCAAGTGGATGCATTGGGTAAACAAATGCTCGATGAAGCGAAAGCAAAAGGTACCGCACAAAAAGTAATGGGTAAAGAGTATGAAGTTCGTCATATTTTATTAAAATTAAATCCATTACTGAACGATGCACAAGCTAAAGCAGAATTAGAGCGCATTCGTAGCGAGATTATTTCGGGCAAAATGACATTTGCTGATGCGGCATTAAAATATTCTAAAGATTATTTATCAGGTGCGAATGGCGGAAGCTTAGGCTATGCTTTCCCAGAAGCTTATGTAGGTCCATTTGCAAAAATGGTTGAAACAACCCCACAAGGTACTATTTCTGCACCATTTAAATCTGAATTTGGTTGGCATATTCTCGAAGTAACCGGTAGTCGTGATGGCGATAAAACAGAAGATGCCTATCGTCAAAAAGCTTATGAACAAATCGTGAATAGCCAATTACAAGATGCAACCAAAGACTGGGTGAAAGCATTACGTAAAAATGCTGATATTCAATATTTCGATAAGTAACAGAAACCGTTAGAATAAGGGGGCATTTTTGCCCCTTTTGTCGTTTTTATAAAATGAGTGACGCATGAAAAAATTTTTTGTCTTTTTACTGATTATCTTGCTAATTCTTGGTAGTGTTGGTTTTTGGGGTTATCAAAAATTAACTGAGTTTGTTCATACGCCGGTGAGTGTCACGCAAGATCAATTGCTTACAATTGAGCGAGGCACTACTGGCAGTAAACTCGCCGCTTTATTAGAGCAAGAAAAAATTCTTGAACATGCCGATTTATTGCCTTGGTTATTGAAATTACAACCGCAGCTCAACAAAGTGAAAGCGGGGACTTATTCTTTAACGGGCGTGAAAACGTTACAAGATTTATTGGATATGCTCAATTCCGGCAAGGAAGCACAATTTAGCGTGAAGTTTATTGAAGGTAAAACGTTCAAGGAATGGCGTAAAAACCTTGAAAGTGCACCGCACTTAAAACAAACCTTGCAAGGTAAAACGGATAAAGAGATTATGGCGTTATTAGATATTCCAGCCGTTGCAAAAGCCGTTTTCGAATGGAATAACATGGAGGGGTGGTTGTATCCAGATACCTATAATTACACGCCTAACTCGACGGATCTTGAATTATTAAAACGTTCAGCTACTCGCTTACAAAAAGCTTTAGATAAAGCGTGGAGTGAACGGGATGAAAATCTCCCATTAGCAGATCCATATCAGATGCTAATTTTGGCTTCTATTGTGGAGAAAGAAACAGGAATTGCGGCGGAGCGTCCACAAGTGGCTTCAGTATTTATTAATCGTTTAAAAGCCAATATGAAACTGCAAACTGACCCAACCGTGATTTATGGAATGGGTGAGAATTATACCGGCAATATCCGTAAAAAAGATTTGGAAACGATGACCCCATACAATACCTATATGATTGAGGGTTTACCGCCTACACCAATTGCCATGGTGAGTGAGAGTGCTTTGCAGGCTGTGGCTCATCCTGAGAAAACGGATTTTTATTATTTTGTTGCAGATGGAAGTGGCGGTCATAAATTTACCCGCAATCTGAACGAGCATAATAAAGCGGTGCAAGAATATTTACGTTGGTATCGTAACCAACAAAAAGGAGCCAACTAATGCAAGGCAAATTTATCGTCATTGAAGGGCTGGAAGGTGCAGGTAAAAGTACCGCCATGCAAACGGTGGTGGATACATTAAAATCCCTTGGTGTGAATGATATCGTATTTACTCGTGAGCCGGGTGGTACACCACTAGCAGAAAAATTGCGCCATTTAATTAAACATGAAACAGAAGAACCTGTTACGGATAAAGCGGAATTATTGATGCTTTATGCGGCACGAATTCAATTGGTAGAAAATGTGATTAAGCCAGCATTGGCAGAAGGTAAAATTGTGTTGGGTGATCGACATGATATGTCTTCACAGGCCTATCAAGGCGGCGGGCGTCAGTTTGACCAAACGCTTATGGCGAATTTAAAAAATATGGTATTAGGTGATTTTGAGCCTGATTTTGTACTGTATTTAGACATTGATCCTGCAGAAGGGCTTGCTCGAGCTAGAGGCCGTGGTGAATTAGACCGCATTGAACAACAAGGACTAGATTTCTTCCATCGTACCCGCCAACGTTATTTGGAATTGGTGCAGAACAACCTGAAAGCCGCCATTGTTAATGCAGGTCAGCCTTTGGAACAAGTACAAGCAGACATTCAAAGTGCGGTCAAAAATTGGTGGGTTTCACAAACAAAATGAGCGAACTTTATCCTTGGTTAGTGCCTACTTATCACAAAATTAGCCAAACTTTTAGCGAAGGTTTGGGGCATCATGCATTATTGATTAAAGCTGATCAAGGTCTCGGTGCTGAAGGTTTGTTTGAGGCTTTGACAAAACACATTATGTGTCAAACGCCAGATAATGCACCTTGTGGTCATTGTCATGCTTGCCATTTAATGGCAGCGCACAGTCACCCTGATTTTCATGTTTTAGCCTCTCAAGAAGGCAAAGACATTGGAGTTGATCAGGTACGGATGATTAATGAAGTTGTCAGCCAACACGCGCAACAAAACGGCAATAAATTAGTATATATTCAAGATGCAGAACGCCTTACGGAAGCGGCAGCTAATGCATTGCTCAAAACCTTGGAAGAGCCACGTCCGAATACGTATTTCTTGTTGCAAACAGAGCCTTCCTCTTCGTTGTTAGCGACTATTTACAGCCGTTGCCAAGTGTGGAATGTTCCTTTGCCAACGGAAGCAGAAGCCTTAACTTGGCTTTCTTCTCAATTTCAGGCAGAAACATCTGAATTATTGACCGCACTTGCGATGAATTTGGGTCGTCCACTGTTAGCATTGGAAACTCTCCAGCAAGGATTAATTGAACAACGGAAGAATTTCCTACGCCAATTTTGGCTGTTTTATCGTCGTCGTTCGCCTTTGGAAATTTTGCCTTTCTTTGAAAAAGAACGCATCATACAGAAAGTGGATTGGATTTTAGCGTTTTTAAGCGATGCCATTAAATACAAACTCGAAATACAAAGTGGCTGGCAAACACTTGATCTTAAAACAGGTGTAACTCAATTTGCAGACGAGCAAACAGCGCTTGGGTTATTAACCGCAAATAAAATTATGCAAAAAGTACGCTCGGATTTACTCACTATCAACGGCGTTAACACAGAATTAATGTTACTAGATGGTTTGACAAAGTTAATTACCGACGTATTTAAGGACTAAATAAATTATGTTTATCGTAGATTCCCATTGCCATTTAGATGCATTGGATTATGAAAATTTACACAAAGATATTGCTGATGTAGTGACCAAAGCCAACGCACGAGATGTGAAGCATTTATTGGCGATTGGCGTAACATTAAGCCGTTTTGAAAAAGCTTACCCTGAGTTAGCAAAATTTCCGAATGTGTCTTTAGCTTGCGGCGTGCATCCATTAGATCTTGAAGAAGAACCTTACGATGCTGATCGTTTATTACGTTTATCCCAAGATAAAAAAGTGATTGCAATTGGCGAAATTGGTTTGGATTATTATTACAGTGCAGATAATAAGGCATTACAGCAAACGGTTTTTGCCGATCAAATCAGAATTGCTAATGAAGTGGATAAACCCGTGATTATTCATACGCGTTCAGCGCCAGAAGATACCATTGCCATGTTACGTGAACATCATGCTGAAAAGTGCGGTGGATTAATTCATTGTTTTACGGAAACCTTGGATTTTGCGAAAAAGGCACTTGATTTAGGGTTTTATATTTCTTGTTCAGGCATTATAACCTTTAAAAATGCGGAAAGTATTCGTGAAGCTATTCGTTATGTACCGGCAGATCGTTTGTTAGTTGAAACGGATTCGCCTTATTTAGCACCTGTACCTTATCGTGGTAAAGAGAACCAACCTGCCTATACACGTGAAGTGTGTGAGTATGTGGCAGCGTTAAAAGGGTTGTCTATGGAAGAATTTGCACAAATTAGTACACAAAACTTCGAGCGTTTATTTAAAATTAATGTACAATAAATCATCGATTTAAATGAGGGAGTTTTATGCGTAAGTTTTTTAAGTACTTTTTATTTTTAGTAGTCTTTGTTTTCCACGGCTTTATGTTCGCGGTGGTAGACTACGTTTTCCCACACTATGATGTAACGCGAGTAACGGGTGTGGAAGTGAAACGTGTGGATAAAGATGGCCCGATTACAAAATCGAATCCGGCTGATGGTCCAACGCGTGATGTGTATTTTATCAATACACAAAATGATGATGGCAAAATCATGGTATATCGTAATGAAGATACCCGTTGGGGTTTTCCATTCTATTTCAAATTTGGTTCAGCTAACTTACAGGCTCAAGTTCAAGCCTTGGGTAATGAAAACAAATTAGTGCAAATCAAGTATTACGGTTGGCGGATGACGATGTTCGATGAATATCGCAATGCCGTTGCGGTGAAAGAAATCAGTGGCGATGTGACACCAAGCCATCCGATTTTATCTTGGGTATTCTATGCTTTCTTATTAGTTACTCTTTTCCTTTCTATACAATTTGTACGTGGCTGGTTCGACAGCGAAAATTAGCGTTTCTCAAATGGGGCGTCATAGAACGCCCTCACAATTTAATAATAACATTTCTAACCTAAAAACCAGCGGTAAATTGACCGCACTTTAAAACCAATTAAAGAGAACATTATGAGTTTATCTGCAGCGATTTTTATTTTAATCGTATTAATTATTATCAGTGCAATCTTGTCATCAGCCGAGATTTCTCTCGCGGGTGCAAGACGCATTAAACTACAAACGTTAGCCAATGAAGGCGATATCCAAGCGGAAAAAGTCTTAAAATTACAGGAGCAGCCAGGACGTTTTATTACGGTGGTCCAAATTGGACTCAATATGGTTGCAGTACTTGGTGGGGTGATTGGTGAAGCAACAATTAGTCTTCACTTACAGAGTTTTTTACATGAATACACCAAGGCAGAATGGGTTGAGCCTGCCTCCTCTTGGATTGCCTTTTTCATGGTAACCACAACATTTATTTTATTAGCTGATTTAATTCCGAAACGCCTTGCACTGATTGATCCTGAAGGTGTTGCGCTACGGACTATTGGCATTATGCAAGCCTTTATTTTCCTCTTAAAACCTATTGTATGGTTTTTTGATGGTCTTTCTAATATCTTCTTCCATTTAATGGGTGTACCTACTAAACGTGAAGATAACATGACGCCAGAAGACATTGTGGCGATCGTAGAAGCGGGAGCCGAAGCGGGGGTGTTAAAAACACAAGAGCATTATTTGATTGAAAATATCTTTGAAATGCAAGAACGCACCGTGTCTTCAACCATGACGACTCGTGAAAATATCGTATTTTTAGACCGCACTTTCACCCGTCAGGAAGTGTTGAATACCTTATCGGCAGACTCTCATTCTAAATTAGTGATCTGTGATAATGGTTTGGATAAGATTTTAGGTTATGTGGAATCACATACCTTATTAACACTCTATCTTCAACAAGAAGTGGTAGATTTAACGGATAGCCGTTTATTGCGTAAAGCGTTATTTATTCCTGATACGTTGTCGTTATACGAAGTATTGGAATTGTTTAAATCCACGGGTGAAGATTTTGCCATTATCGTCAATGAATATGCACTTGTGATGGGCTTAATTACTTTGAACGATGTGATGAGTATTGTGATGGGTGAATTGGTTTCTAACGAAGAAGAACAAATCGTTAGCCGTGATGAAAACTCTTGGTTGATTGATGGGGCAACGCCACTTGAAGATGTGATGCGTGCTTTAGATATTGAATCTTTCCCAGATGAAGAAAACTATGAAACCATCAGTGGTTTTATGATGTATATGCTACGCAAAATCCCGAAAAAAACCGATTTTGTGTTATACGATAAATATAAATTTGAAGTCATTGATACCGAAAACTTCAAAATTGATCAAATTTTAGTTTCTATTGTCAAAGACAGCGGAGTGAGCAAAGAATCAGCGTAGTGCTAGGCGTTTCCTTGCTTAATCCCCCATTCTAAGTATAATTAACAGCGGTTTTAACCGCCTATAAATAAGGAAAATTTAATGTTTAAAAAAATCTCGATATTCTTTGTTGCAGTAATGCTTGCGGGTTGTTCTTCGATTTCAGATATGACCTCTTATATTCCGTTTATGGGTAAAGACAAAAAGGTCATTGATTTAGATAAAGATAAAATCGACCAAAAATCTTATGCCGCCGCTTATGAAGCCACTGTGGCAACCTATAAAGATCGTGTAACAAAAAATTTCTTTGTGGATAATTTTGCAAGTGGTGCGAATGACTGGTATCTCGGTCGTATTGTTGTACCAATCAAGCAAATTCAAGATAAACTCTACACAGGTGGTCATGATTCTGATGTGTATGCTTACTATAGCGGTGTGTTACATGCAGAAGCATTACAAACTAACTTCAGCCGTTTAAGTGCAAATTGTTGGCAAAAAGTGGATTCGCCAAGTGTGACGCAAGGGATCTACGATGCAATGCGTGATTTGCAAAAAGGCAAAGAGCGCGGTGAAAATGACGCCTACATTTCCCAAGGTAGCGAAATGCTACTCAAAGCCTGTACCGGCCAATAATCAATTTGAGCTGTTGATGAGCGATCTCATCAGCAGCTTTTCTTTTTTTAAATCATCAATGTGAAGGAGCAAGAATGTTAGAACTTTCGGAAAGCAACATTCATTTAAATGCTACAGCAACAAATAAGCTGCAAGCTATTGAAATGGCTGCAAGTGCGTTAGAGCAAGCTGGCAATGTTGAACAAGGCTATTTGCAAGGCATGCTTGGACGAGAACAACAAACCTCCACTTTTTTAGGCAATGGAATTGCAATTCCACACGGTACATTAGAAACCCGTTCAATGGTGAAAAAAACCGGTGTGCAAGTTTTCCAATTCCCACAAGGTATTGAGTGGGGAGAAGGCAATATTGCTTATGTTGTGATTGGTATTGCGGCCCGTTCTGATGAAGATCTTGCTTTACTTCGTCAATTAACGCATGTTTTAGGTGATGAAGACACTGCGGCACAGTTAGCGACATTAACAGATGTTGAAAAATTCCGTGCGATTTTGTTAGGCGGAAGCGATGCTTTTAGCATGACTGAAGAAACATTAAGCTTAGATATTGAAACACAAAGTTTGCTTACACTTACTGCTATCAATGCAGGCAAATTACAACAGCAAAGTGCGGTTGAAAATAGCTTTGTTTCTGAAGTAGTTTCCAATTCTGCTCTGCCACTTGGCAAAGGGTTATGGGTAACTGATGCCGTATCAGGTAACGTGAAAAATGCGTTGGCATTCAGTCGTGCGAAAACCATTTTTAATCATAATGGCAAAGCGGTGAAAGGTGTATTGACGATTTCGGCTGTCAGTGACCAAATCAATGAGACGTTAGCACGTTTATTGGATGATGAAGTACAAAATATTTTATTAAGTGGTAATACGCAGCAAATTTTGACCGCACTTAATGGCGGTAAAGTGCCGGCTTCGCCAGCTACTCAATCTGAAGACCAAATCGCGACAGGTGCAGTGATTGGTACCTTTACGATTCGTAATGAACATGGCTTGCATGCTCGCCCAAGTGCCGTGCTTGTTAATGAAGTGAAAAAATTCGCCTCCAAGATTACCGTACAAAATCTTACTCGAGAAACCGCACCGGTTAGTGCAAAAAGTTTAATGAAAATTGTGGCATTAGGTGTCACACAAGGTCATCGCTTACGTTTTGTTGCTGAAGGTGATGATGCAAAACAAGCCATTGAAGCCTTAGGTAAGATTATTGCGAGTGGGCTTGGTGAAACTGTCTCTGCCGTGCCACCAGCTGAACCAGATACTATTGAAGTAAGCAGTGAGCACGCACCACAAATTCACGAAGAAAAAACAGGTTTACCAGCCGATGCCATTGAAGCCGTATTTATGATTCGTAATGAACACGGTTTACATGCTCGTCCAAGTGCGGTACTGGTTAATGAAGTGAAAAAATACAATGCGTCTGTTGCGGTACAAAACTTAGATCGTGATACCCAATTAGTCAGTGCAAAAAGTCTAATGAAAATTGTGGCGCTCGGTGTCGTGAAAGGTCACCGCTTACGTTTTGTGGCGAGTGGTGAAGAAGCTCAACAAGCGATTGACGGTATTGGTGCAGTCATTGAAAGCGGTTTAGGTGAAGGTAAGGAGTAAGTGATGGCAAAAGTAGCAACAATTACCTTAAATGCCGCTTACGACTTAGTCGGGCGTTTGCCGCGTATTGAAATCGGCGAAGTGAATACCGTAGAAACCCTTGGTCTTTTCCCTGCCGGAAAAGGCATTAATGTTGCCAAGGTGTTGAAAGACTTGGGCGTAGATGTCGCGGTTGGTGGCTTCTTAGGTGAAGACAACGTGGGTGATTTCGAAACCCTATTTAAAAAACAAGGCTTAGAAGACAAATTTCATCGCGTAGCAGGTAAAACTCGCATTAACGTAAAAATTACGGAAACCGAAGCCGATGTGACGGACCTAAATTTCTTAGGTTATCAAATCACCCCAGAAGCTTGGCAGCAATTTACAGCAGATTCATTAGCGTATTGTCAAAACTTTGACATCGTTGCGGTTTGTGGCAGTTTACCGCGAGGTGTGAGTCCCGAATTGTTCGCGGATTGGCTTAAGCAGTTGCATCAAGCCGGTGTGAAAGTCGTATTAGATAGCAGTAATGCGGCACTTACAGCAGGTTTGAAAGCCCATCCTTGGTTGGTAAAACCAAATCATCGCGAATTAGAAGCGTGGATTGGTCATCCGCTAAATTCTCTTGATGAAATTATTGCGGCGGCTAAAAAACTTAAAGCAGAAGGCATTGCTAACGTCATTATTTCGATGGGTGCGAATGGTTCTTTATGGCTGAGTGATCAAGCTGTAATTCAAGCTCAGCCACCTAAATGTGAAAACGTAGTGAGCACCGTAGGAGCGGGTGATTCTATGGTGGCAGGCTTAATTTACGGTATTGAAAAAGGCTTGTCTCAAGCGGAAACCTTAGCATTTGCGAGTGCGGTTTCTGCCTTTGCAGTTTCGCAAAGTAACGTGGGGGTGAGCGATATCGCCTTGCTTGAGCCAATTCTGGCGAATGTCAAAATTTCTGTGATTGAAGGATAATGTAATGAATTTGTTTTTAACTCAATCTCCGCAAATTGGTGCGGCAAAAGCCTATTTACTTCGCCAAGCATTGAGCATGGCAGCGAAAAAAGCCAATCATACTGTGGTTAAGCAAGCCAAAGAGGCGGATTTAGTGATTGTTTTCGGATCTACTTTGCCAAACTCTGCTGAACTTGTGGGCAAAAAAGTCTTTTTAGCCAATGAAGATGCGGCGATTGCATCACCTGAAGTCACGCTGACGAATGCGCTTAATCAAGCAGTGGATTATGTTCAACCCGCTCAAAGTGCGGTTGGATTTGACAGTGTTTCTGGTGTCAAAAATATTGTCGCGGTGACAGCTTGTCCAACGGGTGTGGCACATACCTTTATGTCTGCTGAAGCTATTGAAACCTATGCAAAAAAACAAGGTTGGCAGGTAAAAGTAGAAACGCGTGGTCAGGTGGGCGCAGGTAATGAAATTACCCCAGAAGAAGTTGCTGCGGCAGATTTAGTCTTTGTTGCGGCCGATATTGATGTGCCGTTAGATAAATTCCAAGGTAAACCGATGTATCGTACGTCGACCGGTTTAGCGTTAAAGAAAACCGCACAGGAATTCGATAAGGCATTTAAAGAAGCAAAAATTTATGAAGGCTGTGCGGCAAAAGCTTCTGCGAAATCAGAAGAAAGCGGTGAGAAAAAAGGTGTTTATAAACATTTGATGACTGGTGTGTCGCATATGCTGCCGTTGGTGGTTGCCGGTGGTCTATTAATCGCGATTTCCTTCATGTTTGGTATCGAAGCCTTCAAAGATGAAACAATTTTTCATGGTATTCCAAAAGCCTTAATGGATATCGGCGGCGGTGCAGCATTCCATCTGATGATTGCAGTATTTGCTGGCTATGTGGCCTTTTCTATCGCAGACCGTCCGGGGCTTGCGGTAGGTCTTATTGGCGGCATGTTAGCCACCACGGCGGGCGCTGGGATTTTAGGTGGGATCATTGCGGGTTTCTTAGCGGGTTATGTTGTGAAAGGATTAAATGCAACCATTAAATTGCCGGCGAGTTTAACCTCCTTAAAACCGATTTTAATTATCCCACTCTTTGGTACCTTGATTGTTGGCCTTGCCATGATTTATGTGATTAACCCACCGGTTTCACAAATTATGACCACCTTAAGCGATTGGTTAAAATCCATGGGGGAAGTCAATGCGATGGTCTTAGGTGCGATTATCGGTGCCATGATGTGTATTGATATGGGCGGTCCAGTAAACAAAGCAGCTTATACGTTCTCTGTGGGAATGTTGGCCTCTCAAGTTCACACCCCAATGGCCGCCGCAATGGCTGCTGGTATGGTGCCACCAATTGGGATGGCGATTGCAACTTGGATTGCTCGCAGTAAATTTACCCGTAATCAACGTGATGCAGGTAAAGCTTCTTTTGTCTTAGGCTTGTGCTTTATCTCTGAAGGGGCGTTACCGTTTGTGGCTGCCGATCCATTGCGTGTGATTATTAGCTCGGTGATCGGTGGAGCAACTGCAGGTGCCATTTCTATGGCATTAAATATTTCTCTGCAAGCACCACATGGTGGTTTATTTGTCATTCCGTTTGTTTCAGAACCATTACTCTACTTAGGTGCAATTGCAACGGGGGCATTATTAACCGGTGTGGTTTACGCGGTGATTAAACCAAAGGCGACAGAATAGCCAATTCTTTGATTAAAAAAGTGCGGTAATTTTTAACCGCACTTTTCATTTATCAGGTATAATTACAATGATTTAGGGAGAAATTATGGATAAATACAATAAACTCCGCATTGAATGGGATTGTCGTCGAGGTATGCTTGAGTTGGATAAAATCATCATGCCTTTTTATAAAGCGCATTTTGACCAACTGACTGACGACAAAAAAGATATTTTTATTCGTTTACTTGCCGCCACGGATTTACAACTTTTTTCGTGGTTTTTTAATGGCAGTCAATCAGACGATGCCGAAGTGCAAGCGATGGTTGAATATATCCAAGATGTGCAGAAAACGAATGTCCGTTAATTTTTTTGAAATTTTTTATACATAAGGAACTTTTCAATTTTAACTCTGTCTGATAAAGCAACAATAGCTTGCTGTCTTGAATATATGAAGGCGTGTTAGACGTAGCATAGGAGATATATGGCTGAACAGCTAACAGATCAGGCTTTGGTAGAAAGAGTGCAGCAAGGCGATAAAAAAGCCTTTAATTTATTGGTTTCTCGTTATCAAAATAAAGTAGCCGGACTTTTAACCCGCTACATTTCTCATAACGACATTCCAGATGTTGTACAAGAATCCTTTATTAAGGCCTATCGTTCCATTGAATCCTTTCGGGGCGATAGTGCATTCTACACTTGGCTATATCGAATTGCCGTTAATACGGCAAAGAATTACTTAACGGCACAGGGGCGCCGTCCACCGAGCGAAGATATTTTGGCTGAAGATGCTGAAAGCTACGATGTGGGAACTCATCTACGTGATGTAGATACCCCTGAAAATGAAATGTTATCTAGCGAATTAGAAAAAGTGGTATTTGATACCATTCATAGTTTGCCAGAAGACTTAAGAACCGCGATTACCTTGCGTGAGCTTGAAGGGTTAAGCTACGAAGAAATCGCAGAAATAATGGATTGCCCAGTAGGCACTGTACGTTCTCGCATTTTCCGTGCTCGGGAAGTGATTGAGAACAAAATACAACCGCTTATGCAACGTTAAAATAAAGTCGGAGTTTATAAAATGCAAAAAGAGTTACTTTCAGCCTATATGGATGGAGAAGAAGTCAGTGCCGAGTTAACGGAACAACTTTGTCAGGATAAAGATTCACAAGAGTCTTGGGCGGTGTATCACACAGTAAGAGCAGTTATGCGTAAAGAGTCACCAGTATTATTAGGTGCTGATTTTACCGCGAAAATGGCTGATTTAATTGAATTAGAAGAAGTAAAACACGTTGAGATTACTGTTTCTCAACCAACACCAGAAGAAGCAGACAGCTTACCATTCGTGCAAAAATTAAAAGCATTCTTTGCACCAATGACACAAATTGCGGTGGCTGCAGGTGTGTGTTTAGTGGCAGTAGTAGGTGTACAATCATTCAATGCAAAAAGCACATCGGTTACACCTGAAAACCCAGTTTTACAAACCTTACCATTTAACAGTTCAGTTCAAGAAGTAAGTTACAACGCTCCGACCAAAGATGTAGCCACTTCGGAACAGGTTGAACAAAAAAATCGCCGTATTGGTACGATGTTACAAAACTATGAATTACAGCGTCGTATGCATGCGGACAGCTTAAATGTGGGTAGCAACCAAGCGAAATAATTACAGCAATTAATCGATAATTCACCACCTTAGGCGTGGTGAATTTTTTTATGGATCAATTGATTTATTTATGAAAAAAACGTTTCTCAAATTAACCGCACTTTTAGGCTTATTCTTGTTGCCTTTCACGGCATTTGCAGAAGAGCCAATCCAGTCATTAAATAAAATGTCGCAAGCCATGCGAGATTTAAATTATGAGATTGCTTTTGTGCAAACTACGCCAACGAATATGGACTCGTTCCGTTATCGCCATATTAAGCAAGGGCAAAAAGTGTATGCGCAGTTGGTGACATTAGATGGTGAGCAACAAGAGATCATCCAGCGCGGTAATTTAGTCAGCTATTTCCAGCCAGGGTCACGTGCTTTCACGATTAACAGTGGTGAGATTGTGGATGCACTTCCTGCAGTCATTCGTACGGATTTTAGCAAGCTGAGTCAGAATTATGATTTTATTAAGCTTGGAAAAGACCGAATTGCAGGCCGATTCGTTGATACCATTCGTATTGTGCCAAAAGATGATTTTCGCTATCAATATCTCGTTTTCTTAGATGAAGAAAATGGTTTGTTATTACGTGGCGATATGCTTGATCGCGAAGGCAAGTTATTGGATCAATTCCGCGTGGTGACGTTATATATCGATAATCGTCTGCGTGGTTTAACCGATTACCTTAATAAGGTATCAGTGCCGCCACTTTTAAATGAAGGAAAACAAGAATCATCGCTTTCAATCAATTGGAAAACTGATTGGTTACCGCAAGGGTTTGATTTAATTCGCCAGAATCAAGATGTGATAGATGGTGAAGTGATTGAAAATGCGTTATTTAGTGATGGTCTTTTCACTTTTACGCTTTATGTTAACAAAGCTGACAGTACTGATGCAAAAGAAAACACGTGGAAACAAGGGGCTTACACGATTTACAGTGAAGTCATGGGCAATAAAGAAATAACCTTTATCGGACAGCTTCCAATTGCCGCAGCGAAACGAATTGTGCAAGGCGTAACATTCCTAAAATAATTCAATAGCAGTGAGAAAGTTGCTATTTTGTTTCCCCTTGCTATACTCTCTCCACCTAATGGATTTTCATAGCTAAACCCCGTCCTGCGGGGTTTTGTTTTATCAAGTGCGGTCATTTTTCTTAAGGTTTTTACAATGAATAATCCCCTTCCTCTTCTTGGCATCACAGGTTACAGCGGTAGTGGCAAAACCACATTGCTGGAAAAATTGCTTCCTCAATTAATTAAAAAAGGCCTACGTGTTTCAGTGATTAAACACAGCCATCACAACGCTCATGTGGATAAAAAAGGAAAAGACAGTTGGCGCATGAAAGAGGCAGGTTCCGCGCAAGTTATCATGGCTTGTGATAATCGCTGGGCATTGATGACAGAAACCCCTCAAGAGCCGGTTTCATTAACCTATTTAAGCCAACAATTTGATTGTCATTTAACGGATTTAGTTTTGGTGGAAGGATTTAAACAAGAACCTATTCCAAAGATTCTATTGCATCGACAAGAGATGACAAAACCGTTGCCGGAATTAGATGAAAACGTGTTGGCTTTAGCAACAGATTATTCGCTTGAAACTGACCGCACTTTATTAGATATTAATCATATTGAACAGATCGCTGAGTTTATTTATCAATGGTGGAAAAAGACACAGTAATAGAACGTCAGCATTATAAAGGGCTGGCTTGGGTGGCTTCCATGGCTTTGTTTATGCAAAGCTTGGATGCGACTATTTTAAATACTGCCTTACCCACCATTGCAACAGATCTGCAAACCCCTGTCTTTGAAATGCAAATGGCGATTATCGCCTATTCTCTTGCCGTTGCCTTATTTATTCCTTTAACCGCTTGGGCTGCCGCTAAATTTGGTACGCTTACGGTTTTCCGCTCAGCTGTTTTTACCTTTGTATTCGGTTCAGTAGCTTGTGCGATGGCAACGTCTCTCGAGGCCCTTGTGCTTGCACGGATTCTCCAAGGTATTGGCGGAGCATTTATGATGCCTGTCGCTCGCCTTGCGATTATTCAAACCGTACCGAAAAATCAATTAATTAACGCCTGGAATTTAATGGCTACAGCAGGACTCATCGGCCCGATTCTTGGTCCGATTTTAGGTGGTTGGCTTGTTGTGCATACGTCATGGCATTGGATTTTCTTAATCAATATTCCTATCGGCATGTTAGGCTTCTGGGCTGCCGCTAAAGTGATGGGAAATCATAAGGGCAATGCGAGTAAGTTAGACTGGACAGGCTTTTTACTCTTTGCATTTGGTTTAGTCGGTTTAACGCTCGGACTTGATTTACTGGGCGAAAGTCATCGTGACAACATGACTACATATAGTGCATTGTCGATTGGTATTGCATTATTGGTGGCCTATTATTTTTATGCAAAAGGTAATGAACGTGCCATTTTGCCTTTATCTCTTTTCAATACAAGAACATTTCGATTAGGCATTGCAGCCAATATCTTTATCCGTCTTTCTGGTTCGGCTGTGCCATTCTTATTGCCATTAATGTTCCAACTTTCTTTTGGCTATTCAGCTGAAGAGTCAGGCTGGTTGCTTGCACCCATTGCGCTAATGTCTGTCGTATTTAAACGTTTTATTGGGCACATCTTAAATATTTTAGGTTATAAAACCACGTTAATTTTATCGTCACTTTTAATGGCAGGCTCAACGGTTTCCATGTCATGGCTTGATACCTCATCATCAACGACGTGGATTATATGTAATCTGATGTGGTATGGTGCCTGTATGTCGATGATTTTTACCTCAATTAATACACTTACCGTTGGCGATCTATCACAGGCACAAAGTGGTGTAGGCTCAACGGTGCTGAGCATTGTGCAACAAGTGGGTATCGGATTTGGTATCGCTGTAGCATCGATTATTTTGACGTTATATCGTCAATTTATGGGTAATGAAGGTGAAGCGTTACAACATGCTTTCAGTTATACATTTCTGACCACTTCTGTTTTTGCGATCGCACTTGTTTGGATATTGAGTTATTTACGTAAAACAGACGGGGATCATTTGCGGAAAAAACGCTGATATTGAATGTCTTAGTTTAATTAGTTATAAGAAAGATCTTTTTCTTATTTCGTAAAAGTTTGATTTGCTTATATCTTAGGTAAAATTTTATATTCATGTTTGGGTGTTTTGCCCGATTAAAGAAGGAAAACTTATGAAATTAAAAGCGACCTTAACTCTTATTGCTGCCAGTTTGTTTTTAGCGGCTTGTGATCAATCTGGTTCTGCTACAAAAGAAAATGCGAAAGCAGAAACAGCAAAACCTTCAGGTAATAACACATTTGTGTACTGTACAGCGAAAGCACCACTTAGCTTTAGCCCAGCATTGGTAATGGAAGGTACATCTTACAATGCGAGTTCACAACAAGTGTATAACCGTTTGATTGAATTCAAAAAAGGTTCAACTGACCTTGAGCCAGCTTTGGCTGAAAGCTGGGAGATCAGTGACGATGGTTTAACTTATACGTTCCATCTACGTAAAGGGGTGAAATTCCATACGACAAAAGAATTTACACCAACACGTGATTTTAATGCGGATGATGTGCTCTTTTCTTTCCAACGTCAGTTAGATCCTAACCACCCTTACCACAATGTATCAAAAGGGACTTATCCGTATTTCAAAGCAATGAAATTCCCAGATTTATTAAAATCAGTTGAGAAAGTGGATGATAACACCGTTCGTATTACTCTGAATAAAAAAGATGCGACTTTCTTAGCTAGCTTGGGTATGGACTTTATCTCTATTTACTCAGCTGAATATGCAGATGCGATGTTGAAAGCGGGTAAACCAGAAACTATCGATAACAAACCGGTAGGTACAGGTCCGTTTATTTTTGTGGATTACAAAACTGACCAAGCGGCACAATACGTAGCAAATGAAACCTATTGGAAAGGTCGTACACCGCTTGATCGTTTGGTGATCAGTATCGTACCCGATGCGACGACGCGTTATGCGAAGTTACAAGCGGGTTCTTGTGATTTAATTTTATTCCCGAATGTGGCGGATTTAGCCAAAATGAAAACCGATCCAAAAGTACAGCTTTTGGAACAAAAAGGTTTGAACGTGGCATATATCGCATTCAATACGGAAAAAGCACCGTTTGATAACGTGAAAGTGCGCCAAGCATTGAACTATGCGGTGGATAAAAAAGCGATTATTGAAGCGGTTTATCAAGGTGCAGGCACTGCAGCGAAAAATCCATTGCCACCAACAATTTGGAGTTATAACGACGAAATCCAAGATTATCCGTATGATCCAGAGAAAGCGAAACAGCTTTTAGCGGAAGCAGGTTATCCAAACGGTTTTGAAACGGACTTCTGGATTCAACCAGTGGTACGTGCGTCTAACCCAAATCCAAAACGTATGGCTGAACTTGTGATGGCAGACTGGGCGAAAGTGGGCGTAAAAGCAAATCCAGTCACGTTTGAATGGGCTGACTATCAAAAACGTGCTAAAGCAGGTGAATTAACGGCGGGTATCTTTGGTTGGTCAGGCGATAACGGTGATCCGGATAACTTCCTTTCTCCGTTACTTGCAAGTGCTAACGCTGGCAACTCAAACTTTGCTCGTTTCAAAAATGCAGAATTTGATGCCTTATTAGATAAAGCGATTGGCTTAACCAATAAAGATGAGCGTGCGGCACTTTATAAAAAAGCACAAGTGATTTTCCATGAGCAAGCGCCATGGATTCCAGTTGCACACTCAGTTGGTTTTGCACCACTTAGCCCTCGTGTAAAAGGCTATGTACAAAGCCCATTTGGCTATGATGCGTTTTATGGCGTGAGTGTTGATGGTAAATAATTAACGGACTATACTAGCCCTTGCAGTTGCAAGGGCTTTTTGTTTTCAAGCAAAAGGAGAAAGAAAATGGACTTACATGATATTCGAGAGGATTATTGCAAACAGGCGCTTTCTCAGCATGATTGCGATCCAAATCCGATAAAACAATTTGAAAAATGGCTCAATGAAGCAATTACAGCCAAAGTCAATGAGCCGACAGGTGTTAATGTTGCGACAGTCAATGAAGACGGCCGCCCAACAAGTCGAATGGTGCTGTTGAAAGAAGTGAACGAACAAGGCTTTGTATTTTTCACTAATTATCACAGTCGAAAAGGTCGCGCCATAGAACATAATCCTTTCGTAGCCCTGACATTCTTTTGGCCAGAATTAGAACGTTCTGTTCGCATTGAGGGCAAAGCCGAAAAAATCTCGCCTGAACAATCAGATGAATATTTTGCAACGCGCCCTTACACCAGTCGAATCGGCGCTTGGGCCAGCGAGCAAAGTGCGGTCATTTCTAGCCACAAATCTTTATTAGCGAAAGCCGCATTGATTGCAGCAAAACACCCATTAAATGTGCCTCGCCCACCACATTGGGGCGGTTATCTTGTGATTCCTGATCGCATCGAATTCTGGCAAGGTCGCCCAAGTCGTTTACATGACCGAATTTGTTATTTATTCAATGAGGGAAAATGGGAAAGAGAGCGGTTATCGCCATAAACGCCTTAAAAACATGCTAAAAAAACAACCGCACTTTGATTTCTCAACCAAAGTGCGGTTAATTTTTACGTTATTTTTATTTACCGATGATTTCTGATAAATCAACTTTGCGGTTTTCGTAACGAGAACGGGTACAAGCATCGGCAGTGGCGATAGCTGCACGGGCAGCTTCACCAGTGAGTAATTTTACAAATTCCTCTGTTGGTTCCATACCATGAAGAATATCGTTTAAATAACGCATTTCTTTTTTCATGATAGAACTCAACCAGAGCGGTGTGCGTTTGCCCGGTTTGCCGTATTGAATCGCACCGTCCATTTCTGTGCTGTTGTAAATACGGGTACGGTCATCATCTTCTTCTTGGGTTTCGTGAATGAGGAAATAGGTGTCTTTTCCATCTACACGAAGGGTACCTTTGGTATTGTACATATCAAGTTTGATCGCACCTTTTTCCCCTTGAATTAATACATAATGCTCACCCCAACGGAAAGCGGAGCCCCATTCTAGAACAGCGAAGCGATTATCATCATATTCCATGGTGACAAAAATCATATCGTCTTCATCACCGAATTTTTCACCTTTGTGTGCAACATTGGCGGCTGCCATGGTAACGGTTTTTGGCATACCACCCATAATGAATTGTACACAGTCTAATTCGTGAATATGGTGATATAAGTGACCGCCAGATTTTTCACGGATTTTTTTCCATGAAATGGTTGGTTGTTGTTCTTCCCAGCCATTACGTGCAGTATGACAGTAAAGCACTTTACCGATCACACCTTGATTGATTAATTCTTTGGCATGGTGAACACCGTTAAAGAAGTTCATCACGTGGCCAGCCATAAAGGTGACGCCATTTTCTTCGCAAGCGCGCACCATGTCGTCACAGTCTTGATAACTTAAGGCGATTGGTTTTTCACAGAAAACATGTTTTTTGTTTTTCGCGGCAAGGATTACCGGTTCTTTGTGTAAGTAGTTTGGGGTGGCGACAATTACGCAATCCACCTCAGGGGAAGTGACTAATTCTTCAAGAGATTTTGCCGCTACGCATTGTAATTCTTTCGCAATGGTTTCACCATTTTCAGGGTCGTATACCATGGTAATCTGTGCATCATCAAATTCATTCATGAAACGGGCTAAATCCGCACCAAAATAGCCAACGCCAACAACACCATATCGCATCATAATAAACTCCTTATTTTTTCACTGAGATTTGTTTTTCCGTTACCATGGATTGCTTCGCTGCTTCTGCAACTTCGATGGCTTCAGTTAAACATAGACTTAATGGGCTGGTTTTTCCTTGCGTTAAGTGCTCTACCACGCTTTGCACTTCGATTTCAGCCGCTCGGCTTAACCAAAGTTGGCAAGGTGCGTGGGTGACATTATATTGCTGTGTGCCTTTGGCACTTTCGCGTAAAGATAAATCAGCCTCAAATTCATCAAATAAATCAACGTGTTCTATTTTTCCATCTAGATAATTAAATGTGACACTTGAGGTAAAGAAATTGACTTCAATCACACCGTTTTCACCATGAATTTGAATGCCCCATTGGTGTAATCGATAAGCCGTACCCATTTCGAGCGAACCTAACACGCCATTTTTAAAACGTAATAACAACTGCAACACATCACGGCTGTCTGGCGTATCGTGATGCGCTTGATTAGCTGCTTGAGCAAAGACCGCCTCAATATCGCCTAGTAACCAACAGAGTAAATCCAGTTCATGAATGAGATGGAAAAGCTCACCGCCCGTAAGATTGGCATCTAATTTCCACCATTCTTTGTTTGGTAGGTTTTCAATCCAACGTTGGCGCATAGCTCGTGCGACCGTAATGCGGCCTAATTTTCCTTGTTCTAAAGCCGCTTTGACTTTCAACATGCCTGGTAACGTACGTTCTAAATGGCCTACAAAAATGAATTTGCCTTTTTCTTCGGCAAGACGGCGTAAATGTTGGCCTTGAGAAGAGCTTAAGGTAAAAGGCGTTTCAATAAAGACATGACAGCCGGTATTTAACGCTAAGATAGCTGGGGAATAATGAGCGTAGTTTGGTGTGGCAATAACCACTAAATCAGGTTTGGTTTCAGCCAACATTTCTTCCACACTAAAAAAGGCTTGGCTGCCGTACTGATCTGCAAGTTTTTGTGCAAGAGAAGGGTTGATATCGGTCACCGCAATTAAGTTTGCTTGGGCTTTATCAAATGCGGAAGCCAACTGAACGCCAAAAAAGCCGCAGCCGATTAAGGCAATGTTTAATTCATTAGTTTGCATCATGCCCTCCTTGTTGTAAGCGTTGGCGAATACTTTGGAAATATTGCAAGATCGCGCGTTGCATGCGTACCAAATCATGCGCTTCTACCGCATCAATTAATTCGCGATGTTGCATGGCTAATTTTTCAGGAGAAAGTATTGGTGGAGGTAAGCCTTTTTCTACTTGCTGATAAATTTGCCAAAACGCATCTAAATATTGAATCAGTAACGAGTTATTTAATGGTTCATAAAGTTTTAAATGAATGTGGTATTCATCTTTAGGGGAAAACTTTTGCTCACGGGCATTTTTCTCCATATTGGCTACCGATTTTTGCAAAAGTACGGTCTGTTCTTGGCTAATTTTTCCCAATACCATTGGAGCAAAACCGTATTCCAAAATTTCCCGAATATCCAAAATATTAATTAGCTGATTATGATCATTATGCAAATTCAGTTGGGTGTGAAAGCTTAATCCGCGAATCATGGGTACAAGAGAGGATTCACTCACAAAGGTGCCGACGCCATGGCGAATATCTAAAATATGTAGCGCCTCTAAAGATTTAATGGCTTCACGCAAACTGGAACGGCTCACTCCGAGCTGTTCAATCAGCTCATTTTCTGTTGGCATCAAATCGCCAGATTTAAGATTTTGTTTAATGATGAGCGATTTGATTTTATCCTGCAAAACGAGACTTGCTTCTTTTTTACTTGTTTTTTTCATTTCTGTTCTCATTTTCTAATCTATTTTCTGAATTTGTGATCCAGCTCTCATTCTCTCTAATTGACATAAGACATCATACGTCTTATCTTTATTTATGCAAGCAGAAATTAGCAGTGATTTTAAATTCTGTGATCTATACCACAAAATTCTCAAATACAAGGAAGGGAGGTTGTTATGGCAACATCATTACCATGGTATAAAGAAGTCAGTCCTACGCAAAAAAAAGCGTTATTTGCGGCTTGGTTAGGTTATGTTTTTGATGGCTTCGATTATATGCTTATCACTTACGTGCTTTTGGATATTCAAAAAGAATTCGCCATGAGCACAACGGAAACATCCACATTATTACTTGCAGCGTTCGTCGCACGTCCATTAGGTGGGGCAATTTTCGGTAGTTTTGCCGATAAATATGGTCGTCGTTTGGCGATGATTGTTTCCATTATCACGTATTCCGTTGGCACATTCTTGTGCGGCCTATCCACCAGTTATATTTGGCTTTTTATCTTCCGTATGATTATCGGTATGGGGATGGCAGGTGAATATGCGTGTTCTTCCTCTTATGCCATTGAAAGTTGGCCACAACATTTACGTACAAAAGCCAGTGCATTTTTAGTAAGTGGCTTCTCTATTGGTAATATTCTTGCTTCTCAAGTGATCCCTTGGGTTGCGCAAGCTTATGGCTGGCGTATGGCTTTCTTTATTGGTTTAGCACCAGTCGCTTTAGTACTCTATGTTCGTCGCCATGCACCTGAAAGTGAAGAATGGGCACAAGCGAAAGCAGCAGGTAAAGTGAATAAAGTTCCACTTACTGACCTATTCACTAAAAAACAATTACCAATCACCTTAATTATTTTCTTAGTTTGCTATTCAATTTTCTCCGTAAACTGGCCAGTAGTGGGCTTGCTTCCACTTTACCTCAAAGAAAACGGCTATGCTGAAAATGTGAAATCACTGATGTTCTGGGCTGGATTTGGTATCCTCATTGGTACCTTAATTGCAGGCTTTATCGGTGATAAATTGGGTGAGAAGAAAACCTTTGTATATAGCTTATTGTTATCGCTTTTCTTCCTTTTCCCAGTATTCTATTTGCCGGAAAATAATGTATTAGCGCTTGGTGCATTGCTCTTCTTCTTACTCGCAACTAACTTAGGGATTGCTGGTTTAGTGCCAAAATATATGGCGACTTTCTTCCCGGCTGAAATGCGAAGCACTGGTATTGGTTTCATCTATAACTTTGCTGCGATTGGTGGAGGGGTGTCTCCTGTGATTGCCGCGGCCCTTAGCGAAAGAGTGGGACTTGGTTCAGCCCTTGTGTATGTCACCTTATTCTGGACAATTGTTCTTGTTGCTCTTGTTGGATTAAGATTGCCAGAACGCATTCAAGCTCGTATGCAACAATAAAAAATGAAAGTAAAACAGACCGCACTTTGAGGTGCGGTTTGTTGTTTATACAAAAATAGTTTGAAGTATGTCACAAATTTGTTAAAAATATGTTTCAATTCTTTCCGTTAAATGCTAATTAATAATCTCCCCTATCGTTTTATAGGAGATTGTATATGCAAACTCAACAAACCTTTCTCTCTAAATATAAAAGTCTCATTATTCTTGCCTTAGACTTTGTCTTCATGTTGGTGTTAATCAAAATACTGCCGTTTTCTGCTCAAGAGAATCGCGGGCTAGCCTTGCTGATTTTTATTGGGATTTTATGGTTAACGGAAGCCTTTAATATTACCGTAACATCCCTGATGGTACCTGTTGTGGCCATAGGATTAGGCTTGATTAATACACAAAAAGCGCTTGCACCATTCTCTACCCCAATTATTTATATGTTCTTTGGGGGATTTGTGGTGGCTGCGGTGTTACAAATTCAGAATCTAGATAAGATTATTGCGAATTACATTATCCGTTTAGCCAAAGGAAACTTAAAACTTTCTATCACCTATCTGTTTACTGCAACTACATTTCTTTCTATGTGGATTAACAACACCGCCGTAGCAGCGATGATGTTGCCGCTTACGATGGGGATGTTAAAAGGTATCAATGCTGAAAAAAATCATCGGTTGTACGCCTTCGTGTTATTAGGCATGGCATTTAGCGCCAGTATCGGTGGTATTGGTACCTTAGTGGGAAGTGCGCCGAATGCGATTTTGGCATCTCAAATTCCAGTGACTTTCACGGAATGGCTAGGCTACGGTTTCCCAGTGATGGTATTGCTTGTGCCTTCAATGATTTTTTCTTTATGGGTAGTTCTACGTCCAGACTTTTCTGTGGAATTTAATCCGTCACTTGAGAAAGTCAGTTTTAACCGAAAAAATATTATTACTTTGCTGATCTTTATCGGTATGGCGATTATGTTACTTTTCAGCTCTCTCTTAAATCCATGGATTAGCTCTCTTCTTGAATTGCCGAAAAAAATCGAAAATTTTGATACGGTGATTGCACTATGTGTGGTGATCTTTATTTGTATCTCAGGTGTGGCAAGCTGGAAAGAAATCCAAGAGCGTGTTGAATGGGGCGTGCTCGTTTTATTTGGTGGTGGTTTGACACTCAGCATTGTGATGAAAGATTCTGGCGCCAGTAAAATTATGGCAGATAGTATCGTTCAGTTTGTGCAAACCAAACCACTTTGGGTACTTTGCTTTGTGATAACCGCATTTATTATTTTCTTAACGGAATTTACATCGAATACCGCTAGTGCTGCATTGATTATGCCAATTGTGATTTCAGTGGCACAATCCATGAATTTACCGCCTATTGCTTTAGCCGCAATTATCGCTTGTGGGGCAAGTTGTGCATTTATGCTACCAATCGCTACACCGCCAAATGCTATTGTATTTGCAACAGGCAATGTGAAACAACTTGATATGGCCAAAGTCGGTTTGATTTTAAATCTATTCTGTATCGCCATCATCGGCAGCATGACTTATTTTGTTTGGTTGTAAATGTGGTTAAAACTGACCGCACTTTATTAGCCTATAAAAGTAAACCGCACGTTGAAGTGCGGTTTATTGTTTATCTCGAAATAACCTCTTTCGTGAAGGCTTCCATTTCGGCTTTACGCCATGGTGTTGAGAAGAAAATAGTATCTTTCAAACCTGATTCACTATTTAGTGGGCGAACACCAAATTCTTGGCTTAATTTCTGTTGTACTTCAGGTGAGGTAATCCAATGCACGAAAACAAGTGATGCTGCTGGGTTCGGTGCATTTTTTGCTACGGTTACAACATTACCACCGCCAGGCATCCCAAAATTTGGTACATAGAATTTTAAACGGTCAGTAATTGCACCTTGTTTTTGCAAGCTGAACAAGTGATCTTGCCATGCGGAGACAATTACTAACTCACCATCGTTTAAACGGGTTAGACTATCAGCATTTGAAGCGGTACGGATTAGTGCATCTTTTTTACTGCTGAACCAATCCCAGGTTTTTTTCCAATTAGCAATCTGTGCTTCATCGATTTTATCAGTACGATAATCATAATCACCATTGATGTACACTAAAGCTCGTTGAATGAAGGCATTACCAGAGCTACCACCATTTGGATCTGAATAGCCGAATTTTTTTGGATTTTTATCAATATAGCTTTCCATGTCTGCCCAAGATTGTGGCAATTCCTCTTCTTTAATTCGCATAGGATCATAAGCTAGACCGGTTTGATTACCCCAGTAACCTACAGCCATATCACCTAATTCAACACCTTGTAAGTGGTGATTTAATTTATCGAAATTTGGTAAGTTATTGAGTTTTACAAGAATGTCATTTTTCGCTACATTGCCTAAACGGTCAGCATTTAACACAACCACATCCATTTTGCCGGTTTCTAGATTTTTTTCAGCGATCAGTTTATTGATATTACCGTCCAAGGTGCCTTCAGGTACTTTGACTTTAATACCGTATTGATTTTCAAATTCTTTGACAAAATTACGGAATTGCGGCTGCAAATACCAAACGCTAACTGTCAATTTTCCTTCTTTTTTGGCAAGTTCTTCGATTTCACTCCAAGATTTACCACTTAAGTCAGTAGAAGCCGAGGCGAAAGTACTAACGGCTAAGGCTGCAGCGGTAAGACCAATGGATAGAAGTTTACGGATATTTTTTTGCATAAGATGCTCCTTGTGAAAATTATGCTTTTCCTGTGGATTGAGAGAGATAATTCCCTTTCAACAATTTTTCGATAATCATCATCAAAATAATGTTTGGTACCAACAAAATAATCGATACAACGGCCGCATTCGGACGAATAAAAGAATAACCGAGGAAAGAATATAAAATGGTTGGCACGGTAATAAAGTCTGGTGAGCCGATAACGAAAGCGATAGCAAACTCTTCAATACTTTTCACTAAACAGAAAATAATTGATGCTAAAAAACTGGGTTTTAACATCGGCATATACACGTCTTTGAAAACGGTAAATTTAGATGCACCTAAGTCACGGCTAGCATCAATGAGGTCTTGTGGTACAGAAGAAAAGCCCGCGGATAAAATCCGAATAGCATAAGGTAACGTGAGTACAACATGCCCAATAACAATGCCGATGAATGGATTATTAATATTTAAATCCAATAACATACGGCTAAAGAATAGGGCAATAATCATGCCTGGAATAACCAATGGAATCAGTGTTAATAATTCGGCTAATTTTTTACCTCTAAACTCCATACGTCCAAATGCATAAGCTGTTGGGAGAGAGAGTAAAATAGTGATCAGTGAAACCGTAGGCGCAATGGTATAGCTATTAAACATTGCTTCAGGTAAGGAGGTGGTTTCCCATACAATTTTCCAACGCTCAAAAGATAATGATTGAGGGAAAATATCTGGATAACTCCACGGTTTAGCGGGATCTACCAATGACCATAAACCAGCCATTAAAAAGGGTAAGAATAACCAAATAAAATTAGCCAGAATAAAGAAAATTAAGGAAATACGTGCGATTAATCGACCATTTTTCGTTGTGATTTGTATGGAACTACTCATTTGACTTCTCCACGTTTGACGGCTAATGGTTTAATCAATAATGATACGAGGATGGTGAAGAAGGCAGAGGTCAACATAATCGTTAATGCCATGACCGCACTTTGATTCCATTCTTCAAATTCATAGGCAGACATTTGCATTAAACGCGCTAAAGAATAGGTACTACGAGGACCTGCAATACTATAAAAGGCGAAATCACCGAGTGCGCCGATAAAGATCAAAATAAAGGAAACTTGTATCGCACTTAAGGTCAGCGGAAAGATGACATAACGAAAACGTTGCCAAGGGCTCGAACCTAAATTTGCAGCGGCATCTAATAAATCGGTTTTCAAGGAATTAACCGCGCCACCAATAAGAATTAAAGCAAAGGGAATGTTTTTCCACATTTGTAAAATCACTACCCCCCAACCAAATTCATCATTTTGTAAGGTTTTCGGTTCGTCCCAAATGCCTAAATAAACAAATACCTCATTAAGAATACCATGGTAAGAAATCATATTGACGAACAAGAAGGCTGCAACTAATCCTGGTACCAACATAGGCGCCCGCAAGATGGTTATAATTGTTACCTTGGCTGGTAATTTTTTACGTAACCACATGGCAATGGGATAAGCCACGATGATAGATAAAATCGCCCCTAGTAAAGACACTTTTACGGAATAAATATACGAATTTTGGAATACAGGACTATTTAATACGGCTTGCCAATACTCCAAACTAAATTGGCTTTCTTCCCCGCCCATACTGTATAAACCAAGGCTTTGAGATACTACAATGTAGAACGTGGACCCCATTAAAAATAGGATCGTACCTAAACCGCTGCATAGCAATAACCATGCTTTTATATCATTTTTGAGACTTTTCATTTTACAGACTCCAAGAATTTAATCGCATGGCGGGGAACCGTAAAGGTGAGTTTATCGCTCAAATTCGGGCATTTTGTTAGTTGCAGACGTAATTTTTTCTCTTCATCATTACGTTTAATGATTCCTTGCACTTCCGTGATATTGCCCATAAAAGCGGTGTTGATGATATCTACTGTAATTTGGTTTTCCGCTTCCGTTTGTGCATTTGGTAACAATTCAATGTCTTCCGGTCGAAAACAAATATAAATTTGTTCTGATTCCGGTTTTTTCTCAGAAAATACGGTGAAATCGCCAAAAATAGAACTCACCGCATACAGGTTATCACCGATGTTTTTCACATTAGCTTCCGTGATATTGGCAATGCCAATAAAATCTGCCACAAAGCGGTTTTTAGGATGATGATAAATATCTTGAGGGGAGCCAATTTGCTCAATAGAGCCCTTATTTAACACGATGATTTTATCTGACATAGTTAGGGCTTCAGCCTGATCGTGAGTCACATAAATACTCGTCAAATTATATTGTTTTGAGAGTTGCTTAATTTCAAAACGTACACTTTCGCGTAATTTGGCATCTAAGTTAGAAAGTGGCTCATCAAATAAAATCACATCTGGACGAGTGACCATGGCTCTGGCTAAGGCGACACGTTGTTGTTGGCCTCCAGAAAGCTCATTGGGTAATTTCAATTTATGAAATTCTAAATCCATTTGCTTCAATGCGAGATCTAAACGCTGTTTTTGTTCTTCAATATCAATTTTACGTTGCTTTAAACCATAGCAAATATTATGAGAAACGTTGAGGTGAGGGAAAAGGGCATAAGATTGGAAACACATGGCTGTATTGCGTTTTTCTGGAGGAACATTGTTAACATTTTTTCCTCCAATAAGGATTTCACCTTCATCAGCCACATGAAATCCAGCGATTAATTTTAATAAGGAGGTTTTACCACAGCCACTTGGTCCTAATAAGGTGACAAACTCGCCTTCTTCAGCGGTAAAAGTAATATTATTTGCTGCGTAAAAGTCACCAAATTTTTTTGTAATATTTTTTATTTCTAACTTTGCCATTTTTACATCCTCTATTTGGCTATACAACTATAGAGGTAACCATAAAACACTTGGTTATTTTTTCAATAAAATAAAAATATTTTTTATGAATTTGTGATGAAGATCACGCATTTAGATAAAATATGGTTTTATTACATTTTAATAATGTGGAGGCGGTGTTTCTTCTGCTTGGCTGGCAATATTAGAAGGCTGCATATCTTTTAATTTGCCGGCGAGATAGCGGAGTTGAAGTTGAATTTTATCCATATCAAACTGTTGTTGAACTAATGCTTGGTTTAGCTCGTCTAAAAGTTGTTCTTGAAAAGCAATTTTCATTTCAAGTTCAGCAATGCGATCTTCTAAAATTTGTTGATTTTGCATAAAATTTCTCTAATTTTTAAAAAAATGTTGTGAATTTGGTCAATCCGATTTAACCTATTCGCTATTCCGTTTCTATTATAAAGGATCAAGCAAAATGTTGAAAATTCAAAAGCTTTCTCTTGCTGCACTTATGGTAAGTGCGGTCGTTTCTGGTTCTGTTTTTGCAGAAGATAAAGCTGCGCCAAGCGCAAGTGACGCGTCTTATGCTGTAGGTGCATTAATGGGTAACCAAGTAAAAGATTTAGTGGATGCTCAAAAAGAGGTCATTCAATACGACAATGCGCGTATTTTAGATGGCTTAAAAGATGCATTAGAAGGTAAAGTTGATGTTCGTAAAGACGAGAAAATTCAAAAAACCTTAGATGGCATTCAAGAGCAATTAGTGTCTGCGGCGAAAGCAAAAGTAGAACAACAAGCGAAAGCAGCAAAAGAAGAAGGTGATAAATACCGCGCTGAATTTGCGAAAAAAGATGGCGTGAAAAGCACCAAAGATGGCTTACTTTACAAAATCACTGAAGCTGGTAAAGGTGACGCGATTAAAGCAACGGATACTGTGAAAGTACATTACACCGGTAAATTACCAGATGGCAAAGTATTTGATAGCTCTGTTGAACGTGGTCAACCGGTTGAGTTTAAATTAAATCAAGTGATCAAAGGTTGGACTGAGGGTCTTCAGTTAGTGAAAAAAGGCGGTAAAATCGAATTAGTGATTCCACCTGAATTAGCTTACGGTAAACAAGGTGCAGGCGATGCAATTCCACCTGATGCAACACTTTACTTCGACGTTGAAGTATTAGACGTTAATCCTAAAAAATAATCCTTAATTCGACCGCACTTTGTCCAAAGTGCGGTCATTTTCCCTACCAGATTTGAAAAATGATACTAACCGATAGACAACCTTTCACTGATGAAGATCGTGCTATTCTGATTTCCTATAAAGCGGTAGTTGATGGCGTAAGCGCGTTGATCGGCAAGCATTGTGAAATCGTCTTACACTCTTTGGAAGACATTGAGCATTCCGCCATTTGTATCGCCAATGGGCATAATACCAATCGCCAAGTGGGTTCTCCGATTACGGATTTAGCCTTGAAATCTTTGCGTAATATGCAAAGTGAAAGTGTGTCTAAGCCTTATTTTACGCGTGCGAAAGGCAATGTGTTGATGAAGTCTGTCACCATTGCGATTCGAAATGGCAAACAACGTATTATTGGTTTACTTTGTATCAATATTAATTTGGATGTGCCGGTTTCTCAATTTATGCAGGCCTTTATGCCAACGCAGGAACAAAATGAAACCTCTTCCGTTAATTTTGCAAGTTCAGTGGAAGAATTGGTGGCACAAACGGTAGAAAAAACCATTGAAGAAGTGAATGCAGATCGCTCGGTTTCGAATAATAATAAGAACCGTCAAATTGTGATTTCACTTTACGAAAAAGGCATTTTTGATATTAAAGATGCGATCAATTTAGTGGCTGATCGCCTCGCGATTTCTCGCCACACCGTGTATTTGTATATTCGTCAAATCAAACAAGAGCAAGAGTAATGAACTATGTTCTCGCTGTGAAAAGTCCCGTTTATGGAAAACAAGGGGCTTTTCTTGCCTATCAATTTGCCCAAGCTTTACTTGAAAAAGGGCATGTCATTAGTCAAATTTTCTTTTTCCAAGACGGTGTGAGTAATGGCAATGGTTTAGTTTATCCTGCCAATGATGAATTTAATCTCACGCAAGCTTGGCAAGCCTTTTCAGCGCAACATCATATTCCTTTGCATTTATGTGTAGCCGCTTCACAACGTCGTGGCGTGGTGGATGGGCTTACAGCAAAAGAGACTGATAAAACCAATCTGGCAGAAGGTTTTGAGATTACAGGCCTAGGCGAGTTTATGGCGATGGCATTAAAAGCGGATCGGGTGGTGACATTATGAAACTGGCATTCTTATTTCGTACCGCGCCACATGGAAACGCAATTTCTCGAGAAGGCTTAGATGCTTTGCTTGCGGCAACAGCATTTTGTGATGAAGAGGAAATCGGTGTCTTTTTTATTGATGATGGTGTATTGAATTTACTCGATGGGCAAAATCCTGAGTTATTGTTACAAAAAGATTTTATCCGCACCTTTAAATTGTTGGATTTATACGATATTGAACAGCGCTTTGTCTGCGCCGATTCGCTCGATCAATACAATTTGCAAATAGAACAACTTATTATTTCTGCTGAAAAAATTGACCGCACTTCGCTGTTCAATAAGCTTAGCCAAGCAGAAAAAGTATTTACGTTTTAAGGAATATTATGCTTTATACCTTTTCTCAATCTCATTATTCTGAGACAGAACTTCAACGTTATTTGACTGACATCACGGAAAATGATGCGGTGGTGTTATGGCAAGACGGTGTGTTGCTAGCGGTAAAGTACGGAGAAATGTTTACTCAATGCAAAGGACAATGCTTTATGTTGGAACAGGATGTTTTAGCCCGAAATTTAACCGCACTTTTGCCAGAAAACAATCAAGTACGGTCAATTTCATTCACAGATTTAGTGGATTTAACGGCTCAATATTCGCCTCAAATCGCCTTATAGCGGACGTTCTTTCGGTAACAAGAGCGGTAATACCATAACAGAATAAAGTGCCAAACCTGCGGCCATTAAGCAGGTAATTTCTAATCCTCCAGCGCGTAACCATTCGCCAAATCCCATGTTATTCACTAGCGTTGCATAAAAGATCCCCGCTACGACGGTATAACAAAATCCAATTAATACCGAAATTAATGCGATGGCTTTTACGTGATAACTCGCATAACGGTGAAATGCTGCCCAAAGTGTAATGAGAAAAGTCGGTACCGCAGCCACGATAAAGACGGTAATCGCTGAAGACTGAAACCCATCGGCACCATTGTTTGCGAACATTAGGCCAATCGTGCCGATAATTTGAATAATCAACGGTAAAAGAATAAATGCTTTAAGATATTTTTTCATGAGATGTCCAGTTAATAGAAAAACGGAAGCATTGTATCAATCAAATGAAAGACAACCAATCTTTTCCCTATTCGGTTTTTATTACATCCACTAATGTGGGCTGAACGATTGAGGCATAATCTTGCGTGTTAAGAATAATGGAGCGTTCTAACGTACCTGCATTAAATGCCAATTCATCATAACGAGAAAGTAAGCTAGGATCAGCAATTAATAATAAATCAGGATGAAAGCTAAAAGGTGGAATTGCACCAAATACACAGTCAGTCAGGGTATCCACTTCTGCAGGGCTGACAAGCGAGGCTTTCGTGCCACCTAAATAGGCCGCCACTTTGCTTAAATCAGATTGTTGATCGGCAGGTAATATGACTAATACTGCTTGTTTTACGCCATTCCCTTTTACTTTGCATACCAAGGCTTTTGCCCCTTGTCCTAATTCTGTGCCACGGATTTTAGCCACTTCCTCTGATTTTCCTGCAGTGGGATGTTCAACCACGCGATAGCGTGCTTGATGCTTATCTAAAAGAGCGGTCAATTTTTCAAATGTTTTGACAGACATGAGAGATTCCTTCAATAGCGATGTTTTTAATCAGTTTAGCAAGGATTGATGTATGTGAAAATCAAAGAAAAAGAATTCATCTTTTGAGTCATATTTATTATGAGATAGACAAATACCTTTATGCCCCGTACTATGTTTCTTTTTCTTTGGTATCGTTTATGACTCGAATTAATCTTGTTCCGCCTGAGGAACTCTGTGATCAGCATCTTTTAGCTGAACATCGTGAATTAACCCGTATTCCTAATGCCGTAGCGAAAGGTAAATATCACTTAAAAGGACAGCCTGCGGAATATAAGTTAGGTGAAGGGCATGTGCGTTTTTTCTTTAATAAATTGGCATTTTTAAAGAAACGGTATGATGCATTACATGCGGAATGTAAAGCCCGAGGCTTTAACGTGCAGTATATTTGGAATGAAACATTACCAGATGATCCAAGTTTATGGTTGGACTATGAGGCCACAGAGGCTGCATTACAGATTAATCGGGAACGTATTCAGGAACGAATGCCATTAAAGGCGAGATTTACACCGCATCTTTCAAAGAGCGGTCAAAAATAAAGGAGTTTTCACTTCCCCAGTGGGAAAATTATAGGGGAAGTGAATGGAGTTAAATTATTTATATTCAACCACGATATCGCTTTCGCTGACGGTATCACCATAAACTGGCAATAAGGTTTTTTCGTAAGCTTGTTTTAAACGCCCATCTTTGCCTAGAGTTTGGATTTCGTTATTTAACCAATTTAACAATTCAGGTGCATCTTTGCGAACAGCTGGTGCAATAACATCTTGATCACCAAAGTTTTTTACGCCCACGGTATAACCTGGATTTTGTTTTGCCCAAGCGAATAAGAAGGTATTGTCATTAGATAATGCATCGCCACGACCATCACGTAAGGCTTCAAAGGTTTCTGTATTTTGTTCGAATTTCAATAACTTCACATCTGGATAGTTTTTGGTGAAGAAAATATCAGCAGTAGTACCTTTATCTACAATTAAAGTTTTGCCTTTTAATTGTTCAAGATCAGTAATGACTGAGCCATCTTTTGAAACGACACCGAGTGCCACTTTCATATATGGATTAGCAAAATCTACCACTTCTTTACGAGCTGGTGTCACAGTAAAGTTAGCTAAGATAATATCAACTTTCTTAGAAAGTAAGTATTCAGCACGGTTTGCGGCATCCACTAAAACAAACTCTACTTTGTTTTCGTCACCTAATAAATCTTTACCGATCGCTTTACCAATTTCGACATCAAAGCCTTGGCTTTTACCTTGCGCATCCACATAACCAAATGGTGGTTTATCGCTAAATACACCAATGCGCACTTTGCCATCTTTTTGTATTTGCTCAAGGCTTGAGATTGTTTTTGCTCCATCTTTAGCTGGCTCTTTATCATTACACGCGGTTAAGCCAAATGCTAAGGTGGCAGTGGCTAAAAGTGCGGTCAATGTTTTAAATGTTTTCTTCATAGTTTGTCCCTCTCGGTTCATAATTTAAGATATTTAAGAATGTTTTCGCACGATCCGTGGTTGGATTCGTGAAGAAATCTTCCGGTTTTGCCTGTTCAATGATTTGCCCTTTATCCATAAACACAATGCGGTTAGCTACTTGACGGGCGAAGTTCATTTCATGGGTAACGATGAGCATCGTCATACCATCTTTGGCAAGTCCTAAAATTACATCAAGTACTTCGCGTACCATTTCAGGGTCAAGGGCAGCAGTGACTTCATCGAACAGAATAATTTCAGGGTTCATGCAAAGTGAACGCACAATAGCAATTCGCTGTTTTTGCCCACCTGATAATTCACGCGGATAGGCATTTTTTCGGTCATATAGACCTACACGTTTAAGTAACTCATCGGCTTGTTTTTCAGCTTCTGCGCGATCGCGTTTTTGTACTTTTAAAGGGCCGAGCAAAATATTGTCAATCACTGATAAATGAGCGAAGAGTTCATAACTTTGGAATACCATCCCAATGCGTTGACGCGCTTTAACCCAAGGAATATCTTTACCTAACTCTCCTGCATTTTGCAGCAAAATCTGACCGCTCTTTATTTCTTCTAATCCATTTAGGCAGCGTAAAAAAGTACTTTTACCACAACCCGATGGACCTAAAATAACGACAACTTCGCCTTTTTCTATGGAAAGATTGATGCCTTTTAGTGCTTCTACATCACCGTAATTTTTGACGAGGTTTTTAATTTCTAATAACGCCATGTGTTTTCCTAATTAAAATTAACTTTCCCAACGGGTTTCTAAATAACGGGAAAATAAGGATAGCGGGTAACAAATCACAAAATATAAACCGAAAATGACACCATAAATCCAAAGCGCCGCCGATTGATTACTAAATAATGAATGCTCGATAATTTGTTGACCGACTTTTATCACTTCTACTACACCGATTAACATTGCCAAGGAACTGGTTTTTACCATGCGGGTAAAGAGGTTAATAGCACTTGGTGTCACACGTTTTAAACTTTGTGGAAGTAAAATATACACAAAGGTTTGAAACGGCGTTAAACCTAAAGCGTAGGCTGATTCCACTTGATGTTTTTCAATGGAAGTTAATGCGCCACGCACTAAATCCCCCATTTCTGCTGTTCCCCAGAAAATAAATACCAAAATACATACAGAAATGCCATCTAAGTGAATATCAAACCATTTTGCCAAACCAAAATACGCGAGAAAAAGTAAGGCTAATAATGGAATAATACGTACAAATTCTAAATAAAAGCGGCAAATGGCTTTGATAATGGGATTTTTGCTTGTCATGATTACGCCAAAAATCACACCTAAAATACAGGCGAAGAAGACGGAAACAAACGCAATTTCAGCCGTCACCCATAAACCGTTGAGCAAGCGTTCAATGTTGCTGCCTTGGAATAATAACTCAAGCCCCATATTTTGCTCTCCGAGTACGGCGTTCTAAATAACTGATGAACAGAGACATCGGTAATAGAATGATCAAATAAAACACCACTAATAAAAATAAGGCTTCATTAGTTTTGTAATCGAGCCCGATGACTTCTTTTGCGACAAACATGAGTTCTGCAACTGCGACAGCACTGATCACCGAGGTTTCTTTCATTAAGAATAAGCAATTTGCGCCGATTGCAGGTGTTGCAATCGCAAAGGCTTGTGGAAAAATCACATAGCGAAAAGCTTGAAAAGGGGTTAGACCAATACTTAAGGCTGACTCAATTTGCCCTTTTGATACCGCTTCCAGACCGCCACGAATAGCTTCTGCCATATAGCTTCCACCTAAAAATGCTAGGCCGATAATACCGCAAGTAAACCCATCTAATTTCAGACCAATTTTAGAAAGCCCAAAATAGAGAAAAAACACTTGAATTAATAAAGGCGTATTACGAGAAAGCTCGATATAGCCTTTTACTAGCCAAGTTAATGATTTGACTTTGTAGGTGGTAATCACCGCACAAATCACACCAATCACCAGCGACAATAAAATGCCCCAAAAGGCGAGATGAAGGGTCATCAGCGTGGCATGAATAAAACGTGGGGTGACACTTAAAATATAATCCCAATTCATTTTTTATAATTTAATCGTTTGCGTGACGATATAGTAAAAAATTTTGAAACGGTGAGAAAAGAATGGAAATGCATTATTTATAATGAAATGTAATAAGAGATGTGTTTTAAATGAGATCGGTGAGTGTTAAATAATAAAAAAAGACGGGGCTTTATTCAGCCCCGTCTTTGTTTATTTTAATCACGTTTTGCGATAAGTGCGGTTGGTTCTTCGTCTGTTTTTACTTCAGTTTGTGTTTCAGCGGGTTTGTCTTGAATTGACATGGCTGATTTTAAACTGTCCTGACGAATTTTTTCCGCAGCTTCTTTGTCGCCAGCTTGTTCGAACACATAAGATGCCATCATGACATCATTTGGTTGAAGCTGAGTTGGGCAAGCTGTGACTTCTTTAAATGCTTCTGCGGCTTTAGCAAAATCATTGTTACGCACATAAAGATAGCCTAATGCACGATTGAGACAACAACGTTGGCTTTCATCGGCACGTTTTGCACGTTTTTCCACAAGTTTGAGCAGTTTGCTGTTATCTTCTGCTTGTAAACGAGTAATTTGCGTGCAAAGCTCAGGGCTGATTGGAGTGTTATCACCCAATTTCTTCATGATTTCAAGCGTGAATTCGTAAGCTGACTCATGATCGTTACAATCAATTAAGCGTTGAATTAAAGCCGTTTTTAACTCTAAATCATTGCGACGACGACGTGGCTGAGCTTCCCACCATGCGAGCAAGCCTTCAACGCCTTCTTCATTCATTTTCTCATCTAACAAGCCATTTTCAGTTTCTTGTTGAAGCGCTTTAAATTCTTCTGCTGAGAATAATCCAGAACCTTCGATTAAATCTAAGATGCCATCAAGTGCTTGATAAGCTTTGGAACGACTATAAATTTCAGCCGCAAGTTTTAACACTTCTTTGTTGCGATCTGACATTTCAAGTAAGCTATCCACAGAACTACGCGCTGCCGGTAATTTATTTTGTTGTAATAAAATACGGGTGCGAGCAATTTCGACAACTAGGTTATCTGAACCTGCAAGTTCAGTCGCCTCAATTAAATAACGGTTTGCGCTGAATTCATCACCGCGTTGCTGTGCAGCTTCAGCGGCTTTAATCAGATTTAATACTGGCTCTGCAGAATGTTTCGCATTTTTACCAATCAGTTTTTCTGCTTTGGCATAATCGCCTTCATTCATCTTCATCAAGCCTTCAAGGGTTTGACGTTGTGCTTTCACACGTTTACGGCGAGAAAACCAGTTATAGGTATTGCTACTTAAACGGAAGAAACGGGTAACAATCCACTCTAATGTATAAATCACTGCAAGTGCGACCACAAAGAGAATGACTAATGTGGTAAGTGACATTTCATACACGGTGTTTGCCGTTTCAACTCTGACATAACCTTGCTGACCGGAGAGGTAAGGCCCTGCAATCAATCCGGCAAGTAAGGCGATCATTAAAAAGAGAACTCTAAACATTATCTATCCTTATTGTTGGGGTTCAGTTGCCGGTTGTGCAGCTGGTGCTTCAGCGGGTTTTTCTTCCGCTTTTGGCTCTTCCGCTTTCGCTTCAGGTGCTGGTTTTACTTCTTCTTTTCTTGGTGAATTATCAACCGCTTTTTCTGCTTCGATTTCTACTTTTTGCACATCTAAAGGTGTACGGTTTAAGTATTTATCAAGCATGCTTAAGCTTTGTAATTGGCTTGGCACATCCACATAGATGGATAATTCAGATAATTCATCCACTGATTTTAAGAAACTTTGAGTCACTTCAGCATTGGTATCAAAATAGCTACGAATCCAAGATGCAACGGCTTCTAAAGATTGTTTATAAAGCTCGTTTTGTTGACGAGGCACAGCCATAATCGCTAATTGTAAGCGTAAACGAATATTTTCACGCAAGTAGATATCTTGGTTTGGTGCTAATAATTCTTTGCGATCCGCACCATGTTTTGGTGAAATGCGAATAAAGTGATTTAAGAATGAGGTTGCACTTTTTTCTGCATTTTCAGCCCAATCTGAAAGGGAATCCGATAATTTTGTTGCATTTTGAGCGTCACCGAAATTCACATCTAACACAGGTAACTCATCAACCGTATTGGCTAATTGCGATAATTTTTGCATGACCGCATTTTGATCCACGCCAGTTACGGAGAGAAGTTGTTTCAGATCTTGATTAATGGCACTACGAATAGCTGCTGATTGTGAGTTATTCACTTTAGCAAGAGTTTCATCAGCGAGTTTTAAGAGTGAAACCGCTGTATCCACGTCATTATCTAACACTAATTTACGTAATGCATTGTTGAGCAAGAAATCTGCCTCTGAGAATAACCAATCAGTAGGTTGTTGAGCATTAGCTTGCGCACTCACTTTATTGATTTGTGATTGTAAGCCAACTAACTCGTGTGATTTAGCATTGATTAGTTCTTCTACTTGTGCAATTTTGTCTTGTGTTGCTTTATTCGCAGATTCTAATTGAGCAAGTTGCGTGGTATCAAATTTTACGTCTTGAGCAGGTGCTGAAACCACCGTTTTATTATTGATTTGAGCTTCAAGTGCGGTCAATTTTTGTTGGAATTCATCCACTTTTTGTTGGCCAAAATAATAACCTGCACCACCCACGCCAAGTGCAATGAGAATAGCCAATAAACTTAATCCAGTACCACTTTTCTTCACAACAGTTTGTGTACGTGGCGCAACAGGCTCGCGATCTTCAGTTTGAATTTCCACTGCATCTGTTTCTTGGATTTCATCTGTCGTTTCAGGGGTTAATTTCTCTTTCGCCATATCTTTTCCTTAGTGAGAAAGGGGAGTTACTTCATTAAGTAAGGTATTAAGTAAATTTTGATTGTCCGCACCAGCGGAAACCACCACATTATGCCAACCTTGTTGTACTGCGATATCCGCAATGCGTTGACTTACCGTGACTAAGCAGCAATTTTTTAGCCAATTTTGTTCATTTTCAGGCACAAATTCGATTAACGCCTGCAAAATTTCAAGGCTTGTGACCACAAGGGTTTGCACACCAGAACGAATACAAATACTGGTTTGCTCTTCGTTATTATAACTAATCGGCGTGCGTTGGTAACATTCGACTGTCTCAACAGTTGCGCCGCGTAGTGTGGTCTGTTCGCGTAATAATTCTCGTCCACCGTTGCCACGTAAAATTAACAAGTTTTTATCTGTTAATTCTACCATTTGCGGTAAATTTAATACACCTTCAGTATTTTCCGACGTTATTGGATAACGAACAGTACATTCAGTTTGACAGGAAAAATGCTGTGCCGTTCTATGTCCAACTGTAAAGTATTGTAAATCTTGACGCCAGCTAAAGCCAATATCTTTCAGGGTTTTATCCGCAAAATTGACCGCACTTTTTGAAACCAAAAACACATAATCACCACTTTTTAGCTGATTAAGTTTTGTCGGTAATTGTGCCAACTCGGCTCCCGCTTCAATAGAAAGCAAAGGCAAATGCAAGGCAACTACACCGGCTTGATTTAGCCGGTCAACTAGGGCTTTTCCTCGTTCATCTGGGCGAGTGACTAGTACGGCCATGGTGATTTCCTATGCTGAATAAATCTTCGCCAGAATCTTATCTGCGCCTTGTGCTAGAAGTTGTTCTGCAATGCTCACACCTAATGCTTCGGCATTTTCAACCGCACTTTTACCTTCCGCTCGAATAATCGCAGAGCCATCGGTTTCTCCGACGAGTGCACGCAAGAAAACTTCGCCATTTTGCTCAATGGCATAGCCACCGATTGGTACTTGGCAGCCGCCTTGTAAGCGGGTATTCATTGCACGCTCAGCCAAAACACAAGTTGTCGTGGTTGCATCCGAAAGTGGAACAAGCAATGCTTTCACTTCTTCGTCATCAACGCGACATTCAATGCCCACTGCACCTTGTCCAGCTGCAGGTAAAGATTGTTCTACTTCAATAAATGAGGTAATACGTTCTGCTAGCCCTAAACGAATTAAGCCAGCAGAGGCCAAAATAATGGCATCGTATTCGCCATTGTCTAATTTACTTAATCGGGTGCCCACATTGCCACGTAAGGAACGGATATCAAGATCTGGGCGTAATTGTTTTAGTTGGCATTGACGACGTAAGCTTGATGTTCCCACGATAGCGCCTTGGGGCAATTCATCTAATGAGCGGTATGTATTGGAGACGAAAGCATCGCGTGGATCTTCACGTTTACAGATCACACTTAAACCTAAACCTTCTGGAAATTCCATTGGTACGTCTTTCATTGAATGGACGGCAATATCGGCACGTTTTTCGAGTAAAGCATTTTCTAACTCTTTAACAAATAAGCCTTTTCCACCAATTTTAGCTAAAGGGGAATCCAGGATGACATCGCCTTTTGTCACCATCGGAACTAATTCAACAGAAAGCGTTGGATGAAATTTCTCTAATTGTTCTTTTACAAAATTCGCTTGCCAAAGGGCTAAAGGGCTTTGACGAGTCGCTATTTTTAAGGTTTTAAGTACTGCCATAAATACCGCTGATTTTAAATAGAAATATGCCCTATGCTACCATTTTTAGGGCAAAAAGTCAGATCATTTAAATTTTTGATTTCTGATGAGCTAAGTGGTACAGTAATATCAGTTATATGGTCATAGGTAGGAAGCCTTGAAATACGATCTCACTCAAGCCCGAAAATGTATCGAAACTCTAGATAAACGTCGTTTTGATCGTGCATTATTGGGCTCTGGTGATGCATTCCGACACATTGTCTCTTTGGTGCCGCTGTTGTTGCATCTTAATCATCCAGCTCTGCCGGGTTATGTGGAAGATGCCCCTGCAGGCATTGCCGATTTTATCCTTTCTAATTATCAGCAAAATTTTCTCTCAAAAGAACATCCTGAGCTTGTCGAAGACGTGCAAAGTGCGGTCAATTCTGATGCTGTTTTCGCACCGATCTTAGGTATCTATGTGATGGGCAGTTTTGGCTCCATTAGCCAAACCTCAGCTTCGGATTTGGATATTTGGATCTGCCATCAAGATGATTTATCTGAACAAGATCAGCAACGTTTGGCAGAAAAAACGAAGAAAATTAGCCAATGGGCATCCACATTTCATGTAGAAATGCATTTTTATTTGATGACGCAAAAACGCTTCCGTAATGAACGTTATTCCGATCCATTAACCAAAGAAAACAGCGGTTCTGCTCAATATATGTTGCTGTTGGAAGAATTTTATCGTTCTGCTGTACGCCTTTCGGGTAAACCATTATTGTGGCTCCACTTGTGGGTGGAAGATGAAAAACAATATGAAGCGGAAGTTGCACGTCTAGTGGCGGAAGGTGAGCTTAATCCAAATGATTGGGTGGATTTTGGTGGATTGGGGCAATTCTCTGCGAGCGAATATTTCGGTGCGAGCTTATGGCAACTTTATAAAGGTATTGATTCACCGTATAAATCGGTAATGAAAATCTTATTGTTGGAAACCTATGCCCAAGAATACCCAAATGCCCATTTAATTGCTCGTCAATTTAAAGAAGATTTACTTTCCGGTCGTAGTACCGCTGCACATCATTTTGACCCTTATATCGCGATTCTAGAGAGAATTAGCCAATATTTGACCGCACATTCAGAATTTAAGCGCCTTGATTTTGTACGCTCTTGTTTTTATGTGAAAGCCACCGAAGACTTTGCGTTATATCACGCGTCAAACTGGCGTATTTCTTATATGGAAATGATGGCTCAAGAATGGGGTTGGTCAAAAGAGCGCATTGAAGAATTGGATCACCGTCCAAATTGGAAAGTCAAACGGGTGAAAGAAAGTCACACTAATTTAGTGACCTTCTTGATGATGAGTTATCGAAATCTAGTGGATTTTGCGCGTAAACATAAAATTAATTCTAGCGTGATTCCTCAAGATATTACGGTGTTGTCTCGCAAACTTTATACTGCATTTGAAGAGCTACCAGGTAAAATTACGCTACTGAATCCACAGATTTCGCATAATTTAGCGGAAGATCATCTCACATTTATCGAAGTTCACGGTAATAAGAATTTTAAGGATGGGTGGTATCTGGTGAATCAGCCACCAAATCATATTATGTTTTCGAAAGAACGCGTGATTGAATATGGGGAAAGTTTAAATAAAGTGGTCGCATGGGCTTATTTTAATCGCTTGCTGACCGCTGAAACGTGTTTACATCTAATTAGTCAAAATATCGACCAACTGACTTTGCGTAATTTTGTTGCCGATTTACGGTTATTTTTCCCGCATACCAATGGCCAAGCGCCTACAAATGAGGCGCTTTCGTCCCAATGTGAAATCCGTGATCTATTTATCGCTGTGAACTTAGTAAATGACCCAACTGCACAAGTGGAAGAACTTAAATCCAATATTTCCCCAAGTGATTTATTCAGTTTTGGTCAGTTAGAACAGAGTTTGGTCGGAAGCATTGATTTCACTTACCGTAACGTATGGAATGAAATTCGAACCTTACACTTTGAAGGGCAGAATGCGATTTTGCTTGCCTTAAAAGTGCTTTCTAATAAAATTGATCAGGGTGTAAATCAGCCGCGTTCTGTACAGGTTTTCTGTTACAGTAAACACTACAATCGTACGTTGCGAAACTTAGTGAGTGCGTTAGTCAATCGTTGTATTAGTATTCAATTGGGGGATAGTCGTCCAACAACCCATTCTCGTTTACGTGTAGCAGGGAAAAACTGGCAATTCTTTTTTGAGGAAAAAGGGATCAGTTTGCAACCTATTGAAGGCGGAAAAGAAAGTGCGGTCAATTTTGAGGACGTTTTACCGACTCAGTTGGAAGAAAAAGAAATTATTCCGGAAGCCCGCCGATACCCACCTGAAATTGATTTATTTGCCAGTGAAGGCTTTTTACAGTTCTTTTTTGAAGATAATGTGGATGATAGTTTTAACGTCTATTTGTTAGATGAAAAAAATCGTCTCGAAATTTATCGTCAATGTGAAGGTTCGAAAGATGATAAAGTACGTGAAATAAATCAGATTTATCAGTCGCTTGGTTCGAAAGATTGTGAAAATCCGTATAAAATGGTGCAACGGAATTTTAATTATCCGCAATTTTATCAATTGCATCCGACAGAAAGCGGCATGCGTATTATGCCGTTCAAATTTAAAAGCAAAAGGACTTGCTAATAGCTAAATCAAAACAAGCATTGTTTGGGATAAAACTCATTTATCTGCAAATTATGCATTGGAAGATAAGCAAAATCCCGATAGAATCCCTCGTCCGAAAATCTATTGAGAAATAATCTAAGGCGGTAGACGTTTTTGCCTTCGGGCGATAAAATGTGCGCCTGCTTATCTCTTGGAGAATATTATGCAAGAAAAATTAAAAGTATTAATTATCGACGACCATCCATTAATGCGTCGTGGTATCAAGCAATTAGTTGAATTAGAAGAGAATTTTGAAGTCGTCGCTGATGTAGGAAGCGGTACCGAAGGTATTTCCATTGCAATTCAAGAATCACCGGATTTAATTATTTTAGATCTTAATATGAAGGGTCTTTCCGGTTTAGACACGCTCAAAGGTTTACGTGCAGAAGGTATTGATGCGCGTATTTTAATCTTAACCGTATCTGATGCGAAAAATGATATTTTCACCTTAATTGATGCGGGTGCTGATGGCTATTTACTGAAAGATACTGAGCCAGATGTATTACTTGAGCAAATTAAACGTGTTGCACAAGGTGAAGTGATTTTAAGTGATTCGATTAAAAATCTTCTTTTAGAACGCAAACATACTGTTGATCCAATGGACTCACTCACTGATCGTGAAATGGATGTGTTACGTTTAATCGCGACAGGTTTATCCAACAAACAAATTGCAGGCCAACTTTTCATTTCGGAAGAAACAGTTAAAGTGCATATTCGTAATTTACTTCGTAAACTTAACGTGCATTCACGTGTTGCTGCGACTGTCTTGTTCTTCGAACGAAATGGTCGATAGTCAAGTTTCAAAACGTAAAAAAGTGCGGTCAAAATTGACCGCACTTTTTATTTATCTCGGCACACCCCGTAATAAAGGAATTGGCTCAAATGGCGCAACTGAGGTTGGCGCAGGAATATCATTAAAAATTAAGATAAATGGTTTAGGTGGTAAGATTTTTTCATTTCGCCACAAGCTTCCCATGCTGACTAATTGAATATCATCTGGTAAATTCTTTATTCCTGATTTTAATACGGCTACGGTATTTGGGCGAGGGTGCCCAATAGCAATGGCTGTGCCATGTTTACGCGCATATTGAATCGCACTTTGAAATTGACGTTGTACATCTGCCAAATTATCACTGTCATCTAAAAACACATGGCGATCTAATACACGTACGTCTTGTTCTTTTGCTATTTTCCCCGCGACTGATTTTCCAATTGTGCGACTATCTAAAAAGAATAAATGCTGCTCGCGAAGTGCGGTCATTAAATAGGTCATTAATGTGGCATCGGCTGTGGCTGCACTGCCCATATGATTATTCATTCCTATAGCATTGGGCACAATAGATTTAGCTTTTTTCACTCGCTCATTCACTTGCGCTTCAGACAAGCCTAAAGTCAAACCACCCTCTTCAATTTTAATGTTGCTGACAGGCTGCATCGGCATATGGATGAGAATATCATGATTTTGTGCTTTCGCTTCTTGATTGCGTATTTTGGCATAGGGTGCAGCTGGAATAATAGCAACGGAGATTTCTTTTGGCATGGCTAAAACCTCGGCATCTTCTTTCGGATGATAGCCAATGTCATCAATTACGATAGCCAGTTTGCCTTGTGCAGAAGTAAACGCAGAGAAAAGTGCGGTTGAAAAAATGATCGTATTTTTGACCGCACTTTGAAAGAATGCTGCCATTATTTAATCCACCCAGCCGGATTTACAGGCACCCCTTTACGGCTGATACCAAAGTAAAGCGCCGGTTTAGAGAGCTCTCCCGTATTACCCACTTGTGCGATAGTTTGTCCCGCAGACACCAGCTGACCTTGTTTTACAAATACCGCTTGATTGAAACCATATAAGCTCAAGTCGCTGTCGCCGTGTTTCACAATCACCATATAACCATAGCCATTAAGATGACCTGCTAGAATGACACGACCACTTGCAATAGCTTTTACCGCGGTACCCGTTGGTGCACCGATAACCATGCCTTTCCAACGTACCTCGCCCGCTTGGATTGAACCAAAGGAATATAACGTCGGGCCAGAAACTGGACGACTGTATTGACGTGCAGCCGTACCTAAACCACTGGTGCTGTTAATCAACTTACGTTCTTGATCAGTTGGTTGATAAGGTTTTGAGGTACGTTTTTCTTCCTCTTGTTTTTTCTGAGCAAGGGCTTCACGCTCACGTTGTTCTTGTTGGCGAGCGGCTTGTTCAGCACGTTGAATTTCTTGGCGAAGGGCATTTTCGTTCGCTTTCAGCGTTTCCAATTTATTCTGATCTTTCGTTAAGTTTTTATTGAGTTCATTTAACGTAGATTGACGTTCTTGTTGAGCTTTTTGTAATTCTTGCTGCTGTTTCTTTTGCGTAGAAAGCTGATCGCGATGATTTTTTTGTTGCCCTGAAATCGCTTCGCGTTGTTTCGCTAAATTCTCTTGTGTCGCTTTCAGATTGTTAATCATATCAATGCGAACTTGATTTAAGTGCTGATAATACACTTTCATGCGTTCCGCTTTTTTCGCATCCTCCGAAAGCATTCTTTCCAAGGTAGAGGGATTGACACCTGAACGATAAATGGCATCGATTTGCTGTGCGAGCTTCGCTTTTTGCACTCGCTCTTGCTTTTCTAATTGCTTGATTTGCTTTTCCGTTTCCGCCATTTGCTTGCGGATTTCTTGCAAACTTAATTCTGTTTCACGTAATTCACCAACAACGCTATTAATTTTGCTTTCTTGATCTTTAAGACTGGCTTGGAGTTTAGCTTGTGCGCGTTTTTGCTCGGCGATCTTCGATTCTTGTTGTTTAATTTGTTTTTGAATTTGGTTGAGATCGTTGCCTTGCGCGAAAGATGAAAAGCCAAGCAGACCGCAAACAAAAAGTGCGGTCAGTTTTGATAAGATTTTTTTTCTACGATTGCTTTGCTGCATACATCTAAACTTGAGAGAAATTAAGGGACGAATAAGCTTAAATACTAGCATTATTTTTGAGTGGCTAAAAGTTTACAGACGTTTTTTTGCGAAAGATCAGTAAATACCGCCTTTTTGCTTTTAAACATAACGATTTTTTGCTATAAAAGAACCATTCATTTTTTTATTAATACTTAGGAGATTCTTATGGAATTAGTATTCATTCGTCACGGTTTCAGTGAGTGGAACGCAAAAAATTTATTCACCGGTTGGCGTGATGTGAATTTAACCGAGCGCGGCGTAGAAGAAGCAAAAGCTGCGGGTAAAAAATTGTTCGAGAAAGGCTATGAATTTGATATTGCCTTCACTTCTGTTTTAACTCGTGCAATCAAAACCTGTAACATCGTGTTAGAAGAATCTCACCAATTATGGATTCCTCAAGTGAAAAACTGGCGTTTAAATGAGCGTCACTACGGTGCATTACAAGGCTTAGATAAAAAAGCAACCGCAGAACAATACGGTGACGAACAAGTTCACATCTGGCGTCGTTCTTATGATATTTCTCCTCCAGATTTAGATCCCAAAGATCCAAACTCTGCACATAACGACCGTCGTTATGCAAACATCCCATCTGATGTTGTACCAAACGCAGAAAACTTAAAATTAACCTTAGAACGTGCATTACCATTCTGGGAAGATCAAATTGCACCAGCAATGCTTTCTGGTAAACGTGTTTTAGTGGTGGCGCACGGTAACTCACTTCGTGCATTAGCAAAACACATCATCGGTATTTCTGATGCGGAAATCATGGATTTTGAAATCCCAACTGGTCAACCGTTAGTGTTAAAACTTGACGATAAATTAAACTACGTAGAACACTACTATCTTTAATTTATAAATGATTTCAAAGTGCGGTTAATTTTGACCGCACTTTTTGTTTAAGGAGAATAACGGATGAAAAAATTACTCGCAGTGATTTTTGCTTTTTTACCTGTTTTGGCCTTTGCTGCATCGCCAAATCATACGGCAAAATCAACTCAAACTAAGTCAGTGAAAACGGCAGTTAAAAAAGTGGAAGCCAAGAAAGCAACCACACCTAAAGCCGTAGCCAAAACAGCTAATAAAAAAGCGGATGCCAAAAAAGCAGAAGCGAAAAAGCCCGCTAAAATTGTCGAAGCGAAAAAAGCGGTAACGAAAAAAGAAAAAATAAAAAATAAAACGACAAATAAAGCCGCTAAAGCAGAGCCGACAAAAACGAAAGGCAAACAGCCAGTAGAAAAAACTAAGCAAGCGGCAGTAAAAGACAAAAAGACGGTAGTGAAAAGCAAACAAAATGCAGTTAAAGAATCTGCAAAACCTGAAAAGGTGATGGCTAAAAAAACACCAACGGTTAAAACAGAAGTGAAGAAAGCGGAACCAAAAGCCGTTGAAAAAGTAACTGAAAATAGCGTGGAAACTGTTGCTCAGAAAACAGCGAATACTGTGACAAAATCCGTCGTTGTGCCAAGATGTAATGATTCAAAAGTTTTTGCGGTATTATCTGATGCCTTTAAAAAACAAGGTGCAGCCACTAACACCCAAATGACAGTGAAACAAATCACGCAAGCCCGTGAAACGCAATCTTATCCTCAACAAGGGATTCGTAGCTGTAATGCGATAGTGGAAACCAACAGCGTTAAATATGTTACGGATTACAGCATTATCTTGAATGATAAAGGTTTCTTCGTACAAGTTGAAAACGCACAACCCGCTCAACGTTTCTAATCTTAACGTGCGTTATTTAAATGAAGTTGTTTGAATAACGCACGCATTTCTTCTTCATTCAAACAGCGATATTCGCCATTACCTAACCCATCAAGTGTTAAATGGCTCATTTGATAACGAATGAGTCGTAATGTCGGAAAGCCGATATGTGCCGTCATTCGACGCACTTGTCGATTGCGTCCTTCACTAATTTTGATTTCCAACCAGCTCGTTGGAATACTTTGACGTTCACGAATAGGTGGATTGCGAGGCCAGAGAAAATCCGGTTCAGAAATCAACCGTACTTTTGCGGGCTTCGTCATTCCATCTTTTAATTCAATACCTTGACGAAGCTTGTCTAAGTCCGTTTCTTCAGGAATACCTTCCACTTGCACAAAATACGTTTTTTCTGTTTTAAACTTTGGATCCGCTAAACGATGTTGCACTTCACCATTATTCGTTAAAATTAGTAGCCCTTCGCTATCACGATCCAATCGCCCTGCCGCATACACATTCGGAATATTAATAAAATCTTTTAATGTGGCTCTGCCGTTTTCATCGGTGAATTGTGTCAGCACATCAAATGGTTTGTTAAATAAAACGATAATCGTCTGTTCTAATGTGAGTGGCTTAGCTTTAGGCTTAAATGAACGAGTGGGTTTTGCCGTTCGTTTGGTTGTAAATGAGCGGGAAGGGAAAGGTTTCGACATATTATTTATTCAGTAAAAAGAGAAAAAGGGCGGATTTTATTCCGCCCTCTTATATTACCATTGATAGCGATAAACCGCTTGAATTGCATAAGGTTTGTCGAAGTTTTTACCGTCAGCACGGCTTACTTCTAAACCAAAACGATGATTTGCAAATCCAGCATTTAAACCGACCGCACTTTCAAAACGTCCACGGCTGCTTGCAACATCAAGCGCACTGTTTGTGTAATGAATTTTGCTGCTACGGTTTTTACTAGTAATCGCATTCACTTCTGCGTAAGGTTGTAAATTCCAACCATTACTTAATGCAAAGCCTTTGGCTACACGTAAACCAATTCGAGAATAAACAGAAGATAAGCTATCTTCATTCTCTTGTGATGAAATATGTGTCCACGCTAATTGGGCTTGCGGAGTGATTGTCCAATCGTTTGCAAGGCTAAAGCGTTTACCTAATTCACTCGAAATCGTATAAGCGTTGTAATGACGTTTTTCGGTGAGATCCGAGTTAGCGTGTAAACGGCTGTATTTCACAATGTTATCTACATAAATACCGTTATCTGCAAGGTAAGCTGCATATAAGCCCACGCTGTTGCTTCTTACTTTGCCATCACCGTAATGACCATTGAAATCAACGTTAGCTTGGCTACGACCAACAAATCCACCGACACGGAGATTATCGGTTACAGCAGCATCAGCGCCCACTTGTACGCTATGTACGTTTTGTTTAAAGCCAGAAGTTTCACTCTCACCAGTTGAAAGTGCGGCTAATTTTTGGCGAGAATTCACATTGCGAACCCACACATTGCCTTTTTCACCATTTTTCACTTCACCTAGACGTTGATGAATGCCACTTAAATCATCTTCCACTAAAAGCAATTGTGCTTGGCGAAGAGAAACTTGTGCATTCGCTAAGTCTGAAAGTAATGGTGTGCTTGGTAGAACTGCAGGTGGTACTACTGGATTACTTGGGGTTACTACTGGAGTGCTAGGCGTTACCGCAGGTTTGCTTGGGGTCACTACTGGTTTGCTTGGTGTAACTGGTGCAACAGGTGGAGTTGGAGTAACTACATTTTTAGAGTTAGCTAATACCCAATTATTTCCCTCTTTGGTTAGAAAATATTGGTAAGCCCCTAAATCTACACGATTATTCGGGTTAGTTAAGCTAAACGCCGCATTACCACCATTGGTTTCTACAAGTGTCACTTTGCCGTTAGCAACGTTTGCACCTTGGTTAGTTACCCCAATTTTATGATTACCTTCGGCAGTACCTTTAACAACGATTTTATCGCTTTTGTTTTCAGCGATATTGGTGTTGAGGTTGAAGATACCTGAGCCAGTGAGATTACCCGTGATAGTTAATGTTGCATAAGGAGCGTTTGTATTAGTTAAAGAAACCGCTGAGTTATTTAAATGCAAGTCTGTTACTTCTGAATTATCCACTAAATCCCATGTAGTATTGTTAGTTAGATTTAATGTAACAGGCGTTTTATTTGTACCGTCATATTGCTTTACTGCACCATTTAACTGTGAGTTATCTGCATTTAACACAAATCTAGGTGAGCTAGTTTTCTCTCCTTCAGATAAGTCCGTATCAGCTAGATCGGGCATGTTTAATCCAACCAATACTTTTGCATCGGGGATTTTAGTATTTTTTAGATTAACTGTTGTTGAGCTGTAATTATTTGTTGTATCTCGAGAATCTTGTTTATTAGTAAAAATAACAACATCTCCAGTGTTATTTTCAATGTTGGAATTTGTAATGTTGGTCATACCACCATCAAGTACAAAACCTAAACCTTTACTTTGACCTTTCGCTTCAATTGTGAGCAAGCTGTCCTCAATATTTAATGTAGTATTCTCAGATATGTATGCAATAGTAGTTGATTTATCGCTACCTGCTGGCTGTAGCGTGATATTTAAATTTTTGATATTTAATGCTGAGTTTTCGGCATCTACAGCAGTGCTGTTATCTCCCCCTAGAAAAATAGAGGAGTTAGTAATATTTGCTGTAGATTTATCAAATAGTTGGTACCCGATGCTCTCTTCAGCTAAACTAACAATACTCACTGAATCAATATCAATGGTGCTATTACTTTGAAGTTCAAATGCTGAATTTCCTGAAACTGACTCGCCCTCTTCATTAACTGTTGAAAGCCCCTTAAATAAATTGATATTACCGGTGTGGAATTTGAGATTTGCATCTCTCAATTCAAAAACAGAACTTTCAGGAAAAGCCTTCGATAATGTGAAAGTGCTATTAGGTTTGATTTCTAATGAACTAGGCCCCTTAGAAAATTGAGGATAAAGGAAAATTAGTGATTCTGTTGGATAATCCTTATTATTTAAACCATTTTTCATTCGAAAAGATACAGTTGCAAGATTCTTTTTATTTGTTAAATCATATCCATAATCTGAATTAAAATTCATATTTTTTACTTCAGAGTCAGTTCTTTCCGGATTCTTATATACGGTACCTTCATATAGTTTATAATCAATGGCCCATGCCGAATTAACTAATCCTAACGCCATAGCCACCAAACTCACTTTAAAAGTGCGGTTAAAAATTTTATTGTTTTTCATATGAATTCCTTTGGATTATAAAAAAGCCAACTTATTGAATAAGCTGGCTTGAATTTTACCGATTTAATAATTAACCTGCAACTGCGATACGTTTCATATCTGTCATATAACCACGTAACTCTTGACCAATTAATTCAACTGGGTGGTTACGAATTGCATCGTTTACATCGCGTAAAGTGATGTTGTCGATAGCAACTGCTGGTGTTGGTTCACCTAAATCACCTTTTTGTAAGGTTGGGATGATTTCTTTAGCAAGAATTGGGGTTGCTACGTTAGAGAATAAGTAGTTACCGTATTCTGCAGTATCAGAAATAACCACGTTCATTTCATATAAACGTTTACGCGCGATAGTATTAGCGATTAACGGTAATTCGTGAAGTGATTCATAGTAAGCTGATTCTTCATAGATACCGCTTGCTACCATTGCATCAAAGGCTAATTCAACACCCGCTTTCACCATTGCTACCATTAATACGCCGTTATCAAAGTATTCTTGTTCAGAAATTTTGATGCCGTCTGCTTTTGGTGCGTTTTCAAAGGCAGTTTTGCCAGTTGCTTCACGCCATGCTAATAAGTCTTTATCACCGTTCGCCCAGTCAGCCATCATGGTTGCGGAGAAGTGGCCACTGATGATGTCATCCATGTGTTTGTAATATAAGAAACCAAGGCTTTCTTTGATTTGTTCAGCAAGTTCAAATGCACGTAATTTTGCGCTATTTGATAAGCGATCCATCATTAATGTGATACCGCCTTGTTTTAATGCTTCAGTAATGGTTTCCCAACCGTATTGGATAAGTTTACCTGCGTATGCTGGATCTTTACCATCAGCAACAAGTTTGTCGTAACATACGATTGAACCTGCTTGTAACATACCGCAAAGAATGGTTTGTTCACCCATTAAGTCAGATTTTACTTCTGCAACGAATGAAGATTCTAATACGCCCGCACGGTCACCACCAGTTGCTGCCGCCCATGCTTTCGCAATTGCCATACCTTCACCGCGTGGGTCATTTGCTGGGTGAACTGCGATTAATGTTGGCACACCGAAACCACGTTTGTATTCTTCACGTACTTCAGTACCTGGACATTTTGGTGCACTCATCACCACAGTGATGTCTTCACGGATTTGCTCACCTACTTCAACGATGTTGAAACCGTGTGAGTAACCGAACGCAGAATCTTTTTTCATTAATGGCATTACATCAGCCACCACTTTAGAGTGTTGTTTATCTGGTGTTAAGTTGATCACTAAGTCTGCAGTTGGAATTAATTCTTGATAAGTGCCCACTTTAAAACCGTTTTCGGTTGCACGTTGGAATGATGCACGTTTTTCTGCAATCGCTTCAGGGCGTAATGCATAAGAAATGTCTAAGCCAGAGTCACGCATATTTAAACCTTGGTTTAAACCTTGTGCACCACAACCTACGATAACGATTTTTTTGCCTTTTAAGTAGTTGCAACCGTCAGCAAATTCGCTGCGATCCATAAAACGACAACGACCTAATTGGTCTAATTTTTCGCGTAAATTTAATGTGTTGAAATAGTTAGCCATTTTTCATCCTTTCTATGATGTTGATTAATGTGTATGAGGTTGTGTTTGAATATAGTTTTTTGTTGTGAAGTGGATTATAAGGTTTTTAGTTGTTGCGTAAAGTGATATTATTCGCACTTAGTGTTGCAATTTTTGCAATGTCATTTGCTTTTAACGATACATATGAACTTTCAAGACCTCCAAGTATTTCTTCATCTTGCTGATACACAAAATTTTGCTAAAACCGCTACGCAAAATCATATGTCGCCGTCCACGCTTTCACGCCAGATTCAACGCATGGAAGAGGAGTTAGAACAACCTTTATTTATTCGTGATAATCGACAAGTGCGCTTAACCGAACAAGGCGAGAAATTTCTGCAATTTGCGAAAACAGAATGGCAAAACTGGCAGCAGTTTAAGCGCCAACTGCGAGATAATTCAGCGGAATTAAGCGGAGAGTTGCGCTTATTTTGTTCAGTTACCGCTTCATATAGTCACTTACCACAGGTGTTAGCCAAATTTCGTTCTCGTTATCCGAAAGTTGAAATCCAACTGACGACTGGTGATCCAGCCTCTGCAGTGCAATTTATTCAATCAGAACAAGTGGATCTCGCTTTGGCAGGGAAACCCAACAATCTACCGACAGGATTGGAATTTTATAAGATTGATGATATTTCCCTTTCATTAATTGCACCACGAGTCGCTTGTTTAGCCACACAATTATTACAAGAAGAACCCATCAACTGGCAACAGATGCCTTTTATTTTGCCGTTAGATGGAATGGCACGCCAGCGTATTGAACAATGGCTACGTAGCAAACATATTAAACATCCCAAAATTTATGCCACAGTGGCGGGGCATGAAGGTATCGTGCCAATGGTGGCACTTGGTTTCGGATTAGCGATGTTACCGGATGTCGTGATTGATAATAATCCTATGTCAAAAGACGTGTCTCGTTTAAATTTAGACAATCCCGTTGAGGCGTTTGATTTAGGGGTTTGTGTGCAAAAAAGAAATTTAGCGAACCCCCTAATTCGTGCATTTTGGGAGATGTTAGACTAAAATAATAAGCAGAATTAACCTAAGGATTTATTATGTTAAGAGGCATACTTATTTCACTTTTAGCCTCGCTTTTATTTGGCTATATGTATTATTTTTCCACGTTACTGAAACCGCTCAGTGGCACGGATATTTTCGGCTATCGAATGCTGTTTACATTCCCTTTCGTTGCCCTTTCCGTCATCATGTTTAAACAAAAACAGGCATTGGCAGGGCATTTAAAACGCATTAAAAAACAACCGCTCTTTGCCCTTTCCTATATTATTTGTGGTGCATTAATGGGGTATCAAATGTGGCTCTTTTTATGGGCTCCCAATAATGGTAGCTCCTTAAGTGTTTCTTTTGGTTATTTATTGTTACCAATTGTGATGGTGGCTGCGGGGCGGATCATTTTTAAAGAGCGAATTTCAACATTGAAATTCATTGCGGTGTTAATTGCGGCAATCGGAGTGATTTCTAACATCATTTTAAAAGGCGGGTTATCTTGGGAGGCCATTGTTATCTGTGTGGGTTATACCACTTACTTCTCGATACGAAAAGCTTTAAAAAACACCGATCTTGGTGCCTTTTGCTTAGAAATGATTGCATTATTGCCGGTTAGTGTTTACTTTGCTCTTCAAACCGATTTTGCCACCGTGCAGGAATCTAATCCTAACATTTGGGGATTATTGGTATTACTCGGGCTTATTAGTGGCTCTGCATTGATTGCTTATGTGATCGCCAGCAATATGCTGCCAATGAATTTACTTGGCCTTCTAGGCTATGTTGAAACCATTTTGATGGTGATTATTTCATTTTTAATTGGAGAGGAAATGGATGCGGACAGCTACCCGTTATTCATTTGTTTAGTATTGGCGATGAGCCTGATTATTTTTGATGGCGTGTATAAACAGCGCGCAAAAGGAACAAACCGTGTCGTTTAAAGAAATTACTCCAGAACAAGCTTGGGAAATGGTGCAAAATGGCGCCATGCTTGCTGATGTTCGGGACCCTCAACGTTTTACCTATTCTCATGCGAAAGGGGCATTTCATTTAACTAACCAAAGCTTTTTACAATTTGAAGAACTGGTGGATTTTGACTCCCCGATTATCGTGAGTTGTTATCATGGCGTGAGCAGCCGAAATGTGGCGACCTTCCTCGTTGAACAAGGCTATGAAAATGTGTTTAGTGTCATTGGTGGATTTGATGGTTGGGTAAAAGCTGGTTTACCGATAGAAACGGCTTATTAGTATTTTTTGATTTAAAGTGCGGTGAAATTTACCGCACTTTTTATTTTTTGTCTCGCTATTGCTTATCCACAATCGCTTTCAACATCGTGTAAGATTGAGCTTGTTTTTGCTCATCAAAAATATAGCTTACCGCCATAATTTCATCAAAATGCACTCGTTCACGTAGTTGTTTAAGTTGAAATTCCACACTTTCAGGACTACCGATAAGTGAACAAGCAGTCATTTGTTCCACCACTGCGCGTTCTTGGTTGTAAATTGGGATTTCCTCGAAATCGACTGGGCCAAAGTGTGGTTTCTTTTGGGCGTGCATTTGAGCTTTCCAAACATCTTCTTCTGATGCCATAGGCGGTTGTAAATTTTGTTGCGCGTTAGTCACCACGTTTAAGAAAAATAGTGTTTGTGTTGTCGCCAGTTGTTTCGCTTCTTTATCGGTTTCAGCAACAATCGCGTTCACACCTAAGATGACATAAGGTTCAGCAAGATAGGTAGAAGGTTTGAAGTTTTTGCGGTAAATCTCCACCGCCATTTCCATCATGCGTGGCGCAAAGTGTGAAGCAAAGGCATAAGGCAAGCCAAGCTCTGCCGCAAGATACGCACTTTCGGTGCTAGATCCTAAAATGTAAAACGGTATATTCAAGCCAGCGGAAGGATAAGCCGAAACAGGGTTGGAATCTTTAAAGTAACCGCGAAGTTCTGCAATTTCCGCAGGGAAATCCAGACTGTTTCGTCCACGACGAAGTGCTGCAGCCGTTTGCATATCAGTTCCTGGTGCACGGCCTAAACCGAGTTCAACACGGTTTGGATAAAGCGTCTCCAGTGTGCCATATTGCTCAGCGACTACATACGGCGAATGATTCGGTAACATCACTCCACCCGATCCCACGCGCAAAGTTTTCGTGTTGGCTAGCGTATGTTGAATTAAAAGTGCAGTCGCTGAACTCACCAAATTTTTCATATTATGATGCTCAGCAATCCAATAGCGTTCAATGCCAATGTTCTCAGCATGTTTTGCAAGACTTACCATAGACTCAACGGCTTGCAAATAAGTTTGTCCTTCTCGGACAGGGGCGAGATTGAGAATAGAGAGCTTCATTTTATTTCCTCATGATTGATTTGTTGAGCGTCATTATACACGTTTTTTTCTGGCAGAAACATCGATAAAATTGGAATAGACAGTTCCGATAAAAGGAAAAATATTGCAAAATAGGCACAAATTCAGATGTATTCGAAAAAATGATTGTATTTAATAATATTTCCCTAAAGCGCGGGCAAACCGAATTGCTCGAAAATGCCACGGCAACCATCAATCCGAAACAAAAAGTCGGCTTGGTGGGGAAGAATGGTTGCGGTAAGTCGTCTCTTTTTGCCCTATTAAAAAAAGAATTAACGCCAGAGGGCGGCGAAGTCACTTACCCATCCAACTGGCGGGTATCTTGGGTGAATCAAGAAACGCCAGCATTGGATATTCCCGCCATTGATTATGTGATTCAAGGGGATCGCGAATATTGCCGTTTGCAGCAGGAACTTAATGAAGCCAATGAACGTAATGATGGCCATGCGATTGCGCGCATTCACGGGCAATTAGAAACCTTGGATGCTTGGACAATTCAATCTCGCGCAGCTTCCTTATTGCATGGTTTAGGTTTTAACCAAGAAGAAATCGCTCAACCGGTGAAATCCTTCTCTGGTGGTTGGCGTATGCGCTTGAATTTGGCGCAAGCATTGCTTTGTCCATCGGATTTATTATTGCTGGATGAGCCGACCAACCATTTGGATTTGGATGCGGTTATTTGGTTAGAACGTTGGTTAGTGCAATATCAAGGCACCTTGGTATTAATTTCCCACGACCGTGATTTTCTCGATCCGATTGTGACAAAAATCCTCCATATCGAAAATCAGAAGCTCAATGAATACACGGGCGATTATTCTTCCTTTGAAGTGCAGCGGGCAACCAAATTAGCACAACAAACAGCGATGTATCGTCAGCAACAACAAAAAATCTCTCATTTACAAAAATATATCGACCGCTTTAAAGCCAAAGCGACCAAAGCTAAACAAGCACAAAGCCGTATGAAAGCCTTAGAGCGCATGGAACTGATTGCACCGGCTTATGTGGATAATCCTTTTACTTTTGAATTCCGTCCACCACTATCCTTGCCGAATCCTTTAGTGATGATTGAGCAGGCGAGCGCAGGTTATGGCAGCGGCGAAAGTGTGGTAGAAATTTTAAGTAAAATTAAGCTGAATTTAGTACCGGGTTCACGCATTGGTTTGCTCGGGAAAAATGGTGCAGGAAAATCAACCTTAATCAAATTGTTAGCCGGTGAGCTCACCGCCCTTTCTGGTACAGTACAATTAGCTAAAGGCGTGCAACTTGGCTATTTTGCGCAACATCAGCTTGATACGCTACGTGCAGACGAATCCGCTCTCTGGCACATGCAGAAACTCGCACCAGAGCAAACGGAGCAACAGGTACGGGATTATCTTGGGAGTTTTGCGTTCCATGGTGACAAAGTTAACCAAGAGGTGAAAGCCTTTTCCGGTGGAGAAAAAGCTCGTTTGGTGCTTGCACTGATTGTTTGGCAACGACCAAACTTATTGCTGCTCGATGAACCAACTAACCATTTGGATTTGGATATGCGTCAGGCATTGACCGAAGCGCTGGTGGATTATGAGGGCTCTTTGGTGGTGGTTTCCCATGATCGTCACTTACTACGTAATACCGTGGAAGAATTCTATTTGGTACACGATAAAAAAGTGGAAGAATTCAAAGGCGACTTAGAGGATTATCAAAAATGGCTTAACGAACAAAACAGTGCACCAGAAAATAAATCCTCGGAGAAAAATGACGACAATGAAAATTCCATGCAAAATCGCAAGGAACAAAAACGTCGTGAGGCCGAACTTCGCCAACAAACTGCACCTCTTCGTAAACAAATCTCTCAATTGGAGGAAAAAATGAATAAGCATGCCTCCAAACTTGCGGAGATTGAAAACCAATTGGCAGATTCCGAACTATACAGTGCAGAAAATAAAGAAAAATTGACCGCACTTTTGGCACTGCAAGTAGAGGTGAAGAAAGCATTGGAAGAAGTCGAAATGGATTGGTTAGCGGTCCAAGAAGAATTGGAAGTAATGCTACAAGCATAGGGACAGCGTATGAGTCAAAGTCTTTTCCAACACACAAAACACGAAGAATATTGCCCACAATGCGGCGCGCCTCTGCAAATGAAACAGGGTAAAAAGGGACTGTTTTTAGGTTGTACCGCATATCCCGCCTGTGATTATTTGCGCCCCTTGCATAAGGTGGAACATAAGGTGTTGAAAGAGCTTGATGAGACCTGCCCGCAATGTGGCAATCCACTCCAACTCAAACAAGGTGCCTTTGGCATGTTCATCGGTTGTAGTCATTATCCCGATTGTGATTTTGTGGTGCATGAGCAACAGGATGAAGAACAATCTATAGACTGCCCGGAATGCCATAAAGGACATTTGGTTGCCCGTCGCGGACGACAAGGGAAAATCTTTTATGGTTGCGATAACTTTCCCCATTGTAAATTTTCCTTGCCGGCAAAACCCTATGCCATGCCTTGTCCACAATGCCATTTTCCACTTGCGCTATTAAAAAGTGAAAATGCCGAACAGCAAGTGTGGCAGTGTGCGAATAAAGGCTGTCGACATATTTTTGAGAACGAAAAATGAATGTACAACAAATTGCCACCCGTTTAATGCAAGACGAAGTCGTTGCCTATCCTACTGAGGCGGTATTCGGTTTGGGCTGTAATCCACTAAGTGAAAGTGCGGTCAGAAAATTGCTTGATTTAAAACAACGTCCGATTGAAAAAGGCCTTATTTTAGTCGCGCCGAGCTTGCATTTTTTGCAGCCTTTTGTTGATTTTTCCCATTTGTCTGACGAACAGCTTGCACGCTTACAGGCACAATATGAACATCCAATCACCTGGGTGGTGCCGGCAAAGGCAGAAGTCCCACATTTTCTGACGGGGCAATTTAATAGCATTGCGGTGCGTTTATGTACTCATCCTGCCGTCAAAGCCTTATGCGAAAAAACAGGCTTTGCCCTCACCTCGACCAGTGCGAATTTAACTGGTTTATCACCTTGCCGCAACGCAGATGCTGTGCGTTCCCAATTTGGGGCAGATTTTCCCGTGCTTGATGAAGCAGTCGGCCAAGCACAAAATCCATCGGAAATTCGCGATTTGCTCACAAACCAACTATTCAGACAAGGATAAGATATGCAGCACTATGCCGTTTGGGGCAATCCGATTGCCCAAAGTAAATCCCCGTTGATTCATCGCTTATTTGCCAAGCTAACCCAGCAAACGATGGAATATGTTGCCAAATTAGGTGATCTTGAGGATTTTGAGCAGCAATTGCAGGCCTTTTTTTCTGAAGGAGCACAAGGTTGCAATATCACTGCACCATTTAAAGAACGCGCCTATGCGCTCGCTGACGAACATAGCGAACGGGCGAAACTGGCAGAAGCCTGTAATACACTAAAAAAATTATCTAACGGCAAACTTTATGCGGACAATACCGATGGCATTGGTTTAGTGACAGATTTACAACGCTTAGGTTGGATTCAGCCACAACAACGCATTTTAATTTTAGGTGCTGGCGGAGCAACCAAAGGAGTATTACTGCCTTTATTGGAAGCACAGCAGCAGATTGTCTTGGCTAACCGCACCCTAGAAAAAGCACAACAACTGGCAGATAAGTTCAAGCCTTACGGCACAATTGAAGCTGTCGCGATGGGTGCGATTCCCGCGCAAACCTACGATTTAGTGATCAATGCAACTTCGGCTGGATTAAGCGGACATACCGCCGCTGTTGATGCCTCAATCTTATCAGAGGTCCACGCCTGTTATGACATGCAATATGCCAAAGGCAGCGATACGCCTTTTATTGCCTACTGTAAATCCTTAGGTCTGAATAATGTCAGCGATGGTTTTGGTATGTTGGTGGCGCAAGCCGCCCATTCATTTTGTTTATGGCGTGGGGTAATGCCCGATTTTGTCGCAATCTATGAACAACTCAAAAAGGATATGGCATGAGTACAAGATGCCCTTGGGTGGGTGAACTTCCAATTTATATCGACTACCATGACAAGGAATGGGGCAAGCCACAATTTGATAGCCAAAAGCTATTTGAAAAAATTTGTTTAGAAGGGCAACAAGCGGGGCTTTCCTGGATCACCGTATTGAAAAAACGCGAAGCCTATCGAGCAGCCTTCCATCAATTTGACCCAGCCAAAATCGAGCAAATGACCGAACAGGATATTGATCGTTGCATGGAAAATACCGGGCTTATTCGCCATCGGGCAAAACTGGAAGCCATTGTGAAAAATGCCAAAGCCTATCTAGCCATGGAAAAGTGCGGTGAAAATTTCAGTGATTTTGTGTGGTCGTTTGTGAATCATCAACCGATTATTAATGATGTCCCCGATATTTCTGTGGTGCCCGCTAGAACTGAAATCTCAAAAGCAATGTCAAAAGCGTTGAAGAAACGTGGTTTTGTCTTTGTTGGGGAAACCACATGTTATGCCTTTATGCAATCTATGGGGTTAGTTAACGACCATATAAATGGCTGTTGTTGTAAATGATATTCCAGTATAATCCCCCTAGTTTCATCTGAATAAGAACTGAATTATGAATAAAAAATATACCTTAATTTCAATCTCAATTCTGACCGCATTTTATAGTCAACAAAGTTTGGCCGATCTGCATGCTCAATGCTTACTCGGCGTGCCTCACTTTACTGGGGAAGTCGTGAAAGGTGATGTTAATAATTTACCGGTTTATATTGAAGCAGATAAAGCAGAGATTAATCAGCCAACTCAGGCGATTTATCAAGGCAATGTGGATTTGAAACAAGGAAACCGCCATTTGGTAGGGAATTCAGTTGAAGTCAAACAAACAGGTGAGGGCAACCAAACTCAACGATGGGCTTATTTGCGAGGCGGATTTGATTACAAAGATAATCAAATTAATCTATTAGGTAATGATGCGAGTTTTAATTTAGATAGCAAAAACGGTAACGTAACCGATGCAGACTACCAACTTGTAGGACGTCAAGGCCGCGGTAAAGCACAAGAAATTGAGTTAGGTGATAATTACCGTTTAATGAAAAATGCGACATTTACCTCTTGTTTACCCGATGATAATGCTTGGGCGGTAGACGCCTCTGAGATTCGTCAGCACATTAAAGAAGAATATGCTGAATTTTGGCATGCACGTTTTAAAGTATTAGGTGTGCCAGTATTCTATACCCCTTATCTGCAATTACCGATTGGTGATCGCCGTCGTTCAGGTTTATTAATGCCAACAGTTGGTCATTCTAGCCGTGATGGCTATTGGTATAAACAACCAATTTATTGGAATATTGCACCAAATTACGATGCCACATTTGCACCAAAATATATGTCTCGTCGTGGTTGGCAATTAAATGGTGAGTTTCGTTATTTAACACCCGTTGGTGAAGGTAAACTTGCTGGCGAATATTTAGGACGTGATCGCTACGATGAATACATCAGTGATAACCGTAAGCGTCATTTATTCTATTGGAACCATAATTCCTCTTTTCTTGAAAATTGGCGTTTAAATGTTGATTATACTAAGGTAAGTGATAAACGTTATTTTACTGATTTTGATTCAGATTATGGTAACAGTACTGATGGTTATGCGAACCAGTATGCTCGTATTGCATATTATCAACCTAACTATAATATCGCCATTTCCGCACGTCAGTTCCAGATTTTTGATGAAGTCGATATCGGGCCTTATCGTGCGATGCCACAAATTGACTTCAATTATTACAAAAATGATTTGGCGAACGGTTGGGTAGATTTTAAATTATTTTCGCAAGCAGTACGCTTTGATAATGATAGTGCTTTGATGCCAAAAGCATGGCGTTTTCATGTTGAACCAAGCTTGTCTACAGCAATGTCAAATAAATATGGTAGCTTGAATATTGAGACTAAACTTTACGCGACCCATTATAACCAGAAAAAAGGTTCATCTTCTGCAGCAGAAGACGTACAAAAATCGGTAAATCGTGTATTGCCACAATTAAAAGTAGATTTACAAACGGTTTTAGCGAGTAATAAAACTTTATTTGATGGTTATACACAAACGCTTGAACCTCATGTTCAATATCTGTATCGACCATACAAAGATCAAAGTAATATTGGTTCAAAACGTGTAAATAATTACCTTGGTTTTGGTTATGATTCTGCGCTAGTTCAACAAGATTATTATTCTTTGTTCCGAGATCGTCGTTATAGTGGTTTAGACCGTATTTCATCAGCAAACCAAGTGACAGTTGGGGGAACAACTCGTTTTTATGATAGAAATGCCGATGAGCGTTTCAATTTCTCAGCAGGACAAATTTATTATTTAACGGCATCAAAAATTGATGATAATCCAAATAATCGTACGCCAAAATCCTCTTCTTCTTGGGCCTTGGAGTCTAACTGGAAAATTAACGATAAATGGAATTGGCGCGGTAGCTACCAATACGATACATTGCTAGATAAAGCCTCATTGGCGAATAGTAGTTTGGAATTTAACCCGATGAAGAATAATCTGATTCAGTTAAATTATCGTTATGCGAGCAAAGAGTACATCAACCAAAACTTGGGTGCTTCCGCAAACCGTTATCAACAAGACATTAAACAGGTTGGTGTTGTGGCTGCATGGGAAGTGTCGGATAACTGGGCGCTTGTTGGAAAATACTATCAAGATATTGCATTGAAAAAACCGGTTGAGCAATATGTGGGCGTGCAATATAACTCGTGCTGTTGGTCTTTAGGCGTTGGCGCAAGACGTTATGTGACGAGTCGCCAAAATCAACGTAACGATCAAGTGGTTTATGACAACAGTGTTGGTGTCACCTTCGAATTACGTGGTTTAGGTGAAAATGATCACCAAAGCGGTATTGAAGACATGCTGAAGAAAGGTAAACTTCCTTATATTCAAGCATTTAGCTTATAGTTGAATGAATAAAGGCTACCAAAAGGTAGCCTTTTTGTTTAGAAGTACGGTTAAAAAGACGACGATTTTTGACCGCACTTTGTTTATTTTTTTCGTTTTGCTCGAGGATGGGCTTGATCATACACTTCAGCAAGATGTTGGAAATTTAAATGCGTATAAATTTGCGTGGTGGACAAATTGCTGTGTCCTAAAAGCTCTTGAACAGCACGCAAATCTGAACTCGCTTCCAGCATGTGAGTAGCAAAAGAGTGACGCAGTTTATGCGGATTGAGATGGCTGTTTAATCCTTGTCGGATGCCCCAGGTTTCCATTCGTTTTTGAATAGAGCGATGAGTAAGGCGATTTCCCTGTTGGCTCACAAAAAGGGCGTCATCCTTTGGATTAAATAAAGGGCGTACTTTCAACCATTGCTGAATTGCATGAGAAGCATAGCGTCCAAAAGGCACAATACGTTCTTTGTTCCCTTTACCAATCACTCTGACTTCTCGTACTCGAGTGTTAATGCTATTGAGGTTTAAGCCTTGCAATTCAGATAAGCGAAGCCCCGAGCTATACATCAATTCCATCATGGCGCGATCACGCAAATCAATCGGATCTTTGCTGTCATTTGAAAGCAATTTTTGGACCTGTTCAGCATCAATATTTTTTGGTAAATGTTTGCCTTGTTTCGGCGCTGAAATACCCGTTGCCGGATTCACTTTCATTTGCCCTTGTTGCACAAGATAGCTGAAAAACTGACGAAGAGCTGATAAACGTAATGCCAAGCTCTTTTCTTTTAAACCTTGCTTACGGCTTTCCGCCAAAATAAGGCGAACCACGCTTGGATTTACTTGCTGCCAGTGCTGAATACCTTTTTCAGCGAGAATCGCTAAAATGGCATCCAGTTGATGTTGATAATTAGTGAGGGTATGTGGGCTTACTTGGCGTTCAATTCGCAAGTAATCCCAATATTGATTGAGGAGCGTATGCATTAGAGAGTTAATTCAAACAAACTTTTTTTCGTGTTTAGCTTAAATCCTTCGCGTTCTAAAATACTCTGTTGAGCTTGGCTTAATTCCGCTACTAAACGGTTAGATTGTGTATAACGGACAAACTCTTTTGCTTTAGAAATAAGCGCTGCATAAATCTCGGCTTGATGTTTATCTTCTTTGACAAAAATATCAGTTAATTGCCAATAGCGTTGTAGTTGTAAAGAAGATAAGCGAGGATAAAGTTGAACAAAGCCAATCGCTTGTGCATTTTCGTTTACAGCAATAAAAAACATGCTTTCATTAAAACGCATACGATTTGTTAGAAAGGTTAAAGTGCGGTCAGGATTTTCACTCATTCCGTTGGCAAGTCGATAGGCTTCAAAGAGTGGAGCAAGCACTTCTATATTCCATTGTTCGGCTTTGAAAATTTTCATTGTTACCAGACCTATTTTCCGTTTATTTATAAAATTGGTTATTTTTTATCGGTTCCGTACAGTAGATTGTAGCTTTTTAGCACAAAATAATCATCATTTCCCCAAAAAAATTTTCAAAATGTGATTTTGCACAAAGAAATCTGTTCAAAGTTTGGTATAGTAAACATACTTTTTATTTATTCAATATGGAGAAACAAAAAATGGCACGTCGTCCTTTAGTGATGGGTAACTGGAAATTAAACGGTTCCAAAGCCTTTACCAAAGAATTAATCGAAGGATTAAAAGCTGAATTACAAGGTGTAACAGGTTGTGATGTGGCAATTGCCCCACCTGTTATGTACTTAGGTACAGCTGAAGCGGCACTTGCAGGCAGCCAAATTGCTTTAGGTGCACAAAACGTTGATGTGAATGTTAAAGGTGCTTTCACCGGCGATATTTCAACTGAAATGTTAAAAGATTTTGGTGCAAAATACATCATTATCGGTCACTCTGAGCGTCGTACTTACCATAAAGAAAGCGACGAATTCGTAGCGAAAAAATTTGGTGCATTAAAAGAAGCAGGTTTAGTGCCAGTATTATGTATCGGTGAAACTGAAGCTGAAAACGAAGCTGGCAAAACGGAAGAAGTATGTGCGCGTCAAATTGATGCAGTGATCAACGCATTAGGTGTAGAAGCATTTAATGGTGCCGTGATTGCTTATGAACCAATTTGGGCAATCGGCACGGGGAAATCAGCAACTCCAGCACAAGCTCAAGCTGTTCACGCATTTATCCGTGGCCACATCGCAGCAAAATCACAAGCTGTAGCAGATCAAGTGATCATTCAATACGGTGGTTCAGTAAATGATGCTAACGCAGCAGAATTATTCACTCAACCAGATATCGATGGTGCGTTAGTGGGCGGAGCTTCACTTAAAGCGCCTGCGTTTGCAGTAATCGTGAAAGCAGCGGCAGCAGCGAAAAACTAATTTTCTTGTCCTAAAAGAGATAAAAAAAGTGCGATTAAAATTAACCGCACTTTTTGTTTTTGATTAATGTTGATTGCGTTCCCACAAATCAGCATATTTCACAAAGGTGGAGTGGGCAGAAAGTACTGCAAGCAGAAAACCTTGTTTCCCATCTAAGAAACCGGCTTTTAAAATGTACATTTTGACAAAGCAACCAATCGCATGGCTAATACCTTGCCATAACGTCGCTTTTTTCCCTTTGGTTTGGCGTTGGTCTGCCCAAGCTTTGGCGTAGCCTGCAGATTTCACCAAATAGTGATGGATGCTTTTATAGGTGAAATGCTCTAGATCGCCAGTTAATTTCTGTACTTTCGTGTTTTCAGGATAAACTACTTTTTCATGTACCAGAGAATCGTTATATCCCGCATAATTTGTGCGATATAAACGCACCACATAATCCGGATACCAACCAGAATGACGAATCTCACGCCCAAACACTTCACTCACACGAGGAATATCATAAACCGTATTTGGCGTATCTTGTTGAACTGCTTGTTGAATGGATTCACGAAGTTTCGGAGTGACGCGTTCATCGGCATCTAACCATAAAACATAATCACAGGTGACATATTGTTGTGCACGTTGGCGTTGTTTGCCAAAGCCTGGCCAATCAGGATGCGAATAAAATTTTGCACCATATTGTTCTGCGATTTCTTGGGTATTATCAGTACTGCCTGAATCGACGATAATGATTTCATCTACCCAATCTTTTACCGTATCGAGACATTGAGCGAGATCTGCCGCTTCATTTTTGACAATCATGGCAACGCTAATTGTTGGCATATTTTGATCCTTTTTTTGCTATACTAGCCGAAATTTTTGTAAGTATAACCGAATTTATTTTATGTGGCGTTTTTTTTATACCTGCCTGATGTATCTGATTCAGCCTTTTGTCTTGTTCTTCATGTTGCTACGAAGTCTCAAGGCGCCGAATTATCGTAAGCGTTTAGGCGAGCGATATGGTATTTATGCGACTCTTGCTAAGCCCGTGCAAGATGGGATCGTCATTCATGCTGCATCAGTCGGTGAAGTGATTGCAGCCACACCGCTAGTAAAACGTATTCAGAAGGAATATCCACATTTACCAATCACGTTTACAACGGTTACACCAACAGGCTCTGAACGCGTAAAAGCCGCATTCGGGGAAAGTGTGACGCATTGTTATTTGCCTTACGATTTACCTTGTGTCATCAATCGTTTTATTGATTTTATTCAACCTAAAGTATTCATCGTGATTGAAACGGAGCTTTGGCCAAATTTGATTGATTGTTTGGCTCATCGAAATATTCCTTTCATTGTGGCGAATGCTCGTCTTTCTGCGCGTTCAGCGAGACGTTATGGCAAAGTTAAACAACATCTACAACGAATGTTTTCTCAAATCAGCTTGATTGCACCGCAAGATAGTATTAGCGGAAAGCGTTATTTAGAGTTAGGTTATGAAAAAGAACGCCTTCAATTAACCGGCAATATTAAATATGATCTTGTGGTCAGTGACGAATTACTCAAAGACATTGCAACACTTCATGAAAGCTGGGCGAAAGATCGTCAGATTTGGATTGCGGCGAGTACCCATGAAGGGGAAGAAGAGCTTATTTTACAAGCGCATCATTTGCTACTGAAAAAACATCCAAACTTGCTGTTATTGCTTGTACCTCGTCATCCTGAGCGTTTTAATCCTGTGGCTGATTTAATTGAAAAAGCCCACTTTAACTTTATCCGCCGTTCAACGGGTGAGATTCCTTCAGATAATACTCAAGTGATTCTAGGCGATACCATGGGTGAATTGATGTTGATGTATGGTATTTCTGATATTGCATTTGTCGGTGGAAGTTTGGTCAAACATGGGGGACATAATCCTCTAGAGCCTCTAGCCTTTAAATTACCCGTTGTGAGCGGAAAGTATACTTTCAATTTCCCTGAAGTCTTTACTTCGTTGCTAGAAGTACAAGGTGTATTGCAAATCAACTCAACAGAAAAAGCATTGGCAGATATTATTGATAAGTTATTGAATTCAAAAGAAGCGCGTCATCGTTTAGGCAATGCAGGCTATGAGGTGTTAATTGAAAATCGTGGTGCATTACAGCGACTTTTAGATTTGCTTCATCCTTATTTAACCAATATTTCGGAGAACCATAAATGACAAGCGTAATTTACCCCGGCACGTTCGACCCGATTACCAACGGGCATTTAGATATCATTGCGCGAAGTGCGGTCATTTTTCCGAAAGTTTTTGTCGCGGTGGCGAATAGTCCGAGCAAAAAGCCATTGTTCTCATTGGAAGAACGCGTTGAGCTCGTGCGTCAATCGGTCGCTCATTTGTCCAATGTGGAAGTATTTGGCTTCTCTGATTTACTCGCGAATGAAATCAAAACGAAAAAGATTACCGCCATTATTCGTGGCGTGCGTACAACGACTGACTTCGAATATGAATTACAACTGGCCGCGTTAAACCGTTTATTAACTGATGGTGTGGATAGTTTGTTCTTCCCCCCAACAGAAAAATGGGCGTTTGTGTCTTCCACGATTGTACGAGAAATTTATTTGCATCATGGCAATGTAAAAGAACTGGTGCCGGAAGCCGTCTATTTAGCTTTACAAGCACGTCGTGAATGAAAAAAACACTTCTAATTTTAACCGCATTTTTAGTGTTAACGGGTTGTGGTACGGTGGTGAAATTAATTGACCCATCGGAGAAATACACGCCTTACGCGGGTGCGGCTTATGATTTAGAGATGGCACAAAAATGGGGCTTACCTATTTTAGATTTGCCACTGTCATTTTTATTAGATACCGCATTATTGCCTTATGCGTGGTCAAATTAATTTGCATTAAGATATGAAACTCAATCCTCAACAACAACAGGCTGTCGAATATGTCAGCGGACCTTGTTTGGTGCTAGCTGGCGCAGGCTCAGGCAAAACTCGCGTGATCATCAATAAGATTGCTCATTTGATTGAACATTGCGGTTATTTACCTAAACAGATCGCCGCCGTAACTTTTACCAACAAAGCCGCTCGTGAAATGAAAGAGCGTGTAGCCCATTCGATTGGTAAAGAAAAATCCAAAGGATTGATTGTTTCCACTTTCCATACCTTAGGTTTCGACATTATCAAACGGGAATATAAAGCGTTAGGCTTTAAATCCAATATGACCTTGTTTGATGAGCACGATCAACTTGCCTTACTCAAAGAGCTGACGGCAGATATGCTGCAGGAAGATAAAGACTTACTGCGTGAATTAATTTCCGTTATTTCCAATTGGAAGAATGATTTGGTTTCGCCAAAACAGGCTTATGCCTTAGCGAAAGATGCTAAATATCAAACCTTTGCTAAATGTTATGAGCGTTATGCGGCGCAAATTCGTGCTTATAATGCGTTGGATTTTGATGATTTGATTATGTTACCGACCTTGCTTTTCAAACAGAACGAAGAAGTGCGGTCAAAATGGCAGGAGAAAATCCGTTATTTGTTGGTGGATGAATATCAAGATACCAATACTAGCCAATATGAACTCATCAAACTACTCGTTGGTGAGAGAGCTTGCTTTACGGTGGTAGGAGATGACGACCAATCCATTTATTCTTGGCGAGGTGCTCGACCGCAAAATATGGTGCGCTTACGTGATGATTTTCCGCGTTTGCAAGTCATCAAATTAGAACAAAATTACCGTTCCACTCATCGTATTTTGCATTGTGCTAACATTTTAATTGATAACAACGAGCACGTGTTCGATAAAAAACTGTTTTCTAACTTGGGCGAAGGTGAAAAACTGCAAGTCATTGAAGCGAAAAATGAAGAGCATGAAGCCGAACGGATTGTGGCAGAATTAATTGCTCATCGTTTTAGCCGTAAAACCAAATTTAAGGATTATGCGATTTTATATCGCGGTAATCATCAATCTCGTCTATTGGAAAAAGTGCTGATGCAAAACCGCATTCCGTACAAAATTTCTGGTGGCACGTCTTTTTTCTCTCGTGCTGAAATTAAGGACATGATGGCTTACCTGCGTTTAGTGGTAAATCAAGACGATGATGCGGCTTTCTTGCGTATTGTGAATACACCGAGAAGGGAAATTGGTACCGCAACATTGCAAAAACTAGGCGAGTTGGCACAGGAAAAACATATCAGCTTATTTGAGGCGATTTTTGAGTTTGAACTCATGCAACGTGTTACACCGAAAGCCTATGATGCTTTGCAAAAATTTGGTCGTTGGATTGTGGAGTTAAACGATCAAAGTTTACGTTCCGATCCTGAAACGGCTGTGCGTTCTTTACTTTCTTCATTGCATTACGAAGAATATTTGTATGAGTATGCCACCAGCCCGAAAGCTGCCGAAATGCAAAGTAAAAACGTGGCAACCTTATTTAGCTGGGTAGAGGATATGCTCAAAGGCGATGAAGTGAATGAACCAATGAATTTAAATCAAGTGGTCACTCGTTTAACCTTGCGCGACATGATGGAACGTGGCGAAGACGATGACGAGAGCGATCAAGTGCAATTGATGACGCTGCATGCCTCTAAAGGTTTAGAGTTTCCCCATGTGTATTTAATTGGTATGGAAGAGGGGATTTTGCCGCATCAAACCAGTATTGATGAAGACAATGTGGAAGAAGAACGCCGTCTAGCTTATGTGGGCATTACGCGAGCACAACAAACGCTGACTTTTTCTCTTTGTCGTGAACGGCGTCAGTTTGGCGAGTTAATTCGCCCAGAACCTAGTCGTTTCTTGGCTGAGTTGCCACAAGATGATGTGCAATGGGAAAAAGATAAGCCAAAATTAACGGCAGAGCAGAAGCAACAACAAACGTCTAGTCAGCTTGATCGTCTGCGGGCAATTTTAAAAGGCTAGAGATGATAAAAATTAAAGTGCGGTGAGAAATATATTTGTTTTTTCAACCGCACTTTATTTATGCAAAATGTAGATAAATCAAGCAACCAACATCGCTTTTTCAAAAAATGATTTGACATATTTTCAAAAAAACGTATTATACCGCCCACACACCGAATGTGGTGAGATGGCCGAGTAGGCTGAAGGCGCTCCCCTGCTAAGGGAGTATGGGGTCAAAAACTCCATCGAGGGTTCGAATCCCTCTCTCACCGCCATTTGTTGTTAGTTTTATTTATTCTGCACCCGTAGCTCAGCTGGATAGAGTACTCGGCTACGAACCGAGCGGTCAGAGGTTCGAATCCTCTCGGGTGCGCCATTTTAAATCGGCTCTATCAGTTAAAATGGTTACGAATAATAAAACATCACTACGCACCCGTAGCTCAGCTGGATAGAGTACTCGGCTACGAACCGAGCGGTCAAAGGTTCGAATCCTTTCGGGTGCGCCATCTTCTCTCTTCAAACTTTTCTTTTTATTAAAAACAATTAACAACTAACTCAGTTATTTTTCTCTATCATCAATCATTTTTAATAAATAATTTCCGTGTGCATCAGTAACACTTCTAAAACCGACATTCGTGATTTTATAAGGGAAATTTGTCTTGTACTCGACATTATCGTGGTGATGACCATGGAAAACGTGTCTTACCCCTAATTTTTCTGCGAGTTGATTAATCACACGAAATCCCATGGGATGGGGTTTAGGTGCTTCATGGCAAATTAAAATATCGGCTTGTTCATTTTCAATGGCTTCGATATCAGAAGGGAAAATAGACGTGCGATGACGCAATGGTACACCGCCACGCCAAATTTTTTCTTGTGGACTATATTGGCAATAGTGGATGGGATCAAAATACATTGGCTTATTGGGTGGCATCCAGATTTGCCCACGGAATACTCCTCCTAAGCCTGCAATGCGTTGTCCTTGAATTTCAATAACACGATTATGCAAATTACGCGATTTCCAATGAGTGCCCCAAATCGAATCAAATGCGGCGACGGTTTTGCTATCGTGGTTGCCGTGAATAAACCAAATATCACAATGTTGTGCGAGTTTATCTAATTCATCAGGCGAAGAAAGTTGCAAGTCGCCCAAAATAATCAGGGCAACGTTATCATTTTCTTGCACGAAAGGATAAAGATGTTCATAACTTCCGTGTGGATCGCCTGCGAATAAAAGCATTTTATTTCTCGGTGGTTAATATGCGTTTAGTATGTGGTAAACCTTCAAGTTCTTCATCATTTAACACTTTTTCCACAACAGATTTGACCTGGTTATAACGATCCAAATAACTTGGCGATTCAATTTCAATGTAAGGCACTTTGTATTTATCTAACAATTTCTTCAATAACTGTTGGAATTGTTGACGTTGTTTTTGGCTGCCTAGACTACGTAAGCCATCATCCACCCATTTTGTGTTGTTTTTCAATAAGATTGTTACATCAAATGGGTATTCTTTGATCATGGAATCGAGGAAAGGATGCGCTTTGCCTTCGTATTGAATACAAAAAGCCTGCGTGGTAATAAAATCGGTATCAATAATCGCTACTTTATGGGCATGACGCACCGCATAATCAATATAGCGTTGATGACCTAATGCCATTTGTGGATAGTCAGAATATTGCATGGCTTGCTCATCGCCACCTAATTTTTCGAAGACATATTCACGACCATATTCCCAGGCGGAAGTGGTGTTAAATACGGCAGCTAGTTTGCTGACTAACACGCTTTTACCGCTACTTTCGCCACCCAAAATGGCAATGGTTTTCGCAAAGAACGGACGGACTTCTTTCGGAATGAATTTCCAATATTGGAAAGGAGTAGTACGAATTTTCGTTGCAGATACGTTAAAGAAAGATCGGTCAGGATCCACTAAAGAAACTTCGAGACCCAAGTATTTTTCGTATGGTGCTTTGTCTTGTGGTTCACTACTAAAAACCATCGTCGGGGTAAATTGTTTTTCTTCAAAGAGATTTTTTACCGCTTCACTCCAAGCTTGCCAACCATTCGGATAACTTGGAATGCCATCCTCAACTAAATGATGAATGAAAATTTGATTTTTTTGATATTTAAAGATTTGCTGCATCCAGCGAAGACGATCTTGTACCGTCGGCATACGCTTCATTTTACTATCATAAAACAGCTTTAAATCGCGTTCGGTATCGCTACAGACAATCACGTGAAGCTCATCCACTTTACTGAATGCTTCATAAATCATATTAATATGGCCGGTGTGAACAGGGTAGAATTTTCCAAAAATCACACCCATTTTTTTATCGTGTTTGTTCGACATAATGTATCCTTCGCTAAATCGCCACCGCATAGTGACAGTGTAGCCCTATTTTATGCAATCTTTGTGCAAATAAAAACATTTTTCATTGAATGATTTTTTACCGCGACATTTTGCGTTATACTACAGCCTGCATTCTCAGGGCAGGGTGAAATTCCCTACCGGTGGTGACAGCCCACGAGCACTTAAAAGTGCGGTCAATTTTGATTAAGTTTTTACAAAATTGTTTCGCTTTGTCCTTTTAAGGTTAGCAGATTTGGTGAAATTCCAAAGCCGACAGTATAGTCTGGATGAAAGAGAATAAAACGGATTGGGTTCCCAATTCCGTCCTATTTATTTGCATTTCTCAGCCCTGATTCTGGTTAATTTTAACGTAACAACAAAGGAAATTACGATGAATCAGTCAATTTTATCTGCATTTGGTGCGACCGGTGAAGAACGGGTAATTAACGCATTGAACGCATTCAAACAAGGCAATGGCGTATTAGTATTGGATGATGAAGATCGCGAAAATGAAGGCGATTTAATTTTCCCTGCAGAAACCATTACGCCAGAACAAATGGCAAAACTTATCCGTTATGGCAGCGGTATTGTGTGTTTATGTATCACCGATGAACAATGCAAACAGCTTGATTTGCCACCAATGGTTGAGCATAACAATAGCGTGAATAAAACCGCGTTTACTGTGACGATTGAAGCGGCAGAAGGTGTGTCAACAGGTGTATCGGCACAAGATCGTGTTACCACAATCAAAGCGGCAATTGCAGATCAGGCGAAACCGACAGATCTTCACCGTCCAGGACATGTTTTCCCATTACGTGCGGCAGAAGGTGGTGTTTTAACGCGTCGCGGTCATACGGAAGCCTCAGTTGATTTAGCGCGTTTAAGTGGTTTTAAACCGGCAGGGGTGATTTGTGAAATTATGAATGATGATGGCACTATGGCTCGCGCACCAGAAATTATCGAATTTGCGAAAAAATTTGGTTATGTAGTGTTAACAATTGAAGATTTAGTGGCGTATCGTCAAAAACATCATTGCTAATTAAATACTCAGAAAAAAAAGTGCGGTCAGAAAATCTGTTAAATTCTGACCGCACTTTACATTTTATAGATTTAATGGGTTTCCACAAAGCTTAATGCCGTTTCAACCACTTCAATGCCCGCGCCTTGTTTAAAGGCATTTTCACTTAGATAGCGTCGCCATTGTCTTGCCCCTTTGCAGTTTTGGAATGCACCGAGCATATGTCGAACGATATGATTTAAATAAACGCCTTGGCTCAGTTGTTTTTCAATATAAGGGAACATGGCTTCCACCGCTTGTCTTGGTGTGACGATATCCGCATTAGCATCAAAAAGCATTTGATCAACATAGCCCAATAACGACGGATTCTGATAGGCCTCACGCCCAACCATCACGCCATCAACAAATTGTAAATGATGTTTCATTTCTTCGATGGTTTTAATGCCGCCATTAATAGCAATGGTTAATTGTGGGAAGTCTTTCTTCAATTGATAAACACGATCATAATCCAAAGGGGGAATTTCTCGATTCTCTTTTGGGCTTAATCCTGAAAGCCAGGCTTTTCGGGCATGAACAATAAATTCTTGGCAGCCTGCATGATGGACTTTTTCGATAAAGTCGCAGAGAAATTCATAGCTATCCAAATCATCAATGCCAATACGCGTTTTCACAGTGACAGGAATATTCACGACATTTCGCATTTCAGCAATACATTCAGCTACTAAATCTGCTTTTGCCATCAAACACGCACCAAACATGCCATTTTGCACGCGATCGGAAGGACAGCCCACATTCAGATTAATTTCATGATAGCCTCTTTCTTCGGCTAATTTAGCACAATGTTTAAGCTGTGCGGGATCGCTTCCGCCGAGTTGTAGGGCAACCGTGTTTTCTTGCAAATCAAAATCTAAATGATCGTATTTGGCATGAATAATGGCAGGAGCCGTAACCATTTCGGTATAAAGCAACGCATTTTTACTAAATTGACGATGAAAATAGCGGCAATGGCGTGTCGTCCAATCTAACATTGGCGCAACGGAAAAGCGTCCACGATAAAAGTGCGGTTGGTTTTCTGACATATATTATTTCTCTTGAATCTCGTTACGGCGCAGATCTTCTGCTTGTTGTTCCTGCATTCGTTGACGGAAACGTCCAGCCGCAAAGTGGTAAAAAGGTTTTGGACTAAATTGGCGCGAAATTATGGAGGCAATGATACTGGAAATCAAGAGCCAAATCAGCACTGGTTGAGCCCCGGTCATTTCCATCACAACCACACTCGCTGTCACGGGGGATTGTGTGCCGCCGGCTAAAAAGGCGGCCATACATAAAATGACGAGGAAGCGTTGATCAACCATGCCATTGCTGATTTCCCATAACATGGTGCCAATGCCTGCACCGGTGGTGAGGGATGGAGTAAAAATCCCACCTGCGATACCATTCCAATACGTCGTAACCGTTGCGAAGAGTTTTAGTATCCCCACTTCAGGCGAAACAAGTTGTCCTTCCAATGCTCTTGCGACAACATTATAGCCCGTTCCATAAGTTTGCCCTTCGATGTAGGTTCCCATCGCGGCAAGTACTAAACCGAGTAATAAGGCAATGTAAATGGGGTGTTTGCGGATCCAATCACGCCATTTGAGTGGAGAGAGTCCCGCTAATCCTTTTGCAAGGAGTCGCCCAAATATACCGCCCAGTACGCCACAAACTACGCCACAAATAGCAAGCCAAAGATATAAATAGGGAATAGCTGTTGCACCTTTATAGGCAGGAAAGTAAGGGCTATTGCCTTGAATCGCCACTAAAATAAAACCGGCTGCTAATACACCAAGCAATACTCGGCGTTCCCAGCGTAACATCACGCCTCGACCCAATTCTTCAATGGCAAAAATTACGCCAGCTAAAGGCGCATTAAATGCGGCAGCAAGACCACCTGCTGCACCCGTTGCAACGAGTTCATTCGTACTTAATCCGCGGAAAGCAAAGTTATATTTACGACAGAAATTTCCCCAACTCAGCATAACAGCAGCACCGACTTGAACAGAAGGGCCTTCTCGTCCAACAGACGCGCCGATAACCATAGCAAAGAAAGTAAGCGGAATTTTCCAAATAGTTTGGCGAAATTCAACCAGTTTTGTTTTATAACCATTATAAGGAATATTGATAGAGGCGATCACTTGTGGAATACCGCTGCCGCCAACATAAGGCGTGTATTTGGCAGTAAACCAAGTGAGGAAAGCAAGACCAAGCGGTAAAACGATCCAAACGGCGAGAGGGTATTTAGCAGACCAATAGGCATTAAATTCAAGTCCGATATCGGCTAGCTTGGCAAATCCAAAGGAAAAGAGGGCAACAAACGTCGCACCAATCAGTAAACATACAAACTCGAGTGTTTTATGAGAGATACGATGCGTTTGTCGAAGTTTTTTATGATAGAAATAACGTAAGTGAAAAATAAATGAACGTAACATAATGATTGCCAACAAAATAATTCTGTTTGGAATTATAAAACCCTGGCTTCAGGCAGGCAATTGATTTGGCAAAGTGCGGTCTGTTTTATCTGAATTTTTTTGCTAAGCGATCCTTTGCGATCCTATTTCTGTTTAAATATTGACAATGCTAGGCGAAACCATTAAAATTCAGCGTCTATTTCTTCTGTCTATTGGATAGAGAGATAGATTTTGTAACAAACATTCTATTATGAATAACATTTAAACTGGAGCTTTTTTAATGGCAACTATCAACCAGCTAGTACGCAAACCGCGTGTGAAAAAGGTTGTAAAAAGTAACGTTCCTGCATTAGAGGCTTGCCCGCAGAAACGTGGTGTGTGCACTCGTGTATACACAACTACACCTAAAAAACCGAACTCAGCATTACGTAAAGTATGTCGTATTCGTTTAACTAATGGCTTTGAAGTAACTTCTTACATCGGCGGTGAAGGTCACAACCTTCAAGAGCACAGTGTTGTGCTTATCCGTGGTGGTCGTGTTAAAGACTTACCAGGTGTTCGTTACCACACTGTACGCGGCGCATTAGACTGTGCAGGCGTTAAAGATCGTAAACAAGGTCGTTCTAAATACGGCGTTAAACGTCCTAAAGCTTAATGGAACTCCGTTAAGTAAGGCCAAACGTCTAAATTAGTAAAAATTTAAATCAGAAACTCCAGTATCACATTAACTCACTTTAAAGTGCGGTTAATTTTTATAGAGTTTTGGATATCCTGAAGATTAAATATACGGAGAAATTCGCAATGCCACGTCGTCGTAGTGTTGAACCACGCAAGATTCTTCCAGATCCGAAGTTCGGTTCAGAGTTACTTGCAAAATTTATTAATGTATTAATGGTAGACGGTAAAAAATCCGTTGCTGAAACCATCGTTTACGGTGCGTTAGACAAACTTGCAGAACGCACAGGTAAAGAACCTTTAGAAGCATTTGAAATTGCACTTGAAAACGTTCGCCCAACCGTTGAGGTTAAATCTCGTCGTGTTGGTGGTTCTACTTACCAAGTGCCAGTTGAAGTACGTCCAGTTCGTCGTAACGCATTAGGTATGCGTTGGATCGTTGAAGCTGCACGTAAACGCGGTGATAAATCAATGGCTTTACGTCTTGCAAATGAATTATCTGATGCATCAGATAACAAAGGTGCAGCTGTGAAAAAACGTGAAGACGTTCACCGTATGGCTGAAGCTAATAAAGCATTTGCTCACTTCCGTTGGTAATACGCTTTTAAAATTTAAGGGCTTCATCCTCGATGAAGCCTTACCCTTATATAAACAGATATTAAACTTAACAAGGTTATAATAATGGCTCGTACAACCCCTATTGAAAGATATCGTAATATCGGTATTAGTGCGCATATTGATGCTGGTAAAACTACTACCACTGAACGTATCTTATTCTACACTGGTGTAAGTCACAAAATTGGTGAAGTACACGATGGTGCAGCAACAATGGACTGGATGGAACAAGAACAAGAGCGTGGTATTACCATTACCTCTGCGGCAACTACCGCATTCTGGTCTGGTATGTCACAACAGTTCCCACAACACCGTATCAACGTTATCGATACTCCGGGACACGTAGACTTTACTGTTGAAGTAGAACGTTCTATGCGTGTTCTTGATGGTGCGGTAATGGTTTACTGTGCGGTTGGTGGTGTTCAACCTCAGTCTGAAACTGTATGGCGTCAAGCTAACAAATATCAAGTTCCACGTATTGCGTTCGTAAACAAAATGGACCGTACTGGTGCTAACTTCTTACGTGTTGTTGAACAACTTAAAACTCGTTTAGGTGCGAATGCTGTTCCTCTTCAACTTCCAATCGGTGCAGAAGAAAGTTTCACTGGTGTTGTTGATTTGATCAAAATGAAAGCGATCAACTGGAACGAAGCTGACCAAGGTATGACCTTCACTTATGAAGATATTCCAGCAGATATGCAAGCAGCGTGCGAAGAATGGCGTCAAAACCTTGTTGATGCAGCAGCTGAAGCAACTGAAGAATTAATGGAAAAATATCTTGGTGGTGAAGACTTAAGCGAAGAAGAAATCAAAGCAGGTCTTCGTCAACGCGTATTAGCAAACGAAATCATCTTGGTAACTTGTGGTTCTGCATTCAAAAACAAAGGTGTTCAAGCGATGCTTGATGCAGTTGTTGAATACTTACCAGCACCAACTGATATTCCAGCAATCAAAGGTATCAACCCAGATGAAACTGAAGGTGAACGTCACGCAAGCGATGATGAGCCGTTCTCTTCATTAGCATTCAAAATTGCAACTGACCCATTCGTAGGTAACTTAACCTTCTTCCGTGTGTACTCAGGTGTAATTAACTCTGGTGATACAGTATTAAACTCTGTACGTCAAAAACGTGAACGTTTTGGTCGTATCGTACAGATGCACGCTAACAAACGTGAAGAAATCAAAGAAGTTCGTGCGGGCGATATCGCTGCAGCAATCGGCTTAAAAGATGTAACTACGGGTGATACATTATGTGCTATCGATGCACCAATCATCCTTGAGCGTATGGAATTCCCAGAGCCAGTAATCTCTGTAGCAGTAGAACCTAAAACTAAAGCTGACCAAGAAAAAATGGGTCTTGCATTAGGTCGTCTTGCTCAAGAAGACCCTTCATTCCGTGTACACACTGATGAAGAATCTGGCGAAACCATTATTTCTGGTATGGGTGAGTTACACTTAGACATCATCGTTGACCGTATGAAACGTGAGTTCAAAGTGGAAGCTAATATCGGTAAACCACAAGTATCTTACCGTGAAACTATTCGTACTCGTGTTAACGATGTGGAAGGTAAACACGCAAAACAATCTGGTGGTCGCGGTCAATATGGTCACGTTGTTATTGACTTATACCCATTAGATCCAGAAGGTCCTGGTTACGAATTTGTAAACGAAATCAAAGGTGGTGTAATCCCTGGTGAATACATTCCTGCAGTTGATAAAGGTATCCAAGAACAGCTTAAATCTGGTCCATTAGCGGGTTATCCGGTAGTAGATATTGGTGTACGTTTACACTTCGGTTCATACCATGATGTTGACTCATCAGAATTAGCGTTTAAATTAGCGGCTTCTTTAGCATTTAAAGCAGCGTTCGCTAAAGCAAACCCAGTTCTACTTGAGCCAATCATGAAAGTTGAAGTAGAAACTCCACCTGAGTATGTGGGTGATGTAATCGGTGACTTAAGCCGTCGTCGTGCTATGGTTAACGGTCAAGAAGCGAACGAATTCGTTGTTAAAATCGATGCAGAAGTTCCACTTTCTGAAATGTTCGGTTATGCAACAGACTTACGTTCACAAACTCAAGGTCGTGCATCATACTCAATGGAACCGTTAAAATATGCTGAAGCACCAACAAGTGTTGCTGCTGCAGTAATTGAAGCGCGTAAAAAATAATTTTTTGTAACAATCCGCTCTATAAGTCGAATGGCTTATAGAGCATTTTCTAGGAAACTAAACAAATGTCTAAAGAAAAATTTGAACGTACAAAACCGCACGTAAACGTGGGTACAATCGGCCACGTTGACCACGGTAAAACAACTTTAACAGCAGCAATCA
>MKXX01000001.1:0-209622 GCA_001914055.1 Parahaemophilus parainfluenzae | reverse complement strand
TGTTAAACGTAAAGGTGCAGTACGTAAAGCTAAACTTTACTACTTACGTGAACGTTCAGGTAAATCTGCTCGTATTAAAGAGCGTTTGGGCGAATAATTCGCAAAATAAAAAAGGCTTGGTTTTCCAAGCCTTTTTTGTTTTTAAGTGCGGTCAAAATTAAGACCGCTTCATAATTTCAAAAAACTCATCGTTGGTTTTTGCCACCATAAGTTTGTCGATGAGGAATTCCATCGCTTCCACTTCACCCATTGGGTTAAGGATTTTGCGCAGAATCCACATTTTTTGTAATTCATCTGGTGTGGTAAGTAAATCTTCTTTACGAGTACCAGAACGGTTGAAGTCGATTGCTGGGAACACACGTTTTTCTGCAATTTTGCGAGAAAGATGTAATTCCATGTTACCAGTACCTTTAAATTCTTCGAAGATAACCTCATCCATTTTTGAACCGGTATCCACAAGTGCGGTTGCAATAATGGTTAAACTACCACCTTCTTCCACGTTACGCGCCGCACCAAAGAAACGTTTTGGACGATGTAAAGCGTTTGCATCCACACCACCAGAAAGAATTTTACCGGATGCTGGTGTTACGGTGTTGTAAGCACGTGCCAAACGCGTGATAGAGTCGAGTAAAATCACTACGTCTTTTTTGTGCTCAACAGAACGTTTTGCTTTCTCGATAACCATTTCAGCCACTTGAACGTGACGAGCGGCTGGTTCATCAAAGGTAGAGGCAATCACTTCACCTTTTACTGAACGTTGCATTTCCGTTACTTCTTCAGGGCGCTCATCGATTAAAAGCACAATAAGTTCACATTCAGGGTAGTTGTGCGTGATGCTTTGTGCAATATTTTGTAGCAACATGGTTTTACCGGCTTTTGGTGGAGCCACAATAAGACCACGCTGACCTTTACCAATCGGAGAGGCTAAATCCAAAATACGCGCGGTTAAATCTTCGGTTGAGCCATTACCACGTTCCATTCTTAAGCGAGAATTCGCGTGTAATGGGGTTAAGTTTTCGAAAAGGATTTTGCTGCGAGAGACTTCAGGTTTGTCATCATTGACTTGGTCGACTTTTAAAAGTGCAAAATAGCGTTCGCCCTCTTTTGGTGGACGGATTTTGCCTTCAATTTTATCACCAGTTTGAAGATTGAAGCGACGAATTTGACTTGGAGAAACGTAGATGTCATCAGGACCAGCAAGGTAGGAACTATCTGCGGAGCGTAAGAAACCGAAACCATCGGGTAAAATCTCCAACACGCCACCGCCAAAAATATCTTCACCGCTCTTGGCGTGTTGTTTCAAAATCGCAAAAACAATATCTTGTTTACGTAAACGGGCAAGATTTTCCAAACCCATTTGTTCTTCGCCAAGTTTCACAAGATCAGAAACAGGCGTGTTTTTAAGTTCTGTAAGATGCATAATTAAATAATGTTGGAACGAATAAGAGTTGATAATACTGAATTGTTTGAATGGTGGGCAATGCCCTTAAGAATGCTGCGTAAATTACCACTAAAATGCAGTACTGTCTAGTTTTTGTTAGAAAAAACAGGGTAAAATAGCGGACGATATAGAGATTATCATTGCATATTGATTAATTATGCGTGATAATTGAATAATTAATCATTTTTATAATCGAGATAAGGATAACTTATGGCTCTCTGGGGTGGTCGTTTTACACAAGCGGCAGACAAACGTTTTAAAGATTTTAATGATAGCCTGCGTTTTGATTATCGCTTGGCAGAGCAAGATATTGAAGGCTCAATTGGTTGGTCTAAAGCTTTAGTGAATGTTGGTGTATTAAGTGCTGAAGAGCAACAACAACTAGAGGTTGCCTTAAATGAATTATTAATCGAAGTGCGGTCAAATCCACAAGCGATTTTGCAGGATGATGCAGAAGATATTCATAGCTGGGTGGAAAGTAAACTTATTGATAAAGTGGGTAATTTAGGTAAAAAATTACACACGGGTCGTAGCCGTAATGACCAAGTTGCACTTGATATTAAAATGTGGTGTAAACAACGTGTAGTCGAGTTACAAGAGTCTGTTCGTAATCTTCAGCGTCACTTAGTACAAACTGCTGAAAATACGCAAGATGCGGTGATGCCGGGTTATACCCATTTACAACGTGCACAACCAATCACTTTTGCTCATTGGTGCATGGCTTATGTGGAAATGTTTGAGCGTGATTATTCACGTCTCGCCGATGCTTATAAACGAATGAATAGCTGCCCATTAGGCAGTGGCGCACTTGCAGGAACGGCGTATGCAGTTGATCGTGAACAATTAGCTTCAGATTTAGGTTTTGCTTTTGCGACGCGTAATAGTTTGGATAGCGTCTCTGATCGTGACCATATTGTGGAATTACTCTCAACGGCGTCTTTAAGTATGGTGCACCTTTCTCGCTTTGCTGAAGATATGATTATTTTCAACAGTGGTGAAGCGAATTTTGTGGAATTGTCAGATCGTGTGACTTCAGGCTCGTCTTTAATGCCGCAAAAGAAAAATCCTGATGCTTGTGAATTGATTCGTGGTAAAGCTGGCCGTGTAATGGGGGCATTAACCGGTATGTTGATGACTTTAAAAGGTTTGCCGTTAGCGTATAACAAAGATATGCAAGAAGACAAAGAAGGGATCTTTGATGCGTTAGATACCTGGCAAGATTGCGTAGATATGGCGACTTTTGTACTAGATGAATTAAAAGTGAATACCGACCGTACACGCGAAGCTGCCTTAAAAGGTTATTCAAATGCAACAGAGCTAGCGGATTACCTTGTGGCAAAAGGTGTGCCATTCCGTGATTCTCACCATATTGTCGGTGAAACCGTGGTTTATGCCATTGAAAAAGGAAAAGCGTTGGAAGACTTAACCATTCCTGAGTTCCGTCAATTCAGTGATGTGGTGGGAGATGATGTCTATGACATTCTTTCACTACAATCTTGTTTAGATAAACGTTGTGCGAAAGGTGGGGTTTCACCACTTCGAGTAGCAGAGGCGATTGCAGAAGCAAAAGCGAGATTGGCTTAATTAGCGTAAATAAAAGAGCGGTTAAAAAATATTGTGTTTTTTGACCGCTCTTTCGTTTTTATGGCGTAGGTGGATCCATTAATTCAAGGATTTTATCGGTAGGCTCTTTTATATCGAAACTCGATCCCATTAATAATGAAAAAGCCTCGTCATTTCGTTTGCAAGCAGCATGAGAAATTAGCTTACCTTTCTTATTACGCAAATCGATAGTAACTTGACTGATGCTCGTCTTATCTACTGCTCTTTCTTTTATTATCGTCCACAACTGATTATTTTCTGTTGGTGGAAGAAAAAGAGTCGCTTCTGTGGCATAAGCTTGTAAGTAAGCATTATCTATCGTTTGATCAGCCACATTCACATCGTTTTTCATGTAAGTGAATGTTTTAAGATTATTTAGCGCGACCCAAAGTTTTTCCCCTTTGGTGCTTTCACATTTTACAACATCAATGACACTATCACCGAGATTCATGGAATTCTCATTTGCGAGCGAACGTGCTGGAATTGCAGCCAAAAATACCCACAGATATTTTTTCATTAAATTAATCTCTAAAGTTATTAAATTGGAATGGTTGACCTAATTCAGCGCCTTTCACCAATTGAATAACGGCTTGTAAATCATCACGAGATTTGCCGGTTACGCGTACTTGTTCACCTTGAATTTGAGTTTGAACTTTGATTTTTGAATCTTTCACTAATTTAGTGATTTTCTTCGCCATATCAGGTTCAATCCCTTGTTTTAATTTGATTTCTTTGGTGTAAAGTTTACCATGGTGTTCACTTTCTGTTGGAATATCCAATGAGCTATGCTCAATGCCACGTTTTACAAACGCACCAATTAAGATTTCAATTAATTGTTCTAATTGGAAATCAGATTCGGTTGTCACTTTTACAGTTTCGCTTTTTTCATTTAATTCAATCACCGCTTCCACGCCACGAAAATCATAACGTGTACTTAATACGCGGTTTGCATTTTCAACCGCATTACGCACTTCGTGCATAGTAATTTCAGATACGATATCAAAAGATGGCATAAGTTTTCTCCCAAAATGAATTAAATTCGATCATTTGCACTTAAAAGACATAAAAGTGCGGTTAAGTCAGCAAAGTTTACCACAATTTGTGCTTGTTGTTGCACCTTCGGTTTGGCATGAAATGCTACGCCTAATCCTGCGACCTTCATCATCGCCAAATCATTAGCGCCATCACCAATAGCAAGGGTATTTTTGCGTGGAATGTTGTATTCCTCAGCGAGTTTTTGCAAGGTATTCGCTTTGTATTGTGCATCGACTACGCTACCTTTTACATTTCCAGTCAGCGTGCCATCAATAATTTCAAATTGATTGGACGCCGCAAAATCGAGGTTTAATAAACTTTTTAAGTAATCGGCGAAATAGGTAAAACCACCAGAAGCAATGGCAGTTTTCCAACCATGTTGTTGTAATGTCTTAATGGTTTCAATTAAGCCAGGCATTAAAGGCAATTTTTCACGCACTTGTTGCAAAATGCTTTCTGGCGCACCTTTAAGCGTACCGACACGACGACGCAAACTTTGTTCAAAATCGAGTTCGCCACGCATGGCACTTTCAGTAATGGCAGAAACTAATTCACCTGTGCCGGCCAGTTTGGCGATTTCATCAATGCATTCAATTTGAATCGCCGTAGAATCCATATCCATTACCAATAAACCTTTTTCTGATAATTTTGCATCAAAATCCAGTTTAGCGATGTCTAATTGCAGGTCGTGAGCATGGACAATAAAATCGGTTAGCCATTTGCCTTTTAAAAGGACAACAGTATTTTTTTCAACGTTCCATGCATCAAAACACAGGAAAGATTGACCGCACTTTTGTTGGAATTCGAGTAATTTGGCTAAATTCAGCGTTGTACCGTATAAAACAAACACATGCGATTCATCGGAGCGAGGCAAATCAGACGAAAGTGCGGTGGGAAATTGGGGATATTTTTGGGTAATGCTTGCAAGGTTTTGAATTTGCATAGAAAATCCTGTAAATTGTGAATACTCATCTATTCTAGCCGATCTTGGCGAAAAAATGGAAAAACAACGTGCAATTAATTAAAGAAAAACTTCAAAAATCACTGATGTTTGGGCTCATCGTGCTGCTTTGTATCGGTGCCATGGTCGTGATTTTGTTTGGCGTGAAACAATTTAAGATTGGTTCACAGCTTTCAAGTGTGAATCAAGTGGCGAATTTATCGCATACTTTGGTTCGTCAGCAAGCCAATTTATTTTCAGTTTTATTAACTAATAATGCGAAATCCGATCAGCTCGTCGAAAATTTGGATAATTTAGTTAAAGAAAACTTTGTGCTTGATGCGACCATTTATGATTATAACGGTAAAGAATTGGCACAAAGTACCAATACAGGCAACCTTCGTGAGCAACTTGGCCTAGAACATAAAAATGAAGGTGAGTTTTCAACACAACAAATTGTTGAGCCTATTTATTCTGCTTCTAATAACGCGGTTCGTGGTTTTTTGCGTGTGACGTTTGACGCCCAATATGCTCAAACAACACAGAACAAAATCAATCAAGTCTTTCACCGCTTATATGGTGAAATTGTCGTGGTCTTTTTATTAGGCGCTTTATTCGCCAGTTCCATTCATTATTTTTTAAGTCATTATCGTCGAACATATCGAAAACCAGTGGAAACTAAAACGGTAGTCAATTTACAAGGTAAATCGAGTAGCCAACGTTTCCATCAACGTCGTCGAAGAATTTGATCAAGTTAAATAAAATTGCAAATATTGGTTAAGCCAATCAGTAAATAGGGTAGAATACTGAGAATTATTTAGATAGGAGAAAAACATGGCAACTCGTAGACAACTCGCCAACGCAATTCGTGCGCTATCAATGGATGCAGTACAAAAAGCAAAATCAGGCCACCCAGGTGCACCGATGGGAATGGCGGATATCGCTGAAGTATTATGGCGCGATTTCTTAAAACATAACCCAAACAATCCTAAATGGGCCGATCGCGACCGTTTTGTACTTTCTAATGGCCACGGTTCAATGTTGATCTATAGCTTATTACATTTAACAGGCTATGATCTTTCTATCGAAGATTTAAAACAATTCCGTCAATTACATTCTAAAACCCCAGGCCACCCAGAATATGGTTATGCACCAGGTGTTGAAACCACTACTGGTCCACTAGGCCAAGGTATCACTAATGCCGTGGGTATGGCGATTGCTGAGAAAACATTAGCAGGTCAATTTAACCGTGAAGGCCATGAAATCGTAGACCACCACACTTATGTGTTCTTAGGTGATGGCTGTTTAATGGAAGGGATTTCTCATGAAGCTTGCTCTTTAGCAGGAACATTAGGCCTTGGAAAATTAATCGCATTCTACGATGACAACAACATTTCGATTGATGGTCATGTTGATGGTTGGTTCAGTGATGATACTGCAGCACGTTTTGAAGCTTATGGATGGCAAGTAATTCGTAATGTAGATGGTCACGATGCAGAACAAATTCGTGCCGCAACCATTCTTGCTCAAGCAGAAAAAGAAAAACCAACATTAATTATTTGTAAAACCATCATCGGTTTTGGTTCACCAAATAAATCAGGCTCTCATGATTGCCACGGTGCACCATTAGGCGATGAAGAAATCGCGTTAACCCGTAAAGCACTTGGCTGGGAATATGGTCCATTTGAAATTCCGGCTGAGTACTATGCTGAATGGTCTGCAAAAGAAAAAGGCGCTGCAGCAGAAAAATCTTGGGAAGAAAAATTTGCCGCTTATGCTAAAGCATATCCAGAACTTGCTGCAGAATTTACACGTCGTGTAAACGGTGAATTACCATCAAATTGGGCGGCTGAATCCCAAGCGTTCATTGAAAAATTACAAGCTAACCCTGCAAGCATTGCAAGCCGTAAAGCATCACAAAATGCAATCGAAGCTTATGCACATGTATTACCTGAATTCTTAGGTGGCTCTGCAGACTTAGCAAGCTCTAACTTAACGTTATGGAGCGGTTCTAAACCAATTCGTGCACACGAAAACGTAGGCGGTAACTATATCAACTATGGTGTACGTGAGTTCGGTATGTCAGCGATTATGAATGGTATTGCTTTACACGGCGGGTTCATTCCTTATGGCGCAACCTTCTTAATGTTCTACGAATATGCACACAATGCGGTGCGTATGGCAGCATTAATGAAACAACGCACTTTATTCGTTTATACTCATGACTCGATCGGTTTAGGCGAAGATGGTCCAACTCACCAACCAGTTGAGCAAACTACATCATTACGCTTAATTCCAAATCTTGAAACATGGCGTCCATGTGACCAAGTGGAATCAGCCATCGCATGGCAACAAGCGGTTGAGCGTCAAGATGGCCCAAGCGCGTTGATCTTTACCCGTCAAAACTTAGCCCAAATGGACCGCACTTCTGCACAATTAGAGGCAGTTAAACGTGGTGCTTATGTGTTAAAAGACTGTGAGGGTACACCAGAGTTAATCTTCATTGCGACAGGTTCTGAAGTGGAATTAGCAGTGAAAGCAGCAGAGGTATTGACTGCAGAAGGTAAAAAAGTACGTGTCGTTTCTATGCCAAGTACTAACCGTTTCGACAAACAAGATGCAGCGTACCGTGAAAGCGTATTACCAGCTGCTGTAACTAAACGTGTTGCAATCGAAGCAGGTATTGCAGACTTCTGGTATAAATACGTTGGCTTTGAAGGTCGTGTAGTAGGCATGAACAGCTTTGGCGAATCAGCACCAGCAGATCAATTATTTAAACTCTTTGGTTTCACCGTAGATAACGTGGTAGCAAAAGCAAAAGAGATTTTATAATTATTAAAATGGATAAAGGCAGGTAATGACCTGCCTTTCTTTTTTGATTAAAAAAAAGAGCGGTCAAAAAATAAGAAAATTTTTGACCGCACTTTGTTTTTATCTGCTTTCACCTTGTTATCTAAGCCTTTTTTGGTCAATCCATTGAGTTAGCCTTTCAAGTTTGCTAAAATTCGCGACACTTTTTGCGATAAAAAATAAAACGTAAAAAGTGAGTTCGGAAGAAGGTAGCTGGAGAGTAGGGAATTGCCCCTACGCCGACGAGGTAAAATCTTTCAGGCGCAATCGCAAGATTGCAGGGACTGTTACTGGACGAACCCTTGGAGAGATCCATTGCATTTTATCGATGTAAATGGACGCCGAAGGCGCAAAAGAGCGGTCGACTTTTCGATTGTTTTCCAAACGCTCAGGCAAAAGGACAGGGGCAAAAGACAATCCGTATTATCAAAAATATTTCTATCGGGATTCTTCTTGTCTCCTTGTCGAGTTTATTTGTATTTTAAGCGACGAGGAATCATCAATGTCATTACAGACAATCTTATCGGCTATTAGTAGCTTTATATGGGGACCGCCCCTACTTATTCTTTTGTCCGGAACAGGACTCTATCTCACCCTTCGTTTAGGCTTCTTACAAATTCGTTATTTGCCTCGTGCCTTGGGTTATTTATTTGCTCGTGGTGCGAATAAAGGCAAAGGGGATGTGTCTTCTTTTGCTGCACTTTGTACGGCATTGGCCGCAACTATCGGGACCGGGAATATCGTCGGCGTAGCTACCGCAGTACAAGCGGGTGGCCCAGGCGCAATTTTTTGGATGTGGTTGGTTGCATTATTAGGCATGGCAACCAAATATGCAGAATGTTTGCTTGCTGTGAAATATCGTGTACGCGATAAATATGGTTTTATGGCTGGTGGGCCAATGTACTACATCGAACGTGGTCTTGGTATCAAATGGTTAGCGAAATTATTTGCGCTATTTGGGGTGTTGGTGGCCTTCTTCGGTATCGGTACTTTCCCTCAAGTGAATGCGATTACACATGCAATGCAAGACACCTTTAATGTACCTGTTGTGATTACTGCAACAGTGGTGACCGTATTGGTCGCCATGATTATTCTCGGTGGGGTAAGACGTATTGCGAGAGCATCTGCAGTCATTGTGCCTTTTATGGCGCTGGGTTATGTAACGACTTCAATTATCATCTTAATCGTTAATTACGACAAATTGCCTACTGCAATTGCATTAATTATTCAGAGTGCGTTTAATCCACAAGCAGCTTTAGGCGGAGCAGTTGGTTTTACCGTGATGAAAGCGATTCAATCAGGTGTGGCACGTGGTATTTTCTCAAATGAATCTGGTTTAGGGAGTGCGCCTATTGCAGCTGCTGCGGCACAAACGAAAGAGCCTGTTCGCCAAGGTTTAATCTCAATGACAGGAACATTTTTAGATACCATCATCGTATGTACGATGACGGGCTTAGTGCTTGTGATTACGGGAGCATGGAGTAATCCTGAGCTTTCAGGCGCAAGCGTGACTAACTATGCTTTTGCACAGGGTTTAGGCACATCAATCGGTGCAACGATTGTAACCGTTGGCTTATTATTCTTTGCTTTTACCACAATTTTAGGTTGGTGTTACTACGGTGAACGTTGTTTCCTTTACCTAGTTGGTATCCGTGGTATTAAAGTATATCGCTTCGTGTTTATTGTTCTGGTTGGGGCAGGCTCATTCCTGACTTTAGATTTAATTTGGATCTTAGCGGATATTGTGAATGGTTTAATGGCCTTCCCGAACTTAGTTGCATTAATTGGTTTACGCAAAGAGATTATTTCAGAAACCAAAGATTACTTTGAACGTTTAAAAGCAACGCAACATGATCAAGATGAATTAGCCTAATTTATCTCATAAAAAGAAAAGGGAAGCCGAGTGCTTCCCTTTGTTGTTTACAGCTTTACATCATAACAAGTTTACACGGAAATGAAATCACATTTTTTCAGAAATTAGATCCCGATCATATTTTTGAACATTTGTTTTTTTATTTACCTAAAAGCACTTGAAAAAGTGGTTCAAGGTCGATATGTTGTTACTAAAGATGAACGGAACCGAAGGGTTCATTTAAGCAAAAGAGGTAAATGCTATGACACTCAATATCACAAGTAAACAAATGGAAATCACTCCTGCAATTCGTGAACATGTGGAGGGAAGACTTGCAAAATTAGAGAAATGGCACACTCAACTGATTAGCCCGCATTTTGTTTTAAGTAAAGTACCAAACGGCTTTTCTGTAGAGGCTTCAATTGGAACTCCATTAGGTAATCTGTTAGCCACTGCAACGGCTGATGATATGTATAAAGCGATCAATGAAGTCGAAGAAAAATTAGAACGTCAATTAAATAAACTTCAACATAAAGGCGAATCCCGCCGAGCAGATGAGCGTTTGAAAGATTCTTTTTAAAATCGAGAATAATGAGTAAATAAAAGGGCGAACACGATGTTCGCCCTTTTTTATTGGAATAATGGGTTAAAAACGAATTTCAACAGATGCGGCAAAATTACGTCCAGGCGCATAAAAACGCTCTAAACCTTTTCCTTCTTTATCAACAGAATCAGTCGTACTTATTTTGTTAATACCACGTAGGGTATCCCAAGTGTGATATTTACGATTGAATAAGTTATAAAGTCCCGCGCGTAGCGTGATATTTTGATTGATTTTATAGAAACCATACAGATCAAATAGCACAGCAGAATTATTAAGATAAGGGTAAGTTTTTACTTCTCTAACAAAGTTGGTTGAGTATTGTACTATTTGGGCATCTTTTGCTTTTTTCGCGCCAAGATAGCTAGCTTTGACGTTAACTCCCCAGCGATCATTTGGATCTTCATAGCCAATTCCTAAAATCACTTTAATAGGTTGAATGGAGAGTAAGCTTGCTTCAGTGCCATTAAGTTTCCCTTTGGCATAACCGAGATTTGCTGTAAATTTCCAACCTTGCGGAATAGCTGAAATAATCTGATCTAAATTAATTTTACTCGTGAATTCCACACCAGAAATACGAGCTCGGTCGATGTTAACTGCTTTCTGAGCGATTGTTGTGTAATAAGCTTGTTGACCATAACTTGCACTATAGGCATTGTAATACGGGTTACGTTTTTTATACGTTGATTCTTGCTCAGTTAAGAAGTTTTTATAACGAGTATGATAAAACGTTAATCCAAATGAGCCTAACTGGTGGTCAGCTTGAATATAAATAGATTGATTTAGTGCTTGTTCTGCTTTTAAATCAGGGTTTGGTATCCAGTTACCGGCAGGATGTTCGAAAGAGAAATACATTTCTGAAGCAGTTGGAATACGGAAACCAGTAGAAATGTTATAGCCTATTTTCCAAATATCATTAAGCTGAGCATCTAATCCAAATGAGCCACTTAAACTTTGGAAGGTATTTGATGCAGGTTTACTGCTGCAAGCTCTACAAAAAGCTTTTAAATCTTGTGGCACTAATTCATCCCAATCATAACGAATTCCTAATTGACTTGAAAAGATATCATTCCATATCACATTGTCTTGTAATTGAGCAAAGAATGAACGGGTTCTGACAGGGTGTTGAATTGATTCACTATCTTTTGCACTGCTGCCGTCAGTATTTATATTTGGATATTCATGCTCATTACGATTATCAAAATCTTTTTGTGAAATACCGGTTCTTAGCGTAAATTGATGGCTACCAAATTTAGTTTCCCATGGCATGAGCTCGGCGCGCAGAGAGGCTCTCATAAAGCGACTATTCATGCTGGTATCCTGAATTTCGATTAAATCTTTTCCTGAATATGCAGTAAAATCAGCATTATAGCGATATCCACCTTTGTAGTTTTCTGAACCAATATTTGTTTTTTGAAAATCTAATTCAGTTTTTAGGTAACTTAACCATTTACTGTTTTCTGGAAAATATTCGTAGGCAATATTGGCATTATAGCGTTTACTTATATCATTGGATTCACGCCAGAGCCCTGCCAGCTGGTAAGATTTTTCATCAACAAAGTTATTTGCTTTTTGAGTATTAAATGATGCACTTACACGTTGTGTCCGGGTAATAAAATAGCCAATTTTAGCTAAGTAGCTATGGTTTTTATGATGTGATGGATCTGGGATGCCGCGAGCGTTACCTACGATATCCTGACCTTTTCCACGGCTTTTCATTTCATATCCATGGCGATAGGAATAGAGTAAGGTTGCATCAAATTTGTCATCTTTATAAGCAACTCCTAAAGTATGTGTCCATTCGCTATTTTTGCTGGCATAACCATTTTTAAGCAATACACCCCATTTTTTATTTGGCAGAATGATATCATCAGCACCTAAGGTTCGATAGTTAACGGAACCGCCTATCGCACCACTACCTGAATTGAAAGAATCTGCTCCTCGCATAATATCAATACCCTGTACTAATTCTGGATCGATACTTAGACGAGAGCTATTAAAATTACCGTAACGTGCATATAGTGAATTTTCTTCTGATTCGGGTAAATTGACGCCATCAACACTGATACCAACACGATTTCCTTCAACACCACGCATTGCAAAACCTTTGTTACGACGGCCATTATCACTAATGCCAACATCAGTAGCATAACGAACTAAGTCATAGTTATCTGAAATCAGTTCTTCTTGAATTGCTTTACGCGTTTTTTTTATTTGATTTGCTTTGACCTCAGAAGCATTGGCATTAACAGTAATTGTATCTAATGTAGTTTGCTCTTCTGCATAGGCGTGCACAGCAAAAGCGACACAAAGTGCACCTAAAGAAAGTGGAAATTTATGAATCATATTTTTACCTGAAATATCATTTTGATTTAGTAGAATCCGGAGCAAAGTTTACAAAATTTAAATAAATCTTACAATGGTATTGAAAATTATTTTCATTTCATTTAAATTGTGCAAAGTCATCATTTAGTCTAAAAAAAACAAGATAATAAGGATCCTTTTATGAACAAAATTAAACTTTCCATCATTGCGCTTTCCTGTGTTATGGCATTAGGTGCTTGTTCTTCTAGTTCAAAAGGTGGCTCAGATAATTCTGAGCAGATTCGTCAAGCCGAGGTTGAACTAAATCAAAGAATCGCTGAAGCAAATAAGAAAGCGGACGCTGCTGTAAAAAAAGCTGAAGCTGCAATAAAAACGGCAAAAAATAATAGTGAACAAACAGAAGCAGAAAAAAAAGCCGCTGAAGAAAGATTGAAACAACTTGAAAATTTACAAGCTGATGAAAAAGCACGCATTCCACTAAGTGATAAGATCTTTGGCGGAGTTAGTGGGGAGATGAAAGATGTCATTTCCGGTGGGGTTTTAACTGGAGAAGAAAATGAGGCAAGCCGTCCATTAGCTCGTGATGTGCGAGATCTTACGATAATTGATGAATCAGGTAAATTAGTTGATATTAATATCTTGAGAAGAGCTGGAGATATTGACCCATGGACTTATGAAGAATATGACGATTTATATAATCTTCGAAAAGAAGGGCAAACTATCTTAAGTAATAGTAATTTACAATCAAGTGCATTTGGTACCTATGTTGATAAATTAACAGGTAATCAATATTTTTATGCGCAAGGTTTACCAACAGCAGTGACACAAATTCCTACAACAGGATTAGCAGAGTATAAAGGTGGAGCTGTTTATAAAAAGGATGGTAACCAGAATTATAGTGAGATAAGTGAAATGAAAGCTACAGCTGATTTTGCTAATAAAGTCATTGACATTAATATTACGGAAAAAGCTAATGCCGTACCAGGTATGAATTTTGGTGGTAAAATTACGGGTAATAGCTTTGCTGGTGAAGTAAATGGTATTAAAACCCAAGGTGGTTTCTTTGGTGAAAATGCACAAGAAATGACAGGCTTATTTACGAATGAAGCAGATCAGTCTCGTGGTGCATTCGGTGGTATTAAGCAATAACATCTAATCACAAATAATAAAAGGGCGAACATGATGTTCGCCCTTTTTTTAGATATCTTGAATCACTAATTGTAACGCATGACGTTGAAATTGTTTTGCTTTACGGTGTTTTAAGCGTCTTAAACGCAAGTTGCGTGAGGCAGAGATATCTCTTGATGCTTTTTTCTTTAAAAAAGTTTTTCTTTTTAACATCTTTTTCTCCTTGTTTTCTTTGAGTTCAATAAAACGTTGCTTTTTCTGACCGCACTTACTCTGTTGCAGTCGCTTGGTTTTCTTGAACGCGATGATAATTGACAATACTATTCATGTAACGGCGAATATTTTCGACATATTGGTAGGCTTCATAGCCGCGAGCGTAGCCATATTTTAAGTTTGAATAATGGCGCTTTTCCGATAATAGTTGAAGATTATTTTTTACATCTAACCAGTTATCAGGATTGCCACCTAATTTTTTTGTTAAGCGACGTGCGTCTAAAATATGCCCTAATCCCATATTGTATGCTGCTAAAGAATACCAAATTCGATCTTCTTCTGGAATACTATCAGGCATCTGGTCGAGTAGCCAATGCAAATATTCCGATCCCGCTTTTATACTTTGTTCGGCATCCGTGCGATTATTAATATTCATTCGCACAGCCGTATCTTTGGTGAGCATCATCATTCCGCGTACACCCGTTGGAGAGGTGGCATAAGGGTCCCAATGGGATTCTTGATAGGCCACAGCGGCTAATAATCGCCAGTCTAAATTCCCTTTATATTTTTCAAAGAGCGGTTGATATTGAGGGAGAATTTTTTCAACTGCCTCTAGATAAGCCTGAGTATCTACATAATCAAAGGCAGTAATATGGCGGAAATATTTTTCTTCAATACGATCAATTAATCCCGTTTCAATGGCATTATTCATAAAATCCAACAAGCCTGCTTGTAGCTCATTATAGGATTTATTGGAAAGATACCAATGCACGGTCATTTCATCCGTTAGGTCAAATGCAATTGCTAAGTTAGGGCGAATTTGTTGTGCAGCCGCCACATCAATACTATTTGCAATGGTATAAGGAATTTTGCCTTCCGCCACTTGAATTAATAATTCCTCTTGGGTTAACTGTTTGTTATTCTGCCATTTAAGTGCAGGAAGTTTTTTCTGCGCGAGGGATAATAATTTTTCTAAGTCTTCCCCCGCTGAAATAATAATTTCTTGCTGGACTTGTGCTAAATCTTTCGGGCGATTTTCCCCTTTTTTATACACAAGTTGCCAAGAGGCAGAGGTGTAAGATGGCCCTAACTGAAATTTTTCTGCACGCTGAGGCTGGAACAAAAGATTCGCAGCGGCGATATCAATATTATTGTTCTCCAATTCATTAAAAAGCTGATCGTTATTTTCTAAGGTTTTAATTTGTAAGCGAACCCCTAAATAATCAGCAAAGTTTTTTGCTAATTCGTATTCCAAGCCTGATTCGCCTTCATTCCCAATAAAATAATAAATGGGATTGTTAATGGTGCCGACAATTAGGCTACCGCGATTTTTGATCGTGGTGTAAGGGTTTTGCTCCGATTGCATAATTTTTTGCCAAGGGAAGACCATATCAATTGCCCAAAGTAATAATGCAAAAGCAGCAATAATACGTAAAAATAGACCTTTCAATAGATAAACCTTATAAATTGAGATAAGAGACGATTGTAACGAGAACTAAGACAATAAAAAAGCCCCTTTTACTTCAAGGGGCTGTTAAATAAGGATTAACGTTGGCGATCTCGGCGACCTCGTTCATTAAAAGTGCGGTCGTTTTTATCGTTAAATTTACGCTGACGACGTTCACCATTACGTTCACCACGGAAGCGATCTTGACCTCGGTCTCCACGTTCATTACGGCGACCATCGCGACGGCCTTTTCCACCAAAATCGTTACCACCACGTCCGCTGTCTGATTGTGTCGCGCCCATAAAGCTCATTTGCATTTGTTTATTTAAAACGCGAGTTTTACCGAATTGTTGAAGCAATTCTTTTGGCATACCTTGTGGTAATTCAACAGTAGAGTAGTCATCATAAAGTTTGATATGGCCAATGTAACGGCTGTTAATATCACCTTCATTTGCGATCGCACCTACGATATGACGCACTTCTACACCATCTGCACGACCTACTTCGATACGATATAAATCCATCGGCTGTGGTGTGCCGTAGCCTTTACGTTCACCACGACGTTCAGCTGAACGTGGGTTTTCACGGCGATCACCGCGATCATGACGGTCACGACGACGTTTATCCATCGGAGGATCAGGTGGAAGAATCAGTTTTTGTTTTCCTTGAAGCAACATCAACATCGCTGCAGCAATATCTTCTTGATCCTGATCCGCGGTAAATAAATCTTCCAATAGGCTACGATACATTTCAAGATCATGATGTTCCAATTGTTTGGTAATCTTGTCTTGGAATTTTTTACGACGACAGGCTTGCAACACTTCATGATTTGGCAATTCAACTTCATTGATTGGTTTTTTCATCAAGTGTTCGATATTGCGAAGTAAACGGCGTTCACGTGGTTCAACGAATAATAATGCACGACCAGAACGACCAGCACGACCGGTACGGCCGATACGGTGAACGTATGACTCTGCATCAAGTGGGATGTCATAGTTCACCACAAGACTGATTCGTTCAATATCGATACCACGCGCAGCAACATCAGTTGCAACGACGATATCAAGGCTACCATTACGTAAGCGATCTAAGGTTTGCTCACGTAATTGTTGGGTCATATCACCGTTTAATGCTGCAGCACGGAAACCGTGTTTTTCTAATAATTCAGTCACATCAAGCGTGCCTGTTTTAGTGCGGGTAAAAATGATGGCTGCATCAAACTCTTCCACTTCTAAGAAGCGTAATAATGCATCATTTTTACGGAAACCTTGAACATACCAACAATTTTGTTCAATATCTGGCGCATTATCGTTATTTACTTTGATTTTCACTTCTTGCGGATTGTTCATGAAGCGTTTTGTGATGCGACGAATTGGCTCAGGCATGGTTGCAGAGAAAAGCGCAGTTTGGTGCTCTTCCGGTAATTCAGCCATAACGGTTTCTACATCATCAATAAAGCCCATACGAAGCATTTCATCCGCTTCATCAAGTACAATCGCTTTTAATTCAGATAGATTTAATGTGTTACGACGGATGTGATCCAAAATACGGCCTGGTGTACCCACAACAACTTGTGCACCTTGTTTTAATGCACGTAATTGGATGTCATAACGTTGACCACCATAAAGGGTCACGATATTGATGCCTTTGGCATATTTCATGAAGTGTTCGCAAGCATCAGCAACTTGAATGGCAAGTTCACGTGTTGGTGCCATGACCAATAATTGTGGATATTTTGCGGCAGGATCAATTTTTGCCAAAATAGGTAAAGAGAATGCGGCAGTTTTACCACTACCGGTTTGTGCCATACCAAGTACATCTCTGCCTTCTAGAAGAGCTGGAATACAAGCTTGTTGGATTGGCGAAGGTGTTTCAAAACCAAGGTCAGAAACGGCTTTTAGAATGAATTCAGGCAAGCCTAAATCATTAAAAGTGATTTTGTCTGTCATTAAAATGCTCGAATATAATTAAGGAAAGCTCAATTTAGCTTTCAGGTTTATTTGTTATAAAAGAAGGAAGTAAGTCTAAAAAACAGCTGTTTTTGTGACCGCACTTTTTTCTTCTTTTTCGTCTTCAGTTTGAGCCGGTTTCAATTTCATCAGCTCTAACACGGCAAAACGATACTCAACAAAGTTATACACCTGATTCGCAATAGCAAGTTTGAATAAAGCCGCAGCCTCATCAATTTGCCCCAAATTGAGTTTTTGTTTTGCTAGATAAAAGTAGGTTTCGGTTAATATTTCTGCATATTGTTGCGAGTTTTCTGCAAATTTGGTTGCCAGCTCTTGCAAGTCACTCACGGAAATATTACCTAAATAGTATTGAACGATATTTGTTCCCCAGAAGTCCTTAGATAGCCCTTTAGCTCGTTCAACAAGGTTGGCATAGGCTTCTTGTGGTTTTAATTTTTGTTCGTTCAAATAGAGCCAGAGTACGCGATAGGGATCTTTGGTATCGGCTTCGTAAAACTTCATCAAATCGTCTTCAGCAAGATTATAGCGTTCGACGTAATAAAAATTTAAACCACGATTAAGGTGGGTATAGTCATAACTTGGATCCAATTCAAACACCGCATTAAAGGTTTCTAATGCACTGTCGTAATCTTCTTCAAGCAGTAAGTAAAGCCCTAAATAATTGTAAACGGAAGCCATCTTTGGCTGTAATGCAAGGGCTTGTGTAAAGTCATAACGTGCGAGGCCCCATAAACCAAGGGAATCGTATAATACGCCACGTTCAAAGTGAAGCGTTGCCCGTTCTTCATTACTCATTTTTCCAACTAATAAAACTTGCCCGATTCGGGTAATCATCACTTCTTGTTCGAAGTGAGCATTCGGATTCTGATCCGCTAGCACGACTTTATTTGGTGCGACAAACACGTTTCCCGATTGCACACAACCGGAAATAAATAAAATCACACTTAGGCTAGACAACGAAACTAGAAAACGGAATAACCGAAAATACTGCATTGTTTTATAAGTTAGTTTGATAATCAAAACGGGTGTGCAAATTGAATTCACACACCCTGTGAGATTATTCTTGTTCTTCTGAAATGTCTTCTGCTGGTGCAGATTCTGCTTCAGTTTCTTGTTTTGGTGCAAGATCTTTCATGGTTAAGCGGATACGACCTTGGCGATCGATTTCAACCACTTTTACCGTCACTTCTTGACCTACTTGAAGATAATCACTCACTTTCTCTACGCGTTCTTCTGCGATTTGAGAAATATGAACTAAACCTTCTTTATTTCCAACGATAGCAACGAATGCCCCGAAGTCAGCAAGACGAGTCACTTTACCTTTGTAAATTGCGCCCGCTTCAACTTCAGCAACGATTTCTTCAATACGTGCCATCACGTTTTTCGCTGCACTGCTATCTACTGCAGCGATTTTCACTGTACCATCATCATCGATATCGATAGACGTACCAGTTTCTTCAGTTAATGCACGGATAGTTGCACCACCTTTACCGATAACATCTTTGATTTTCTTCGGATCAATTTTCATGGTGTGAATACGCGGCGCGTAGTCAGAAATATCTGCACGTGGTGCAGGGATTGCTTGTTCCATTACGCCAAGAATGTGCATACGAGCACCTTTTGCTTGGTTTAATGCAATTTGCATAATTTCAGGGGTGATACCTTCAATTTTGATGTCCATTTGAAGTGCGGTGACACCTTCACGTGTACCAGCCACTTTAAAGTCCATATCACCTAAGTGGTCTTCATCACCTAAGATATCTGAAAGAACCACGAATTTCTCTTCTTCTTTTACTAAGCCCATTGCGATACCTGCAACAGCAGCTTTGATTGGAACGCCCGCATCCATTAATGCTAAAGACGCACCACATACAGATGCCATAGAAGAAGAACCGTTAGACTCAGTGATTTCAGATACAACACGCACAACATACGGGAATTCCGCAAGGCTTGGCATAACCGCTGCCACACCACGTTTTGCTAAACGACCGTGACCGATTTCACGGCGTTTTGGTGAACCGATCATACCCGTTTCACCTACAGAGTATGGAGGGAAGTTGTAGTGGAATAAGAAGTGATCTTGACGTTCACCTGTTAATTCATCAATGATTTGTGCATCACGTTCAGTACCTAACGTTGCAACGGCTAATGCTTGTGTTTCACCACGGGTGAAAATTGCAGAACCGTGAGTACGTGGTAATACACCAGTGCAAATATCTAATGCACGAACGGTATCAACGGTACGACCATCAATACGTGGTTCACCTGCAATGATACGGCCACGAACGATTTGGCTTTCAAGTGCGGTGAAAATATCCACGATTTTACCTTCGCTGATTTCTTCATCTTCCGCTGTGATTTGTGCAATCACATCCGCTTTAATCGCATCGATTTGTTCGTAACGTGCTTGTTTTTCAGTAATGCGGTATGCATCGCCTAAACGCGCTTCTGCAATCGCTTTTACTTTGTTGATTAAATCGGTGTTTGGTTGTGGTGCAACCCAATCCCAACGTGGTTTGCCTGCTTCTTTCGCAAATTCTTTGATCGCTTCAATCACAACTTGTTGTTGTTGATGACCGAATACTACTGCTGCTAACATTTGTTCTTCAGTTAAGATATCAGCTTCAGATTCAACCATTAATACGGCTTTGTCAGTACCTGCAACCACTAAGTCCAAACGGCTTTGTTTTTGTTCTGCCATAGTTGGGTTTAATACGAATTGGTTGTCGATAAAACCAACGCGCGCCGCACCAATAGGGCCATTGAAAGGCACGCCAGATAAGGTTAATGCTGCAGAAGCACCGATCATTGCCACTAAGTCTGGGCTGATTTGTGGGTTTACAGAAACCACAGTTGCCACAACTTGGATTTCGTTGAAGAAACCTTCTGGGAATAATGGACGAATTGGACGGTCGATTAAACGTGCAATTAAGGTTTCGCCTTCAGATGGGCGACCTTCACGTTTGAAGAAACCACCAGGGATTTTACCCGCCGCATAAGTACGCTCTTGGTAGTTTACGGTTAATGGGAAGAAGTCTTGACCTTCTTTCACATCTTTTTTAGCAACAACAGTCACGAATACCGTGGTATCGTCCATGCTTGCCATGACCGCAGCAGTTGCTTGACGTGCAATCGCGCCGGTTTCTAGAGTAACGGTATGTTGACCGTATTTAAATTGTTTAACAATTGGATTCACAATGTTTTCCTTCAAAATAATATTTAAAACAAAGCTTCATTTTCCAGATTGCGACTAGCAAAAGAAATCTCTCGAAAAAATGACCGCACTTTTGGCGTTTAAAAATTTCTTTTGATAGCCGCACGCTAATGCAGAAAATAAAGCTCGCTTATTATACAGAGTTTTAAATTTATTGGTAACTTTATTTAATATAAGCAACTTGTTATCATATTCTCATACAAATACATACGTAGGGAGACACTATGATTATCAGTGCATTAAATAACCCAAATTTCAAAGTGGGTTTACCAAAAGTTATCGCAGACATTTGCGATCATCTCACCATCTTAGATCTTGAAGCATTAGAAAATGGCCGTCATGATTTAAGCGAGCAAGTCTATATGAATGTCATGGAATTTGATACGGTTGAAGCGGATAGCAAACAAGCTGAACTTCACCACAAATATCTAGATATTCAATTACTTATTCGTGGCGAAGAAAATGTTGAAGTAAGCGCGACTTATCCAAATCTCAGCTTATACGATGAATATCGTGATGCAGATGACTATCAACTTACCCCACAAATTGAAGATAAAAGCACGGTGACACTTTTACCGAAAATGTTCGCTGTCTTTTTCCCTTATGAGCCACATAAACCAGGTTGCACGGTAAACGGCAAATCAAGTTTTGTGAAAAAACTGGTGGTGAAAGTTCCTGTTGAATTGATTTAATTATTTCGATTTATTAAAGCAAAAGTGCGGTTAAAACTATTCCGTTTTTAACCGTATTTTTTTAGCTTTACGTTTTGATAAGGAAAATTTAATGGCGATTATTGATGAGTTTATTAAAAAAACTGGAGAGTTTTATGAGGAACTTAAAGTACAAGATAGACATCGATACCGTTCTTGGGAACATTGTTATGCTCAGTTTTATGAAGCCAGACAAAATCCTGAAAAAGCTAATGTTGATAATTTAAGTTTACATCTGGCGTTCTATTTAGCCAGTTGGGGGATGTATAGAGGTTCGTCCTTTTTATTGCAATATGATTACACTATCCATACTTCTGTTGTGGAAGAAATTTTAAAACAAAAATATAACAAATTATTGGGTTTAGAATGTAATGAATTAAATAATGAAGAAATTTGCTCTTTACTGGATGAATTAAATATGGAAATAAAGAGGATTTATGATCCGTTTCGTTCGAAGGTAAAGGAACTAAAAGGAAAAAAAGATATTTCACAAGATATTCCACAAGACATTTCAAATATTTTAGTTTCTAAGATTTTATTGGGAACTTTAGGTTGTGTACCTGCTTATGATCGTTTCTTTGTCAAGGCAGTGACAAATATTGATGAAGAGACAAAGAAGAAAGTGACAACAAGAAATTACAATATAGCCTCATTACAAAAACTAATTAAATTTTATGAAGAACACCAAGAAAGGCTGGAGGAATTAAGAAGTAAATTTTTAATTGAATATCAATTTAACGAGGATAAGAAAACTCTACTTTATCCACAAATGAAAGTACTTGATATGGGTTTTTGGAAAATTGGTTTTGATTTGTCGAAAGAGTCAAAATAGGTTTCCAAATTTAATAGCAAAAGTGCGATCAGAAATTTAAGTATTTTTCTGACAGCACTTTTTTATTATTTAATTACGGTAATTGACCATTTGGCATCATCAATTTGTTCGAAGTTGGTCACTTCATAACCTTCTTCAGCAGCCCAAGCGGGAATGGCTTCAGTGGCTTGGGTACAGTCGAATTCAATTTCTAGGCCATCGCCTTTATTTAACTTAGCCATTGCTTCCTTGGCTTCAACGAGAGGAAATGGGCAAACAAGGCCGAGTGTTGGTAATTTAACGATCATATAAACTCCTTATGATGCTTTTGTTAATTTTAAACGTTGTGGACGGATAATGGTGAAGTAGGCGGCCACCCAAGTGCCGAGAATCATCAATGGCAATGAGACCCAACCTTGCCAAGAGAAAAAGGCAGTTTCGACTAAACCATTACCGATAGAACAGCCACCCGCAAGGGTTGCGCCAATACCCATGAGAATACCGCCGAGTCCGCTGCGTAGAATCGTAGTGGCATCCGGTACACGAACACGAAATTCATTGCTTGCTTTCGCGCCGATGAATGAGCCGATAAAAATCCCTAAAACTAAGAATACGCCCCAGTTAATAAATTTACCGTCGCCAGTAACAAGGAATTGCATAATATTAGCGGATGGGCCGGTGATACCAAGTCCAAACTCACGACCAGTAGCAACACTGAGTGGCCAAGCGGCAAGCGCGATTAATCCAATTAACACGGCTGAGAAAAATGGGTGCCAGCGTTTTTCAAATAATAAGTGGGCAAGCCCCGTTTTCTTCGGTTTTAATACCACAACTTTTACGCTTGGTTTGCTGAGATGTTTGTATACATAAAAGGCTGTCACTAAAGTTAATAGTGCCACTAACCACCAAGGTGAAATGCCGAATGTATCATAAATGTTGCGTTGTTCGATATTGATGTCACGTAAAGTTTTATTGAATTCCCCTAATGGGCCAGTGCGCATGATGGCACTTAACAACATATAAGTGAATAACGCAACCCAACTGCCGACTAAACCTTCTGCAGCGCGGTACCATGTACCTGTCGCACAACCGCCAGCAAGAACAATACCAACACCAAATACAAAGGCACCGATAATCACCGCTAAAAAGGCAAAATTTTCAGCCGGATCGACATTTAATACACCGATTTCTTTTAAGAGAAAGAAACCAATGGATTGCACGGTAATCGCCAATAGAAGGGCAACAAACATTTTGTTATTTTTGGTGACATACATATCGCGAAATGCGCCAGTAATACAAAAGCGTCCACGCTGCATCACAAATCCGAGTAAAATTCCGCAAAGTAATCCGGTTAAAAGCATAACTATTCCTTTCTTTTAAAACTAAGTAGAGCAGTATTTTCTAAAAAAATAAGAAGGTAACGCCAATAACTTTTTGCTAGAAAATATGTTTTTTTGATATAAAAAAAGTGCGGTCAGAAATTTGTATGTTTTTCTGATCGCACTTTGTTGTAAGTTATCACGATATTAGGGACAGGGTTTACTCACCATAATTTCAATCACTTGGCGATCAATATGGTGCATACTTTTAGAAGCGATTGAGCATAGATTATCGATAGTGCGATCGAGATCATGTTCAACGATACCTTCATTGCCCGTCACATGGGTTTCATCCATCGCCATGAGAACTGATTTATAACCAGAAGCCACGCTGGTGGAGACTTTCATCGCACAGCTATTGGATGCCCCATCGCAGATAATTCCGCTGATGTCACCAATCATGCTGCAAATCCCCATGCTCACGGTTTCAAATTTACCCGTAAGTAAATAGGCGATACCCGCACAGCTTCCCATCGATGCGGTTGTTACCGCACAAAGGGCAGAAAGTTTGGGTAATTTACTGTGGATATAAATGGCCATTAAGTGTGATAAGAAGAGGGCGCGGAGACGTTTTTCTTCACTCACATTTAAATAATCGGCCACCACAACTACGGGCATAGTCGCGGCAATACCTTGGTTACCTGAACCTGAATTACTCATTGCTGGTAATGTAGCCCCGCCCATACGGGCATCGGAGGCTGCAGTGGTTTCAATCATAATTTTGCTGAGCAAATCGTCTGACATTAAGCCACTACCAACTTGTTTGCGTAATGTTCTGCCAATATGTAAACCGTAATTTTCCCGTAATCCTTCGTTAGACAGTGCGCGGTTGAGCGAAGCTGCTTGTCCGATAAAGCGGATTTTATCGAGCTCAACTTCACAAGAAAATTCAAAAATTTCACGCGCGTTAACCTGTTTGAAAATATCATAAGGATCGCAATCAGCGCATTCATCGTGTTCTTTCTCAAAAATGACCTCGCCATTTTTTTCAATCAGAATGATGTTTGTGTGTTGATCTTGAATGGCGACTTTCACTCGGTCATTATCCGCAAACAACACGGCTTCCGAATATAAAATATGATCAGTTTGATGAATATCCACATTAACGAGCTTTTTATCAAGCATCGCTTTGGCTTGTGAAACTTGCTCTGGCGTGATGTGTTTTAATACTTCCAATTCACCCTCTGGATCACCGCCTAAAGCACCAATCGCCGCGGCAATAGGCAAACCCACCATGCCCGTTCCCGGTACTGCAACACCTAAACCATTTTTCATTAAGTTTGGCGATACCTTAGCCTCAATACGTTCAGGTGTTTTGCCTAAATATTTGGCTGCAGTTGCTGCGGCAAGCGCTAAAGAGATAGGTTCAGTACAGCCAAGTGCGGGAACCACATCACGTTCCACAAGGTGAAGTAATGGTTTTTCGATTTCGTTGAGTCTTTCTTGATTCATAAAATTCTTTTAATTTATTAAATACTGTCTTCTTTCTCTATGACTAATATGCGCGCTTCGCCTTGTGGATGAGCAACATGTTGGGTACCGATATCCGCATAAAAAATATCACCTGTATGGAGCAATACGGTTTTCTCTTGGCCGTCTTCTTTGTAGCGCATTTCCACCGTACCATCCATGACAGCAAAGACTTCTTCACCGTCATTGATATGCCATTTGTAAGGTTTATCTGTCCAGTGCAGACGCACGGAAATACCCTTCATATTGGTAATATCAAGGGCTCCCCAAGCGTGTTCTGCCGTAAAGAGGTGACTTCTAATAACTTTATTCATGACTAAATTCCTTAGTGCGCCTCATCCCAGTTCGTGCCTTGACCCACTTCAACAATCAGTGGCACCACTAAATCAGCCGCGCTTTCCATTTGTGTTTTGATGAGTTCGCTATAAAACGCGACTTTTTCTGACCGCACTTCAAACACCAATTCATCGTGCACCTGCATAATCATCGCAATATTGGGATCGTTTTGTAGTTTTTGATCCAATTGAATCATGGCACGTTTAATAATGTCTGCGGCGGTGCCTTGCATTGGTGCATTGATCGCGACACGTTCGGCAGCTTTACGGCGCATACCATTAGAAGAGTTGATATCTGGTAGATATAAACGACGGCCGAATAGGGTTTCCACATAGCCTTGGGCTTTGGCTTTTTCGCGAATATCGTGCATAAAGGTTTGTACGCCTGGATAGCGTTTGAAATACAAATCCATATAGCTCTGGGCATCGGCACGGCCAATACCGAGTTGACGCGATAAGCCAAAGGCTGACATACCGTAAATTAATCCGAAGTTAATTGCCTTAGCATTGCGGCGTTGCTCGGACGTTACTTCATCCAGTTCTACCCCAAAGATTTCTGCCGCAGTAGAGCGGTGAATATCTTTGCCTTGAGTAAAGGCGTTAATTAAGCCCTGATCCTGTGATAGGTGCGCCATAATGCGTAGTTCGATTTGCGAATAGTCAGCTGCCACAACAGTAAAGCCTTCGCGTGCAATAAATGCCTGACGAATACGGCGGCCTTCTTCATTACGAATCGGAATGTTTTGCAGATTCGGATCGCTTGATGAAAGACGACCGGTGGCGGTCACCGCTTGATGGTAGGAAGTATGCACTCGACCCGTTTGCGGATTCACCATTTGCGGTAATTTGTCGGTGTAGGTGGATTTTAGTTTGCTGAGACCACGATGTTCTACCAACACTTTCGGTAATTCATGACTAAATGCGAGTTCCTCCAACACTTCCTCGTTGGTGGATGGCGCACCTTTTGGTGTTTTTTGAATAACCGGCAAACCTAATTTATCAAACAAAATTTCTTGTAATTGTTTGGTGGAAGCTAAATTAAATGGTTGCCCCGCCAAGACATAGGCCTGTTCTTCTAATTCACTTAAACGGTTAGCGATTTCGTTAGATTGTAGGAATAGCGCATCGCTATCAATTAAAACACCGCGACGTTCCATACGGGACAGTACGCCTAACAATGGCAATTCCATTTCTTTAAAGAGTTTTTCCAGAGTGGGTTCTTTAGAGAGTTTTTCCCATAGCACTTGTTGCAGCTTCATTGTCACATCAGCATCTTCCGCCGCGTACTCGGCGGCTTTTTCCAACGGAATTTGGTTAAAAGTCAGCTGATTTTTACCTTTGCCTGCAATCTCTTCAAAAGTGATTGTTTGATGCCCTAAATAACGTTTCGCCAGATCGTCCATATTATGACGGCCTGTGCTGTTGAGTACATAGGACTCCAACATAGTATCGAAAGCCACACCTTGCACATCGATGCCATTACGGGCGAAGATGGTGAGATCGTATTTGAAGTTTTGCCCGACTTTTTGAATAGCAGGATTTTCTAAAACCGGTTTTAACAACGTAAGTGCGGTTGTTTTTTCGAGAGTTTTTGGTGCGCCTAAATAATCTAATTGTAGCGGTAAATAAGCTGCTTCACCGTTTTCTAACGCAAAGGAAATGCCCACTAAGTTGGCAGCCATATAATCTAAATTATCGGTTTCAGTATCTAGCGCAAAAAGTTTGGCTTGCTTGAGTTTTTCCACCCAACGATTTAAATCCGCTTCAGTGAGCAAGGCTTCATAACGGCTACGATCAATTTGAATTGCCGGCAATGTTTCATCGTCATTATTTTGAGCGAGGGCTGGCGTAGCTTGATAGTGATTAATCTTGGTTGGTTGTTCGTTATTATTGGTGATGGAGTCAGCGCCATTCATCACTTCATTGAGCCAACGTTTAAATTCATAACGGCCGAAATATTCGGTAAGTTGATCGTTATTGCTTGCACCAAGGGTAAGTTGTTCCGGAGTGATATCGAGAGCGACATCGGTTTTGATCGTGGCAAGGCGATAGGATAAATCCGCCATTTCTTTTTCAGCCAATAATTTATCCCCTAATTTTTTTGCCCCACGAATTGGCAATTCGGCCACTTTGTCTAAGTTAGCATAAATTTCTGCCATGCTGCCGATACCCTGTAAGAGACCGAGAGCCGTTTTTTCACCCACACCCGCTACGCCAGGAATATTATCGGCGCTATCGCCCATTAGCGCTAAGTAATCAATGATGAGTTCTGGCGGAATACCGTATTTTTCAATCACAGCCTCGCGATCTAATAAGGTGTTATTCATGGTGTTGATCAACATAATGTTGTCATCCACTAGCTGTGCCATGTCTTTATCGCCGGTACTGATCAAAACTTTTTGATTCGCTTTGGAAGCCGCTACCGCTAGAGTACCGATGACATCATCAGCTTCTACACCTTCAATGACTAAAAGAGGAATGCCAAGGGCACGGATAATATCGTGCAATGGCTGAATTTGTTTGCGCAGATCGTCTGGCATCGGTGGACGATGGGATTTATATTGTTCAAACATTTCATCACGGAAAGTTTTGCCTTTCGCATCAAAGACCACCGCAATATGGCTCGGTTGCACTTGCGAAATCAGGCTTTTGAGCATATTTAACACACCGTACATGGCACCGGTTGGTTCGCCGGCTGAATTGGTGAGTGGTGGAAATGCGTGAAAAGCACGATATAAATAAGATGAACCGTCCACTAGGACTAATGGATTAGGAGCGATAGTTGGCATAAATATTCCGTTCAAAAATAATGAAAAGTGTCGCATTATAGCGTAAATTGCGAAATGGGGCGAACGGATAAAGTGCGGTCAATTAAACGTAAAAAGTATGACGAAGGCATTTGGCTGTGGCATAATAGGATTACTTGAGCATTCAACATAAGGGAATAACATGTCATTAAAACTGGTTGAAGTTGTTGTATTAGGGCAAGTGCTGCGCTTGAATGTCCCTGCAGAACAAGAAGAGATTTTGCGTCAAGCGGCGCGTAATTTAGATCTTCAAGTGTCTGAAATGAAAGAGCGTACAGGTTTATTGCAATTAGACCGAGTGCTTTCTATTGTTGCCTTGAATTTAAGTTTTGAATTAACCCAAGAAAAAAATAAAAATGCCCAGATTGAAAACGTGTTATGTACGCGAATTCAGCAGTTAGATCATTCTTTAGAGAATGCATTAGGTGGGCGTACCATTGTAGATTAAATAAAAAAGAACCGCATGTTGAAAGTGCGGTTCTTTTTTATGTGTTTTTAATCTGGTGTGTAATAGAGTTTACCAATTTCAATTTTTTGTCGCCCTGTTTCTTCACGCCATTTATTGCTGTCTCGTAAAGAATAAACGCAGCCACAATATTCCTGTTGATAAAAACGTTCACGTTTACTGATTTCGATCATGCGTTGAGATCCTCCAGCTTTACGCCAGTTGTAATCCCAATAAATCACATCATCATATTTTTCAGCCGCACGGTGACCACAACCATTAATTTGATCCATATCTTTCCAGCGAGAAATACCAAGGCAGCTGGTAAATACAGGGAAACCATGTTCATGAGCATATTCAGCTGCTTTTTCAAAACGCATATCAAAACACATGGTGCAGCGAATGCCACGTTCAGGTTCCCATTCCATACCTTTTGCGCGATCAAACCATTGTTGGCGATCGTAGTCTGCATCAATAAACGGAATCCCGAATTTTTGGGCAAATCGGATGTTTTCTTCTTTACGAATTAAATATTCTTTCAATGGATGAATATTCGGGTTGTAAAAATAAATCGTAAACTCAATACCTGAGGCTAAAATGGCTTCCATTACTTCACCTGAGCAAGGCGCACAGCAGGAGTGGAGAAGTAACTTATTATGTCCTTCAGGTAATTCGAGTTTTTCACGAATAAAAGGCGCATTGGGATCCTTGCGCACCTTTTGTTTACGTGTTTTTTGAAATTTAGGTTTAGAATCGACCGCACTTTGCGGTTGAATTTGTTCTTCAGTCATATTAATAAGTTCGATCTACCGATAAATAAGCCAGTGAAATTAAGGCTTTTTTGTATTCGCTTTCAGGTAATAAGGCAATAGCATCAACCGCTTTTTGGGCTTCTTGTTTCGCACGATCCATTGCGTAATCGAGAGATTTATGTTCTGCCATAATCGCAAGTACTTCATCGATCGCATCACGTTTTCCGCCTTGTTCAATGGCTTCGCGAATAAGCGCGGCTTGTTGTGGATTACCGTGACGCATTGCGTGTAATAAAGGAAGAGTCGGTTTACCTTCAGCGAGGTCGTCACCCACATTTTTGCCTAATGCTGCAGCGTTTGCGCTGTAATCTAGCACGTCATCTACTAATTGGAATGCGGTACCGAGATAGCGACCGTATTCTTGAAATGCGGTTTCAATTGATTTTTCAGCACCCGCAACAATCGCAACAGATTGCGCCGCCACTTCAAATAAGCGTGCTGTTTTACTATAAATCACACGCATATAGCTTTCTTCGGTGGTATCGGGATCGTTCACGTTCATCAATTGTTGAACTTCACCTTCTGCCAACACGTTGGTGGCATCCGCCATAATGCGAAGAATATCTAGCGATTGTAACTGCGCCACTAATTGGAATGCACGGGTATAAATGAAGTCGCCCACTAATACGCTAGCCGCATTACCAAAGGCAGAGTTTGCCGTTGCGCGGCCTCGACGCATATCAGATTCATCGACCACATCATCGTGTAATAAAGAAGCAGTGTGAATAAATTCTACAAAGGTCGCACAAGTTGCTACTTTATCGCTTTCGTAGCCTAATGCACGCGCCGCTAAGACCGCAATAAGTGGTCGAATACGTTTTCCGCCACCTTGTACAATATAAAAACCAAGCTGATTAACCATCGGCACGTCTGAGTTAATTTGTGCTAAAATAGCTTGGTTGACTTTCTGCATATCCGCATCGGTTAATGCTTGGATTGCATGCATATCCATTAAATCTTGTTTGTTCATCTTCATTTGGTTCGATGGTTGTGTATATAAAAGAAAAGTGCGGTGAATTTTACCCGATTTTTCAGGGTTTCTGAAATTAAACTCGAGGAAAAGTGCTTTTTTTTATTTTATTGCAAATAAGTGCTTGCGATCGAGTTGTTTTTTCCGTAGAATTTGCGACCTATTTATATGAATTTTGAAGTGCGGACCGAAAATAGTAACGGAGAAGCACAATTATAGCGGAGTATTTATGTACGCAGTTTTCCAAAGTGGCGGTAAACAACACCGTGTGAGCGAAGGTCAAGTAGTTCGTTTAGAAAAACTTGAACTTGCAACTGGCGCAACAGTTGAGTTCGACTCAGTGTTGATGGTCGTTAATGGTGAAGATGTTAAAATTGGTGCACCAGTAGTAGCTGGTGCGAAAGTAGTGGCTGAAGTTGTGGCACAAGGTCGTGGCGATAAAGTTAAAATCGTTAAGTTCCGTCGTCGTAAACACAGCCGTAAACAACAAGGTCATCGTCAGTGGTTCACAGAAGTGAAAATCACTGGGATTCAAGCATAATTTCAGAGGAGATCAAGTAGATGGCAACTAAAAAAGCTGGTGGTTCAACTCGTAACGGTCGTGATTCTGAAGCTAAACGCCTTGGTGTTAAACGTTTCGGTGGCGAATCTGTATTAGCAGGTAGCATCATTGTACGTCAACGTGGTACTAAATTCCACGCAGGTAACAACGTAGGTATGGGTCGTGACCACACCTTATTTGCTACCGCTGACGGTAAAGTAAAATTTGAAGTTAAAGGCGAGAAAAGCCGTAAATACGTAAGTATTGTAACTGAGTAATTTTACATCTGATTTTTAAACGCCCCGCATTATCTGTGGGGCGTTTTCTTTTGTTTCCAGCAATTTACAATCATCAATCACATTTGTTATTCTGGCACTATTGCTTATCTTGATATTTCTTAGTCGAAATTTATCTTAATTCCTAACCGCACTTTAGTAAAATAAAGGAAGATATCATGAAACAACAACCGCTTTTAGGTTTTCTCTTCGCTTTAATTACAGCGATGGCGTGGGGATCTTTACCTATTGCGTTAAAACAGGTTCTATCAGTGATGACACCACAAACGATCGTTTGGTATCGATTTGTGGTAGCTTCTCTTGCACTATTGATTCTGTTAGGTTACAAGAAAAAACTGCCACAATTTTCGAAAGGTGGTCGTTTTATTTGGCTTGTACTCATCGGTGTAGCAGGATTAGCGGGTAATTTCTTTTTATTCAATAGCTCACTTAATTTTATCGATCCTTCTTCAGCTCAAATTTTTATTCATTTTTCTTCTTTTGGTATGTTAATTTGCGGTATTTTTGTTTTTAAAGAAAAGCTCGGATTACATCAAAAGATTGGTTTAGGTTTGTTATTGGCTGGGTTGGTGCTTTTCTTTAATGACAAGCTTGAGGCTTTTAAAGGAGAGAGTGGTTATTTAACAGGTGTCTTACTCAGCCTGACTGCTTCATTAGTTTGGGTTGCTTATGGTATGGCACAAAAGCTCATGCTCCGTCGTTTTAGTTCGCAACAAATTTTATTAATGATGTATTTCGGCTGTCTTTTAGTCTTTACACCTGTTGCTGAATTTTCACAAGTAAGTAACCTCACCCCGTTTGCATTCGGTTGTTTTGTTTATTGCTGCTTGAATACGTTATTTGGTTATGGGGCTTATGCTGAGGCGCTTAATCGTTGGGAAGTTTCTAAAGTAAGCGTAGTAATAACCTTAGTACCACTCTTTACCATTTTCTTTGCTCATCTTGCCCATTATGTGAGCCCTGAGAATTTTGCCGCGCCAGAATTAAATATAATTAGCTATATTGGGGCGTTTGTTGTAGTATGCGGAGCAATTTTGTCGGCAATCGGACATAAGTTATTACCGCAATCAAAGTAAAGTGCGGTTAAATATTGGAGAGTTTTTATGAAATTTATTGATGAAGCCTTGATTCGTGTGGAAGCAGGAGATGGTGGAAACGGTTGTGTAAGTTTCCGCCGTGAAAAATTTATCCCAAAAGGCGGTCCAGATGGCGGCGATGGCGGTGATGGCGGAGATGTCTATTTGGTTGCAGACGAAAACTTAAATACTTTGATCGATTATCGCTTTACAAAACGTTTTGCCGCAGAGCGTGGTGAGAACGGACATAGCTCAGATTGTACCGGTCGTCGCGGTAAAGATATTACGTTACGTGTGCCAGTGGGAACGCGTGCAATTGATAATGACACCAAAGAAGTGCTTGGTGATTTAACAAAGCATGGTGCCAAAATGTTAGTGGCGAAAGGTGGTTATCATGGTTTAGGTAATACGCGTTTTAAATCTTCAGTGAACCGTGCACCTCGCCAAAAAACCATGGGGACACCAGGGGAAAAACGCGATTTATTATTAGAATTAATGCTTCTTGCGGATGTCGGGATGTTAGGTTTACCGAATGCAGGTAAATCTACCTTTATTCGTGCCGTTTCAGCTGCAAAACCAAAAGTCGCTGATTATCCATTTACCACTTTAGTGCCAAGTTTAGGCGTAGTGAAAGTGGATGAGAGCCATAGCTTTGTGGTGGCAGATATCCCAGGATTGATTGAAGGCGCATCAGATGGTGCTGGTTTAGGAATTCGTTTCTTGAAACACTTAGAACGTTGTCGTGTGTTAATTCATTTAGTGGATATTAACCCAATTGATGAATCCGATCCTGCAGATAATATTGCGATCATCGAGTCAGAATTATTCCAATATAGCGAAAAATTGGCAGATAAACCGCGTTGGTTAGTCTTCAACAAAATTGATACGATGACTGAAGAAGAGGCGCATGAACGAGCACAAGAGATTACGGAACGTCTTGGTTGGGAAGAAGGGTATCACCTTATTTCTGCTGCAACCGGTAAAAATGTGCCGCCACTTTGTCGTGATATTATGGATTTCATTGAAGCAAATCCGCGTGACGCTGAAGTGGAAGAAAATAAACCAGAAGAAGTGAAATTCAAATGGGAAGACTACCATCAAGAACAGCTTGCTGAACATCAATTTGATGATGAAGATGACGACTGGGATGATTGGAACGAAGAAGATGAAGAAGGCGTTGAGTTTATTTACAAACCTTAATGCCTAAATGAAAAAAAAGAGCGGAAATTGACCGCTCTTTTTTTATTGCTGTTAACCTTTCTTTTTCCCACCTTGGCGCGCTTTAAAGCGAGGGTTGGTTTTCGAAATGACATAAACGACACCGTGGCGGCGAACAATTTTGCAGCCAGGACGGTTTTTAGCACTTTTTAGCGAAGATAATACTTTCATTGAATATTCCTATTTTGATTTAAATGCACCAAATTTACCATAGCGGTTTGCAAATTCACTTGCACGACCTTCATTCCCAATTTGACGGGTTTTACCGGTATAAAATGGGTGAGATGCAGATGAGGTATCACACATAAATACAGGGTATTCGTTACCATCTTCCCATTTCATGGTGTTGTTAGTTTTAGCGCAAGAACGGATGAGAAAGCCTTGTTTCGCATTGGAATCATAAAATAAAACGGTACGATAATTTTCAGGGTGAATGCCTTTTTTCATTAGAGCTCCTTATATAACGAAAAGAATTGGGCGAAGATACTAATTCAAAAGAGAATGATTATCAATGTACTTTTATTCATAACCATGAAAATTTTTTTCATGTTGAGAAAAAGAAAAATACCTTTCGATTGAAAGGCATTTTGTCTGTTTGGTTGGAGAGTTATCCACGATGCGCATTTTTCATAATACGCTCTTTCGCTACTTTCCATTCACGTTCTTTAATATCATCACGTTTATCATGTTGTTTTTTACCTTTTGCAAGACCGATTTTAATCTTTGCCCAGGGGCCTTTCCAATAAAGAGAAAGGGCAACAATGGTAAAACCATCACGGCTTGATTTACCGAAAAGATTATCTAGTTCACGTTTATTCAATAAAAGCTTACGTGTACGCGTCGGATCGCAAACCACGTGAGTAGAGGCCAAGCTTAATGGTTGAATAGTCGCACCAAATAAATAAGCTTCGCCGTTTTTAAAAATGATATAGCTGTCGCTGATATTGGCTTTACCTGCGCGCATTGATTTCACTTCCCAACCTTGTAATTCAAGGCCGGCTTCAATTTCATCTTCAATAAAATATTCGTGTCGAGCCCGTTTATTTAACGCAATGGTGTTGGAGCCGACTTTGACTTTCTTCTTGGTCATTGTTATCCGTTGTTTATTAATCGTAAATTGGCGTTGATTTTACCGAATCTCGCCGTGGATAGCAAAAAACAAAAGGCTGATTTGACTCAGCCTTTTATTACTTAATGAGAGATTATTCTTCTAATTCACCACAGAAACGATAGCCTTCACCATGCACGGTAGCAATGATTTCTGGTGTATTAGGGTGATCTTCAAAATGTTTGCGAATACGACGAATTGTTACATCCACAGTTCGATCTTGGGGTTTTAATTCACGCCCTGTCATTTTTAGCAATAATTCTTCGCGAGTTTGCAATTTTCCTGGGTTTTCACAGAAATGCAACATGGCACGAAATTCACTACGCGGTAGCTTAAACTCAGTGCCTTCAGGTGTAATTAAATTATGACTATTTAAATCCAGTGTCCAACCATTAAAACGATAGTTCTCACGTTGTAAATGGGCCTCTTTGCCATTTAATGTCATGGTGCGATGCAATAAATTTCGTGCACGAATAGTGAGTTCTCTAGGGTTGAATGGTTTGGTGAGATAATCATCGGCCCCAATTTCTAAACCTAAAATTTTATCAACTTCATTATCTCGCCCCGTGAGGAAAATCAGAGGAATAGGTGTTTTTTCACGTAATTCACGGCCCAGTAATAAACCATTTTTACCGGGTAAGTTGATATCTAATACGATGAGATTAACCGTTTCCGAGCTTAACTGACGATACATTTCGGCACCATCTTGTGCTTGTAATACCTCATAGCCCTCAGCTTCAAAAATTCCTTTTAACGTATTACGGGTTACCGCTTCATCTTCCACGATGAGAATTTTTGGGGTAGCCATTCGTTGCTCCTTGTTATTCTTTGTTGTGGGCATATTCTATAATTGTAACATTGCTGTAACAACAGAAAAGTGCGGTCATTGTTTAAATTACATTTAATTTTATGATCTAAGTCATAAATTATTAACATTCTGCTCATCTATGCTAGAATTTTAGTAGGAACAATAGTTGGGACTTTATGATGAAGCGAATTCTTCTTTTTTTATTTTTTATTTTTACCGCACTTTCCACTCAAGCCGGTCTTTTTGATAAGAAACCGGCTTTCTTACCTGTGGATGAAGCTTTTCAATTTTCAGCTGCAAAAAGCGAGAATCAAGAAAATGTGATCGTCAATTGGTCGATAGCAGAAGGGTATTATCTCTATCAAGAAAAAATATCCGTGAAGCTCAACCAAGAGGAAACCTCATCATTTGATGTGCCGACATTTTCTATTTCACCTGAAGATTATAACGATCCTTATTTTGGCTTAATGAAGATTTTCAAAAAGCCCGTGCAAGCTATTTTTAAAGCAAGCCACCCGCCATTAAAAGCCGAAGATGTGGTTGAAATTGCTTACCAAGGTTGTACATCGGGCTTTTGTTATCCGCCTGAAGTGAAAGAAATCAAAGTGGCGGATTTGCCGATTGCACAGATCGCCAATACTGAAAAAACATCGGAAAAATCGACCTCACTTTCCGCACAACCTAAAGCAGAGCAAGATCGTTTAGCGGAAAGTTTATTTAATAGCAAATATGCCGTATTTGGCTTTTTCTTATTGGGCTTAGGTTTGGCCTTTACCCCTTGTGTGTTGCCAATGCTGCCGTTACTTTCAGCGATTGTGATTGGTCAAAATCAACGCCCTAATATGTGGCGCGCTTTCGCATTAAGTTTTGTATATGTGCAGGGGATGGCGCTGACTTATACCTTGCTAGGCTTGATTGTGGCTGCAATTGGTTTGCCATTCCAAGTCGCTTTACAACATCCTTATGTGATGATTGGCTTATCAATCATTTTTGTTTTATTGGCATTGTCGATGTTCGGTGTATTCACTTTGCAACTCCCAAGCTCCTTACAAACAAAACTGTCTTTACTTAGCCAACAGCAAAAAGCTGGAGCCTTTGGTGGCGTGTTCTTAATGGGGATGATTGCGGGGCTTGTGGCTTCACCTTGCACATCCGCACCGCTTTCTGGCGCCTTGCTTTATGTGGCGCAGAGTGGTGATTTATTTACTGGTGCGATCACACTTTATCTGCTCGCGTTGGGTATGGGCGTACCGCTGATTTTAATCACTTTATTTGGGAATAAAATCCTGCCTAAATCAGGTATGTGGATGGAAACCGTTAAAAAGCTATTTGGCTTTGTGATGCTCGCGTTACCCGTATTCTTAATTTCTCGTATTTTGCCGGATGAATGGACACCAAGATTATGGGCGATGCTGGGTACCGCATTCTTCGTTTGGTTTGCTTTCCAAATGCCAAAAAATGGCACAGGTTGGGTATTCCGAATTCTCTTTTTAGTGGTGGCAATGATTAGTGTTAAACCGCTTCAAACTTGGGTTTGGGGCGAAACCTCGACATCAAGTGCGGTCGAAAATAAAGCCGTTTCTCACGTTGAATTTAAGAAAGTGAAAAGCGAAGCTGAATTGCAACAAGCACTGTCAGAAAATAACAAATCGCTTGTGATGCTCGATCTTTATGCAGATTGGTGTGTGGCTTGTAAAGAGTTTGAAAAAGAAACATTCAGTGATCCAAGTGTCCAAAAAGCCTTTGGTGACATGCTGCTCCTTCAGGTTGATATGACAAAAAATTCCGAAGAAAACCGCGCTTTAATGGCAAAATATAAAGTGTTAGGTTTACCGACTATTTTGTTCTTTAACCGAGATGGAAAAGAAATTAAGGGGAGTCGTGTTAACGGATTCATGCCGCCAGTTGAGTTTTTACAATGGATTGAGAAAATCAGTAAAGCGTAAAATTATTTCCTAATAGTAAAAAGTCCTTTTCGATTTGAGGTATTGCTTGGCTTTGAGTTAATCATTAATATACACCCCGTTCTCAAATCACTTTTTATTTTTATTAGGAAAACTTTATGAAAAACTTAGAAAAATACTCTCCGTATGTTTTAGCTTTATTACGTATCGTCGCTGCGTATATGTTTATCTTACACGGCACAGCGAAATTCTGGGAATTCCCAATTTCAATGACGGGCGGTAATGGCGCAGTGGGCGATCCACTGATGATTGTCGGTGGGGTAATTGAGATTGTCGGTTCAATCCTATTAATTTTAGGTTTATTTGTTCGCCCAGCGGCATTTATCCTTTCAGGTCAAATGGCTTATGCGTATTTCTTCATGCACGCAGCAGGTCAAGGGAATTTATTCTTCCCAATCGCGAACGGCGGTGAACTCGCTTTACTTTATTCTTTAGTGTTCTTCTATTTTGTGTTTGCGGGTGCTGGCGCATTTTCTCTAGACAACCGCAAACGTTAATCAATTATCTCATTCATTTGTTGCCCGCATTTTGCGGGCTTTTTTGTTTTTAAAATCACTTAAATAAATCACCGCACTTTAAGTGCGCTTACCAGAAAAATTTTCTCTATGTAAGCGCAAACGTTTGCGCTATAATTCCCCCCGCTTATTTTTAACCATTTAATGAAAGGAAAATGTAATGACAGATCGTCCAATTCGTCAGGCTTTACTGAGTGTTTCAGATAAAACCGGTATCGTAGAATTTGCTCAAGGCTTAGTACAGCGTGGTATAAAACTACTTTCCACAGGTGGTACCGCAAAATTGTTGGAGCAGAATGGGTTACCGGTGACCGAAGTGTCTGATTATACGGGATTCCCAGAAATGATGGACGGTCGCGTGAAAACCTTACATCCCAAAGTACATGGCGGTATTCTTGGTCGTCGTGGTACAGATGACGCTATCATGCAGCAACATGGCATTGAAGGCATTGATATGGTCGTCGTGAATTTATATCCATTTGCCGCCACAGTAGCGAAGCCAAATTGTACCTTAGAAGATGCGGTAGAAAATATCGATATCGGCGGTCCAACAATGGTACGTTCTGCAGCGAAAAACCATAAAGATGTGGCAATCGTGGTAAATAATGGTGATTTCAATGCCATTCTTGCTGAAATGGATAAACACCAAAATAGCCTTACTTTGGAAACTCGTTTTGACCTTGCGATTAAAGCATTTGAACATACCGCTCAATATGATTCTATGATTGCCAACTATTTTGGACAAATGGTGAAACCGTATCATGTAGCAGAGGAAGAAGACGCGAATGCGAAGTGCGGTCAATTCCCTCGGACTTTAAACCTTAACTTCGTACGTAAACAAACTATGCGTTACGGCGAAAACTCTCATCAAAATGCGGCTTTCTACGTTGATTTAAATGTGAAAGAGGCGAGCGTAGCCACCGCTCATCAATTACAAGGCAAAGCATTGTCTTACAATAATATTGCAGATACCGATGCGGCACTTGAATGCGTGAAAGAATTTGATGAGCCGGCTTGCGTGATCGTCAAACATGCGAATCCATGCGGTGTAGCTTTAGGTAAAGATATTTTAGAAGCTTATAACCGTGCTTACCAAACCGATCCAACCTCTGCATTTGGTGGCATTATTGCTTTCAACCGTGAATTAGACGAAAAAACTGCGACTGAAATCGTGGAACGCCAATTCGTTGAGGTGATTATTGCACCGAAAGTTTCACCCGAAGCGCAAGAAGTCGTGAAACGTAAGAAAAATGTTCGTTTACTTGAATGTGGTGAATGGACATCACGTTCTGAACGTCTAGATTTCAAACGTGTAAACGGCGGTTTATTAGTGCAAGATGCGGATTTAGGCATGGTTGGTGTGGATGATTTAAAGGTGGTAAGTAAACGTCAACCAACTGAACAAGAACTAAAAGACTTATTGTTCTGCTGGAAAGTGGCGAAATTTGTGAAATCGAATGCCATTGTTTATGCTAAAGATAATCAAACTATCGGCATCGGTGCTGGCCAAATGAGCCGCGTATATTCTGCGAAGATTGCGGGTATTAAAGCGCAGGATGAAGGTTTAACCGTAGCGGGTTGTGTGATGGCATCTGATGCATTCTTCCCATTCCGTGACGGTATTGATGCGGCGGCGAAAGTAGGGATTCAATGTGTTATCCATCCAGGTGGTTCAATGCGCGATCAAGAAGTCATTGATGCAGCGGATGAACATAATATGGTGATGGTATTAACTGGAATGCGTCATTTTAGACATTAATTTATCTAACCATCCCCCCTCTTTAGCAAAGAGGGGGCGAGGGGGAGATTTAAACGATGCTAAATGTACTATGAGGTGAAATAACTTCTGCCAAATCTCCCCTACCCCTCTTTACTAAAGAGGGGATTAAATTCCAAAAAGACAAAAGGACTACAACATGAACATCCTCATCATCGGAAATGGCGGTCGTGAACACGCCTTGGCTTGGAAAGCAGCACAATCTCCATTAGCAGATAAAGTTTTTGTCGCACCAGGCAATGCGGGTACAGCATTGGAACACAAAGTAGAAAACGTAAATATTTCTGCAACAGATATCCCCGCATTAGTTAAATTTGCTCAAGATAAACAAATTGGATTAACCATTGTTGGCCCTGAAGCACCGCTAGTGATAGGGGTAGTTGATGCATTTCGTGCAGCTGGATTAAAAATTTTTGGCCCAACTCAAGCAGCTGCGCAATTGGAAGGTTCAAAGGCATTCACCAAAGATTTCCTCGCGCGTCACAAAATCCCAACGGCAGAATATCAAAACTTCACCGAAGTTGAGCCAGCATTGGCGTACTTGCGTGAAAAAGGTGCGCCAATTGTCGTCAAAGCAGATGGTTTGGCGGCGGGCAAAGGCGTTATCGTTGCAATGACATTGCAAGAGGCGGAAGACGCTGTGCGTGATATGCTTTCAGGTAATGCCTTTGGCGAAGCGGGTAGCCGAGTGGTGATTGAAGAGTTTCTAGATGGCGAAGAAGCCAGCTTTATCGTTATGGTAGATGGTAAAAACGTCGAACCTATGGCAACCAGTCAAGACCATAAACGCGTGGGCGAAAATGATACAGGCTTAAATACTGGCGGTATGGGAGCGTATTCGCCAGCACCAGTGGTGACGCCTGAAATTCATGATCGCATTATGCGTGAAGTGATTTATCCAACGGTCAATGGTATGGCGGCAGAAGGCAATGTTTATACTGGCTTCCTTTATGCGGGATTAATGATTATGCCGAACGGTCAGCCGAAAGTGATCGAATTTAACTGTCGTTTTGGCGATCCAGAAACCCAGCCGATCATGCTACGTCTTGAATCAGATCTGGTAGGATTTTGTCTTAAAGCTTGCGATGGTAAATTGGACGAAGTGAAATCCCAATGGAATCCAAAATCTTCTTTGGGTATTGTTTTGGCTGCTGAAGGCTATCCAGGTGATTATCGCAAGGGTGATGAAATCACCGGTTTGCCACAAAGTGCGGTCGAAAATGAGAAAGTTTTCTTAGCGGGCGTCGCAGAACAAGAAGGCAAGTTAGTCACGAACGGCGGTCGCGTGCTTTGTGTGACTGCGTTAGGCGAAAGCGTATTTGAAGCGCAACAAAAAGCCTTAAAACTCGCTGAGCAAATTCAATGGGCAGGGCGTTTTTATCGTCGAGATATTGGCTATCGTGCCGTTGCTCGTGAGCAGCAAAAATAACTACATTTAATGTTAAGGGATCGAATGGATTATAAAAATAAAGAATTATGTCGTCTTCGCACAATCAGTTTTTTTCTGACTTTACATAAAGATAAAACGCAATGGGAAGACGCCCTTTATTCGGTAAAACGTGATGTGGATTTGTTATTGCCAGCTGTGCAGAAAGCAGGTTATACCTTGCAATCGATTCGGGTCATTACCAATCCTTTTGGTGAATATTTGGATTTAACCAATTTGCAAACAGCAAAAGCAGATTTGCAGTATTTAACAGAGTTATTGAATAAATTTAATGAAAGTGGCATTCGTCTTCGATTTGCGATAGGTGTGGCGAGAAATAAAGAGGAAATTGCGTTATTGCCAGAGTTAATCGCAGCTTATGGCGACTTGTGTAATGCTTGTGTTAATGTGCCATTAGATGAAAATGGCGTGTTAGATAATGAACTTATCGAACAATCTGTTTATGCTGTACAACGAATTGCAAATATCACACCACGTGGCGAAGGTAATTTTAACTTTACGGTGAATTTTAATTGCAAGCCATTTATTCCTTATTTCCCTGCCGGTTATCATCTAAGTCATTTACCAAATAGTTTTGTCATTGGGTTAGAAACACCTGATTTATTAGTCGAAGTATTAAAATCTGTACCAAAATCGTCTCATAATCAATTTTATGCGGATTGTTATCGAGCAATGTCGCAAGCGCTGCAATATCATGTAGATCAAGTGTTAGAGATGCTAAGTGCGGTCAAATTATCGGGCGAATTTGAATTTGCAGGGATTGATAGTTCGGCGGCACCATCGAAAAATTGTTCATCCATGACAAAAATCTATGAATTAATGGGATTACCTTATTTTGGTGCGGCTGGTTCAGTAGAGGTTTCTGCCTTACTGACAAAAGTGTTTAAATCAATCCAACATGTGCCATTGGTTGGGTTTTCCGGATTAATGTTGGCGGTGACGGAAGATTTAGGTTTAGCCGAAGGAACACAAAAACACTATTTTGATATTCGTGCTTTACTAACGTATAGCGCTGTATGTGGTATCGGTTTAGATACGGTTCCTGTGGCGGGAAATGCTAAGGCTGAGAGTATCGCGGCGATTATGCGTGATACGGGGACGATGGCATTTCGCTTAAATAAACCGCTAACTGTGCGTTTATTCCCGATTCCAAATAAGGTTGCAGGCGAAATATCAGAATTTGAAAGTGATGATTTATGCAACTGCCGCCTTTTGCGTATTCCAGATTAAACAAAATTTTCCCTACTTTGTAGTGATGAATGTTATCCCTACAGTCAATAAAAGGAGTATCTTATGAGAAAGTTAATATTGGGTAGTATCGTCGCAGTATTATTAACAGGTTGTGCCGGGGCTTCAAGCGTTTCAAAAAGCTCAACGTTAGATGGCGAGTGGATTTGTCATACGATCCCGACGAAAGATAAACAAACTTATGATCGTTTAGATCATTTTGTTTTGAAATCTGATGGAACCGGGCTATTGCGAGGCATTTCTAGCATTGAATTAGATAGAGAGAGCACAATTCGTTATTTAACCAAAGGCAAGGTGAAATGGCAGAGCCAAAATAATGTCTTGAGTTTTGATTTTATCGATCGTGCTATGGTGCCGGCTCATAGTAAAAATGTGGCTAAAGTCATCAAGCAAAATAAAGCTTTACAAAAACAAGAAAAAGAACAGTTGGCTGCATTTTATAGTAAATCTGGTAATCATACGGATATGCCAATTGAGCTGAAACAAAATGGCAATCAACTTATTCTCGGTAAGGATTTTGAAACTTGCCGACGAGTGACAGAAAATGACAAGGACATTCAGTTATTGAATAAATGGTTTGTCAAGAAATAGAGTCGATAAAGAAAAACAAATACGATTTCAACCGCACTTTATTTTTTAAAGTGCGGGAATCTAATTAATAAAAGGAGAATTATGATGAGAAAATTAGTATTAAGTAGTTTTATCGCAGTATTGTTATCGGGATGTGCAACGGCACATCAACAAACGGAACAGGAAAAAGCCTTAGTCGGCGATTGGATTTGCCATGTAAAACCTGCTGCGAAATCCCCTTTACCGGTTGAGCATTTTGATTATGTCACCTATCACGCAGATCAAACTGTGCTTCTACGCGGCATTTCACAGATTGATACAAAAGAAGGCTGGATGCGTTATTTATTGCAAGCTAAAGCCAAATGGCAGGCGAATGATGGCAAGTTAAGTTATGACTTTACGGATCGTCTATTTAAAACAGCGCATTCACCACAAGTCGCGAAAATTATTGAACAATCTCCAGAATTTAAAGAATATGATAAGGAATTTGTTTCACCTTGTAATAACTGCGGTAATCATTTGGATATGAAGATTAAAATGAAAAGCCCAACAAGGATGACAAATTTTAATACCTATACGAAAGAAACCAGCCAATGCCGTAAACTGGAAGCTGGCGAGAAAACAAAAGAAGTTAAACTAATTGAGAAGTTAGTGAAAGAAAAAGGCTCGATTTAGATAAATGAATGTTTTTCATTGTAATAATGAAAATATGATCGAAATTTTTGATTAAGTTTTTACTTGGAAACAGGTAAACTATACACAAATAATTCAAACAACGAGGAAAACACAATGTTTAAAAAAAGTATGAACATCGCTGATTACGATCCGGTTCTATGGCAAGCCATTCAGGGCGAAAATCGTCGTCAAGAAGAGCATATCGAGCTTATCGCATCTGAAAACTATGCAAGCCCACGCGTAATGGAAGCGCAAGGTTCACAGTTTACTAACAAGTATGCTGAAGGCTACCCAGGTAAACGTTACTACGGCGGTTGTGAGTACGCAGACATTGTGGAGCAGTTGGCGATTGATCGTGCTAAAGTGTTGTTTGGTGCGGATTATGTGAACGTACAACCACACTCGGGTTCACAAGCGAATGCAGCAGTATATGGCGCATTAATCAATGCAGGCGATACTATTTTAGGGATGGACTTAGCACACGGTGGTCATTTAACCCATGGGGCGAAAGTGAGCTTCTCCGGTAAAATCTATAATTCTGTACTTTATGGTATCACTGCTGATGGTTTAATTGACTATGAAGATGTGCGTCAAAAAGCATTAGAGCATAAACCAAAAATGATTGTGGCAGGTTTCTCTGCTTATTCTCAAGTTGTAGATTGGAAAAAAATGCGCGAAATCGCGGATGAAGTGGGCGCGTATTTATTTGTGGATATGGCGCATGTTGCAGGTTTAATCGCAGCAGGTTTATATCCAAATCCATTACCATACGCACATGTTGTCACAACGACTACCCATAAAACCTTAGGTGGTCCACGTGGTGGTTTAATCCTTTCTTCTTGCGGTGATGAAGAGCTTTATAAACGCTTACAATCTTCTGTTTTCCCTGCAAACCAAGGTGGTCCATTAGTTCACATTATTGCGGCTAAAGCAGTATGTTTCAAAGAGGCGTTAGAACCAGCTTATAAAGAATACCAAGCAAACGTGATTAAAAATGCGAAAGCAATGGTAGAAGTGTTTAAACAACGTGGTTATGACGTGGTTTCAAACGGCACTGAAAACCATTTATTCTTAGTGAGCTTCATCAAACAAGGCTTAACCGGTAAAGCAGCAGATGCAGCGCTAGGTAAAGCGAATATTACGGTGAATAAAAACTCAGTACCAAATGATCCACAAAAACCATTTGTGACCTCTGGTATTCGTGTTGGTACACCAGCAGTGACTCGTCGTGGTTTTAACGAACAAGACTGTCGTGAGTTAGCCGGCTGGATGTGTGACGTATTAGATGCATTAGGCAAAGAAAACGAAGAACAAGTGATTGCAGCAACCAAAGAAAAAGTATTGGCAATCTGCAAACGTCTTCCAGTTTACGCATAATGCTGATTCAGCTTTTATTTTTGATGTTAGCGGCGGTAAATATCGCCGCTTATTTTTTAATGTGGAAAGACAAAGTCCGCGCGGTTCGTCACGGCTGGCGAATTTCTGAAAATACTTTCTTTCTATTAAGCCTGCTTGGTGGGTTTATTGGTGTTTATTGCGGGATGAAACGCTTTCGTCATAAAACCAAACACTTCAGTTTTAAATTTGTTGTTATTCTCAGTGCCTTTATTTGGTTGATCTTAATGCCTTATTGGTATTTCTTTCTTGAATAATGTTGAGTACAGAATGACTTTCAGTAAGAAAAAAGCCTAGAGAATCTCTCTAGGCTTTTTAGTATGTGATTAGACTATTTAAAAATAAGGCGTCGATTTCGACTTTTCTTCACTTGTGAAAGTGTAATTAATCCCAACACAATGACATAGACAGTGAAAATAAATACCAACCATTGCACCATCGTGATGCCGAAAAGTGACCATTGGCTTTCATTACAGCTACCTGTCGGATTGAACACCGCAGGTAGCCATTTATGGAATGGTAACGTTTCCGGAAAGTTTGGTATAAATTCACATTGTTTCCATGGGGCTGGATTCATTTGTAAATCAAGGTGACGAATGGAGATCATTAATCCTTTGATTGCACTAAATAAACCCACAATAAGAGCAAGAATGCGGATAATAAGCGAGCTAGGGGCTAAGGCGCCGATAATACCAGCAATAAATAACCCTACCATAGCTAAACGTTCGTAAACACAAAGTACGCAAGGTTGTAAACCCATTCCGTATTGAAAGTAAAGTGCGGTCGATTCTAAGGCTAATGCGGTAAATGCCAAAAAGATCCACGCTGAACGTTTAAGGGATAATTGCTTAAAAAAGTCGAGCATTCTTTCTCCTTATGCTTCATTAAATTGGAAGAATTAAGCCAAGGTTTGCAAGCCAAATCGTCATTCCTGGTAGGATAAATTCGATTGCAAGGAAACCCACTAACGTTAATACGATAGTGTAAGGCAATGCCATGTAGACCATTCTACCATAAGAAAGTTTAATTAATGGCGCAAGTGATGATGTTAATAAGAACAAGAATGCGGCTTGACCGTTTGGTGTCGCGACAGAAGGTAAGTTTGTACCTGTATTGATTGCTACCGCAAGTAATTCAAATTGGTGCGGTGCAATTGCGCCTGTCGCAAGGGCATGTTTCGCTTCATTGATATAAACTGTTGCTACGAATACGTTATCAGAAATCGCAGAAAGTAAACCATTGAAACCGTAGAATAATGCTAATTGTGTTTTCTCTTCAGAACTTAATACAAAGTGAATAATTGGCGCAAAGAGTTTTTGGTCGATAATCACCGCAACGACAGAGAAAAATACGACTAATAATGCAGTGAAAGGTAAACTTTCTTGGAATGCTTTACCAATAGCGTGTTCATCAGTTACACCAGTAAAGGTTGTTGCAAGGATAATCACACTTAAACCAATCATGCCTACAGCCGCTAAATGGAAGGCTAAACCTAAGATCAACCAAACCGCGATAACTGCTTGGACAGAAAGACGAATCTTATCTTGTTTAGACATTTTTTGTGTGTTTTCACGATCTAAATCTGCTAAGACTTGCCATACTTCTTCCGGTAGTTTTTCACCATAACCGAATAATTTAAATTTTTCGACTAAAATACAAGTGAGTAATCCGCAGATAAATACAGGGACTGTTACAGGAGCCATGCGGAAGAAAAATTCAATGAAATTCCATTTAGCTTGTTCTGCAATGATTAAGTTTTGTGGCTCACCCACCATGGTCATTACACCACCGAGTGCGGTACCCACACCTGCATGCATCATTAAGCTACGTAAGAAAGAACGGAATTTTTCTAAAGTTTCATGATTTTTGATTTTGTTATCATCGGCAATATCAACCGCTTCTTGTAGATTTTTCCCGGATGCCACTTTGTGATAAACCCCATAGAAACCCATGGCAACGCTAATGATAACTGCTACAACAGTTAGTGCATCTAAGAAAGCTGAAAGAAATGCAGCACTAAAACAGAATGCTAAAGAGAGAACGATTTTAGAACGAATACGCACTAATAATTTGGTGAAAACATAAAGCAAAAGTTGCTTCATAAAATAAATACCGGCCACCATGAAGATTAAAAGTAAAACGACTTCAAAGTTTGCCACGATCTCCGCTTTAACGTGTTCGGCATTCGTCATGCCAATGGCAATGGCTTCAAATGCTAATAAACCACCTGGTTGAAGAGGGTAGCATTTTAATGCCATGGCTAGCGTGAAAATAAACTCTGCTACGAGTAGCCAGCCAGCAATAAATGGGCTGACGAAAAAGAATAAAATCGGATTAATTACCAAGAAGGCAATAATGGTTAATTTATACCAATCTGGACTTGCGCCCAGAAAGTTTTTCATGAATGCTTGTGTGTAAGTCATATCGAACTCCGTTTTTTTATAGTCTTGTCATTGTAATATATACTGCTTTAAAGGATAATAGACCAGTTAAAGATTTATTGAATAAATCACATTTTTTTGATCTTTTTAAGCTTTTTTTATATTTATTTTATATTTATGCAAACAGATAATACCCTTTTACGGGCACAAAGCCCAGCCGCTCTTGCCGAAGAATATATTGTTAGAAGTATTTGGGATAATGTATTTCCCGCAGGCACCAGTCTTCCTTCTGAGCGTGATTTAGCTGATAAAATTGGTGTAACACGCACCACATTACGCGAAGTATTGCAGCGTTTGGCTCGTGATGGCTGGCTTACCATTCAACACGGCAAGCCGACAAAAGTCAATAATATTTGGGATACAGCTGGTCCAAGCATTATTGAAACCTTAATTACTTTAGATCGTCAAAGCGCGCCATTAATCATTGAAAATATGCTTTCGTTGCGTAGTCGTATGTCTGAATCCTATATTTATGAAGCTGTAAAAAATTCGCCTAAAGCCTCGGTTGCTTTGTTTAAAGGGCTAGATTCATTAGAAAACACCGCTGAAAGTTACATGGAATTCGATTATGCCTTATTCCGTCAGTTTACCGTAATGGCTAATAAACCTTTCTATCGTTTAATTTTTAATAGTTTACGTGGGGTCTATCATAAAATTGGTTTATTGTTTTTCAGTGAAGAAAAACATCGCCAAGTCACGCATGATTTTTATGTAGAATTGCGTGATATTTGTGAAAGAGGTCAATCTGATTTAGTGGTAGGCTGTATTCGTAAACACAAGCAAGTGACTTCCGCTTATTGGCGAACCATTTTAGAAAGTTTGCCAAAAGATTTAGAAACAGAATAATATGAAAAGTGCGGTTGAAAATGACCGCACTTTTTCCTTATATCAAAGACTCAATATTATGCGTATTCCAAGAATTTATCATCCAGAATCCCTTAAAAATCAATCTACTTGCCAACTTTCAGAGGATGCGGCTAATCACGTAGGACGTGTACTTCGTATGACTGAAGGTGAGCAAATTGAATTATTTGATGGAAGTAATCATATTTATCCAGCAAAAATTATTGAAGCGAGCAAAAAAGCCGTTAAAGTGGAAATTCTAGGCTGTGAATTGAGTGATAAAGAGTCGAATTTATCTATTCACTTAGGGCAGGTTATTTCCCGTGGTGATCGAATGGAATTCACCATTCAGAAATCTGTAGAGTTAGGCGTTAACGTGATTACACCATTATGGTCAGAACGCTGTGGCGTGAAGCTAGACGGCGAACGCATGGATAAGAAAATTCAACAATGGCAAAAAATTGCTATTGCGGCTTGTGAACAATGTGGCCGTAACGTTGTGCCAGAAATTCGTCCGTTAATGAAATTACAAGATTGGTGTGCAGAGAATGATGGTGCATTGAAATTGAATTTACATCCAAGAGCCCAATATTCAATTAAAACCTTACCTTCAATTCCAAAAGAAGGGGTTCGTTTACTTATTGGTTCAGAAGGCGGTTTATCACCTCAAGAAATCGCACAAACTGAACAACAAGGATTTACTGAAATTTTATTAGGAAAGCGTGTACTACGCACAGAAACGGCTTCTTTAGCAGCCATTAGTGCGTTACAAATTTGTTTTGGAGATTTTGGATAATGATGGATTTACAAGGGCAATTTTTAATTGCGATGCCACAGTTGGAGGATTATTTCCAAAATACCGTGGTGTACATGTGCGAGCATAATGAGCAAGGTTCGATGGGCTTAGTGATTAATCAACCCACCGATTTAAGCATTGCTGAACTATATTCAAAAATGAATTTTATGATGAAAAATGACCGCACTTTTAGCAATGAACTAGTACTTGCGGGTGGACCTGTACATTCCGAGCGTGGTTTTATTTTGCATAAGAAAACTGCGAAAGAATTTGAGCATAGTTATAAAATTACTGATGATATGTATCTCACCACGTCAGCAGATATTGTGGAAACCTTTGGTTCAGCGGATGCGCCTGAGAAATATCTTGTTGCACTCGGTTGTGCCAGTTGGACAGCCGGACAGCTAGAACAAGAGATAGCAGATAATGCGTGGTTAGTGGCACCTGCTTCAGACACCATTTTATTTGAAACTATTTATGAAGATCGTTATCCTGCCGCGAATCAATTATTAGGGATTCATCCTCATAATTTTGTCTTTTCACAAGTGGGGCATAGTTAATGGGCATCACGGCAATTGCGTTTGATTTTGGCACAAAAAGCATTGGTTGTGCGGTCGGGCAAAGTATTACGGGGACAGCTCAAGCTTTGCCTGCATTTAAAGCGCAAGATGGGATTCCCAATTGGGATGCCATTGAAAAATGTTTAAAGGATTGGAAGCCCGATGTTATTGTGGTGGGATTGCCTTTAAATATGGATGGTACCGAGCAAGATTTAACACTTCGTGCGAAAAAATTTGCCAATCGCTTAAATGGTCGTTTCGGTATTAAAGTAGAACTGCAAGATGAGCGCTTAACGACGGTTTCTGCACGCGATGAAATTTTCCAGCGTGGCGGTTATCGCGCCCTCAATAAAGGCAAAGTAGATGGGATCTCTGCTTGTCTGATTTTAGAAAGTTGGTTTGAAAACTATTCAGAATAAGCCAAAAATAAACCGCACTTTAAGGTGCGGTTTGTTGTATTTATAAGTTTATTTTTTTATCCAAATCAGACTCGCCATTCGGCCTGTTTTGCCATCTCGACGATAGGAAAAGAAGCTCTCTTTTTCATTGAATGTACAATGCTCCCCACCATAAATTTGGGTAATACCTAATTTGTTGAGTCGTTGTGTGGCGATTTGATAAAGATTGCCGAGGTATTTTCCTGCTTCATTCGGATCTGGTCGAAAAGCCGTTTCTGCAATCGGGTCAAAAGCCATAAATTGCTCAATCACTTCTTTACCTACCTGGAACGCATTGGGTCCGATAGCTGGTCCAAACCACGCGATAATCTCTTCGGGATCTGATTGGAAACATTTCACGGTTTCTTCTAAAACACCATCACAGAGTCCGCGCCAGCCCGCATGGGATGCAGCCACTTCAGTGCCTTGTTTATTGGTGAATAAAACTGGCAAACAATCAGCTGTCATCACCAAACAGACTTGGTTAGGTTGATTGGTGTAAACTGCATCAGCTTCAAAATTATTTCCCTCATAAGGTACTGTAATCACACGAGTGCTGTGCGTTTGAGTTAAAAATAACGGGAAATGTGGCAGATTAAATTTTTCAACCAATAAAGTGCGGTTAGTTTTGACCGCACTTTTATCGTCTTCGACATGATCGCCTAAATTGAAACTACCGAAAGGCGGCAGGCTTACGCCACCTTCTCTTGTGGTTGTAAAAGCTTGGATATGTGGTGGAACATTCCAGTTTGGAACAATGGTTTTCATCTTAATAATCCAATTCGTCTTTGTGTTCGAGGTAATCCGCTTTTAAGGCATGCAGTAATTCGACAAAGTCATCGGGCAATGGTGCATACCATTCCATCATTTCCCCCGTAATAGGGTGAGCTAAACGTAACATAACTGCATGTAAGGCTTGGCGTTTAAAATTACGCAGTACCTCATTGAAGGCTTCGCTTGCATTTTTAGGTGGACGAGGACGACCTCCATAAGTTTGATCACCCAATAGTGGATGCGCAATATGTGCCATGTGCACACGAATTTGGTGAGTACGGCCTGTTTCTAAACGTAAGCGTAAACGCGTGTAATTACGGAAATTTTCCATAATGCGATAGTGTGTCACAGCCGGTTTACCCATTGGGTGAACCGCCATCAATGTGCGTTTTGTCGCGTGGCGAGCCATTGGCTGATCTACAGTGCCGCCTTTGGTCATAATGCCACTTGCAACGGCTTCGTATTCACGAGTGATCTTACGTTTTTGTAAGTCACGCACGAGTTTCGTTTGTGCAGGAATCGTTTTAGCGACAACCATGAGGCCTGTTGTGTCTTTATCTAAACGATGCACAATTCCTGCGCGCGGTACTTCGGCAATAGGTGGATAGTGATAGAGTAGTGCGTTAAGTACCGTGCCATCCGGATTGCCTGCACCAGGGTGGACGACGAGATCTTTAGGTTTGTTAATCACGATAATATCGTCATCTTCATAAACGATATTGAGTGGAATATTTTGTGGCTCAAAACGGTTTTCATCTTCCACTTCTACCGAAATTTCAATTTGCTCTCCGCCATACACTTTTGCACGTGGAATATCGGCAATTTCACCGTTCATTTTTACCTGTTTTGCTTCAATCCAGGTTTTTAAACGGGAACGGGAATATTCAGGGAACAACTCTGCGAGGGTTTGGTCTAAACGCTGTCCCATTTGTTCGGGCTGAATTTCAGCCGTTAAGGTCATTTGTGGCATAAAAAATCCATCTAAAAATTTAAAAAGTTGGCTTATTGTGTAATGTTCTATACAATATTCGTTAATTGTAACTTATTTATTGATTTTCGTAAAAATTAAGGAAAAAAGAATGCGTAAAATAAAATCTCTTGCACTTATTGCATTGACCTCATTCGCGATTGCAGCTTGTAGCAGTGGTAATAAAGAAGTAGAGCAAGCTTCTGTTGATGATCTTTATGCAAAAGGGGCAGCAGCATTGCAAGAAGGAAGCTATTCTGACTCGATTCGTTATTTAAAAGCGGCAACAGAGCGTTTCCCTGGTAGTACTTACCAAGAGCAAGCAATGCTTGATTTAATTTATGCAAACTATAAAACACAAGATTACACCGCAACGTTGGTTACTGTAGATAACTATTTACACCAATTCCCACAAAGTCCAAACCGTGACTATGCAGTGTATATGGCGGGTTTAACAAACTTAGCAACGGCTGATAACATGATCCAAGATTTCTTTGGTATCGATCGTGCAACGCGTGAAACGACTTCAATGAAAACGGCGTTTTCAAACTTCCAAAGCTTAGTGCGTGCGTTCCCAAATAGCCCATATTCACAAGATGCAGTAGCGCGTATGGCGTATATTAAAGACTCATTGGCACGTCATGAATTAGAAATTGCTAAATTCTATGCAAAACGTGATGCGTGGGTCGCGGTATCAAACCGTGTGGTAGGTATGTTGCAACAATATCCGGATGCAAAAGCAACTTACGAAGGTTTATTCTTAATGAAAGAAGCATACGAGAAAATGGGTTTACAACAATTAGCGAACCAAACTCAGCAAGTTATCGATGCGAATAAAGATAAACAATTTGCGGACGTGAAAAAACCGGAAGAATCTGATTTAACTCAACCGGTTAAAAAATAATTCTCGTCCCTTGTGGGGCGAGCTTGAATAAGCAAAATTATTCAAATAAAGGCTAGTCAAACTAATCAAATTGAGCTAGTATAAATTTAAAAGATTTCCTGGGGTGTTCGTGGATGGGTTATGTCCCTGAGCCGATACTTAGAACTTTATAAATCGGTTTCCCGCCATTGGTGTGTAGGCTTGACCTTTGACTTTGTCATTGGACTAAAGAAACCTAAAAATGGCCTTACCGGTTTCCTTGGACCGTCGGGTTCAAGGACTACTACTCGTAGCGGCACTCTGGGACCTTTCTCTTAAATCCATTCTTTCCAATCGAATGAAATCAACACAGCAAACGCTTCGCAATCAGCTTCGTCAGCAAATTCGTAAAACACGAGCAAATTTGACCGCACTTCAGCAGCAACAGGTGGAAGACTCCATCACTCAACAAGCTCTCGCATTAATTGAAGAACGAAATGCGCAGCATATTGCCTTGTATGTTTCCTTTGATGGAGAAATCTCCACAGATAAACTTATTAAAACTCTTTGGGCACAAGATAAGCACGTTTATTTGCCCGTATTACACCCTTTTAATCCGAATCATCTTTTGTTCTTACGTTATTTGCCAGATACACCAATGCTGAAAAATAAATTTGGCATTTGGGAGCCCAAACTCAATGTGCAAAACGTATTGCCTTTGGATGAATTAGATATTCTTTTTACCCCACTTGTCGCTTTTGATAAACAAGGTAATCGCCTTGGCATGGGCGGTGGTTTTTATGATCGCACCTTACAAAATTGGCAAAATGCTTCTTTTATCCCCGTGGGATTAGCCCATCAATGTCAGCAAGTCGAACAGCTTCCAACAGAAGCGTGGGACGTGCCACTTCATCAAATCTTAGTTGCTTAAACCTATCAAGACGTAAAGTTTGATAGAAAAAATTAAAAATAGTCTATTTTTTCTCTTGAAATACCAAAAAAGGGTCTTATTTAATTACTCATAAAGGGGATGACCCCAAGTATTTTATGCAGGAGAAGATAAGATATGAATATTGAAAAATTTACCACTAAATTCCAACAAGCACTCAGTGAAGCACAATCATTGGCGCTAGGTAAAGATAATCAGTTTATCGAACCAGTGCATTTATTGACCGCACTTTTAAATCAACAAGACGGTTCAATTGCACCGATTTTGACAGCAAGTGGTGTGAATGTCTCGTTATTACGTAATGAATTAAACGCAGAATTGAATAAATTGCCACAAGTGTCAGGTAATGGCGGAGATGTGCAAATTTCTCGTCAATTACTCAACTTATTGAATTTATGTGACAAATTAGCACAACAAAAACAAGATAAATTTATTTCCAGTGAATTGTTCTTATTAGCAGCTCTTGAAGAGCGTGGTGCATTAAATGACATTTTGAAAAAATGTGGTGCGAAAAAAGAACAAATTTTACAAGCGATTCAACATATTCGCGGAGGACAAAGCGTGAACGATCAAAATGCAGAAGAAAGCAGACAAGCTCTTGAAAAATATACGATTGATTTAACCGCTCGTGCTGAGAGTGGCAAACTCGACCCGGTGATTGGCCGTGATGAAGAGATTCGTCGAGCCATTCAAGTATTGCAACGTCGTACCAAAAACAACCCAGTATTAATCGGTGAGCCTGGTGTAGGTAAAACCGCTATTGTGGAAGGTTTGGCACAACGTATTGTCAATGGTGAAGTACCGGAAGGCTTGAAAAACAAACGTGTACTTTCTTTAGATATGGGCGCACTGATTGCAGGTGCAAAATACCGTGGTGAATTTGAAGAACGTTTAAAAGCGGTATTAAATGAGCTTGCAAAAGAAGAAGGTCGAGTGATCCTCTTTATTGATGAAATCCATACCATGGTTGGTGCAGGTAAAACTGACGGTGCGATGGATGCAGGTAACTTATTAAAACCAAGTTTAGCACGTGGTGAATTACACTGTGTGGGTGCGACTACACTAGACGAATATCGTCAATATATCGAGAAAGATGCGGCGCTTGAACGTCGTTTCCAAAAAGTCTTTGTAGATGAACCAAGTGTAGAAGATACCATTGCGATTTTACGTGGTTTGAAAGAGCGCTATGAGATCCATCACCATGTAGATATTACTGACCCGGCAATTGTAGCAGCGGCAACACTTTCGCATCGTTATATTTCCGATCGTCAATTGCCGGATAAAGCCATCGACTTAATCGATGAAGCTGCTTCGAGCATCCGTATGGAAATTGACTCTAAACCAGAGCCGCTTGATCGTCTTGAACGCCGTATTATCCAATTAAAATTGGAACAACAAGCATTACAAAAAGAAGAAGACGAAGCAAGCCGTAAGCGTTTAGAGATGTTAGAAAAAGAGCTTGCAGATAAAGAACGTGAATATGCTGAACTTGAAGAAGTTTGGAAATCAGAAAAAGCGACCCTTTCAGGTTCACAACACATCAAACAAGAGTTAGATGCGGCAAAAACTGAAATGGAACAAGCGCGTCGTGCAGGCGATTTAAGTAAAATGTCTGAGCTTCAATACGGTCGTATTCCTGAATTGGAAAAACAACTTGCTGCCGCTGAAACTGGCGAAGGCAAAGAAATGAGCTTATTACGCTATCGTGTGACGGATGAAGAAATTGCGGAAGTGCTTTCTAAAGCAACAGGCATTCCAGTTTCTAAAATGATGGAAGGTGAGAAAGAAAAACTCTTACGCATGGAAGAAGAATTGCATAAACGTGTGATCGGTCAAGAAGAAGCAGTCGATGCCGTTGCAAACGCGATTCGTCGTAGCCGTGCAGGGCTTTCTGATCCTAACCGCCCAATTGGTTCTTTCTTATTCTTAGGTCCAACTGGTGTGGGTAAAACGGAGCTTTGCAAAACATTGGCGAAATTCCTCTTTGACAGCGAAGATGCGATGGTACGTATTGATATGTCAGAGTTTATGGAAAAACACAGCGTATCTCGTTTAGTCGGTGCGCCTCCAGGTTATGTTGGCTATGAAGAAGGTGGTTACTTAACTGAAGCAGTGCGTCGTCGTCCATATTCAGTAATTTTGCTCGATGAAGTGGAAAAAGCACATGCGGATGTATTCAACATCTTATTACAAGTATTGGATGATGGCCGTTTAACTGATGGTCAAGGTCGTACTGTGGACTTCCGTAACACCGTGGTGATTATGACCTCTAACTTGGGTTCTGATTTAATCCAAGGTAGCAAAAACGAAAGCTATGGCGAAATGAAAGCCTTAGTGATGTCAGTGGTGAGCCAACATTTCCGTCCGGAATTTATCAACCGTATTGACGAAACTGTGGTATTCCATCCACTTGATAAAGAAAATATCCGTGCAATTACAAGTATTCAATTAGAACGCTTAGCAAAACGTATGGAAACTCGTGGCTACGAATTAGTGTTTACTGAAGCTTTATTAGATTTCATTGGTGAAGTGGGTTACGACCCAATTTATGGGGCGCGTCCATTAAAACGTGCAATCCAACAAGAGATCGAAAACAGCTTGGCACAACAAGTTCTATCTGGTCAATTATTACCAGGTAAAGTAGTCACAGTGGATTATGTGGATGGCAAAGTTCAAGCCAGACAATAATTTGTAAAATGAAAAGCCATTTAGTGAAAGCTAAATGGCTTTTTTATGCTTTGGTAAAAGATAAAATAGGGTAGAATGACGCTGTGTATTGCGTATAAAAATGAGGAAAAAAATGACCGCACTTTTAAAAATTGGTTTGGTTTCAGTATCAGATCGTGCATCAAGTGGTGTGTATCAAGATCAAGGGATTCCAGAATTACAACAATGGTTAGAGCAAGCGTTGGTAGACCCTTTTGAAGTGGAAACGCGATTAATTCCAGATGAGCAACCATTAATCGAACAAACTTTGAAAGAATTAGTGGATGAGCACCATTGTCATTTAGTGCTCACAACGGGCGGTACAGGTCCGGCAAAACGTGATGTGACACCTGATGCCACGTTAGCAGTAGCCGATCGTGAAATGCCTGGATTTGGTGAGCAAATGCGTCAAGTGAGTTTACATTTTGTGCCAACAGCGATTCTATCTCGTCAAGTTGGTGTGATTCGTAAAAACAGTCTCATCTTGAATTTACCTGGTCAACCAAAAGCCATCAAAGAAACCTTAGAAGGCGTGAAAGATGAACAAGGCAAAGTCTTAGTGAAAGGGATTTTTAGTGCAGTGCCTTACTGTTTGCAATTAATTGATGGTATTTATATTGATACCAAACCTGAAGTGATTACAAGCTTCCGCCCGAAAGCCGCGCGCCGTGAAAATTTGGAGAAATAAGATGAAAAAAATCGAAGCCATTATTAAGCCATTTAAATTAGATGATGTGCGTGAAAATTTATCTGATATCGGTATTAGCGGAATGACCGTGACTGAAGTCCGTGGTTTTGGCCGCCAAAAAGGGCATACAGAGCTTTATCGCGGTGCGGAATATATGGTGGATTTTCTACCTAAAGTGAAAATGGAAATTGTCGTGCCGGATGATTTACTTGAACAATGTCTTGAAACCATTGTTGAAACTTGCCAAACAGGGAAAATCGGTGATGGGAAGATCTTTGTTTATGATGTAGAACGCGTGATCCGTGTTCGTACAGGCGAAGAAAATGAGGAAGCCATTTAGTGGAAAAAAACTTAAATTTTAACCGCACTTTAGTCGCAATGGCAGCTTTAGTGATTGTATTTGCGGGAATTAAATTGGCGGCGGAGATTGTCGTGCCTTTTTTATTGGCATTATTTATCGCCATTATTTGTTCGCCGGTAATTAAAGCGATGACACAACGCAAAGTGCCACATGGTATTGCGATTGCCTTGTTGTTTATCTTAATTTTAATCGTATTCTTTTTCCTGGCAGGATTAATTAACAGCAGTGTGCAGGAATTCACTCGCTCAATTCCTCAATATAAAGTGTTGCTTTCAGAGCGTATAAATGACGCCATGGCATTAGCTCAAAAACTGAAATTGCCGATTGTAATTTCTCGCGAAGCCATTATGGAGCATTTTGATCCAAGTGTGATCATGAACTTTGTGAGCCGTTTGTTATTAAACTTTTCTGGTGTGGTGACAAATGTTTTTGTGTTGATCTTAGCGGTGATTTTTATGCTGCTTGAAGCACCAACCATGAAGCATAAACTTGCTTTAGTTTTAAGTGATAATGAACATGATGTTGTCGCGGAAGAACATCACATCGATCGTATTTTAGATGGTGTGATTAGTTATCTTGGTGTGAAAACGGTGATTAGTTTGCTTACCGGCGTCTCGACGTGGATTTTGTTGGATGTAATGGATGTCCAATATGCGATTTTATGGGCAACCTTAAGCTTCCTATTAAATTACATTCCAAATATTGGCTCGATTATTGCAGCCGTGCCGATTGTTGTCCAAGCGTTATTGCTGAATGGATTTGGTGTGGGTATGGGCGTGACAGCTGGTATCATTGCATCAAATATTGTGATTGGTAATATTATTGAACCAAAAATGATGGGAAAAACTTTAGGGCTTTCTACCTTGGTCGTATTCTTTTCGTTGCTTTTCTGGGGATGGTTGCTCGGTACAGTCGGTATGTTACTTTCAGTGCCATTAACAATGGCGTTTAAAATTACCTTGGAAAGCTCTGAATCAACGAAGAAATATGCGGCTTTATTAGGTGATGTAAACGACTAAAGTGCAGTCATAAAATGTCATAATTTTAGCAATAAAAAAGCCACCGTTATGGTGGCTTTCTTTTTATCTGATGTTTAATAGATTAAGGTAAATCATCTACTTCTTTATCCACTTTGGGTGGAATCATATGTTCACGGCGTAGGCCGATATCATAAGCAATCGCAATCGCGATAAAGATTGATGAGTAAGTACCAAAACCGATACCAATTAATAACGCTAATGAGAAGTTATGAATTGATGGACCACCAAAGAAGAACAAGGCAATCACAACAAGAAGCGTTGTGAGAGATGTCATGATGGTTCTCGATAAGGTTTGCGTTAAGGAAATATCAATAATATCGATAGTTTCTACACGGCGAATTTTACGGAAGTTTTCACGCACACGGTCGAATACCACGATACTATCGTTGATAGAATAACCTACAACGGAAAGAATCGCCGCCACGAAGGTTAAATCCATTTCGACTTGTAATGCAGAGAATACACCGAGTGTAATCACCACGTCATGCGCAAGTGAGGCAATACCACCAAAACCTAAACGCCATTCAAAACGTGAACCCACGTAAATTAACATCATTGCCAAGGTCGCAAGGGTCGCATAAACCGCACCTTGAGCCAGTTCTTCACCAACGTTTGGACCGACGAATTCGATACTGTTAATATGAATATTAGGATCAATCGTTTGGAGCATGCTTTTAACGTGATCACCAATAGCAGAATCGTTATTATCAGCTGGTAAGCGGATCATCACGTCTTGTACAGAACCGGTTGTTTGTACAATCGGGCTTGCAATCCCGTTTTGATTTAATGTGCCACGGATTTTTTCTAAATCAGCCGGTTGTGAGAAGTGAGTATCAAATACCACACCACCGGTAAAATCCAAGCCCCAGTTGAAGCCTTTTGTCACAATGAAGAAGAGGGAAATCGCCATTAAAATTGCGGAAAATGCATACCCTACAAATCTCACTTTCATAAATTCAGTGAGAGGGAATGGCAATTTAATCCCATTCACTTCACGGATAAAATGTCCGTTTTTATCTTTTGCAAATAATCTCATCTTATCCTACCTAAATTGATAATTTTTCAAGACGTTTACCGCCGTATAGGAAGTTCACGATAGCACGTGTTCCAGTAATCGCTGTAAACATTGAAATTGCTACGCCTAATGCAAGGGTTACCGCAAAGCCTTGAATTGGACCGGTACCCACAGCATAAAGAATGATTGCCGTTAAAATTGTGGTTAAGTTCGCATCGAAGATAGAGGTGAATGCACCGTTATAACCTTCGTTAATGGCTTGCTGGATTGGACGACCATTACGAATTTCTTCTTTGATACGCTCAAAAATAAGTACGTTGGCATCCACCGACATCCCCAGGGTTAATACGATACCCGCAATCCCCGGCATGGTGAGTGTTGCACCAGGTAGGATAGACATCAAACCGACTAATAAAACGATATTAATCACCAAGGCGAAGCTTGCGATAATACCGAAGATTTTATAGTAAATCAGCATGAAGACTATGACGGCAATTAAGCCCCAGAAGCTTGCATCAATACCTTGTTCTACGTTTTGTGCACCAAGAGAAGGACCGATTGTTCGTTCTTCAACAATTTGCACTGGCGCAATTAATGCACCTGATTTTAATAACATAGAAAGGTTTTGTGCTTCGGCCGAGCTGCTTACACCAGTAATTTGGAAGTTAGAACTGAAGCGACCTTGAATGGTAGCAACGTTAATCACTTCTTCACTTTTCTCTAAAATGGTTTTGCCATTTTCGTCTTTTTTACCGTTGTCTTTGTATTCTACATACAAGGTTGCCATTGGTTTTTTGTAGTATTTCTTGGTGGTTTGCGACATGATTTCGCCGCCTTCACTGTCCAAGGTTACACTTACTTGTGGTGTGCTGGTGTTTTGGTCTAAACCAGAACTTGAGTTGATGATGTGCTCACCACCTAATACCGCACGTTTGTAAAGTGCAACAGGTCTACCTTGACGGTCATATTTGATTTCTGTGTCAGAAGGTAACATACCACGAGCAGCCGATTCAGGATTTACTAATGAATTCACAATACGGAATTCAAGTGTTGCAGTTGCCCCTAAGATTTCTTTTGCACGCGCCGTATCTTGAACACCCGGCAATTCGATTACGATACGTTCTGCGCCTTGACGTTGGATAACCGCTTCAGCTACGCCTAATTCAGCAACACGTTTACGTAAAATCGTTAAGTTTTGCTCGATGGCTAAGTTACGTGATTCTGTTAATGCCGCTTCTGAAAGGGCAAGGTTTAAGGTGTTGTCACCAATGTCAGACACGTCTAATGTTGGGTGTAACTGACGAATAATACGCGCTGCTTTTGACATTTGGTCTGCGTTTTCTAATGTGACCGTTGTACCAAATTTGTCGCCATTTTTAATCGCCGTAAACTGAATTTTTTCTTTACGTAATTCGTTGCGTAATGTGTCTTGTAACTGTTCTTGACGTTTAGCCAATGCAGAATTCATATCCACTTCCATCAAGAAACGTACCCCACCACGTAAGTCCAAACCCCATTTCATTGGATTTGCACCAATGCTGCTTAACCAAGCTGGTGTTGCCGGTGCAAGGTTTAATGCGGTGGTGTAGTTAGTGCCAAGTTTTTCTGCAATTTTATCTTTGGCAAGAAGTTGGTCATCTGTGTTGGTGAAACGGGCAAGAATGGAGCCATTTTCAAGAACGATAGATTTGGTTGGAAGGTTATTTTCTTTCAGTACATTTTGTACTTCAGTTAATGCGGTGGTGTCTGCTTGTTGTCCGCGAGTACCAGAAATTTGCACCGCTGGATCTTCACCATAGATATTTGGAAGAGAGTATAAAGCACCAATGGCGACCACAAGGATCACCATTAGATTCTTCCATAATGGGTAACGATTTAACATAGTTTTCCCTTTAGGAATTTAAATTAGAGAGATTTTACAGAACCTTTCGGTAATACTGAAACGATGTAGTTACGGTTAATCGTGATTTCAGTGGTATCGTTTAACGCGATAACAATTTCAGCACCTTCAGTGACTTTGGTGATTCTACCAATCAAACCACCAGCGGTTAATACTTCAGTGCCTTTCGCTAATTCAGACATTAATTTTTTGTGCTCTTTATTACGTTTCGCTTGTGGACGGTAAATCATAAAATAAAAAATTAAACCGAAGATCACGAAAATAAATAACGTGGACATTGGGCTTTGTGCTTCCATTGTGTTTTCCTTATAAAATGAAAAGTTAAAAGTGTGCGTAAAATACCATAAAACGGCATTCAGTAAAAGCCGATGAAGGCAATAACAACTAGAATTTTTGGATTAATTGATTTTTTTCAAGCAAACTTCGAAGATTTGCTCGGAAAGCCAATGTTGATCCACTAATTCACATTGATTTTCTTCACAAAAAACAACAAAATTTTCTACCGCACTTTGACGATTTAATTGCAAAACTAATTCATCATTCGGCGCTAAATTTGCCAACGCCTTCTTCGCGGTTAAAAGCGGAATCGGGCAGGAAAGTGCGGTCAAATTTAATTGATATTTCATGATTTAAGCTTGGCGACGAGCAAACATAATTTTGCCCATAGCCGTGAGTTGTTCTGCTGATAAATATTGCTTACCAAGCTCAAATAGCGGCTCCTCAAGGGCAATGTGTCTATCATAGCTCGCCACAAACAGTGTAATCAGTCTTTCATCTACATCAGTACGTTTCTCGGTAATTAATTCTTCTAGCTGCTCCGAAAGCTTTGCCCAATTTTCATGCAAAGTCACATGTTGGCGTTCTAATTCATCCACCGATTCTTTCGCTTGAGGCGCTTTTTCAATTAAAGCGGGGAAAAAATCTTTTTCTTCATCATCATGATGAAGTGGTGCAGCATGATTAAAATACTGCAAAATGGTTTTTACATCATTTAATACGGCTTGATTCACGCCATTTTTTTCTAAGTAGCCAGGAAGAATCGTAAGCTGCTTGCAAAAGCGTTTCACTTTGCTATGACAAGCATAAAGCATATCAATCGGCTCATTCCAAGTGGCAAATTGTTGAGGTTCGAGGATTTGCATAAGGTTTCCTTTGTTAAAAAGTGCGGTCAAAAAACATTTCATTTTTCTACCGCACTTTCATCAATTATGATTTATCCGCTAATTGTAATGGGGGAACTGGTTTGCCCATGCGAGCATAGAATTCCACGACAAAATCATCAAAACGATCGTCTTCGATAGCCTGACGAATTTCCGCCATTAAGCGTTGATAATAGCGTAAATTGTGAATGGTATTTAAGCGTGCACCTAAAATTTCACCGCATTTATCTAAATGATATAAATAGGCTTTGGTGTAGTTTTTACAGGTGTAGCAATCACATTCTGGATCCAATGGGCTGGTATCATCACGATATTTTGCATTACGGATTTTAACAATGCCGTCAGTCACGAATAAATGACCGTTACGAGCGTTACGGGTTGGCATTACGCAGTCAAACATATCAATACCACGACGCACACCTTCCACTAAATCTTCCGGTTTACCTACGCCCATTAAATAACGCGGTTTATCAGCCGGAATTTGTGGGCAGATGTATTCTAAAATGCGGTGCATATCTTCTTTTGGTTCGCCTACCGCTAAACCGCCCACCGCATAACCGTCAAAGCCAATATTCACTAAGCCTTCTAGTGATACTTTACGTAATTCTTCAAACACGCCGCCTTGGATAATACCGAATAGGGCATTTTTATTGCCTAATTCATCAAAGCGATCGCGGCTGCGTTTTGCCCAACGAAGAGACATTTCCATAGATTTTTTCGCATAATCGAAAGTCGCTGGATAAGGCGTACATTCATCGAAAATCATCACGATGTCAGACCCTAAATCATATTGAATTTCCATAGACTTTTCAGGCGAAAGGAAAATGCGCTCACCGTTAATTGGGTTTTGGAATTTCACGCCTTCTTCGGTGATTTTACGTAATTTACCTAAACTAAATACTTGGAAACCGCCACTGTCAGTCAAAATCGGACGATGCCATTGCATAAAGTCATGTAAATCACCGTGTTTACGCATCACTTCCTGACCTGGACGAAGCCATAGATGAAATGTGTTACCAAGCAAAATTTCTGCACCTGTCGCACGCACTTCTTCTGGTGTCATGCCTTTTACCGTGCCATAAGTACCCACAGGCATAAATGCAGGGGTTTCCACGCTGAACGTACCTTGTGGACGTTCAAACACCAAGCGACCACGACGCGCACTGCCGCTGGTTTTATCTAATTCATATTTCATTTTCTTTCCTCAACGAATAAACAGTTCGTAGGTTGTTATTCAATAAAAAAGCCTGTTAGTACAGGCTTCTTGATAGGTATTTTATGAGTTGGTTGAAAATAAGTCAAACCACTTATTCTAACCCTTTCACATTGGGATTTTTGGTAATGAACATCGCATCGCCATAACTGAAAAAACGGTAGCGATTTTCGACCGCACTTTTATAGGCGTTCATGGTGTGGCTAAAGCCTGCAAAGGCAGACACCAACATAATCAATGTGCTTTCTGGCAAGTGGAAGTTAGTAATCAACGCATCCACCACACGGAATGATTTACCTGGGTAAATAAAAATAGACGTATCAGAAAAATAAGGTTCAATTAAATCTGGGTTGCCATTTTCTTCTGCTGATAGGGCTGCGGTTTCAACAGAACGCACTGATGTTGTACCTACCGCAATCACACGTTTACCCGCTTTCTTCGTTTCAATAATGGCATTGCAGACTTCTTGAGAAAGCTCCACATATTCCGCGTGCATAATGTGATCTTCAATATTTTCAACACGTACGGGTTGGAATGTGCCTGCGCCCACGTGCAAAGTCACAAATTCAAAATTAACGCCTTTTTCATGTAATTTTTGTAAAAGCTCATCATCAAAATGCAAGCCAGCCGTTGGCGCAGCCACTGCACCAGGCACTTTGTTATACACGGTTTGATAGCATTCTTGATCCGCTTCTTCATCAGGGCGATCAATATAAGGCGGCAAAGGCATATGACCGATTTCTTGTAACACATCAAGTACATTGCGACTTTTATCCGCTAATTCCACTTCAAAAAGCGTATCTTGACGACCAACCATAATGGCTTTTACGCCCTTATTTTCACCGAGTTTATCTTCACCTAAAAATAATTCAGCACCTTCTTTCGGCGCTTTTGACGAACGAATATGCGCTAAAAAATGATGTTCACTTAAAACACGCTCTACTAACACTTCAATTTTTCCGCCACTGGCTTTACGACCAAACATACGAGCAGGGATCACACGCGTATTGTTAAAAATCAACAAATCCCCTTCGTCGATTAAATCCAATACATCGGTAAAAGTGCGGTGAGAAATTTCTCCGCTTTCGCCATTGAGTTGTAACAAGCGGCAAGAAGAGCGATCTTCTTTAGGGTAACGAGCAATCAGCTCATCAGGTAAGTCAAAATGAAAGTCAGAAACACGCATAATTATAAATAATGAAAGCTAAAAATGGGGCATAGTCTAGAGCGAATAAGGGGGAAATACAAGGGGGAGAGATAGAGTAGGGCGGTAAATATTATACTATTCAAATTTATTAAGTTTTATTCCGCCGCATCGCCCTCAATACCGTGTACTAGGTCGAGCTCCGACGCCCCTTTCAACTGCCGCAGCGAAATATTCAACGAATCGACCGCACTTTGAATCGCCGCATTCTAGCCATAATTGCGAATCTGCCGCTGAAGCACCCGCTTACTCGCCTGAATCTTCGCTGCAATGATATTGCGCGCAATCGGCACAGGATTTTGCTCCGACACCCGATACTGCGCCCGACGCAAAACCCCAGCAAAACGGCGATGCCAGCATATTCCCGAAACAGAAAATATGCCCGATAGACACCGGCAACTGTGTGACCTTCTTTCGCTCCTATTCCACCACCAGCATCTCCCGTTCCTTATGCAGATAACTGCCTTGGGTGGTGATGTAGAGCGTATTTTGCAATTTACGCATGGGGGAAACTCCTTGGGTTTTGACCGCACTTTTGGGGTATTTAACAGGGTTGCTCCACCTGAAAAATGGTAAGTCGGATTCTCGAATCCGACACTTTCAAAATTACCGCAATAATTTCAAATCATATAAATATCAAAAGGTTGTCGGATACAAGTATCCGACCTACATAGACTGAAACATAAGGTCGTCTGAAAGTTTGAAGCAATGGCTTGAACAGCAGAAAACCGCGTGCGTACCGCACACGCCTTACATTTTGATTTTAAAGGTGTAGATGTAGGCTGCGGTTTACTTACTTCACCTTAGTTACTCAACCTTTTTATATAAAACTGCGTTTCTATTCTCAAGTTTAATATTTAAATATCCATTATCAAAATTAGCAGTACCAATAAGGACAATTTTATACACTGAATCTTTATCAAAACATTCATTTATTGAACCACGATACAGGCTAGTCCTATACTTCCATACTCCATCTTTATTTTTTGTTTTTATAACCCATCTAAAATAAGTGTTTCCTGTTTTTGATTGTTTTTCTTCAGATGAAATCTGAACATCCCCATAGAAAAGATAAAGCTTACCTGAAATATCTGAGTCAATCCATCCAGAAAGCCTTTGTTTTCTTATCGTCTTTTTTATAACCTTTTTACTTTGAGTATTCTCTTCCTCATCAAAAAGAAAAGAATTGTTTTCGATAGTCAGATTAGATTGTAATTCTGCTATATCATTTTTACTAGGCATTAATTGACGCATCATGCTATTTAAACGATTTTTTACTTGCTCAGAAGTTAATTTTTCAAGATACTTCAGGATAGTAGTTTTCCTTGCATAAGAATAATTATATGAGCAACTATTTGAGTGAAGAGATGATGGAATACTTCTTAGATGAGGTGTTTTACCATGAACAAACGATAAGGCAGCAATATAACATTCTGGACAAAAAATATGGTTTAAATAGGGATTGATATTGCCATTTTTATCATCATAAGCTATCAAAACATCAACTTTTTTAATTGAATTACTTGTTCTATCAAAAAAATCTTCAAATTTTTTTGGTTTTGACATTTTAACTCCTCAATAACTAAACTGTCTCACAAATGTAGTTTAGCGCATCTAAATAAATTTAAAAATTAACAAATCTTCGTCCATAATTTGTGGGTTACTAGTTTTAGCTTCAGACGAAATCTCTATAGAAATAAGATAAAATCAATATGTTAACAGATGTTTTTTATAGTAAATTAAATTCAAACTAGTACATCTCTGCCAATACCATTATATGCCATTTGTATATAACAAGCATTGATGCTTTGTCCTCATTTGAATTCAATCCGCCATATTCTCCTATTTCACAAACATCCCCTATACTCCTATCCAGCTCCCCAACAACTCCGGCTGGCAAATCTCCACCATCGAGCAGGTTTTGCAGCGTTTGCCGTAGTCGGGCGGGGGGCGCTGTTTAGGAGTTCGCGCATGGCGGCAATGGTGGCGAGTGTTGGGGGCGTAGGTCGTCTGAAAATACGATGGGAACACGGTGGCGGGTTTGCATATACCACAGTGCGCCCTCAGAGACGGTTTTGGCGGCAAGGTTGGTGGAGATAAAGCCGTGTATTTTATGATTATCTAGATCATGCGCAAATACTGGAGGAGAGAAAATTAACACTGACAGAATTAATGTTTTTTTCATAGAAATTTTTTTAAGTTAGTAAAAGTTCTAATAAATCATATTTCAATAAATTTTATTTTACTCATAAAAAAACGCCCTTTCGGACGTTTTTATTAATTATCTGCCACAATCACATTGTGGAATTGGCATAGGGCGGTGTTTAGCTCTAATAATTGCGCCGGTACGCGGGTCTTCACGCGTCCAACGGAAAATTAGAGGGCAAACACGACCACACTTAGAACAAGTTGTCATAGCCATTAGGCTTACCTCTTATTTTTCAGGTTACCATCACTTTACCTATAGACAATGCTATGCAACTTGTTTTAGAATACTTCACCGTTTTCGAAGGTGTTCTTCTTTTGCATGTATTGTGTACAGCGGATGGAGAACTATACATAGTAATTAATACGCCAATATTACTTACTATCCTAAAACCCAGTCTTTGTGATTGGGTTTTTACATATAGAAATCGAAAGAAAGCTGATCTACGTAGTACCCCATCTCTATTAAAATCCGCTCGGCAAAGGTGTCCGCCTGCCATTCTGCATCTTCTATTCTCGTAGGTCTTTCTTTAGCGTTATGTAACACTGCATTGTGACCTAAGAATAAATGCCCAAGTTCATGCAACATTACAAATAAAGCATCTCTTTCCCCACGACACGCCATCGTGTAAATCCTTTCAGGAATCCTTATTGTCCTAGTTGGTGGGTAGAAATGCCCACGAGTAAGATCATTAGTGTATTTTGCCCACTCTTTATCCGACATAGGATCAATAATGATTCCGTATTCACTCAATTGCTCAAATAAACGGTCGCAATGCTTTCTGTTGCGTTTATTGAAACCCAATATGCTACTCACATTTAACGCAATGTGAGAAATTTCTACTTCTTGCATAGGTGCAACTCTATTACCTCGCATTTCGTACATCCAGTTTACTCCTGTGGTTTATTAATATCTTCTAGCAAAGAAGCAAATTTTTTCAATTGCTCAGGAGTAAATGGAGAGCTTGCAAAACCAGCCACTAACATTTGCTGTTGCAATGAGAGTCCTTTAACAGGAACCATTTCATTTGCAACATTAGCCAACTCCTGAAGGTTACTTATCTCAACACCTTTTTTCTTAAAAAAGGTTTGGATTTTCGTTACCCAACTATCTGAGATTTTTTTGCGCCCTGTTTCCATACCGCTTAAATATGCAGCTGTTGTACCTAACGCATTAGCCATGCTTAGTAAGGTTTCATTAATTTCAATTCTAGCCTTACGAACGGCTTTCCCAAATTCTGTAAGTGCCATAGTATTCCCCTCCTGTTCTTAGTTGATAGTAAAATGTTAACCTAATAAAAAAATTAAATCAACCTAAAATGAAAAATATTTTTTACCTTTTTGGTAAAATTCTAGGCGGGCAAAAACGCCCTTTCGGGCGTTTTCTCATTTTTAGCGGTTATTTTTCCCCAAACATATCAAACTGCTGTCGGGCAATTTCTTCTTTTGTGACGCGCTTCACAATTTGGTAAATCTCCTGCATGGATACGCTATATTTCCGCGGCAGTTCGCGGTGGTTTGTGCCGTTGAATTCATTGAAAATCTTGCGGTCACGTACGCTTAACAACAAAATCAGGTTTTTCGGGATATAAATAACTTCAGCTCCCCACATTTGCGCAATATGCCCGGCGACTTCCATGCCGATTTGTTTTGTCAAAATCTTTGCGAAATTCGGCGGCGTTGTTTTCTAGGTTTAAATAAAAGGCTTCGGTATCAAGATAATCGGCATCCACCAAGCAGGAATAGAGCATTCGTGTGAAAAAGGCATAGGAGAAAAAAGGATGATGCGTGTCGGCTCTGAGTGGCGGTGCGGACAGGTTTTGAGGGAGCTTGATTTCTTGTCGCCACAGGTTATCAAGGGCAGGAATATCTTCGCCAAATTGTAAAGCTAGACGCTGTTTCAAAGTACTGCGGTTATTGTCCTAACCACATCCATTAGCCAACCCCGTATGGTTCCCCACAATGCAAAATGCCATCAGTTTGCCGATCGCATTTCCCCAACGCTCGACAGCAATTTTTGCACCAGCGGTAGCATGATCGACTGATGAGCCACCATGCAATCGATGGTTAAAGGCTTCTGAATATTTCCCTAAGTCATGAAGCTGTCCCGTCAGGTAGGCAATTTCCTGCGCACCAAATACCTGAGCAAACTCCGCCGCCATTTCACCAACATTGACCGAATGGCTTTGCAAAGTTTGCCAATGTTCGTAAGGCAAGAGATTACCGAGTTTATTTTGCGCGGAATGAGCGTAGTAGGAAAGTTTTGCAAACATAATATAATCCCTTATATTTATGATTACTTTAATTACTTCGCTTAATTTACTTCTAATCTCATTTTAATGTCAAGAATGATTCTTTATATATTTTTTCATAAATAATATGAGGTTAATTGATTTTAAAATGGAGTGTTTTATATGATTTGGAGGGGCTTTTTTTTAGGATATAAAAAAGCCCTTTCAAAAAGGTGAAAGGGCAAAATATTTGGAGTCATACTATGAGTTGTTGAATTAACAAATCAGGTATGGGATGTATTATAGTACATTCTTTAACAAATGCAACAATTTTTTAACAAATTAATTATGTGGATTGCGAGTGTTGGTGTTGACCAAGTTACGCATTAACAAAGCATAATCAAGTTGGATGTCTTGTGGCACATCTAAAAAGACAAAGTGGCCATCGCCAAGTGCAGCTTCCACATTTTCGTTTTTACGATTAAGCATTTTTTCAATCTTAAAGACGATGTTGCCTTGTGGTGTCATCATTTCGACCTCATCACCAAGCAAGAATTTATTTTTCACCGCTACTTCAGCCATACCTTGTTCATTACGTTTACCGGTAAATTCACCGACAAATTGTTGGCGTTCAGAGATAGAGTAGCCGTATTCGTAATTTTGGTATTCATCGTGCGTATGGCGACGTAAGAAACCTTCGGTATAACCACGATGGGCAAGGGATTCCAACGTATCCATTAAGCTTTCATCAAATGGTTTGCCTGCTGCCGCATCATCAATGGCTTTGCGGTAAACTTGTGCGGTTCTTGCGCAGTAATAGAATGATTTAGTACGGCCTTCGATTTTTAAAGAATGCACACCAAGTGCGGTCAATTTTTCTACGTGTTGTACTGCGCGCAGGTCTTTTGAGTTCATAAAGTAAGTGCCGTGCTCATCTTCAAACGCCGTCATTTGCTCATCTGGCTTTTGTGATTCTGTGTAAAGGAAGACTTTATCCGTTACTGAGCCTTCGCCTAAGGTTGGTGCCACATTTTTCACTTCAATTTGTTGAGCAGGATCGATTTTAGGCACAATGTTGCCCACTTCATCCGTGGTGCCTTCTTCCATTTTGTATTCCCAACGACAAGCATTCGTGCAAGTGCCTTGGTTTGGGTCACGTTTGTTGATATAGCCAGAAAGCAAGCAACGACCAGAATATGCCATGCACAACGCACCGTGTACGAAAATTTCGAGTTCGATATCGGGCACATGTTGGCGAATTTCAGCGATTTCTTCAATGGATAATTCGCGCGATAAAATCACACGAGTTAACCCCATTTGTTTCCAGAATTTTACGGTTGCCCAGTTTACGGCATTTGCTTGTACAGAAAGGTGAATATCAATATCCGGGAAGTTTTCACGCACCAACATAATTAAGCCTGGGTCAGACATAATTAAGGCATCGGGGCCCATGTCGATCACAGGTTGTAAATCTTTGATAAAGGTTTTGAGTTTGGAGTTATGCGGTGCAATGTTTACGACCACATAGAATTTTTTGCCAAGTGCATGGGCTTCATCAATCCCGATTTTTAAATTGGCATGATTAAATTCATTGTTGCGTACACGTAAGCTGTAACGTGGTTGGCCTGCATAAACGGCATCCGCGCCATACGCGAAGGCGTAACGCATGTTTTTGAGGGAGCCCGCAGGGGAGAGTAATTCAGGTTTAAATGGGGTTGTCATAATGTTCTCTTGTCTGATTTCAGGTCAGTAGCTTGCTTTTGGCAAGCCGTATTAAAGGCCTGTATTTTAGGCGGATTTAGGGATTTGTAAAGTAAAAGTGCGGTTGGTTTTTCGATTGTTTTTTAGGCTAGAAATAAAAAAGGCGAACTATTCGTTCGCCTTGTCATGATGATATTTAATTAAATCGCCCAGCCGCCAGCATAGAATGCGACAAGTACAATAGCGATGATAATGGTGCCGATGTTGAGTTTTTTCACATCGCCACTCACGATACGTCCAATCACTAATGCCGCAAAGCCAAGCATAATACCCGTTACGATGTTTGCGGTGAGCACGATGAAAACCGCACAAACTAAGCCGCTCATTGCGCCCACGAAATCATCAAAGTCTAATTTGCTCACATTACTTAACATTAATAAGCCCACATACATTAACGCCGGTGCAGTTGCATAACCAGGCACTAAGAATGCAAGTGGTTGGAAGAATAACATTAATAAGAACAATACGCCGACGACGATAGCGGTGATACCGGTTTTACCACCTGCGGCTGTTCCTGCTGCTGATTCGATATAAACGGCGGCTGGCGCAGTACCGAATAAACCTGAGAATAAGCTACTTACAGAGTCAGAGGTTAAGGCTTTGCCGCCATTGATGATTTGTCCGTCTTTATCTAACAAGTCTGCTTGTCCTGCAACGGCACGAATAGTACCTGTTGCATCAAATACGGCGGTCATCACTAAAGCAAAAACGATCGGTAAAATGGCAGGTTGTAATGCACCTTGCAAATCTAATTGTAAGAAAAGTGAGTTTTCACCAAAGGTTGGCATTTTGAAGATTTGGCCATTGAATGTGACGTTTGGATCGAAGATTAAACCGACGATAGTAATGGCGATGATGACCCATAAAATCCCGCCTTTCACTTTCATTTTTTCCAAGCCGATAATGAATGCAAGGCCAATTAAAGACATCATCACAGGGAACGAGGCGAAATCACCTAATTTAACCGGTAAACCCGCTTGGTTGCCGACCACTAAACCTACGCCATTTGCGGCGATTAAAAGTAAGAATAAGCCGATCCCGATCCCTGCACCGTGTGCAATGCTTGACGGTAGATTACGTAAAATCCATGAACGAATACCTGTTGCCGAAATTAAGGTGAACACCAAACCCATAAGGAATACCGCACCTAATGCCACAGGAATAGAAACATGTTGACCGATCACTAAGCTAAATGCAGTGAAAGCAGTTAATGAAATGGCACAGCCGATCGCCATTGGCGCATTTGCCCAAAAGCCGATTAAAATCGAACCAAGCCCCGCCACTAAACAGGTTGCGATAAACACTGATTCAGCCGGAAAGCCTGCATCACCAAGCATTTTAGGCACAACGATCACGGAATACACCATGGCTAAGAAGGTGGTTAAACCCGCGATGATTTCTTGACGAACCGTTGAACCGCGTTTGCTGAGTTCAAAGGTTTTTTCTAAACTTGACATAAAGTCCCCTAGGTTAATAATCAAAAAAAGACGTGCTATTTTATAGCAAATTATTTAAAAGTAAACGTTTGCGCAATCGTTTTTTTGTCAGTCTGGCGGGAAAGTGCGGTCAGTTTTGAGGATGTTTTTCGCATATTTTTTTATCGGCTAAAAACTGCTATACTCTGAACGTTTTTAACGTAATCAAAAAAGGAAAAACAATGGCTGATTTTAATCAAATTTTAACGCCAGGCGATGTAGATGCCGGCATTATCAATGTGGTAAATGAAATTCCAGAAGGTAGCTGCCACAAAATCGAATGGAACCGTAAAGTTGCAGCGTTCCAATTAGACCGTGTTGAGCCAGCGATCTTCGCAAAACCAACTAACTATGGTTTCATTCCACAAACTTTAGACGAAGATGGCGATGAGTTAGACGTTTTATTATTAACTCGTCAACCACTTGCAACTGGTGTATTCCTTGAAGCAAAAGTTATCGGTGTAATGAAATTCGTTGATGATGGCGAAGTGGACGATAAAATCGTTTGTGTGCCAGCAGATGATCGCGATACCGGCAATGCATACAACAGCCTTGCAGATGTGCCAGCGCAATTAATCAAACAAATTGAATTCCACTTCAATAACTACAAAGCATTGAAAAAACCAGGTTCAACAAAAGTGACTCACTGGGGCGATGTAGAAGAAGCAAAAGAAGTGATTCGTGAATCAATCAAACGTTGGAATGAACGTTAATTTTTCATGTTAATGAATTAAAAAGGCATCAGATTGATGCCTTTTTTATTTATCTATAAATATAAGAAAGTGCGGTCAATTTTGACCTGCACCCAAAAAGTTGAACCAAACTCTTAACTTAGGTCGTTTCAGGAATCTGCGGCAAATTCACGGCTTCCACTGAGCCTAATGCTTTGGCTTTTTGATAAAATGCTAACTTGTATTCCAGTAAGTTTAAATAGCGTTTTAATTCAGCAATTTGGCATTTCACATTTTCCGTTTGGCTTTCAAATAATGCAAGGCGTTCGTCAATGGTATCGTCACCAATAGTGGTGCATTCAGCGAAGCGTTTGATGTCTTTTAGGCTCATTCCTGTATTTTTCAAGCATTGTAATAAACTTAACCATTGCAAGTCGTTATCTGTAAAACGGCGATTACCGTGTTCATCGCGTCCAACGTTAGGCAATAAGCCCTCTTTGTCGTAAAAGCGTAAAGTGTGGGCAGAAATACCGATTTTTTCGGCAGCTTTAGCTGTGGTGTAAGTCATTTCCCTTCCTTCCAAATAAAAAGTTGCAAAAAACGCTTGCCTTAGAGTGAGCTCTAAAGTGTAAACTATGACTATCTTGCTTAGGCAAGGCAACTTTGTCAATGAATTAAGAGGAAAAACAATGGAAATTAAACAAATCAATTCAACCATCAAATCTCGCGCAGCGGTAGCATTTGCCCCAAATCAACCCTTACAAATTGTAGAAATCGACGTAGAAATGCCTCGCAAAGGCGAAGTGTTAATCCGCAATACCCACACGGGCGTGTGTCATACTGATGCATTTACGTTATCAGGAAGCGATCCTGAAGGCGTATTCCCTGTGGTGCTTGGACACGAAGGTGCGGGTGTAGTTGTTGCTGTTGGTGAAGGGGTGTTAAGCGTAAAACCAGGTGATCACGTCATTCCACTTTACACTGCAGAATGTGGCGAATGTGAGTTTTGCCGTTCAGGTAAAACCAACTTATGCGTCTCAGTGCGTGATACACAAGGTAAAGGTTTAATGCCGGACGGCACGACGCGTTTTTCTTATCAAGGTCAGCCGATCTATCACTATATGGGCTGTTCTACTTTCAGTGAATATTCTGTTGTTGCAGAAGTGTCACTGGCGAAAATCAACCCAGAAGCGAACCACGAACAAGTATGTTTACTCGGCTGTGGCGTTACCACAGGTATTGGTGCGGTACATAACACAGCAAAAGTGCAAGAAGGCGACTCTGTGGCAGTGTTTGGCTTGGGCGCGATTGGTTTAGCTGTGGTACAAGGTGCACGTCAAGCTAAAGCGGGTCGTATTATTGCTATTGATACCAATCCCTCAAAATTCGAGTTAGCAAAACAGTTCGGTGCAACGGATTGTTTGAACCCGAACGATTACGATAAACCAATCAAAGATGTGTTGTTAGACATTAATAAATGGGGCATTGACCACACCTTTGAATGTATCGGCAACGTAAACGTCATGCGTCAAGCATTAGAAAGTGCACACCGAGGTTGGGGACAATCCATTATCATCGGTGTAGCGGGTGCAGGACAAGAAATTTCAACTCGTCCGTTCCAGTTGGTCACAGGTCGTGTTTGGAAAGGCACCGCATTTGGTGGCGTGAAAGGCCGCTCTGAACTTCCGAAAATGGTGGAAGATTCAATGAAAGGTGACATCCAGTTAGAGCCGTTTGTGACTCATACAATGACACTCGATCAAATCAATGAAGCCTTTGAGTTAATGCACGAAGGTAAATCGATCCGCACGGTTATTCATTACTAAGGTACGCTATGAAACTGATTGAACAACATCAAATTTTTGGCGGTTTGCAACAAGTTTGGGCACATGATGCCCAAACGCTTCAATGCGAAATGAAATTTGCCGTCTATTTGCCAAATAATCCGGAAAATCGACCGCTTGGTGTGATTTATTGGCTTTCAGGCTTAACTTGTACTGAACAAAATTTCATTACCAAATCAGGCTTCCAGCGTTATGCAGCAGAACATCAAGTAATTGTGGTTGCGCCCGATACCAGTCCTCGCGGAGAGCAAGTGCCGAACGATGCGGCTTACGATTTAGGGCAGGGTGCGGGCTTTTATCTTAATGCGACCGAGCAGCCTTGGGCGACGAATTATCAAATGTATGATTATATTTTGAATGAGTTGCCTGGGCTGATTGAAGCAAATTTCCCTACCAATGGCAAATGTTCCATTATGGGACATTCAATGGGCGGACACGGTGCATTGGTATTGGCACTACGAAACCAAGAACTTTATCAAAGTGTTTCTGCCTTTTCGCCTATTTTATCGCCAAGCCTCGTGCCTTGGGGAGAAAAAGCCTTTACTGCTTATTTAGGGGAAGATCGTGAAAAATGGCAGCAATATGATGCCAGCTCGCTTATTCAACAAGGTAATAAAGTGCAAGGTATGCGTATTGATCAGGGCTTAGAAGATGAGTTTTTGCCAACACAATTGCGCACCGAAGATTTTATCGAAACCTGTCGTGTGGCAAATCAACCGGTCGATGTGCGTTTCCACAAAGGCTACGATCATAGCTATTACTTCATCGCCAGTTTTATTGGTGAGCATATTGCCTATCATGCGGCATTTTTGAAGTAAACCAAAGAAGTGATTGGTGAATCGATAAAACGTTGGAACGAACGTTAATTTTCATTTTAATGAATTAAAAAGGCATCAGATTGATGCCTTTTGTTTTTATTCACTATAAGAAAAAATATTCTTTCACAATATGAGCAGGTTTCAGATAATGTATTACTTCATAAAGAAACAGGTGAAATAGTGAATGGTCCGTTTGATATAGGGCATATTCCAGGATGGGAGCATAGAAGATTAGAAGAGGCTGCTAAACAATTGGGTTTAACAAGACAGGAATTTAATGATTACGTAAATTCAAGACCCAACATTTTTAGGCTAGAGAATCGTTCTGAAAATCGAAGCCATAGAAATGAGATGCCGGGAAATGGTGATATTCAAAAAATTAAAGAGGATATGAAATTGTTTTTACACAAAAGAGGAAACTAATATGACAAATTTATATGAAGAATATAAAGATGACCCTAAGATGCTTGTTGCGATAGCAGATAGAGAAGGAAATATCGCAATGTTGGAGGATATTTTCTTTATAAGTAAAAAGTTAGATATTCACTATGTATCGGCAGATAAATGGAATTGGCTACACCAGTGTAATTTAATTTTTGCGGCTCCGTTGTCGGTTGTGGAGTTTTATATAAAACATGGAGTGGAGATTAATGCGCAAGATATGTACGGAATGACTCCCTTGCATTATGCATTACGAAGTAAAAATATTGATGCTGCGATAGCGTTACTTAAGGCTGGTGCAAACCCTAATTTACCAAATGAAAGAGGAATTACACCTTTATCCTATATTAATGGTTTCCCAGAAAGGCTGGATTTGCTTCAATTAATGCTAGATAACGGGGGAGATGTAGATTTCTTTACTGGACAGCATGGTATTTTAGAAGGGATCAAAAAATATCGTTCACAAGATCCTAAATTTAAACCGGTGATTGAGTTAATGGAAAAGTATTCCAAAAAGGGCATTTAATTTACTTTGGGAATAAATTTTAAAGGTGTGCTATATAAAGCTCATTTTTAATTATTTACAAGTAGATTGGAAAAATGGAAATATCAAAGTGCGGTCAATTTTCAAAGAGTTTTTAAACCTCTCAAAAATTGACCGCACTTTTGCATCATTAGATATCGTTAAAACGAGAAACGTAATTCCGCATTCACATTATTCGCTTTGGTATCGTGGTTGTAAGCACCTTGATAGCCGACTTTTACGCTAAATGCTGGTGTAAATTGAGCTTGTAATGCCACACCTGTCGTGACAACATTTTTCAATTCTTTACCATAAAGATTCGCTACACCTTGATTATTGATAACCAAGCTGCCTTCAGCGGCTTTATCTTTATGGAAACGATGATAAGCCACATCACCTAATAGATTTAATTGAATGCCACCAATTGCAAATGGAATGGATGGACGTAAACCTACAGAGGTGACGATTAAATCACGATTGTTGTCTTTTAACTGCACTTCACCTTTTGTCATACCTTTATTTTTGATGTGCATATAGCTTACGCCTGCATAAGGTTCAATCGCAAAATGCTCCCCTTTTAAGCCAGTGTAGGCAAGCTCAGCAAAGACATTTTGTGTTTGGCTATGGCTTTTCACGCCTTGTGCAAATTCAGCACGTTGTTCATGTTTCCCCCAGCTTTGAATAAAGCCAATTTTCGGTGTTAATACGTTGAAACGATGTTCTGCCGTTAAACCTAAATGTACGGCACGATCTTTCGAAGTGCGGTCAATTTTGTGGCTGTTTTGTGTTGAACCAACAAATACACCTAAATGTTTGTTTGTATCAATGGTTGCATCAATACCCACAAGTTGATTGTACGCATGGCTGCTTAAACTATCAGTGCTGAAGTGGGTGAAGGTGCCACTTGTCCAAATTTGTGTACCTGCATTAAGTTGAGCTCTTACTGCGCCTGGTTGAGCAAGTTGCTGACGAAGCAATAAGCCATTTAACACGTTGTGTTGTTGAGCTGCGAGATCTTCATCATAGCTTAAACGAGCAAAGGCTTGTCGAGCATTCTCTTTTGTTCCCCAAATGAGGCTTTGGTAAGCCAGGCTGCTTGTTGCTGCATCTAATGCATTGGCGATAGCCACTTCATTTTCAGTAGTTGCTGCAGATGCAAGGGCTTTTTTCTGAACGGTCACTTTCAACGTATTCGCATTACTTTCATTTTTAACCGTAAGGAAATCATAAGTGAGAGGTGTTTCAACTACTGCATTTTCAGCTCCTACAAATGAGCCAGAACCTTGTACTAAAACCACTTTTTGTGGATCTTGTTGTAATTGAGGCAGAATTTCTTCGTCAAATTTATTTGGCACTAAAACAGAACCGTCTGCAAAGGTTGCATTGACGTTAGCAATACCATTATTCAGTAAGAAACGACCACCTTTTTCCACTGTCGCAGTGACCGTTTTCGCGGTGCTGGTTAAGGTTTCGGTAACAAATCCATTCTCACTTGGTTTAGTGACTTCCGCTTTTGGTAACACTTCCAATGTTGCACCTTGTTTTACGATGACTTGTTGTGCCGAACCAAGGGATTGATTTAACCCTGAAAGTTGACCTTCATTTACAGTAATTGCACCAGTGAAGCTGTTATTACCGGTGAGGGTTAAGGTGCCAGCCCCATTTTTAGTTAATGCACCAACATAGCCTTGTGCAGCACGTTCATTACGAGCGGCTTCACGCGCTAAACCTACTTGATATTCTGCTTTTTCTTCAGCTGTCGCGCTTGCACGATTTTGCATTAATGCTTGTAATTCAGCTTTGCGCGTTGTCCAAGTTGCCGCTTCGGCTTGATCTTCGACTTGACGTGCTTTGATGGCTTTATCGCTAATATCATTTGACCAAACATCATTTTGATTGAGGTTGATTTTCACGTTTCCTAAGAATTGACCTGGGCCAAACATGGCTTTGCCAAGATCTAAAATCCCCCACCCCCAAACGTTACTCGGTACACCTTGTTCAGTTTCCCAACGTTCTAACGGTTTACCTTCAAGCCCTTTACGAAGCGTGGTTTGTCGTGCTGTAGTCAGCATGACATCACGCGCTTGATCGGTTGTCATGTATGGATAGCGAGAAAGAATGACACCTAACGCACCACTTACGTGAGGTGCAGCCATTGAAGTACCACCAGCCGATTTGTAGATAGGATCACCATAAGTATCGTTGTCTTGTAATTGAATATAGGCAGAATAGATGTTGGCGGATGGTGCCGCAATCGTCCACCATTTTGAGTGTCCGGCGAGGTTAAATTCTTGAATATCTGCGCCGGATTTTTCATCGCTCACATCTTCATTTGAGTCATTTGGATAGCCTTCACCGCCGACTTGCCCCGTGACGTTTACCCAGTATTTTTCTGCATCAGGTCTAAAGTGTGGCAACATGGCACGCGTAAAAGATTCAGCCATCATACTGCGGTTACCCGCAGTGAAGACTTGAATCACTTTTCTATTTTTTGCCACTTCATAAGCCGCATCAACAAAGTTTTTCTCACCACTGGTCACAAATTGATAATAAGCTTTTTCAGCCTCGCCTAAGTTACTTAAATAAATATGTGCCGCAGGACTGGAAATTGGCTCAGGTGCTTTTGGTACATCATAATATTGCACGCCATATTCAGGCACATCACGCCAATCATATTTTGGTTTATAGCCTAAGGCACCGGCAAAGGATGAATTGACACGACGGTTTGAACCCCAACTGTTATTAATCACTTTTGCTCCGGCATCTGCTAGGGCAGAGTAACCTTGTAAGAAGAAACCATAGTCTTGATTTGGACCATAGGTCATGTTGTCGTTACCACCGGTATTGGCAGAATACAGATTAGCGCCGAATGCTACACCGTGCATCTCATTGCCGTCACGCGTTGCCGCCATTGTCCCACCAACATGGGTGCCGTGCGCATCATTGGTATATTTATGCCATGTGCCGTCAATATTGAAGGCTTCACCTTTAGTAAATACGCCATTATCTGTTTTATCAAAATTACGTTTGCCGTTTTTTACCGGTTCGTTTTTATTAATTGGGCCATTGCCCACAGAGGCATCGGGATAACGCATGCCATCTTTACTGTAAGTCCCTTCTGTTTTTACAACGTGGATGCGACCATCTTGAAATTCAGGGTGGTTTAATAGTACACCCGAATCCATCACGCCGATTTTTACGCCTGAACCATTAAAGCCAAGGGCGTAAGCCGTGGAGGCATTCATTGAGGTCAAGCCCCAGTCCTTGAGATATTCGGCGCTTTCCCAGCTTTTGGTATTACCGGCTTGGCCTTGTTCAGAATAAGCGGCTGCATTGGCAGCATACCAACCAACGAGTAATGCGAGTGCGGTTTTTTGAAGTGTTTGAGGTTTCATGTTGTCTTCCTTTATCTTTTCGATTTTCGCAGGCCATTATTCGCTTCATCGAGAGGTGCTTCAATGACCCAAATCAAATTCCTATAGAAAAATGTTTATTCTGTGACAACGATCACACCAAAGTGCGGTCAAAAAAGGGGATAAATTTATGTATCGTAGAAATCAATGTTATAATTCACGAACAAAATGATTAAGGAGCAACCCATGGCGATTTTAGTAACAGGTGGAGCCGGCTATATCGGTTCACACACCGTAGTGGAATTATTAAATGCAAATAAAGAAGTGGTGGTATTGGATAATTTATGCAATTCCTCCCCAAAATCTTTAGAACGAGTCAAAGAAATTACCGGTAAAGACGTGAAGTTTTATGAAGGCGATATTTTAGATCGTGCTTTATTGCAAAAAATCTTTGCTGAAAACAGTATTCAATCGGTCATCCATTTTGCGGGTTTAAAAGCTGTGGGTGAAAGTGTTCAAAAACCAGCCGAATACTATATGAACAATGTAGCGGGCACGATTGTTTTGATTCAAGAAATGAAAAAAGCAGGCGTGTGGAACTTTGTATTTAGTTCATCTGCAACGGTTTATGGTGATCCGGAAATTATTCCAATTACAGAAGACTGCAAAGTGGGCGGTACAACCAATCCTTACGGTACATCTAAATACATGGTGGAACAAATTCTGACTGATGTTGCTAAAGCTGAACCGCAATTTAGCATGACGATCTTACGTTATTTCAACCCAGTGGGTGCTCACGCAAGTGGCTTGATTGGTGAAGATCCAAACGGCATTCCAAATAATCTATTACCTTACATTAGCCAAGTTGCCATTGGTAAATTACCACAACTTTCGGTGTTTGGTAGCGATTATGATACTCATGATGGCACAGGGGTACGTGATTATATCCATGTGGTGGATTTAGCGATTGGTCACTTAAAAGCATTAAATCGCCATGAAAATGACGCGGGTTTACACATTTATAACTTGGGTACAGGTACTGGGTATTCTGTGCTTGATATGGTGAAAGCGTTTGAGCAAGCGAACAATATTAAAATTCCATATCGTCTTGTCGCACGTCGCCCAGGCGATATTGCAACCTGCTATTCCGATCCAAGTCTTGCTGCAAAAGAGTTAAATTGGACAGCTGAGCGAGGCCTTGAGCAAATGATGAAAGATACCTGGAATTGGCAAAAAAATAATCCGAAAGGATATCGAGATTAATCTCACTCTTGTTGGGCGGAGTATCATTCCGCCCTTAATATTTTAATCAGATAAAACACGCTCAAAAATAACCGCACTTTATGTCAGAACAATCCCTTTCTAGTCAAATATTTACCCGCAAAATGCTGATCTGTGTCTTCACTGGATTTAGTTCGGGTTTACCACTTTTCGTGTTATTGCAAATGTTGCCTGTATGGTTGACAGATAAAGGGCTTTCCGTTGAATTAATCGGTGCACTGACAGGGGTGATGGTGCCATATGGTTTGAAGTTTTTATGGGCGCCATTATTAGACCGCTATTTCCCGCATTTTTTAGGGCGTCGTCGTAGTTGGTTATTGATTTCTCAAGTGGTTTTGCTGATTTCCCTTTATGCGATAAGTCAGTTTGATCCCGTGGCAGAATTAAGTACGGTGGCTAAAATTGCCACATTCATTGCCTTTTTCTCAGCGACACAAGATATTGTGCTCGATGCTTACCGTCGTGAGATTTTAACGGATAATGAATTAGGATTGGGGAACACCATCCACATTAATGCTTATCGCGTTGCGGGCTTAATTCCTGGTGGACTCTCGCTTTATTTAGCGACAATTTATCCATGGGAAACCGTCTTTTTATTGACCGCACTTTGTATGCTGGCGGGCATATTTATGACGCTCTTTTTAGCAAAAGAACCGCAGATTGCACAGGTCGATCGTGATCAACCTTTCTATATGGTGTTTTGGATACCCTTGAAAGAGTTCTTCCAACGCAAAGGTGTCGCCCAAGCGATCGGTTTTTTACTCTTTTTGTTCTTGTATAAATTTGGTGATTCATTTGCCACTACGTTACAAACGAAATTCGTCTATGACATGGGCTTTGAAAAAGAACATATTGCGTTGGTGGTAAAAAGTACTTCACTTTGGGCGAGTATCTCTGCTGGTCTCGTGGGCGGTGTGATCATGCTGCGCTTAGGGATTAACCGTGCATTATGGGTATTTGGTTTTATCCAATTAATCACTATTGGTGGATTTATTTGGTTAGCTGCATTTGGGCATTTTGATCAAATCGGTGCAGCTGAACTTTGGAAATTAGGTTTCGTGATTGCGGGGGAATATATCGGTGTCGGTCTGGGCACTGCTGCCTTTGTTGCTTTTATGGCTCGCGAAACGAATCCGCTTTATACAGCCACTCAGTTAGCTTTATTTACTAGCCTTTCCGCTTTACCAAGTAAAGGGCTTGGTATGTTATCGGGTTACTTAGTCAAAGCAGTAGGTTACTATCATTTTTTCTGGATTTGTTTATTCCTCGCTATCCCAGGAATGATTTGTTTATTCTGGGTGGCGCCATGGAATGAAAAAGGAAATGAAAAAGCTTAAAATAAAATAAAGTGCGGTCAAAATTAACAGCAAAATCATTTGACCAAACAAGGCTTTAACGGTATTTTAAACAGGTCTATTATTTATTGGAGATTCGTATGAAAATTATTCTTTTAGGTGCACCTGGTGCAGGAAAAGGCACACAAGCACAATTTATTATGAACAAGTTTGGCATCCCACAAATTTCAACAGGGGATATGTTCCGTGCAGCGATTAAAGCGGGTACAGAATTAGGTAAACAAGCAAAAGCATTAATGGATGAAGGGAAATTAGTACCGGATGAATTAACCGTTGCATTAGTAAAAGATCGTATTTCTCAACCAGATTGTGCAAATGGTTTCTTATTAGATGGTTTCCCACGTACGATTCCACAAGCGGATGCATTAAAAGATTCTGGCGTGAAAATTGATTACGTTTTAGAGTTTGATGTACCAGATGAAGTGATCGTTGAACGCATGAGTGGTCGTCGTGTACACCAAGCATCTGGACGTTCTTACCACATCGTTTACAACCCACCAAAAGTGGAAGGTAAAGATGATGTAACGGGTGAAGATTTAATTATCCGTGCAGATGATAAACCAGAAACTGTATTAGATCGTTTAGCGGTTTACCACAAACAAACCAGCCCATTAATTGATTATTACCAAGCTGAAGCAAAAGCAGGTAACACTCAATATTTCCGTTTAGATGGTACCCAAAAAGTGGAAGCTGTAAGCCAAGAATTAGATAAAATCTTAGGCTAAAAGATTGAAAACTGACCGCACTTTAAAGAGAAAAGTGCGGTTAATTTTTCAAAAGGATTTTGAGATCGTAAATTGAGATCGCATCTGGGGACGTTATGAGCAAGAAAAAAACAATAACATTGACGATTTCGGCTATCGCAGTGGCACTTGGGATCGGCGCACAATTTTATACTAATCACAAAATTGATCAGGTATTAAAAAATTTCCCTTATTCTTTAGATAACCAAGCAACATTAAATGTGACACAAACTGCGAAAAACTTTTTCATCCGTGAGTTAATCTTTAGTGTAAAAAATAGTGATGCGAAAAACACAAATGTCATTTCAACTAAGCTCACCGCTCTGCCTTTCTTTATTACAGCGGAGTCTCAGTTATCCGATCAGTTAGTTCGTCAATTAAATAAAACATTAAATATTACGATTGATAAAAACACAATTAATAGCAAATTTTCGCCAGTAGGGGATTATTTACAGTCTGATATATTGACGGAATTCCGTGATTTTGCGAATAAGTCCCAAAACCTTTCTATCGGTCTTAATTTCTTAAAAAATAAAGAAGTTGAGCTAAAAACAACCCTTAGTGGTTTTAATTATGATAAAGACACTAAACTGGAACAAATTGAAGGTGAAGCTCGCCTTGTACCTGTTAGCATGAATCAATACGACCTATCAAGTATTGAATTAACGGCGAAAAATGCCGAATTGGCGTTGTTAAATGGTGAAAATACACATATTTATCTTAAAAATGCGACTTACCATTTTGATGTAAAACCAGGTGAGGCAGATAAACGCGATCTTAATACAAAATTCAGTAGTGATATTTTGCGCATTGCCAATAAAACCCGTACAACGGAAGAAAGCCAAGCAACAGCAGGTGGATTAAATTTATTCATTAAACAAAATGGTGTACCAAGTGCGGTCAATTTTTATAACGAATTTCAAAAATTAAGTGGTGGTTCACTAGACATTAAAGATGGCGTCAGTTTGTTAACTAAAATTTTTACACAAAACGATCGTTTTGATGGTTCATTATCCGTGCTTTCTGTCAATGTGCCTAAAAATAATCAACCTTACTTTAACTTACAAAATGCCGGTCTTGAACTTAAGTTGGCGAATACGGATTTAACCAAGGCTAATGTAGATTTTAAACTGAATGTTGATAGTGTGAAGCAAACCCCTGCCGATGAAGAGCGTAAATGGGAAGCTAAAGGCGGTAAAGTTAATATTCAGTTAGATGATTACAACGTGGCAAACGAATTGGCGTTTGTACCGTTTTTATTAGATGCTTTTGCTGAGAAAGAGGCACCATCAAAAGACAATAAAGACTTCTTGAATGCCAAAGATAAATGGGTGAAAGAATTTAGTGGCAAAACCAATATTGAGGCAGCCTTAAAATCATTTAATATGGCCGATTTAGTGCTTGATGAGGTATCAGCCAGTGATAAGACGGAAACACTAGACAATGATCAATATAATGAACATATCACATTGTCTGCGAATAAAGCCAGTTATCCAAGTGCAGGATTCCAATTTGAAAAATTAGCGGTTGATGCACCATTTAAAATTAATCACAGCAAAGCGCATTTATCAGCAAGATTTTGCTCAGCACCATTTTATGGGGCTTTATGCAGCACGCATTTAACGTCAGCAACATTTGATAAATACATAAAAAACTCCTGGAAAGAGCTTGATTTAATCGTTGATAATGCAACGTTGAATTTAAATCTTAATACTTATCCGGAGACCAATGCTTATCCAGTTAAATTGGAAGTGAGTGGTATTGTGCCTCAAGTGCCCGAAGATGATTCATCAGACATGATTCCAGATAATATTGAAGGCACATTTAATCTGACATTAAGTAAAATGTTGTTTGATGATCAAAATGAAAAAGCCTTAGCCATTAAGGAAAATTCATACTTTTGGCAATATTTAAGTAGCTTTGTGAAACATGATGGAAAACTTCACCGAGAATTTGTGGAAGAAGGTGATAATTACGTTTCTAGAGTGGAAAAAACGGAAAATGGTTACTTAATTAATGGGCGTACGCTTGAAGATCTTCGTCAAGAAAGCATGATGGAGACTGATGAGGGCGAAGAAGAGAAGCCAGCTGCAACTGACTAGCTGAAAGGATAATATAAAAAATGACCGCACTTGAGATTCAAAGTGCGGTCATTTTTTTATCTGTTTTTGATTACTTCACTAATCCACCACTTGCTTGTAAATCAGCATGGTAGGACGAGCGAACAAATGGGCCACAGGCTGCGTGTTCAAAGCCCATTGCGTTGGCTTTATCACGGAACTCATCAAATTCGGCTGGTGGCACATAGCGTGCAACCGGTAAGTGGTGGCGACTTGGTTGGAGATATTGACCCAGTGTAAGCATGGTTACGCCATTTGCACGTAAGTCTTTCATCACTTCAAGAATTTCTTCATTGGTTTCACCTAATCCAACCATTAAACCTGATTTAGTTGGGATGTTTGGGAACATTTCTTTGAAATCATGGAGTAATTTTAAAGACCATTGATAATCAGCACCTGGACGAATTTCTTTATATAAACGAGGCACATTTTCCAAGTTGTGATTGAATACATCCGGTGGATTGTCTTTTAATTTTTCTAAGGCTTGAGTAATACGTCCTCGGAAATCAGGAACCAAAATCTCAATTTTGATGCCAGGATTTAATGCACGCACTTCTTTTACACATTCAGCAAAATGACCTGCACCACGATCGGGTAAATCATCACGGTCTACAGAGGTAATTACCACATATTTCAACTTCATATCTTGGATAGTTTCAGCTAATTTACGTGGTTCATCCGGATCGGGCGGTAAGGGTTTACCATGTGCAACGTCACAGAATGGGCAACGACGAGTACAAATCGCCCCTAAAATCATAAAGGTTGCCGTACCATGGTTAAAGCACTCGTGTAGATTTGGACAAGACGCTTCTTCGCAGACAGAATGTAGCCCATGACGACGCATCCCGTTTTTGATAGTCTCAATCTTTAATGAGCTAGATGGCAATTTGATTTTCATCCATTCCGGCTTTTTCAATAATTCTTGATTAGGATCGATGTTTTTAACAGGGATAATCGATGTTTTGGCGGCATCACGGTATTTCACACCGCGTTCCATTTTAAAAGGCGTTGACATTGTTCTTTCCTAAAGAAAAATGCCTGATTCAGGCATTTTTAAATGTGTTATAAAAGTGAATGTTATAAATTTGTAACATTATAGCCCAAAAGTTCGGCAAAGTGTTTAATTAATTTTGGGGAAACCTTGTCAAGTGTTGCCTCTTCTTTACCGATAAAATCAGTAAGCTGACACATTTCAAGCCCTGCATAGCCACAAGGATTAATGTAATGGAAAGGATTAAGATCCATATTGATATTAAACGCGAGGCCATGGAAAGAGCAGCCTTTTCGAATGCGTAAACCTAATGAACAGATTTTTTTGCCATCAATATACACGCCAGGTGCATCTGGTTTGGGATAACCTTCAATACCATAGTCTGCTAGGGTTTTTACAACGGATTGTTCAAGTGCGGTCACTAATTGGCGAACATTTAAATGTTCATGACGTTTAATATCAATGAGCACATACATGACCTGCTGACCAGGACCATGATAGGTAATTTGACCACCACGATCAGATTGAACAACAGGAATATTACTGCGTTGTAATAAGTGTTCCGGTTTGCCTGCTTGGCCTTGTGTGAAAACAGGATGATGCTCAACTAGCCAAATTTCATCGGTGGTTTCTGCATTTCGATTATCCGTGAATTCCTGCATTTTATGCCAGATTTCCTGATAATCTTGTAATCCTAATTGACGGACAATTAAATCAGTATTGTTCATCTTAGAGAACCATTTTGACGCCTTCAACTTTTGCAAGTTCTTTGTAAAGGGTTTCTACCTGCTCAAAGTTTTGCGCGACGATATCAATCGAAACTGAATTATACGTGCCTTTACTACTGCGTTTTTCCTTTGGAATATAATCACCCGGTAAATATTTTTGTATCACTGCTACGATGTCTTGCGCTAAACCTTCACGGTTAACACCTGCGACTTTAAATGTCATTGCAGCGGGGAATTCCATTACTTCTTTTAGTTTTTCATAATCGTTTTCGGTTGTCATGTTGTTTCCTTAATTTAAGAATAAGGTGCGTGAATCAGCTAAATTCACACACCTTACGAATTTATTGATGTGATATAAATGGGGAAGTGCGGTTAATTTTCAAGGTGTTTAGTCAAATAATCCTTTAACTGTTAACACTAACCAGTCCCAACCTTTACCTAAGAAGCCGCCTTCTTGTACATCTTCTAATGCTTGAAGATTTACGGTAGCGACATCTTTGCCGTTTAATTGATAAACGATTTTACCCACCACTTGACCTTTTGCTAAAGGAGCTTGTAAGTATTTGTTATCTAATTCATAACGAGCTTTTAAGTCAGTTTGTTTACCTTTTGGCACAGTGATAAAGCCATCTTCTAAGACACCAAGTTTAACGTCACCTTTATCACCGTAGTAAACAGATTGTTTTGAAATTTCTTCACCTGCTTTTTGAGTTTTTAAGGTTTCAAAGTTAGCAAAACCCCATTGTAAGAGTTTTTTACTTTCTACTTCACGGCCTTTATAGGTCGGTACACCCATTACAACAGAAATTAAACGCATATTGTTTGGACTTGTTGCTGATGCGACAAGGTTATAACCTGCTTGGCTTGTGTGACCGGTTTTCATACCATCAACATTAATGGTTTTATCCCATAATAAGCCATTACGGTTAGGTTGTTTGATTTTGTTGAAAGTAAAGTCTTTTTCTGCGTAGATTTTATATTCTTCCGGTAAATCACGAATAATATGTGCACCAATAATCGCCATATCACGTGCAGTTGAATATTGGTTTGGATCGTCTAAACCATGTGGTGTGGTGAAGTTAGTATTTTTTAAGCCAAATTGTTGAACGTATTTATTCATGGTATCAACGAAGTTAGCCACGGTACCCGAAATATGTTCAGCTACAGCAACACAGGCATCATTACCAGAAACAATGATAATCCCTTTGTTTAAATCACCCACAGACACTTGTTGATTTAAATTTAAGAACATTTTTGATGAATCAGGGAAATTTCTACCCCAAGCGCTTTCGCTAATTGTCACCATATCTTCATTATGGATTTTACCTTGTTTTAATGCTGCACCAACCACATAGCTAGTCATCATTTTTGTTAATGAAGCAGGGTATTGGCGTTGGTCTGGGTTAAGTGATGCAAGTACCGCACCAGAATTGTAATCCATTAAAACATAAGTTTGCGCATTCACTTCCGGTACTGCGATACCGTATTGAATATCTTCAGCCGCAGCAAATGTTGAGGCTGCCATTAATCCCGAGAAGAGTACAATTTTTTTCAATTTTGCAGATTGTTTTAACATAGCATTTCCTTTAATAGCTTATTGGTTTTTATAAGTATAAACGATTACGGGTTGCCCATTGATCGTTTTTTGTAATTTTGTTTTTAATTGATTAATATCCGCTTGATCCGCTAATGGGCCAAAATGGATTTCATAGTTTTGTCCATTTTGGTTAATTTCCGTTTTGATGTCATCTAACGCGAGTTTTGTGATGATGCTTTCTGCTTGGCTTTTTGACGACAGCGCGAGTAGTTTTAGCTTGAAAACAGTTTTTGCATCGTTTGTGCTGTCTAAGTTTTGATTTTTTTTTTCGCTATTTTTATTGACGACTAAACGCTCACTGGCTTCTTGCGTTTTAGCATGCTTGGCAAGCGTTTTTGCTCCCGCACCTGAAATTTGACCTTTGTGATCCACATGTAAAGCTTCAATTCTTACTTGCCCTGTACCACGAGCAATAAGGCCTAATTCTTTTGCGGCAGAATGAGATAAGTCAATGATACGTTTCTCACTAAACGGACCACGATCATTAATTCGCACAATCACCTTGCGATTGTTATGTAAGTTTGTAACAACCGCATAAGAATTCAAAGGTAAGGTTTTATGTGCGGCAGTGAAAAGTGCCGAATCATAGCGTTCACCATTAGCTGTTTTACGACCATTAAATTTATGGTGGTAATAACTTGCTGTCCCTTCTTTTGAATAGGACTTTGCCTCATCACCTTGTGTGGTATATGTTTTACCATTCACTTCATAGCTTTGTGGCGCTTGAACGGTCGTAGTAATCGACAGCGAATCCCCTTGAATACCATACATTTTTTGCGTATCGGCAAAAGCAGAAAAACTTGAGCTGCTTATCAAGGTGAAAAGTGCGGTCGTTTTTAAGATATTTTTTAATGTCATACTTATTACTTTCAAGATTATCGGTGCTCTTCATAAGAAAGCCAAAAGGGAAATTAGTTCCCTTTCATAAAGCGAGGTTTGTGAGTATGAATGGACATCACTAAACCAAAGCTTGCCATGATGGCGACATATGAGGTACCGCCGTAGCTAAAGAGTGGTAAAGGCACCCCTACAACAGGCAAAATGCCACTCACCATACCAATATTCACGAAGACATAAACGAAGAATATCAGTGTGGTTGCACCAGCAAGAATACGCCCGAAAGAGGTTTCTGCATTTACCGCAATTATTAAGCCACGGATAATAATAAACAAATAAATTGCCATCAGAATAAGAAAACCGACCATTCCATGTTCTTCACTCATCACGGCAAAAATAAAATCAGTGTGTGGTTCAGGCAAAAATTCTAATTGGGATTGTGTCCCTTGCATCCATCCTTTGCCAGATATACCGCCTGAACCGATAGCAATTTTGGATTGCAAAATATGGTAACCCGCCCCAAGTGGATCTTTCTCGGGGTCAAGTAAGGTTAATACACGCATGCGTTGGTAGTCATGCATTAAATACATCCACATGATAGGAATAAATGCCGCTAAGCCAACTACTGCAGCAAGAATAAGCCACCAACTCATCCCTGCTAAGAATACCACGAATAAGCCTGATGCACTAACCAGAATTGATGTACCTAAGTCTGGTTGAATAGCCACAAGTAAAGTTGGCACAATAATCATGGCGATAGCAATAAAGGTTTCGCTCATTTTCGGTGGTAATGGACGGTTACCTAAATATACCGCGACCATTAATGGTACCGCGAGTTTGACAATTTCAGAAGGCTGAAAGCGAATAAATCCAAGATCTAACCAACGTTGTGCCCCTTTACTGGTTGTACCGATAGCATCAACCAAAATCAGCATGATAAAACCCACCAAATATAAGTAAGGGGCGAGTCGCTGATAAAATTTAGGAGGAAGTTGCGCCATAATCATCATCACAGCAAAACCTAATATGACCTGAATAATACGATTTTGGAACATGACTTCACTGGCGCCTGATGCACTATAAAGCACAAGCACGCCATAAGCCGTAATAGCGGCTAATCCAATAAATAATAAAAAATCAATATGTAAGCGTTGCCATAATCGCAAGCATAAAGGCACTTTTTCTTCCATTATTCATTCTCACTTGGTTGAGATTCTAGTGCTGGCGCATCTAAATCAGTTTGGTCCGTCTTTTTCTCTTTTTCAGCATTTTCTTGACGTTCAATTTGTGGCAAGCGTTTATTCAAGTAGAAATCCATAATTTGCCGTGCAATTGGTGCCGCATTACTTGAACCACCGCCCGCATTTTCTAAAATAATGGTGACAACTAATTTCGGATCTTCATAAGGCGCATAAGCCGTGAACCAAGCATGGTCATGTAATTCTTTTTTCAATCCCGCTGCATTATATTTTTGGTTTTCTTTTAAGCTGAACACTTGTGCTGTACCGGATTTCCCTGCTACATGGTAATTCGTGCCGATAAAGGCTTTTCGTCCAGTCCCTGCACCTGAATTCACCACATTGAACATGCCGCGCTTAGCCGCATCCCAATAAGCTTGTTTCGGATCGGTAATATCTTCATATAAAAGTGGGTCTTGATACGGCTCAATGGTGGCACCTTCAACGGATTTCATTAAATGTGGCGTATGAATTTTACCGTTATTGACCACAATAGAGGTTGCTTTTGCCACTTGTAATGGTGTTGCTGTCCAATAACCTTGACCAATCCCTACAGAGATTGTATCGCCTTGCACCCACGGTTTTTTATAACGTTTTTGTTTCCATTCTTTACTCGGCATATTGGCCGTGGCTTCTTCTTGAATTTCAATACCTGTCGGCATACCAAACCCAAAACGGTTCATCCACATGGAGAAACGATCAATACCTAAATTAAAGGCGGTTTGATAGAAGAAGGTATCCGATGATTCAGTAATGGCCTTGTTTAAATCCGTATAACCATGCCCTGTTTTTTTCCAATCTCGGAAACGTTTTGTTGAGTTTGGCAATGTCCAGTAGCCTGGGTCAAAAATCGTGGTATTAGGCGTAATCACCCCTTCAGTTAATGCCGCAACAGCAACGAATGGTTTTACAGTAGAGGCAGGCGGGTACACACCTTGTGTCGCACGACTGTAAAGCGGTCGAGTTGGATCTTCGAGTAAACGTTTGTAATCACTAGAAGAAATCCCATCGACGAATAAATTATTGTCATAGCTTGGTGTTGAAACCATCGCTAATACGCTATTATCTTTCGGATCAAGCACGACAACAGCGCCTTTTTGACCTGAAAGGAGCGACATAATATAGCGTTGAAGGGTAAAATCGATAGTCAGATGAATACTTTTACCCGCAGTGGCTGGTTGTTCACGTAGTTTACGAATAACTTTACCACGGTTATTAATTTCAACCTCTTCGAAACCGGTTGTACCATGGAGTTGTTCTTCGTAATAACGTTCAATACCCAGTTTCCCCATGTCCGTAGAACCGGAATAGTTAGCAAATTTTTCTTCTTTTTTTAGGCGCTCAACATCTCGGTCATTAATGCGTCCAACATAACCCAATATATGTGTCATGGCTTCGCCATATAGGTAATTTCGTTTGAAATAAGGACGTACATCAAGGCTTGGATATTTATATTGATTTACCGCAAAACGGGCAATTTGTTCTTCCGTTAGGCTAGGCTTGAGTAAAATCGGTGTATAGCGAGTACCACGACGACGCTCTTTTTTGAAATGTTCAATGTCTTCATCAGTGAGTCCCACAACATAGCGCAATTCTTCAAAAGTGCGGTCTAAATTTTCCGTTTTTTCCGGCACGATATATAAACCGAAAAAAGTGAGGTTTTCAGCCAGTAATTCGCCGTAACGGTCGTAAATTAATCCGCGAGTAGGAGGAAGCGGAAGCAATTTAATACGGTTACCATTAGAGCGAGTTTGATACATGTCGTAATTCACCACCTGAAGATGGTAAATATTGGCAAATAGCACGCCACTTAGGGCTAAAATACCGATGAATGCCACCAATGTTCGACGTGCAAATAAGTTCCGTTCCGCTTTTTTATCGCGGATCGGTTCATTGGTTGGTGCAGAAAAGAATTTTTTTAAATTCATCGGTAATGTAATACGTTATTCTCTGTGATAAGGGTGGTTTGTCGTCAGTGACCACGCACGGTATAAACTTTCTGCCACGACAACTCGCACTAATGGATGGGGAAGTGTGAGTGGTGACAGTGACCAACTTTGTTCTGCTGCCGCTTTGCATTCAGGGGATAAGCCTTCGGGCCCGCCAATAAGCAAGCACACATCACGACCATCATTTTTCCAACCCTCTAATTGCTCAGCAAGTTGTGGTGTCGTCCAAGGTTTGCCAGGAATATCTAATGTGACTACTTTGCCTTTTCCGCAAGCCGCGAGCATCGCTTTACCTTCTTGTTCTAAGATGCGTTTAATATCCGCATTTTTTCCACGCTTGCCTGCTGGAATTTCAATGAGTTCAAAAGGCATATCTTTAGGAAAACGACGTTGGTATTCTTCGAATCCAGTTGTCACCCAAGCTGGCATTTTTGTGCCCACAGCGATTAATGTGATTTTCATCCTTTTCCCTTTCAAAACACAATCAAAATTGACCGCACTTTATGCCCAAAGTTTTTCTAACTGATACATCTCACGCGCATCACGTTGCATAATATGTACGATAGTTTGACCGAGATCGACCACGATCCAATCAGCCGTATTACGACCTTCTTCACCAAAGGTTTCATAACCGGCTTTTTTACATTCCGCAATAAGGTTATCTGCCATAGCAGAGACTTGGCGGCTAGATGTACCAGTACAAATAATCATATTTTCAGTAATCGATGATTTGCCTTTTACATCAAAATGCACAATTTCGGTGCCTTTTAAATCATCGAGTTTATCAATTACAAATTCAACTAATGACATTTCTTTTCCTATTTGAATAAAGCGATGAATTCTATCATTGAATGAGGGAAAGGGGTAGGCTTAGGGCGGATTTTATTTGAATTGTTTTATGGTTGTAACAGTGCTTGGCATAAACATTGGGGCAGTCGTTCTGCCCCAAGTTTGAAAGGGTATTAAACCCATAAAAGAATCGCTAACAATTGTGGTGAAATGATCCGCAGGAACATTGTGAGCGGATAAACCGTCGCGTAGGAAAGGGATGCGGCACCGCTTCCTTCTTTTAGTTCGTTTGCGAAAGCGAGTGCTGGCGGATCAGTCATCGAACCCGCCAATAAACCACAAAGTGAAAGATAATTTAATTTGGCATATAAACGCGCAATAACACCTACAATCATTAATGGGATAAGCGTGATGAAAATACCATATCCCATCCATTCAAGACCAGAACCATTGGTGAGTGTGTCCACAAAGCTACCACCAGATTTTAAACCCACCACAGCGAGGAAGAGCACAATACCAATTTCTCGTAAAGCCAAGTTAGCGCTTGGTGGCATAAACCAATAGAGTTTACCGATAGAGCCAATTCGAGCTAGGATTAACGCGACAACTAATGGTCCACCAGCAAGACCTAATTTTAATGCCACAGGGAAACCTGGAATATAGAAAGGAATGGAGCCGAGTAATACCCCTAACCCAATCCCAATAAATACTGGCAACATTTGTACTTGTAGCAGTTTCTGTTTGGCGTTTCCAATAACTGAAATGGCTTGATTGAGAATGTTGGTTTTGCCAACCATATGCAATACGTCACCAAATTGAAGTGTTGTATGTGCAGTTGGTACCAGTTCCACACCCGCACGATTTAAACGTGAAATCACTACACCGTATTTTTGATGAATGCCAAGATGACGAATTTGTTTCCCTAGAACCTTTTCATTTGTCACGACCACGCGTTCAGAACGAATTTCGCCACTCAAGCTTGCTACAGGGATATCTACTTCTTCCCCAATAATTAGGTGCATTTTTTTCAAGCCTTCAGGATTACCGACCAAATGTAAAATATCGCCAAGTTGAACATCGGTATCCGCTTTCGGCACAATGACGAGCTCACCTCGTTTCAAGCGAGAGCATACGACATCTTCATCATCAAAACCAGGAATCTCAATCAAATGGATACCATTGAGATTAGTATTGGTGACTTTCAGAGACATGCTTTTGAGTGCTTCTTTGTCATGACCACTTTCTTTTTCAAAATTTGCTGCTTCTTCATCCACTTTAATTTTAAAGAAAAGACGAATAAGCCACATAGAAAGTAAAATGCCACAAATTCCAAAAGGATAAGCCATTGCATAGGCCATCCCCATGTTAGATGTCGTTTGCGACATCCCTAATTCAGAAAGAATTTGCTGACCCGCACCGAGAGATGGGGTATTTGTGACAGCACCGGAGTAAATACCAAGTGCGACATCAAGAGGAATATCCGCAAGCTTATAAATGAGAATTGTCACTACTGCACCAAGTGCAACGATTAAAATGCCTAATCCATTTAAGGTTAAGCCTGATTTTCGTAAGGAAGCAAAAAAGCCCGGCCCCACTTGAATACCAATCGTATAAACAAACAGAATTAAGCCGAACTCTTGCACGAAATGTAATGTATGGCTATCTAATTTTATGCCATATTGAGTGGTAAAATGGGCAACTAAAATCCCACCAAATAGCACACCCCCAATACCCAGTCCTACACCTTTAATTTTAAAATGCCCGATCCATAGGCCAATCACGGCAACGAGGGCAAGCAAACTAATGGTAATCGCAGTTTCACTCATACCGACCTCTAATTTATTAAAAATTTAACTATTTCGGATTATATCAATTAGATTTCTTACCCGCTTGTGACAAAGTCAAAAAATGTTATCTCCATCACATTTTTTCTTGCTTAAAAATAAACACCGCCTAAAATGACCGCACTTTTTTGATTTTATAGGTTGATTATGGATTACGCTCAAGAGGCCATTAATTCGCTTTTATGGATAGCAAAAACATTAGCGATGACGGCTATTGTGTTTAGCTTTGGTATTTTCTTATTAGTCCGTTTTACCCATTGGGGAAAACAATTTTGGCAATTTGCGGGTGGGTATCTTTCACCACGCCGAAGTATTAAACCTTTGCTATTTTTCTTATTAATTGTGGCGATGACATTAGTCAGTGTGCGTATTAGCTTAGTGCATTCTGAGTGGTATAACAATATGTACACATCCTTGCAGGAATTTAATGAACCTGTGTTTTGGGATCAAATGGTGCTATTTTGTGTGATTGCGACAAGCTCAGTGATTGCTGCATTGCTGAGCTATTATTTAGAACAACGTTTTTCTATTGATTGGATCGAATGGTTGAATGGTCAGCTAGTCGATAAATGGATGAATAATCGCGCGTACTACAAAACGCAGTATGTTTCCGCTAACTTAGATAACCCCGATCAACGTATTCAACAAGATGTGCAATCCTATGTGCGAACTACGCTCTCTTTAAGTACTGGGGTGATTGATGCCGTCACCTCCATGATTTCTTATACAATCTTATTGTGGGGATTAGCGGGACCAATGATTGTATTTGGTACTGAAATTCCACGCATGATGGTGTTCTTGGTGTTTGCTTATGTGATTATTACTACCGCGATTGCGTTCCGTTTGGGACGTCCGTTAATTATGTTGAATTTCGTCAACGAGCGCTTAAACGCTAACTATCGTTATTCTTTAATTCGTATCAAGGAATATGCGGAAAGTGTAGCATTTTATGCGGGTGAGAAAGTCGAGAGTAGTCAACTTTATAAACAATTCGGCTCGGTGATCAATAACATGTGGGATATTGTTTATCGAACATTAAAATTCTCTGGTTTTAACCTAGTGGTTAGCCAAGTTTCGGTTGTGTTCCCTTTGCTCATTCAAGTGGGACGTTATTTTGAGAAGCAAATTAAACTCGGCGATCTTATGCAAACGCTACAAGTATTTGGTAAATTACATTCAAATCTTTCGTTCTTTCGTAATTCTTACGATGGTTTTGCCGGATACAAGGCCACATTAGATCGTTTAACTGGCTTTAGTTATGCGATTGATATGGCGAATCGCCAATCTACTTCGCATTTACACGAACATGAAACTGACGTGATTTTTAAGGATTTAAGCATCAGTAATCCATTTGGAAAAACCTTAATTGAGAATTTAAATTTGACGTTGCCACAAGGTTCAACTCTATTAATTCAAGGTAATTCAGGCGTGGGTAAAACCACGTTGTTGAGAACTGTGGCAGGGCTTTGGGCATATTCTAAAGGGGATGTGTATTGTCCTACTCATCAGCTGTTCTTATCGCAAAAGCCTTATTTACCGCAAGGTAGTTTGTTAACGGCACTGGCTTATCCGAATGAAGAAAAGGACTTTAATTGTGATGAGATGATTGAGGTATTAAAACAAGTGTCTTTAGGGCATTTACAAGATCGTTTAGATCAAGAACAAGATTGGACACGAATTCTTTCTCTCGGTGAGCAACAACGCTTGGCTTTTGCTCGTTTGCTATTACATAAGCCGAAAGTCGCCTTTCTGGACGAAGCCACGGCGAGTATGGATGAAGGTTTAGAAGATACGATGTATCGTCTATTAAAAGAACGCTTACCTCATACAACGGTTATTAGCGTAGGGCATCGTTCAACCTTGCAGGCTTTCCATCAGCAACAATTGATGATTTTAGGTAATGGTGAGTGGCAATTCACTGACCGAAATCAGATATAAAATGACACTAAAATTGACCGCACTTACCTTGTTAGAAAAAATCGCGAGGTAAGTGTAGAGGATCAAGGCAAAAAATCCTGTTATCAAGCTCGATTTTTTGGTACATTTAGCACAATTTTTTTCTATGCTCAGAAATGAGTAATTTTTCACCAAACTAATGACGGAATTCTTATGTTATTCAAAAAAATTCGTGGTTTATTTTCAAACGATCTTTCTATCGATCTAGGTACAGCAAATACATTAATTTACGTGAAAGGCCAAGGTATCGTACTTGATGAGCCATCAGTAGTGGCAATTCGTCAAGATCGTATGGGCGCATACAAAAGCATTGCGGCAGTAGGTAAAGAAGCAAAACAAATGCTTGGTCGTACACCAAAAAGCATTGTCGCAATTCGTCCGATGAAAGATGGTGTCATCGCTGATTTCTCTGTGACTGAAAAAATGTTGCAATACTTTATTAAACAAGTACATAGCGGTAACTTCATGCGTCCAAGCCCGCGCGTACTCGTTTGTGTACCGGCTGGTGCAACTCAAGTTGAACGTCGCGCAATTAAAGAATCAGCATTAGGTGCAGGTGCACGTGAAGTGTATTTAATTGAAGAGCCAATGGCGGCAGCAATCGGTGCAAACTTGCCGGTTTCGACAGCGATCGGTTCAATGGTCATTGATATCGGTGGTGGTACCACTGAAGTGGCAGTGATTTCTTTAAACGGTATCGTGTATTCATCTTCTGTACGTATTGGTGGTGACCGTTTTGATGAAGCAATCATTTCTTATGTTCGTCGTACTTTTGGTTCTGTGATTGGTGAACCAACTGCAGAGCGTATCAAGCACGAAATTGGTTCAGCTTACATTCAAGAAGGCGATGAAATTTTAGAAATGGAAGTGCACGGTCATAACCTTGCTGAAGGTGCGCCTCGCTCATTCAAATTAACCTCTCGTGATGTACAAGAAGCTCTTCAACAACCATTAAATGGTATTGTTGCAGCAGTACGCACAGCACTTGAAGAATGCCAACCAGAACACGCAGCAGATATTTTTGAACGCGGTATGGTGTTAACGGGTGGTGGTGCCTTATTACGCAACATTGATGTATTGTTATCAAAAGAATGTGGCGTACCGGCAATCATCGCAGAAGAACCATTAACTTGTGTGGCTCGTGGTGGCGGTGAAGCAATCGAAATGATCGATATGCACGGCGGCGATATTTTTAGCGACGAAATTTAATCTCTAAAAGTGCGGTCAGAAAAATCGGCGTTTTTAATTCGTCTGATTTTTTGACCGCACTTTTCCTTTTAACCCTAGGACAGTGAATGAAACCCATTTTTGGTAAAGCACCACCATTAGGTATCCGACTCGCATTAGCGGTGATTGCTTCGATGACACTCATTTTAGTTGATGGACAAACCTCATCAATGACAAAGGCGCGTAGTGTGATGGAAACTGCCGTTGGCGGATTGTATTACCTTGCGAATGGGCCAAGAACAGTTCTAGATGGTGTATCAAGCAACTTGGTTGATACCAATAAACTGCTTATTGAAAATAAAGTATTGCGTGAGCAATTGCGTGAGAAAAATGCTGATCTTTTATTATTGGATCAACTCAAAGTAGAAAACCAACGTCTTCGTTTACTGCTTAATTCGCCTTTACGCACAGATGAATACAAAAAAATTGCCGAAGTGCTTACCGCTGAAACTGATGTTTATCGTCAACAAGTGGTGATTAATCAAGGGGAACGTGATGGCGCTTATGTTGGTCAGCCCGTGATTGATGAAAAAGGAATGATTGGGCAGATTATATCTGTGGGTGAAAATACGAGTCGCGTATTGCTTTTAACGGATGTAACCCATTCAATTCCAGTACAAGTTTTACGTAATGATGTGCGTGTGATAGCGAGTGGTACGGGACATTCTGATGAACTTACCTTAGATAATGTGCCTCGTTCCGTAGATATTGAAAAAGGCGATTTATTAGTAACTTCAGGTTTGGGCGGCCGTTTTGTGGAAGGCTATCCAGTGGCAGTGGTACAAAGTGTGTCTCGTGATGGTTCTAATTATTTTGCGACGGTAAAAGCGAAACCTTTGGCCGAATTAGATCGTTTACGTTATTTGCTTTTACTTTGGCCGAGCAATCTTGATATGTCGAAAGTGAAATCCATGTCACCAGAAGAAGTGCGTCGTTTAGTACAGCAACGTTTAGAAAGCCAAGCCCATGAAGCGTCACATTCTGTGAGTAAAACCAAAATTACGGATGACCAAGCGGATAGCACTCAACCGCATACAGGAAAAGAAATCGTGGATCCTGAAATTCCAACCACAATGCCTCAACAAGAGGAACCGGTTTCTCCAGATCAACAAGAACATAGGGATGAAGACTAATGCAAGGGCGTTTTATTTTTCAATGGGCGACCATTTTATGCTTCTTTGTTGTAGCACTAGTGATGGAGTTAGCACCATGGCCAGCAGGTTTCCAAGCTTTTAAACCTTCTTGGTTAGTTTTAGTTTTACTCTACTGGAGCCTTGCATTACCGGATAGAGTAAGCATTGGTTGGGCGTTTTTACTCGGGGTTTTATGGGATATTGTGCTAGGCTCTATTCTAGGCGTGCATGCATTAGTGCTTTCTTTCGCCTTCTATTTTGTTTCCAAATATTACTTAATGTTGCGCAACCTTTCCCTTTGGTTCCAAAGTTTATTAGTGCTTCTTTTTGTTTTTGCCATTCGAGTGGCAATTTTCTTGGTTGAATTCTCGTTACACGGAGCATTCTTTAACTGGCAGGAAATCTTTGGTGCCATTGCATCAGGCGTATTATGGCCGTGGGTATTCTTATTGATGCGCACAGCACGTCGACGGGTTGGATTGCATTAATCATAAAAAAGCTGATGAAGAGGTTCATCAGCTTTTTTTTAGTTTTTACGACGATAGTTTGTTTTCCTTGTCGTAGTATTTCTCGTTTGAGGCGTAGGATTGCGTTTTAAACGATAAGGTTTTGGAATATCAGTAATCAATGAATTCGGGTCATATTGACTGACGGGAATAGAATGCCCAATGTATTCTTCAATTGCCGGTAAATTCATCGCATATTCTTCACAAGCAAAGCTGATAGATACACCACTTTCACCCGCTCGACCAGTACGGCCAATACGGTGAACGTAATCTTCTCGATCATCAGGTAAATCAAAGTTAAAGACGTGTGTCACATCTGGAATATGTAACCCACGTGCGGCAACATCGGTTGCGACGAGAATATCGAGTTCCCCATCGGTAAATTGTTTGAGCAATGAAAGACGTTTTTTCTGTGCTACATCACCCGTGAGCAATCCCACTCGATGACCATCTGCGGCTAAATAGCCCCAAATTTCTTCACATTTATGTTTAGTATTCGCAAAAACAATGCAACGCTCTGGCCATTCCTCTTCCATTAACGTGAGCAAGAGAGGAATTTTGTCTTCATTTGACGGATAGAACAGTTCCTCTTTAATTCGATGCCCCGTTTTTTGTTCTGGTTCAATTTCAATGTATTCTGGGGAATTCATATCTTCAAAGGCAAGTTCTCGTACTTTGTAAGAGAGCGTTGCAGAAAAGAGCATGGTGAGTCGTTCTTGCGGAGAAGGACATTTACGTAATAAATAACGAATATCACGAATGAAACCTAAATCAAACATACGATCCGCTTCGTCCAATACTACGACTTGGATATCATCTAAACGGATAATCCCTTGTTTCACGTAGTCAATTACACGACCAGTGGTACCAATTAAAATATCCACACCGGCTTCAATCGCTTTAAGTTGTTTATCATAGCCATCACCACCATAAGCCAGTGCGGTTCGTAATCCACTTGTTTTTGCTAATAATTCTGCATCATGATTAATTTGTACAGCCAGTTCACGGGTTGGAGCAAGAATTAATGCGCGAGGTTGATTGGTAGCAAAATCAGGTTGATGCGTTAATAAATGATGAAATGTTGCCGTTAAAAATGCCATTGTTTTACCAGTGCCGGTTTGCGCTTGGCCAGCAACATCTTTTCCTTGTAAGGTAATAGGTAACGATAACGCTTGAATAGGGGTGCAATATTCAAATCCCTTGTCTTGTAGGGCTTTTTGTACGATAGGATGTAATGGAAGATCAGCAAACCGCTGCTGACTTAAATAATTTTCTTGCATAATAAATAACAGGTTCTCAGAAATAAATGGGGCTAAGGATACCACGAAGTCGGAAAAATATCCTTAAAAATAAAATGCTTATTAATAGGTTTAAGCTTGGGATTGAGAAGATTGGGTTCGTTCCCATTTTCTTGCAATATAGCTACAAGTTGGGTGTAATGTCAGCTTTTTAGCCTGGATAAAATGAATTAAGGCTTGATAGAGTTTGTCTGCCACACCTTGTCCACGAAGAGAATCATCAACAAACGTGTGATTAGCATTAATGGTATCGGGTGTTTCATAAAAATAGGTGAGTTTCGCGATTTTCTTGCCTTGCTCATCGAGTAAGAAAAACTCACCCTGTTTACCATTATCGTGATGCTGAAGACTCATTTGATACTCCATTCATCACTGAGATTGGGATCCATTGCAAAATCTGCCGTATCACTTGGAATGGCTTTTTCTTCTGCAGCCCATTCGCCTAAATCAATGAGTTGGCAACGTTTGCTGCAAAAAGGGCGAAATTGACTTTCCTGTGTCCAAGGCACGGGCTTTTGACATGTCGGGCAAGGGACTTCAAAAATTTCATCAGACATTTTTATTTCTCGATTCACTTAAATAAAATTGGTGCAATTCTAGCACTTTTTGTTTTAAGTGCGGTAAGTTTTCTGGCAATTTTGCATCATTTGAAATGATATCATCTGCCCATTTTAATCGTTCTTCACGGCTGACTTGTGCATTCATAATAGCTTGAATTTGCTGAATATTATTATGATCTCTCGATGACGCTCGAGCCAGCTGAGTTTCAGGTTTAACATCGATAACAAGCACGCGATCGCAAAGTGTTGTGAGCTTGTTTTCAATAAGCAGTGGAACGACAAACAAGGTATAAGGAGCGGTCTGAGCATTTAACTGCGCTAACATTCTTTCGCGAATAGCAGGATGTAATAAATGATTGAGCCAGTTTTTTTCATTTTCGTCTGCAAATACTTTTTTTCGTAGCTCAGCTCGATTTAATTCGCCCTCTTCAGTCAGAATTGATTTTCCAAAGTGCTCAGCAATTTGAGCAAGCAGCGGTGAGCCTTTTTCAACTACTTCTCTAGCCACAATATCTGCATCAACAATGGGTACACCAAGTTCAATAAAGAGATTTGCAATCGTGCTTTTTCCACTACCGATGCCGCCAGTGAGTCCTACAATATAAGTCATGATATTCCTTGCTACTTGATTTAAGAGGAGGATGTTTTACATCCACTTCTTAAACATAATATTTTTCAATGTTGCCAATATATTACATTTATAGGGTTATTGCACTGGTGATGATTAAGGATAAGCAAAGAAAGGGCGCGAAAGGTAAAACGGGCCTACGAGAAATCCAATAAGCCATTATGCCTAATAGACAAGCAATGAATAAGAAAAGTGGTAAGTGCGCGATGGTGAGATAAGCGCCGATTCCTAAAGCGAGCCAATAATCGCCACGGCCTAACGCTTCCTTCTTATAAAACCATTTAGACAAATGGTAGATGATATAAAAAACACCGAAAAAACTAACCGCACTTTCTAAACTTTGAGAAATCGTCAGAATTGAAAACTCTTGATGTGCACCGAATAGCCCCAGGAAAAATAAAAACAGGCAAGGTGTAGGTGAAATCAGTTGATAGTGCCAGTCTAGCCAACTGATAACAAAGATGAGACTAAGCGTAATCGCGAGCCATAAAGTAAATAATTCATCCTGAAGAAAGTAATAGAGCACAGCAAAACAGAGTCCAAACCCTAAAAAATAAAGAAAAATATGACCGCACTTTTGAGATTGAATTGCTGCTTTTTTGCTGTGAAATAAGTACCTATTTTCAGGATAAAGTTCGATATAGTTCTGATAAATTTCTTGTTGGAGATTGGGGATAAAACGATCGATATAAAGCCAAGCAAAAATGCCTGCTAAACCACCCAATAAGAAAAAAGCTAATGTCATCATTGGATTACGGATCCCATATTAAAAATCGGCAGATACATGCCCATCATAATAATACCGATTAAACTACCAATGATGAGCATCATTAAAGGCTCTAAAAGTTGGGAAAGTAAATCAATTTGATGATTGAGCTTTTCTTGATAGTTATCAGCAATATGACGCAACATCAACGCAAGCTTTCCACTTTTTTCTCCAATCTGTAGCATTTGTTGTGCTTCCATTGGGAAAAGATGACTACTGACGCTTTCAGAAAAAGGGTAACCTTGAGAAACCCATTGTAAAATTGACCGCACTTCTTGTTGTAGCAGGATATCGCCTTTTAAGGTACGTTGTGTTTGCCAGGTTTGTTGTTTGGGGAGGAAGCTATTTAACGCAGGCGTTAATGCCACTCCGGATTGAAGCATTAATTGGAGGTTATGGCTAAAACTGATTAGGCGAGAAAGGCAAATGATATTGCCCCAAATTGGCATGCGACTAATTAGTGCATTCTTTTTTTGATTCAGCCAAAGAGAATGTTTTAATGCCATCTTCAACATAAAAATAGCGAAAGTGCAGGCAATCATTAACGCAACAAAATGATGTTGTAGGAATTGAGACATAGCTAATAATACGGCAGTTAATGTAGGCAATTCAGCTGAGTTTTCACCATACATTTCAGCAAATTGTGGTACAACAAAAAGTAATAAAATCAACGTAAGTGAAAGCGAAATACCTAATACCATGGCTGGATAAAGCATAATTTTTTGCAATTTGCGTTGAAGCGTTAATGATTGAGTTCGACGTTCTGCGATTTTAGTGCATACCTCTGCCAGTTTTCCTGTCATTTCTCCCACCTGAATGAGCTGAATTTCTTGAAAATTTAAATACTTTCCTTGTATTTCCAAGCTTTGTGAAAACGGAAGACCACTTTCAATTAATTCAATTAAGGCGCCAAGCCACTGATGCAAACCCAATTGTGTGCAGTTGTCTTGCAAAATGTGTAATGCATTTTTCAATGGAATAGCAGAGCTGAGCAGAGTAGCCAGTTGATTCAATAAGGCACTGATTTCTGCATTTTTAGGTTTCTGATTAAGTTGCCAATCTTGTTGCAAGCGAATGTGGCTAAAACCTTTTGCGATTAACTGGAATTGAGCAGCTTGTTTAGATTGAGCAACAAGGCTACCTTTTTGCCATTGTTGCCGCTGATCATAGGCTTGGAAATAAAAGAGTTTTTGCTTCGCCATAGTGATACCTATTTTTTACCTAACACGCGTTGAATTTCATCGAGATCAGTGATGTTATCTTTTACTTTTTCTAACGCGCTTTGATAAAGTGAGTCAAAATCGGTTTGGTAACGGTTGTTTTCGCATTGTAAAAATTGATACACCCCAATACGCCCTTGATACCCTTGATGGCAATCACAAGAATCACCAAACTCTTGACTGCACTTTAAGCAACGTTTGCGCACCAATCGCTGTGCGATAACTAATAAGAGACTATTTTCAATTTCGTGAGATTGAATGCCTAATTGCTGTAAGCGCGAAATTGCTGAGATGGCATCATTGGTATGCAAGGTAGAAAGTACTAGATGGCCAGTTTGAGCGGCTCTTAATGCCATTAATGCACTTTCTTCGTCTCGAATTTCACCAAGCATAATAATGTCGGGATCTTGCCGTAAAAATGTACGAAGTAATCGGCTAAAATCTAAACCGATTTGTGGATTTACTTGAGTTTGAATGATGCCTTCCAATTCAATTTCAACGGGATCCTCTGCTGTCATAATATGTTTATCTGGCGTATTGAGCCACTGAAGTGCGGTATAAAGTGAGATACTTTTTCCGCTTCCCGTTGGTCCAGTCACCAGGATTAAACCTTGCGGTTGGCTGAGTGCATGTTGAAATTGACTTTGTTGGTTTTGTGTCATACCAAGTTCAGCAAAACTTAACTGAACAGGTTTATTTTGTTGTAATCGTAATACCGCTTTTTCTCCCCAATGTGTGGGCAAGGTAGAAAGGCGGAAATCTAAAATATCGGAGAACGTCGTTTTGAATTGAAAACGGCCATCTTGTGGTAGCCGAGTTTCACTGATATCCAGTTTGGCTAAGAGTTTTAAACGAGAAATCACACGATTGGCGAGCGATTTACTGATAATCGGCTGTGGTTGAAGTACGCCATCAATACGTAAACGAACTAAAAGCCCATTTGACTGAGTTTCTAAATGAATATCGGAGGCATTTTTTTGTAGGGCGGTTTCAAAAATACCATTTAATAATTGAATAACGGGTTCATCATCATTAGATAAATTAGCGATGCTTTCCTCTTCTGAATGATGATAAAACGTCGCTTGTTCTTCTATTTGATTGGCTTTCGGTGCAAGGGATTGTAAAAGTTGTTTGAGTTGATGTGTTTCAAATAAAATCGGTTCAACTAATTTTCCACTTAAAAAAGCAAAGGTTTCACAAGCTGCAAGATTATTCAGCGAATCTACTGCAAGCCATAAATGGTGTTCATCTTCTTTAAGTGGGAGCGCAAAGTAACGTAACAGCAATGCTTGTTGCTGTTGGTTTTGTTGCCAATATTGTGGCGAGATATGGTAAATCTCGCCATTTTTTGCCATTGCTTGATAGGCCATGTTTCGCTATTTGGTAGGAGAGCAGAAGCCCGCAGGGAATAAATCCGCATTGCTTGGGCAAGCGGTTGTCCAGGTGACACCAGATGAGGTTGATCCTGTCGCCGTTAAAGAATAACTGATCCCATCCAATGCGCCATTTCCTGTTACCGTAATCACACCCGATTTCGTGGTAATGGATTTAACATAGCCTTTTGCAGTAGTGATGTCTGCTGCAATGCCATTTGAACCACCTGAACAGTTTGTCGGGGCATTGGTGCTATAGACACATAACTCCACATCAGATTTATAAGGTGCCGAAGCTTGCAACAATTCGGAGATGGCTGCTTTTTTGGTATAATTTTGATAAGACGGAATGGCGATCGTCGCGAGAATAGCAATAATCGCAATCACGATCATCAATTCAATTAACGTAAAACCTTTATGTAAAGGTTTAGAAAAAGTGAGTTTCATTAAATTAATTTCCTTTTGGTTGAATAAAAAAATGCCAGAATTGGCTGCAACATTGTGTAAAAGGGAAAAATGAAAGTAAAACTGACCGCACTCCTTTTGCGATCGAGATCGCAAAAATGAAATTTAATCGCAGAAAAACAGATGAATAAGATAAAAAATGGCTGGTTAAGCCAGACAAGAAAAGTGATTTCACCACATTTTGATGAACGTCCCTCTGTAGAGGATATTTCATTACTCGTCATTCATTACATTAGCTTGCCGCCAGAACAATTTGGTGGTGGATATGTAGATGATTTTTTCCAAGGAAAACTCGATCCCACTATTCATCCTTATTTTGAAGAGATTTATAAATTTCGTGTGTCAGCCCATTGTTTAATTGAACGTGATGGCAAGGTGACGCAATATGTGAGTTTCGATGACAGAGCATGGCATGCAGGACTTTCTTGCTTTGAAGGACGCGATAAATGCAATGATTTTGCGATTGGTATCGAGCTAGAGGGCAGCAATGAACAACCTTTTACAGAGAAACAATACCAAGTGCTTGCTGCATTAACACGAGATATCATGCAAGCTTATCCGAAAATAACGTTAGATCGTATCGTCGGACATTGCGATATTTCGCCTGGTCGTAAGATCGATCCGGGTCAATATTTTGAATGGGAACGCTATTTAGCGTTAGTTAAAAAAGGCTTGGATAAAAAATAATCACTAAAATTTTTGATTGAATGTGAATAAGATAATTTCTGTGAATAAGTCTTATCTTAATGAAATTAAAGCGAAAATTTTCTCTCTAAAATCTAAGCTAAAATGCTGAGAAGAGTTATTAAACACTCACCATTTGCTCAATCACAACTTTATCCACAGAAATATTGAATAACTCATCGCTGTTATTTCTTCACCAAGCAAGGAATGTTTAAATTAAAAAATGGCTGAATTTTTTACCTCACTTTGACGAGAAAAAGTGCGGTCATTTTTTTCGGAAAATTTTTTGATTAAAGGTTATGCAAAAATGAAAAAGTGAAGTAAGAAAAGCATTTTTTGATCTTTATACACAGTTAAATTTAGACTATCCAAGTGTTACCCACAAAGTTATCCACAACAGGGTAAATATGCCCATTCGGTTGATAAAAAAACGAATTTATGAAACAATCTGCAAATTATTTTTGTACAAATTTTAAGGTGAACGATAGTGATCGATTTTGATGGCTACCGTCCAAATGTAGGCATTGTCATTTGTAATCGCAAAGGGCAGGTGCTTTGGGCTAAACGATACGGGCAGAATTCGTGGCAATTCCCGCAAGGTGGAATTAATGATAATGAAAGTGCTGAACAAGCCATGTATCGTGAATTATATGAAGAGGTTGGCTTGCAACCCAAAGATGTGAAGGTGCTTTATGCCTCTAAACATTGGTTGCGCTATAAGCTGCCGAAAAGATTGCTGCGTTATGACAGCAAGCCCATGTGTATTGGGCAAAAACAACGTTGGTTTTTGTTGCAATTAGTGGGTGATGAAAAAAATATTAATATGAACACAACAAAATCACCAGAATTTGATGGTTGGCGTTGGGTGAGCTTTTGGTATCCCGTACGTCAGGTTGTGTCCTTTAAGAAAGATGTTTATCGCAAAGCGATGAAAGAGTTTGCTCAAGTAATGTTTGGCAACGAAAAGACATTACTTGAAAATACGCAAGAGCATGAGGCAAATAAACCTTATCATGCGTCGCGTAAAAGTGGTTTTTCTAAATATCAAAAACGTTCATCTTATAAGTCAAGGGGGCAATAATGCTCACTTTTATTCTACTTTGTTTGCTTGTCGGGTCTGTTGTTGGTTTTCTCGCTGGATTATTTGGCATTGGTGGAGGATTAATTATTGTCCCAACCTTGGTTTATCTATTGCCGATGATAGGCGTGCCTGAGCCATTGCTGATGTCCGCGGCATTAGGAACTTCATTTGCGACCATTGTGATTACCGGATTTTCTTCTGCGCAACGTCATCATAAACTAGGCAATATAGAGTGGAATGCCGTTAAAGTATTGGCACCGATGGTCATGATTTCGGTCTTTATCTCTGGTTTGTTTATTGGCAAGCTTGATCGTGAGGTATCCGCTAAAATCTTTGCCTGTTTAGTCGTGTATTTAGCGACCAAAATGGTGATTTCTATTAAGAAAAGCACAGGGAAAACCAAACCTTTAACAACGCAAGCTTCTGTTATTGGTGGTATTTTAATTGGGATGGCATCAAGTGCAGCAGGCGTAGGTGGTGGTGGTTTTATCGTGCCATTTTTAAATTCCCGCGGGATTGATATGAAAAAAGCCATCGGTTCTTCTGCATTCTGTGGTGCACTTCTTGGTTTATCAGGCATGTTTAGCTTTATGGTGAGTGGTTGGGGCAATCCTTCCATGCCAGATTATTCTCTGGGTTATGTTTATTTGCCTGCCGTGCTTGGTATTACGGGCACTTCATTCTTCACTTCTAAACTAGGGGCAACAGCAACCTCCAAACTTCCTGTACCAACCTTGAAAAAAGGCTTTGCCTTGCTATTAGTTGCGATCGCGGTTGATATGTTTATTAAATAAGGAATGTTATGAATTCAGAATTTTTGATGCTGCCATATTTTGATCCGACTATTTTCACTTTTGGTGATAGCAATATAGGGCTGCGTTGGTATGGCTTAATGTATCTATTAGGTTTCATTTTTGCTCGTTGGCTAGCGGTTCGTCGTGCCAATCAGTCAAACAGTGGCTGGACCGTCGATCAAGTGGATACGTTACTTTTTAATGGCTTTATGGGCGTGTTCTTAGGTGGCCGCATTGGTGATGTTTTCTTCTATAATTTTGATCATTTTGTGCAAGACCCGCTGTATTTATTCCGTGTTTGGGAAGGCGGAATGTCATTCCATGGTGGATTAATTGGTGTGATTATCTCAATGATTTGGACTTCTTATTCTCAAAAAAGAAGTTTCTGGCAGACGGCAGATTTCGTGGCACCCTTGATTCCATTTGGTTTAGGAATGGGACGAATTGGTAACTTTATCAATTTAGAACTTTGGGGACGAGAAACCGATGTGCCTTGGGCCATGATTTTCCCAAATGATCCATTATTGTTGCCTCGCCATCCTTCACAGCTTTATGAAGCATTTTTAGAAGGTTTCGTGCTGTTTATTATTCTGAATGTCTTTATTAAAAAGCCTCGCCCTGCAGGTTCTGTAGCAGGATTATTCCTGGTTGGTTACGGGATTTTTCGTTTTATCGTTGAATATGTCCGTGAGCCTGAAGTGGAATCTTTCTTAGGCATCATGACTCGTGGACAAGCGCTTTGTTTGCCGATGATTATTGGCGGTGGGTTAATTATGGCATGGGCATACAATCGCTCTAAAAGTGCGGTTCATCAGTAAGGAGTTTTTATGAAACAATATTTAGATCTTTGCCGACGTATTGTAAATGAAGGTGAGTGGGTTGCTAATGAGCGTACTGGTAAGCGTTGCCTTACAGTGATTAATGCGGATTTAGAATATGATGTTGCTAATAATCAATTCCCCTTAATTACCACGCGAAAAAGCTATTGGAAAGCGGCAATTGCGGAGTTTTTAGGCTATATCCGTGGTTATGATAATGCGGCAGATTTCCGTAAACTTGGCACCAAAACATGGGATGCCAATGCCAATGAAAATGCCGCTTGGCTTGCCAATCCACACCGTAAAGGCACCGATGATATGGGCCGCGTCTATGGTGTGCAAGGTAGAGCATGGCGTAAACCGAATGGCGAAACCATCGATCAACTTCGTAAAATTGTGAATAATTTAAGTCGAGGTATCGATGACCGCGGTGAGATCCTGACTTTCTTTAATCCGGGTGAATTTGATCTGGGTTGTTTGCGTCCTTGCATGCACACACACACCTTCTCCTTAGTGGGCGATACATTGCACTTAACTAGCTATCAGCGTTCTTGTGATGTGCCACTTGGCTTAAATTTCAATCAAATTCAAGTTTTTACTTTCCTTGCATTAATGGCGCAAATTACTGGCAATAAACCGGGTAAGGCATATCATAAAATTGTAAATGCGCATATTTATGAAGACCAACTTGAGTTAATGCGTGATGTGCAATTAAAACGTGAACCATTCCCGTCACCACAATTAGAAATTAATCCTGATATTAAAACTCTTGAAGATCTTGAGACTTGGGTAACGATGGATGATTTCAAGGTGGTGGGTTATCAATCTCACGAACCAATCAAATATCCTTTCTCTGTTTAGGCATTCAAAGTGCGGTCAGATTTAGATGAGAAATTTATGCAACACGCTCTGATGCTTGCCGATCGTGCAGAAGCGCTCGGTGAGATTCCTGTCGGGGCAGTGTTGGTGGATGATGAAGGAAATATTCTCGGTGAAGGCTGGAATTTATCTATCATTGAAAATGATCCAACCGCTCACGCTGAAATTGTCGCATTGCGTAACGCAGCGCAAAATATTCAAAATTATCGTCTACTCAATACCACACTCTATGTCACACTAGAACCTTGTACGATGTGTGCCGGCGCGATTTTACATAGCCGTATTAAACGATTAGTCTTCGGTGCATCAGATTATAAAACCGGGGCAGTAGGTTCTCGCTTTCATTTCTTTGATGATTATAAAATGAATCATACGTTAGAAATTACGTCTGGCGTGCTCGCAGAAAAGTGCGGTCAGAAATTGAGTGATTTTTTCAAAAAAAGACGAGAGCAGAAAAAAGAAGAAAAGCGGGAAAAGAGTCTCCCGCTTGATGTTGAGTCGCAATCTTAAACTTGCCAATCAATTTCACTTAAACCATTTTGTTTTAAATATTCGTTAGTTTTAGAAAAATGATGACATCCTAGAAAACCACGATGTGCCGAAAGTGGAGAAGGGTGCGGTGCGGTTAAAACATAATGACGATTGCGATCAATAAATTGCCCTTTTTTCTGCGCATGACTTCCCCAAAGTAAAAATACGACTTTTTCACGATGTTCATTAAGTGCTGCAATCACTTGATCTGTAAAAACTTCCCAACCAAATTTAGCATGTGAATGTGCCATGCCACGTTCTACGGTCAGCACGGTGTTAAGCAGCAGTACACCTTGCTCCGCCCATTTCACTAAGTAGCCATGATTTGGCATGTGAAAACCTGGAATGTCGTTAGCCAATTCTTTGTACATATTCAGTAGAGAAGGGGGAATTGCAACCTCAGGTTTCACCGAAAAAGCTAAACCGTGCGCTTGATTTGGGCCATGATAGGGATCCTGTCCTAAAATGACGACTTTCACCTCATCAAATGCCGTATATTTAAAGGCATTAAACACTTCGTCTTGCGGTGGATAAATGGTTTTCCCCGCGAGTCGCTCTTGATGGGCTTGTTGTAAAATGTGTTTAAAGTAAGGTTTTTCTTTCTCTTGACCGATAACATCTGTCCAGGTTTTCATTCTGTATTTCCTTATTGGATAAGCTTGAGCACATTATAAATGAAATTGCTTAGAAAGGCTTTATCTTAGAATTATGTTAATACTTTGTTAAAAGTCAGAGTGTGTTGAAGCCTTGCTGTGGCTGAAACTTTAATCTAGATCAATTTTTAAAAATTAGTCAGAAAAAAGAACCTGTTTTAGGTCAAAATTAATTGAATTCTTCAAATAGTTTGATAAAATTTGCACAGTTTAATAAATATACAACCGCCAAATTAGGAGGCACTTTATGATCAAAGGTATTCAAATTACTCAAGCAGCAAATGACAATCTTTTAAACTCATTCTGGTTATTAGACAGCGAAAAAAATGAAGCTCGTTGTTTATGTGCAAAAGCTGAATTCGCAGAAGACCAAGTAGTAGCAGTAAGTGAATTAGGCCAAATCGAATACCGTGAATTACCGGTAAACGTAGCACCAACTGTTAAAGTTGAAGGTGGTCAACACTTAAACGTAAACGTATTACGTCGTGAAACGTTAGAAGATGCAGTAAACAACCCGGATAAATACCCTCAATTAACTATCCGTGTTTCTGGTTACGCAGTACGTTTCAACTCTTTAACGCCAGAACAACAACGCGACGTTATTACTCGTACTTTCACTGAAAGTCTATAATTTCAGTTTGAATGAAAAAAGAAACCCCGAAGTAATTCGGGGTTTTGTTTTATCTAAAAGGTTTGAAAATTTGACCGCACTTTTCCCTTTCATACCTAGCGATTTCCACGCTTTTCAGGTACAATCCGCCAGTTAAATTTAATGATTTTTGAGAAAACTAATCTATTTATGAAGAATATTCGCAACTTTTCTATTATTGCCCATATTGATCACGGTAAATCGACCCTTTCTGACCGATTAATTCAAACCTGTGGGGGGCTTTCGGATCGTGAAATGGAAGCGCAGGTATTGGATTCCATGGATCTTGAGCGTGAGCGCGGCATTACCATTAAAGCCCAAAGTGTAACCTTAAATTATCAAGCCAAAGACGGTGAAACATACCAATTAAACTTTATCGATACACCAGGGCACGTGGACTTCTCTTATGAAGTATCGCGCTCTCTTGCAGCTTGTGAAGGGGCATTGTTAGTTGTGGATGCAGGACAGGGCGTAGAAGCACAAACCTTGGCAAACTGCTATACCGCCATTGAAATGGATTTAGAAGTCGTCCCGATTTTGAATAAAATCGACTTACCGGCCGCAGATCCTGAACGTGTTGCAGAAGAAATTGAAGACATCGTGGGTATTGATGCGATGGACGCGGTACGTTGTTCGGCGAAAACCGGTGTGGGTATTGAAGATGTATTAGAAGAAATTGTTGCGAAAATTCCCGCGCCAGAAGGTGATCCTGATGCACCGTTACAAGCATTGATTATTGACTCTTGGTTCGATAACTATTTAGGTGTGGTGTCATTAGTTCGTATTAAGAATGGAGTGTTGCGTAAAGGTGACAAAATCAAAGTAATGTCTACCGGGCAAGCTTATAACGTCGATCGTTTAGGGATTTTCACGCCAAAACAAGTGGATACGACGGTATTAAATACCGGCGAAGTAGGTTGGGTTGTTTGTGCGATTAAAGATATTTTAGGGGCACCAGTAGGGGATACCTTAACCCATCAACACAATCCAGCAAGCCATGTATTGCCAGGCTTTAAGAAAGTAAAACCACAGGTTTATGCAGGTTTATTCCCAGTGAGCTCTGACGATTATGAGGCTTTCCGTGATGCATTAGGTAAATTAAGCCTAAACGATGCATCGCTGTTCTATGAGCCGGAAAACTCAACGGCTTTAGGTTTTGGTTTCCGTTGTGGCTTCTTGGGGCTTTTACACATGGAGATCATTCAAGAGCGTTTAGAGCGTGAATACGATCTTGATTTGATTACCACAGCACCAACTGTAATTTATGAAGTCGAAATGACCAATGGTGAAGTGGTTTATGTGGATAGTCCATCAAAACTGCCACCATTAAATAATATTGCGGAAATTCGTGAGCCGATTGCAGAGTGTAATATGCTCGTGCCACAGGAATTCTTAGGTAACGTGATTACCCTTTGTGTGGAAAAACGTGGCGTACAAACTAATATGGTATATCACGGTAACCAAATTGCGTTAACTTATGAAATCCCAATGGGCGAAGTAGTCTTAGATTTCTTCGATCGCTTGAAATCAACATCGCGTGGTTATGCGTCTTTGGATTATGGTTTCAAACGTTTCCAAGCAGCGGACATGGTACGCGTGGATATTATGATCAATGGTGATCGTGTCGATGCGTTAGCATTAATCGTCCATAAAGATAATGCACCTTATCGTGGTCGTGAATTGGTTGAAAAAATGCGTGAGCTGATTCCACGTCAACAATTTGATATTGCTATCCAAGCTGCGATTGGTAACCACATTATTGCGCGTTCAACGGTAAAACAATTGCGTAAAAACGTATTAGCAAAATGTTATGGTGGTGACGTGAGCCGTAAGAAAAAACTCTTACAGAAACAGAAAGAAGGTAAAAAACGAATGAAATCTTTAGGTAACGTGGAAGTGCCGCAAGAAGCGTTTTTAGCGATCTTACATGTAGGTAAAGATAAATAGGAAAGTAGAGCAATGTCGAATGTATTTTTTATTCTGTTGTTAGCCGTGGGCTTTGCTGGTTGGAAAGCGTTAGATTACTTTCAGCTACCTAACACATTCAGTATTTTATTGCTGATTTTAACCGCACTTTCCGGCATTTTATGGTGTTATCACCGCTTTGCCGTGATGCCGAGACGCCGTCGTCAAATCGCACGCGCAGAACAACGTTCAGGCAAAGCATTAACGGACGAAGAAAAAGCGAAAATTGAGCCAATTTCAGAAGGTTCAGAATTTATTTCTTCGCTTTTCCCTGTGTTATCTGTGGTATTTCTTGTACGTTCATTTATTTTTGAGCCATTTCAAATTCCATCAGGATCAATGGAAGCGACATTGCGCGTAGGGGATTTCCTCGTTGTTAATAAATATACTTATGGTATTAAAGACCCCATTTTCCAAAATACGATTATTGAAGGTAACAAACCAGAACGTGGTGATGTGATCGTGTTTAAAGCGCCGGAACAAGCGTTACTTCGTACAAGTTTAGGGGCAACGCGAGCAGCATATGCGGAAAATCTTGCGTTAACATCTAAAGACAATATGTCTGGTGTAGATTACATTAAACGTATTGTAGGGAAAGGCGGTGACCGCATTATCCTTGATGTTGAAAAAAGTGCTTTAACAATTGTTCATGGCAAAGATGGTAAACCTTGTGAAATAGACTGCCAAGCTAAAGTATTTGAATATAAACAAGAACCTACAAATCCAGCATTCCCAACGCAAGTGGAATATTTGGAAATCGGTGACGTGACACACAGTATTTTAGTGGAGCCAATGCGCCGTTATTCGGGGATTGAATTCTATCCACAAGAAGGCTTACCTACTGCTGAATGGATTGTGCCTGAAGGGCAATATTTTGTGATGGGGGATAACCGTGATCATAGTGATGACAGCCGTTTTTGGGGATTTGTACCAGAAAAAAATATCGTGGGTAAAGCCACTTATATTTGGATGAGTTTAGAAAAAGAACCAAATGAGTGGCCTACAGGCTTCCGTTTAGACCGTTTCTTTACAAAAATTAATTAATATGAATCATTTAGATCGTCTAGAACGAAAAATTGGTTATCAATTTTCCGATCTAAAAAATTTAAAATTGGCACTGACACACCGCAGTGCCTCCACTCAACATAATGAACGCCTAGAATTTCTAGGTGATTCGATTCTCAATTATGTCATCGCGGATGCGCTTTATCATCAATTCCCTCGTTGTAATGAAGGTGAACTTAGCAGAATGCGTGCCACATTAGTTCGTGAGCCAACCCTGGCGATGATTGCCCGCAATTTTGAGCTTGGGGATTATATGTCCTTAGGTTCTGGTGAATTGAAAAGTGGTGGCTTTCGTCGTGAATCGATTTTGGCGGATTGTGTTGAAGCAGTAATTGGCGCAATGGCATTAGATTCAAGCTTTGATAAAGCGGCAGATATTGTGCGTAGCTGGTATAAAACGTTACTCGCCGAAATTAAACCGGGTGATAACCAAAAAGATGCCAAAACGCGCTTGCAAGAGTATTTACAAGGTAAGCATTTTGCCTTACCAACCTATGAAGTAATAAAAATTGAAGGCGAAGCCCATTGCCAAACCTTCACCGTAGAATGTACAGTAAAAAATGTACCCAATATTGACCGCACTTTTATTGCGAAAGGTTCTAGCCGCCGTAAAGCAGAACAAGCGGCCGCAGAACAAATCTTAAAAACATTGGAAATTAAATGACCGAATTAAATCAAGAACAAGAGACCTATTGTGGCTTTATCGCTATAGTAGGTCGCCCAAATGTAGGGAAATCCACCCTGTTAAATAAAATTTTAGGACAAAAAATTTCGATTACATCTCGCAAGGCGCAAACTACACGTCATCGTATTGTGGGAATTAAAACGGAAGGTATCTACCAAGAAATTTACGTAGATACTCCGGGGCTTCATATCGAAGAAAAACGCGCGATTAACCGTTTAATGAACCGTGCAGCAAGCTCGGCAATCGGGGATGTAGATCTCATTATTTTCGTCGTGGATGGTACACATTGGAATGCCGATGATGAAATGGTGTTAAACAAATTACGTAATGCGAAAGCACCTGTCGTACTCGCCATCAACAAAGTTGATAATATTAAGAATAAAGATGATTTATTGCCATTTATTACAGATTTAGGCAGCAAGTTTAACTTTGCTCACATTGTGCCGATTTCTGCACAACGTGGTAATAATGTCCATCAATTAGAGAAAATTGTTCGTCAATCATTACGTAAAGGCGTTCATCACTTCCCTGAAGATTATGTAACGGATCGTTCACAGCGTTTTATGGCATCAGAAATTATTCGTGAAAAATTAATGCGTTTCACAGGGGAAGAGCTACCTTATTCGGTAACGGTTGAAATTGAACAATTTAAAGTAAATGAGCGTGGTACTTATGAAATCAATGGCTTGATTTTAGTTGAACGCGAAGGCCAAAAGAAAATGGTGATCGGTGCTCAAGGACAAAAAATTAAAACCATTGGTATGGAAGCGCGTGCTGACATGGAACGCTTATTTGATAATAAAGTACACCTTGAACTTTGGGTAAAAGTGAAGTCCGGTTGGGCGGATGATGAACGTGCCTTAAGAAGTTTAGGTTATATGGATGAATAAAAAACTTGAGTAATACTCTATACCGTCCTATTATTGGAAACATATTTATGTTTTTTAATAAAAACAAGGAGATGGTAGATGAGTATCTATGCCTTAAAACCCAAATTTCAGAATTTACTTCGGCCTTTAGTTAGGCAATTAGCGGCAAAAGGCGTAACGGCAAATCAAGTTACGCTAATTGCCTGCTTACTTTCTATTTTACTCGGTGTGGTTCTCGCACTATTTCCGACATTTTCTTCTCTTTTCTTCCTTATCCCTATTTGGTTGTTTTTGCGTATGGCGTTGAATGCCATTGATGGCATGCTAGCACGTGAATTTAATCAAAAAAGTCGATTAGGGGGGTATCTTAATGAAATTACTGATGTCGTTTCAGATGCGGCACTTTATCTTCCTTTTGCTTTTGTCGCACCTTTTGATGGTATTCAAATCTCAAGTATTATTTGGCTTGCCGCGTTGAGTGAATTATGTGGCATTTTAGGGCAAGTTCAAGGCAAAACTCGTCGTTATGATGGCCCAATGGGTAAAAGTGATCGTGCATTCGTATTTGGTGTGCTCGGTTTACTCTATGCGGTGAATGGTAGCTTGCATTCACTTTTCTGGTGGGTAGCCAATATCGTCATTATATTGCTCATTGTGACTTGTATTAAGCGAGTAAAAAATGGTTTAGCCGAAGTGACGGAATAATAGGAGCAAATATGTTTGCGAGATTAATCGATTTTTTATTGTGTCGTTTTGCTTCTTTTATTACAGGCGTTCGACCACAAGCCGCAATTGCGGAACAATCTTCAGAAGGGCATCGTGTCTATTTTGCCAATCATAATAGTCATGGGGATTTTATCTTACTTTGGATTTCATTGCCTTATGAAGTAAGAAAACAAACTCGCCCTGTTGCAGGCAAAGATTATTGGACGAAAGGCGCAATTCGTCGCTTTTTAGCCTATAAAGTGTTCAATATGTTACTCATTGAGCGTAATAGCCAAGATCCAAAAGCAGCCATACGACAAATGAGTGAAGCATTAGTCAATGACTCCCTGATTATTTTCCCTGAAGGAACTCGTAAGATGGATGATGATTTACCACTTCAACCATTTAAAAGCGGATTGTTTTATTTAGCAAAAGAAAATCCTGATTGTGAGTTTGTACCCGTTTGGATTAGTAATATGAATAATGTTTTACCAAAAGGCTTTATTTTACCGATCCCATTGTTGTGTGATCTTTATGTAGGTGAGCCATTAAAGATTGGGGCAGATGAAACTAAAGAGATGTTTCTAACACGTGCTCAATCGGCATTATTAAGTTTAAACATCAGTGAAAAAGGCAAATCTTAGGAGTAAATGATGACAGAAATATGGCAACTCTTCGGTGGTTTATTTATCGCCTTAATTTTTGCTTCCACAGTGGGATATGTTTTAAAACGCAGATCGGGTGTGGATACACCGAATAGCGTTATTGATAACCTGAATGCACGCATCAATGCTTGGTGGGTGATGATTGGTATTATCTTTATTGCGAGCTTATTGGGCTTTTATGGCGTGATTGTACTCTTTTTGATTATTTCATTTATGGGATTGCGTGAGTTTCTTTCTCTATTGAATATTCGTCGAGGCGATCATCTTGCACTCGCAGCCTGTTTTTATGTGATCTTGCCATTGCAATATTTTTTAGTCGCCATTGATTGGTTTAGTATGTTTACTATCTTCATTCCAGTATATGGCTTCTTATTTTTACCGATTCTTTCAGCATTACTGGGTGACCCTGCGAATTTCTTAGATCGTTCTACGAAAATTCAATGGGCATTGATGATTAGCGTATTCTGTATTTCACATATCCCTGCTTTACTGACACTTGATATCTCAGGTTATGAAGGAAAAAATCTTCTATTAATGATTTTCTTAATCTTGGTGGTGCAGTCTAGCGATGTGTTGCAATACGTTTGGGGTAAACTCTTCGGCAAACATAAAATTGCGCCAACCTTATCCCCATCCAAAACAGTAGAAGGCTTTGTTGGCGGTGTATTAAGTGCAAGTTTATTAGGTATGCTACTTCATTGGATGACACCATTTAATGCATGGCAGGCGTTTTTAATGAGCATGTTAATTTGCCTAATGGGATTCTTGGGTGGACTCGTGATGTCAGCAATGAAACGCAGTATGGGCGTGAAAGACTGGGGGAATATGATCAGCGGTCATGGCGGTATTTTAGATCGAATGGATTCGCTTTGTTTCTCCGCACCAATTTTCTTCCATGTTGTGCGTTATTTCTGGGCATAGTTATAAATCATGAAATAAAAAAGAGCGGTTAATTAACCGCTCTTTTCTATTATTGACGATAAGTTTCTAAGAACCGAGCCAATTTGCCAATGGCTTCTTCTAATTGACCAGTATAAGGAAGTGTCACCACACGGAAGTGATCCGGTGAATGCCAGTTAAAGCCTTTACCATGAACAAGAAGCACTTTCTCTTTACGTAATAAATCGAGCACAAATTTTTCATCACTATGAATGTTGAATTTTTGGATATCGAGTTTCGGGAACATATACATCGCCCCCATTGGTTTTACGCAGCTAATACCCGGGATTTGAGTGAGCAATTCATAGGCTTTATTGCGTTGTTCGAGTAAACGACCACCTGGTTGTACAAATTCATTAATACTTTGATAGCCACCTAATGCCGTTTGAATCGCATGTTGCATTGGAACATTTGCGCATAAACGCATAGATGCCAGCATATCTAAGCCTTCAATATAGCCTTTAGCATGTTGTTTCGGCCCATTTAAAATCATCCAACCTTGACGGAAACCCGCAACACGATACGCTTTTGATAAGCCATTGAATGTAATGGTTAATACATCTGGTGCAAGGGCAGCAATATGATGGTGGACAGCACCATCGTAGAGAATTTTGTCATAAATTTCATCTGCAAAAATAATCAAATTATTTTCACGTGCAACTTGGATAATTTCTTCAAGTAACTCTTTGCTATATACCGCACCAGTCGGGTTATTTGGATTGATTACCACGATAGCTTTAGTTTTGGCATTGACTTTTGCGCGAATATCATCAATAGCTGGGAACCAACCAGCCTCTTCATCACATAAATAATGTACTGCATTTCCGCCAGCTAAGGTCACAGCCGCTGTCCATAATGGATAGTCTGGCATTGGAACTAATACTTCATCACCATCATTGAGAAGTGCTTGCATGGACATAGTAATCAATTCAGATACACCATTTCCGATGTACACATCGTTTACTGTCGCATCATGAATACCTTTAGATTGATAGTATTGCACGATAGCCTTACGTGCCGAATATAACCCTTTCGAATCGCAGTAACCTTGTGCAGATGGTAGGTTGCGGATAACATCAACTAAAATTTCATCAGGCGCCTCAAAACCAAATGGGGCAGGGTTGCCGATATTCAGTTTTAAAATTTTATTGCCTTCTTCTTCTAGGCGTAAAGCTTCTTTGTGAACCGGTCCACGAATATCGTAGCAAACGTGTTCTAATTTGTCTGATTTCGGAAAAGATCTCATTAATAACATCCTATGATAATTAGATTTTCATTCAAAAATTACGTCTAATTTACGCTTAAATTCTTATCTTGAAAAGATTTAATAAAAAAATTTTTTGAATGTATTAAAGTGCGGTAGAATATGGGCTAATTTTTTGTGTGTTTTATTATTTTTCATGGGCCCTTTAGAACAAGCTAAATCTGAGCTAATTCGCCAGTTTGAAACCTTGGTGACAACTGATCAGCAATCCGCTATTGCACGTCTTCAGACGAAGATGAAATTGGGTGTTGATCTTTTGGCATGGATGAAGGGGCAACTTGTTTATCCACAATTTTATTTACGTTTTCGTGATGAAGCTAAAACCGTCGCAGCGGTGGGGAAAGTGCGGTCATTTTCAGATGTGAATTTGGCACAGCAATTTATTCAAGAGTACGATTTCCCTTTAGTCGGTGGTTTACAGTTTCAAGGTGAAAGCCAGTTTATTTTGCCTCAAGTTTTAATTGAACAACAACATGGTGAGACAGTTGTTTCTGTGTTTGTTGAAACAAATGAGCTTGATTCAGCAAAAGCGGTGTTGAATTCATTCGAAAAAACAACCGCACTTTTACCACTTAATCAATTAACCATCGAAAGCATGGTGCCAAAAGCAAACCAAGAAACGTGGTGTGATTGGGTCAATCAAGCACTCGCTCGTATTCGACAAGGTGAATTAACCAAGCTTGTGTTAGCAAATGAAACCGTGTTTGGTCTTCAGAGTAAGTTAAACGGAAAAGATTTTCTTGCCGCAAGCCAAGCAAAAAATAGTGGCTGTTACCATTTTTTATGGGCAGATAATGCTGAAAACTGTTTTGTAGGCTCTACACCAGAACGCTTATTCGCGCGAGATGATCGTCAGTTATTTACGGAGGCGCTTGCGGGCACTGCAGCTGTTAGTGATAATCCGAGTGAAAATAATGAACGTGCGAATTGGTTATTAAATGATGAAAAAAACCTCAATGAAAACTGGTTGGTGGTTGAAGATATTTCACAAAATATCAGTCACTTAGTGGAACAAATTACCGTTGATGATGTCGCATTAAAGTCATTACGCAAAGTGCAGCATTTGATTCGAAAAATGCACGCAAAATTGACCGCACTTTGTACGGATGCCGATTTACTGAAGGCGATTCATCCAACGGCAGCAGTATCAGGTTTACCACAGCAACAGGCGAAGAAAGCTTTAGCTGAAATAGAAACCTTTGATCGTCGTTGGTATGCTGGAACATTAGGTGTGATGAGTCAGCATCTCTCGGAATTTTGTGTCACTATTCGTTCGGCTTTTATTGAAGAAAACCAAGTACGTGTATTTGCTGGAGCCGGTATTGTGGAAGGCTCACAACCCGTAGAAGAGTGGTTAGAAATTGAACGTAAAGCGGCAGGGCTGATTTCCCTGTTTGCAGAGAATAACGGAGAATAAGAAGAATGTCTGTAAGCGTATTTAATCGTTGTTGGTCAAAGGTGATCTTAGAAACCTTGGTTCGCCAAGGCGTGAGTCACTTTTGTATTGCGCCTGGTTCACGCTCAACACCTTTAACGCTAGAAGCTGTGCGTTTACAAAATGCTTCTCGTGCAACGTGCCATAGCCACTTTGATGAACGTGGTTTAGGCTTTTTTGCGTTGGGGATTGCAAAATCTACCCAAGCACCTGTTGCCGTGATTGTCACCTCGGGTACCGCAGCAGCAAATTTATATCCAGCAATTATCGAAGCTCGTCAAACAGGCGTGAATTTAATTATTCTTACCGCTGATCGCCCACCTGAATTATGGGAATGTGGGGCGAATCAAGCTATCGTGCAACAAAATATGTTTGCCGATTACCCTGTGGCAAGTGTCAATCTACCGAAACCTCAGGCAGATTATGCAGCAAAATGGTTAATTTCTACGTTAGAACAAGCTTGCTATAAACAAAAACAACAACCAGGTGTGGTACATATCAATGTGCCTTTTGCAGAGCCACTTTATCTTTATAATGCTCAAGAGCAAGAAATTGACGGTCATCCATGGTTAATGCCAATTCAACGTTGGTTAAGTCAGCCTAAAAATTGGGTCGATCATCAACCATTACAGCAAGAAGTATTAATGCACGAGAATTGGGATACTTGGCGTACGAAGCGTGGTGTGATTGTGGCAGGGCAATTAACACCTGAACAAGCAATGGGTATTAACTCATGGGCAAATACCATGGGGTGGATTTTGCTTACGGATATTCAATCAGGTGTTGAGCCTCTCATGCCTTATGCAGATATTTGGTTAGCAAACCAAACGGTGAAGCAAAAATTACTTCAAGCTGATATCGTGATTCAATTTGGTTCTCGTTTTATCAGTAAACGTATTAACCAATTCTTAGCGGAATTTCAAGGTGAATTTTGGGTGGTGGAGCAAAGTCAAAATGCAGTTGATCCAAACCACCATACGCAAACTCGCTTTAACGCCAAAGCACATCATTGGTTACGAGCTCATCCACCATTACGTCAAAAGCCTTGGTTGCTCGAACCTCTTGCACTTTCAAAATTCTGTGCAACCTTTATCGAACAACAAGTCGGTGGCAATCTTAATGAAGCCTCATTAGCACATCATATTGAGCGTGTTTTACCTTACAACGGTATTCTGTTCTTAGGAAATAGCCTTTTTGTACGATTGGTTGATGCGTTAACGAAACTACCAGAAGGATATCCAATTTTCACCAACCGTGGTGCAAGCGGGATTGATGGCTTATTAGCTACGGCTGCAGGTATTGGTATCGGCGCCGATCAGCCAGTGGTAGCCATGATTGGTGATACGTCAACACTTTATGATTTGAACTCTTTAACCTTATTTAAGAATGTCACTCAACCGACTATTATTTTTGTGATTAATAATAATGGCGGTGCAATCTTTGATATGTTGCCGGTGGATGAAGAGGTGAAAGAGCAATTCTATCGTTTGCCACATAATGGCGATTTCTCTCAAGTCGCCGCAATGTTTGGTTTAAAATATGCTTTACCTTACACCTGGGCAGATTTAAGCTCAGTGTTAAAACAAGCTTATACTCGCCGCCGTGCGACATTAATTGAAATCAAAACAAACCCAAGTGATGGCAGCGCAACCTATAAGCGCTTGATTGAACAAATCAGCCATGCGGTTATTGGTGAATAATTTCTTTCCCCTCTTATATAGAGGGGATTTCTTTATATGGCACTATTATGATGAATCTTGTTTTTCTTCATGGCTTATTAGGTACGAAATCAGATTGGCAAAAAGTCATCGAAAATCTACCGCACTTTCGTTGTCTCTCTCTCGATTTACCGTTTCATGGTGAGAATAAAGATGTCGCCGTTGAAGATTTTGACCAAACAGCTCAGTTTCTTGAAGAACAAATCCAACATATCATAAAAGATGAGCCTTATATCTTAATCGGTTATTCACTTGGTGGACGAATCGCACAATATTATGCACTGCAAGCTAGAGTAAAAATAGGGCATTTAAAGGCGGTCATTTTAGAAGGGGCAAATTTAGGTTTACAGTCTGAGCAAGAAAAACAAACCCGTCTAACCAATGACAAAATGTGGGCGAAGCGGTTTTTCCATGAAACCCCTGAAGCCGTACTCGAAGATTGGTATCAACAACCCGTCTTTTCTCACTTGAATGAACAACAACGCAAAGTATTAATTGAAAAGCGAAAAGCCAATTGTGGGGCAAATATAGGCAATATGTTATTAGCTACTAGCCTTGCCAAACAGCCTGATTTTCGAGAGAAAGTGCGGTCAAGTTTGCTACCATTTTTTTATTTTTGTGGTGAACGAGATCAGAAGTTTCGCCAAATGGCAGAGGATCATCAACTTGATTTAACGATTATTCCTGATGCAGGTCATAATACACATTTAGAAAACCCAACATATTTTGCTGAAAAAATCGAAAATATCGTATTAAAAATTGCTCAACCTTAAGGGAAATGCTAGGATTTAGCCCTTTCATTTTATTTGACTCTTAAGGAAGCAAAATGTCCTCACAACTTCGTAATGATCCATTTAAGGTTGCTTTGGCATCCATGGTGGGTACTGCAATTGAATTCTTTGATTATTATATCTATGCCGCTGCGGCAGTATTAGTTTTTAACACGCAATTCTTCCATAGCGGTGATCCGCTTTCAGATGATTTACTTTCTCTTTCCACATTAGCCTTAGCGTTCTTTGCTCGTCCAATTGGCTCCGCTTTATTTGGGCATTTCGGTGATAAGATCGGTCGTAAGAAAACCTTGGTCGCCTCTTTAGTTTTAATGGGAGGCTCTACGGTTATTATCGGCTTGTTGCCGACTTATTCTCAAATTGGTATTTGGGCACCGATTTTGTTATGTATCTGCCGTGTCGGTCAAGGTATTGGCCTTGGTGGTGAATGGGGTGGAGCAGCTTTAGTGGCAACAGAAAATGCGCCAGAAGGAAAACGAGCTTGGTATGGCACATTCCCTCAATTAGGTGCGCCAATTGGTTTATTTGTGGCTAATGCGACCTTCTTCTTAGTGAGCTATTTCTGGGGCCAGCAAGCCCTTGTTGAGTGGGCATGGCGTATTCCATTTATCTCTTCTTTAGTCTTAGTTTTAGTTGGGTTATATGTTCGTTTAACCTTACATGAAAGCCATGTGTTCATTGAAGCAGAAGAAAAAGGGAAAAAATTAAAAGCACCGGTGAGTGTGGTATTCACTAAACACTTTAAACCGATGGTGATTGGTACCTTTATTATGGTGGCGACTTATTCTTTATTCTATATTATGACGGCCTTTGCACAAGCGTATTCTCGTACACCGTCAACCCTTTCAGAAGCCGGTTATCCAATGGGGTTAGGCATTCCTGCCAATACCTTCACGGGATTACTTTTAATAAGCGCGATTGTTTTTGCGATTTTTATCAGTATTTCAGGTCTTTATGCAGATAAAATTGGTCGCCGTAAATGGTTGATTTGGACAACGGTCAGCATTTTAGTTTTCGCGTTATGTATGCCATTATTCCTTGGAAATGGCACACCAACCTCCGTATTTGCTTTCTTGGTAATTGGTATGGCATTAATGGGCATGACATTTGGCCCAATGGCGGCGTTATTGCCTGAATTATTCCCAACGGAAGTACGTTATTCTGGAGCCTCTTTAGCTTATAACATTGCATCCATTATCGGGGCAACCATTGCAGCAATGATTTCATTAAAAATCAATGCTCTCTATGGCTTAATGGGCGTGGGGATTTATTTAGCCATTAATGCATTCTTAACCTTGTTAGCATTATTAGCCTCAAAAGAAACGAAAAATGTCGATTTAACACAAATCTAGTGACAAATCGATAATGATAAAGCTGATGTGGATAACATCAGCTTTTTTATTTATTGAAAGGAAGTAATAAAAAAGAGCGTATTGCTACGCTCTCAGCCTATAAAAGTGCGATTTAAAAACAGTATGTTTTATGAAAAGAATTAATCTTCACCCCATACTTCTTTAGCAATTTCTTCAACGTAACGGACTTTTGCCCATTGTTGTGCTTCCGTCATGATATTCCCTTCTTCTGTTGACGCAAAACCACATTGTGGGCTTAAGCAAAGCTGCTCAAGTGGAACATATTGAGTCGCTTCTTTAATGCGTGCTTTAATAGTCGCTTTATCTTCTAATTCAGGGAATTTTGAACTGATTAAACCTAATACAACACGGCCTTTGTGTGGGTTATTGGCAAAGTGTTTTAATGGTTCAAACCCACCAGAACGTTCATCATCATATTCCAGGAAATAGCCATCGTATTGAGTTTGGCCGAATAACGCATCCGCAATTGGGTCATATGCGCCGGTTAATAAATAGGTTGAACGGAAATTGCCACGACAAACATGCGTTGTGATAACCATATCTACTGGTTTAGCGGCTAATACAACTTGAATATTTTCAAGGGCTTGCGCTTTATCTGCTTCAAATTCTGGTTTTAAGTGATTATTACAGAGTGAGCCCCAATACACATCATCAAATTGTAAATAACGACAGCCTGCATCATAGAAGGCTTTAATCGCATCTTTATAAGCTTGTTGAACATCTTTGGCAAATTCTGCACGTGTCGCATAAACGCCAGTATCCCATTGGATAGGATACATTAATTGATTTGGACTAGGGATGGTATATTTTACAATGCCACGATCCCCAACAATGTCTTTTAATTTTTTGAAATGTTCGATAAATGGATGGTTTGGATTCCAAGATACTTTACCGCAGCAGCGAGTATTGTAAGGTTTAGTTTCCACGCCATTAAATTTATAACCGTGTTCAGGGTGATAACCTTCGATGCCATTTAGGTTTTCTAAGAAATCGATGTGCCAAAACGCACGGCGATATTCCCCATCTGTGATGACTTGAATACCAGCATCTAACTGAGCTTGTACCAATTTAGCAATTTCTTGATCTTCAACTTCCGTTAATTGTTCACGAGAAAGTTCACCTGCTGCAAATTTTGCACGGGCTTCTTTTAAAGGTTGAGAACGTAAGTATGAACCGACTGTATCAGCGTGAAAGGGAAGTGTTTTTGATGTCATGTTTATATCCTTCTTTTTTATTTTCGTATGCTGATTTTAACGTAAGGATATTTCATGATCAAAGTAATGATTTTTTCATTTATGATGAAAATAATTAATGCAGAGAAAGATTAGCTTTCAGCAATTCCCATGGCACAAACAGCAGCTGAACTCCATGCCCATTGGAAGTTATAACCGCCTAACCAGCCAACGACATCGAGCACTTCACCGATAAAATAGAGACCTTTAATCTTGGTGGCCTCCATGGTTTTAGATGAAATCTCATGAGTATCAACGCCACCCATTGTGACTTCAGCCGTACGGTAGCCTTCAGTGCCATTAGGAATGAATTGCCAATTGTGGATTAAATTCTCTAGATTTTCTAACCGCACTTTACTTAAATTTGCGATCACTTCATCTTGAATCAAACCTTGTTCTAACCAAAGCTCAACTAATTTTTTCGGTAATAAGCGACTTAATACGGTTTTTAATTGCAATTTTGGCGAAGATTGACGCATCTCATCCAGGTGATGACGAATATTGTTATAAGGCAATAAATCCAAATGAATGCTTTCACCAGGTTGCCAATAATTGGAAATTTGCAAAATGGCGGGACCAGATAAACCACGATGGGTGAATAGCATTTGATGAGTAAAGGTTTTGTGCTGATTCGTCGCCGCGACATCTAATGAAACACCAGAGAGTGCCGAGTAGAATTTTTCACTTTCTCGCCACGTGAATGGCACAAGGCTTGCACGCGGAGGAATCACATTTAATCCAAACTGTTCTGCAATTTGATAACCAAAAGGTGAGGCACCCAGGCCAGGCATAGAGAGCCCGCCCGTCGCAATAATCAAATTCTGGCATTGCCATTTAACAGCGTTTACCTTTAATTTGAATCGTACGCTAGGGTTGTTTTCAACGGCTTCAATATTACTCACTTCGCTTCGCAGTTGAATGTTGACACCGTATTTGTCACATTCGGCGCCGAGCATCTTCACAATGTCTTCTGCACCGTTATCACAAAATAACTGACCTAATTCTTTTTCGTGGTAAGGGATGCCGTACTCAGCGACTAAAGCAATGAAGTCCCATTGTGTATAACGCTTTAAGGCAGATTTGACGAAGTGTTTGTTTTGGCTGATATAACGGCCCGATGTGATTTCCATATTGGTGAAATTACAGAATCCGCCACCAGACATTAAAATTTTTCGACCAATTTTTTTACCATTATCAAAAATGGTGGCTTGTTTGCCCAGCTTGCCTAACTGTGCGGCACAAAATAAGCCGGCAGCACCGGCTCCAATAATGATATTTTCTGAATAATGAGACATAGCTTATTGTGAGATTTGTCCTTTTTCAAAATAGTCTATCATTTTGATTCGTTGGATGACAGTACGGCGATCTACGGCAGCATTACCTGAATCTAATAATTGTTGCCAATAAGCTTTGGCTTTTTCAGCTTCATGATTTTTAAAGGCTTCGGTCGCCAATAATGTCATTACTGATATTTCATGTTTATCTTGTTTTAACGCCTCATCCATTATTTGCTGGATTTGTGGTGTGATGTTTTGACCTGCTTGATAATAAAGTGCGGTCGCTTTTAGGCCTAAAATAGCGGGTGTTGTACCTGAAATTTTTTCTGCATTGCTATAGGCGATGAGCGCATGATCAAATTCATCATTTTGCATGTAGGCATCACCTAGCTGAGCCCAAAGCTCAGGGTTATTTACATCTTCTCGAATTTTATTTTGAATTTTGAGCACCATATCTTCTTTTTGATGCACCATTGATGTCTCTGCTTTTTTATTGGCGAGCTCAACCATCTCTTTTTCGCCTTGTTGAACACGCTCAAAACGATCAAGGGAGAAGTAATAACTTAAAGGAAGAACTAATAAAATAGCAAAGACCCAAATGGCGGATTTGGTTTCAAATTTGACCGCACTTTTTTCTTCTTTAGGGGCAGTATGAAGTTGATTCTCGAGTTGTTTTGGCTCGCCTTCTGATTTTTTAGTCGAAAATAAAATTAAAGCAAAAGCCCCAATTAATAACAAAATAGGTAATAGCCAGAGTAGTGCCGTATTCCATTGGAAAGGTGGCTTATAGTTCACGAAATTACCGAAACGAGCAGTCATCGTGTCGATAATTTGCTGATTCGATTTTCCTTCATCCACCATTTTATAGACTTCAATACGTAAGTCATAAGCAATCGGTGAATTGGACTCAACTAAGTTTTGATTCTGACATTGTGGGCAGCGTAAGGATTTTGCCAGTTCAACAGCGCGAGTACGATCGGCTTGGTTTTTAAACGCATAGGTATCCACCATTTCTGCGTGAGCAAAAAGGGCAAACGTCAGTAAAAGTGCGGTCAGAAATCGGGTTAATTTTTTCATTTTACTTTTTAGTTAATTCATCAAGTTTTGGTTTGATCTCAGTGAGCCATGTTTCTCTATCCATATAGCCAGAATGACGATAACGAATCATGCCGTGTTCATCGACAACATAGGTCTCAGGCGCACCATCTACGCCTAATTGCATCGCAAATTCACCACGGCTATCGTCAATAGTAAGTATAAATGGATTGCCCATGCGTTCGAGCATTGCAATACCGTTTTGTGGTTTGTCACGATAATCGATGCCCACAATGGGTACGTCTTTTGAAATTTCCATCAAGAGAGGGTGTTCTTGTTGGCAATAGCCACACCAACTTCCCCACACATTAAGCAGAAAAGGTTTCTTTGGGAAATCTCTTGGGCTGACAATTTGACTCGGTTCAAGTAAATTCGCTTGATAGAATTCCGGCACGGGCTTATTAATGAGTGCAGAGGCAATTTGTTTTGGATCTTTATGCAAACCAACAAAAAGCAGTAAGCAAACGCTCAATAATAAAATTAACGGTAAAAACAAAATAAACTTTTTATTCATCACGTTTTCTCTTCAAATTGATGGCTGAACATAATGCGCCAAGTGCCATTAAAATGCCTCCGAGCCATAACCAGCGAATAAGTGGTTTGTAATGTAAGCGGAATGTGAATTCACCTTTGCCCAAGTTGTCGCCCATTACAATATATAAATCGCCCCAAAAGCCAGCATCTAACCCTACTTCACTCATGGTCATGGTACGAACGTCGTAATAGCGGCGTTCCGGTACAATTTCAGCATAAGGTTTGTCTTGTTTTGATACGTTAAAGAAAGCGACTTCGGCAGTAAAGTTTGGTCCAATTTCATTGGAAAAACGATCGTAGTGGAATTCAAATTGACCTAATTGCTGGCTTTGTTGTGGTGCAAGTCTAACACCTAATTCACTGCCAAAGTAACTACTCATCACGGCGCCCATTGTGGCAATCGCCACGCCGCTATGTGCGAGAATCATCCCGAAATAGGCAAGTCTGACTTTTGCCCAATTTTGCCATAAGGTGACGAATAATACCCAAATAGCGAGAGTAAGTAGTACATAAGCGAAGAAATGGAAACGTAACGCACTGTCATTTTGCAGCGCATTCCAAATCATGCCATAAGCCATCACTGCAGCGGGAATAAGTAATAACAAGCGTTTGAAAAAGTGTTTCTTATCGGCTTTAAACCAGCTTAAGCAAAGTGTGCCCGCCATGGCAAAAAGCACTAACGTAAGCAAGGGTAAGAAAATACTATTAAAGTAAGGAGCACCCACAGAAATACTTCCCCAATTCATGGCTTGGAATAGCATTGGATAGAAAGTGCCTAAGAAGGTACTGACGGTGGCCACGGTCAATACGATGTTTAAACCTAAAATCGCCCCAGTTTTAGAAATGAGTGGAAATTTGACCGCTCTTTCGTTGGTATTTGTGCGTAGCGCAAATAAACTGAGCGAGCCGACAGTTAGTAAGAAGAAAATGAGTAATAGCACATAACCACGTGAGCTATCTAAAGCAAAGGCGTGAACGGAGGTTAATGCACCTGAACGGACAATAAATGTGCCTAATACGCTGAATGCAAAAGCGAGTAGGGAAAAGAGTGTTGTCCAGTAGCTAAACATGCCTTGTTTTTCCGTCACCATCAAACTGTGTAAAAGTGCAAGTCCCAATAACCATGGCATAAGTGAGGCATTTTCTACTGGGTCCCAGAACCACCAGCCGCCCCAGCCTAATTCGTAATATGCCCACCATGCACCGAGAACTATCCCTAATGTTAAGAATAACCAAGAAACGAGCACCCAAGCTCGCATTGCACGCGCAATTGCTTGTGCAGAACGATTAAAGATTAAAGCTGAAATGGACATAGCGAAGTTAACGGCAAAGCCCACATAACCGACATATAAAAGCGGCGGGTGGAAAATTAAGCCGATATCTTGCAGCATTGGGTTGAGATCTCGCCCTTCCGCAGGGGCGGGGAATACTCGTCCAAATGGATTGGAGTAGAACAAAATGAAAATAGCAAACCCAAGACAAATTAAGCCGATTAAAGACAGAGTTTGCGCAGAAAAAGTGCGGTCATTTTTGCGAGAGAAAAAGGCAAAAGCCACCAACCAAAGACTTAATGTGAAAAGCCAAAATAAAATGGAGCCTTCATGTCCGCCCCAAGTAGCGGCAACTTTGAAAAATGTCGGTAGTTGAGAATTAGAATGCGCCGCGACGTATTCCAATGTGAAATCATCTGTCGCAAAAGAGTAGGCGAGAATACCGATGGAAACGCTTGTAAAAATACCGAAGCAATAACTTAATCCCCAAGCCGTATTGGTGAGAGTGGGTTTATTTCGCCAAATACCAATTTGTGGCACGATGGAAAGTAAGAGCGCCGCAGTGGTAGCAAAGAGTAATGAGAGAAATCCGAGTTCGGGAAGCATAGTATTCTTCAGTATTAAAGGTTGTATTTTACAAAATAAGGTTGATTTTAAGCATGAAAAACATACGTAAAATTAACCGCACTTTAGTCTTCTAAATAAACAAAAGGCGTATTGTATACGCCTTTTGATTAAATAAGAAATTTATCCTTACGCAACGGTAAGTTGTCCTGCATACAAGATAAAGTAACGTAAGCAGAGAACCCCGATTAAGTCGAAAATTGACACAAGGATAATAAAGTTCTTGTTGTATTTTAAGCTGTCTTTTGCTGCAAGGTTCGCAAGTAGAGGAATAATGATACCAATTAAGAATACCCCAATCCAGAACACGGCACCCCAGAAGCCGGAAAGTGCATTGTGTAATGCAACCACTTTCTGACCACCACCAAAGTGTAGACCAACAAAGAAACAGATTAATAAACCAAGTTCAGTTACCATAATTGGCACTTCAAATTTGTGAATGAAGTGTGATTCATGGCTATCACCTTTTAATTTACCTGCAATGAGGATAAATAAGAAGGTTGCAGCGATACCTGAAGAGGTACCTGAAGCCAAGAATAACGCTGGTAGAACAGGGTTATTTAACATTGGGTAACTGATCAATGCTGAAAGTAAGAAACCGGTATAAGCCCCTAGCACAGCGGCTAAGATGAAGAGAATAACTTCTACAGGACCAGTTAAACGTTCTAATACATTGATAATTTTACCGACAAAACCAAGTTTTGGCATAAAACGTTGGATGAGCGCCATGATATCTTCTTTGAAGATAACCGCACACCAACATACCAAGAACAGCATATAAACTTGGAATAACATTACCCCCATAGACATTACAGAGTTGAATTGATAGTTAAACATCAATTTCCAGAATGTCCAAGGACGTGCCAAGTGGAAAATTAACAGGGTTAAACCAATTAATGTTGGCACAGAACCTAAAACGGCGGCTGCTCGGATAATCCAGTTTTTGCTTGGATTTTCTAATTTGTGACTACGTTTATAAGCAATCGCTAATTGTACCGCACCGGAAGAAATACCAAGTAAGAACAAATAGATAGCGATTGTTGAATCCCACACCAAGTTAGGTGTGTGAAACGGAACAGGATAATCTAATGTCATCTTCTTGGCTCCCCGTGTTGGAATGGAATATGGTAAAGATTTGGTTGAGTACCTAATTCCACTTTAGTGCGATAAACCGGATTTTCTTTCACTTTGCGGGAAACTGCACTGCTTGGATCATTCATATCACCAAAGGTTAATGCTTTGGTTGGACAAGCTTCTACACAAGCAGGTTGTTTGCCTGCTGCTAAGTTTGTATCGCGACAGAAGTTACATTTATCCGCAGTACGGTGTACCGGGTGAATGAAACGTACGCGGTAAGGACAAACTGCAACACAGTATTGGCAACCTACACAAAGATCTTTATGCACATCGACGATACCTGTTTCAGGATCAATAAATGATGCACCGGTTGGACAAACTGCCACACAAGGGGCGTTTGTACAGTGTTGGCAAGATTGACGGAAAAACTCGTATTCTTGATTTGGGAATTCACCGTAAGGTTCACTACGGAGAATTTCCAAACGTGAAACGCCTTCAGGAACGTGGTTTGTTTCACGACAAGCATCCATACAAGCGGTACAGCCGATACAAGCTGTTTCGTCGTGTACCATTGCATAGCGTTTCGGTTTATCCGCCTTTTCCTCTTTCGCTAAAGAGGTAACTGATGTCCCCGTCATAAGGATTAATGCCCCCATGCCGGAAACAAAGTTTCGGCGTGAACAAGCTGTCATTATTTATCCTTTTGTTCGGTTGATTGCGTTTGTGATTGTGCGTCTTTTGCCGCTTTGCGTTTTTGTTGTTCGCCGTGGCAATCTACACAAAGTTTCACACGATTTTTCGGTTGAATACCTTTCATCGCATCATCTTTCGGGTGTAATGTGTGGCAGCTTGCACAAGGCAATTTCATTGCGTGAACATCGTGCGCCCAAAGTTTTTCACGAAGTTTTGCAGGTTGGTGACAAGCAAAACAAACTTGGTTTTGTTCTTGTGCGGTATACATTGGTTTTTTATCACCAAAGATATCGCCATCAAAACGCATCACATCTTTTGCACCACGACGGTGATCTTCCGAAATATTACCGTGACAGTTTACACAGTTAATCGGTTTACCTGTGTTAGGGCTTTTTTGATTTAAGTGTGCGCCGTGGAATTTACCAAAGTGTAATTCACCACCAGATTGATCTAAAGTTTGGTTTTTATCAACTTGGTCAAATTTGTGACATTTTGCACAATATTGGTTTGGATCACGTTGGTTATCCATTTGTGGCTCGTAAGTGAGTTGAGAGGCAGGTGTTTTTGCCATCTCTTCCGCACTTGCAGCCATTGGCATTGCCGCAAGCATTGCAAGCAATGCAAGGGATTTTGCCGATTTGCTGATTAAAGAAGTTAAATTCATTCTGATTACCTCAAATATATGGTTAAAAATGACCGCACCTCGACACTTTAGTTACAAAGTGCGGTTCTTTTTTTATTGTTTTGTTGCGGTATCTTCAGCTAATTTGCCATTGGCTTTCGCTTCTTTTACCCATTGAGGTACAACAGTTTCTAAGAATTCTTTTTTCGCTTGACGTTCTTTCTCGATATCAATACCCATTACTTTCCATGCTTTATCAGCTGTAGAAATATCTGGTACTTCAACCGGAGTTTTCACGCCATGTTTAGTTAAGATTGCTGCAAGTTTAGCACGTGCATCCGCAGCTTTGTCGATACCAGAACCTAATACGCGAAGCATTACATCAGGTGCGTGCATGTGACCACCGTGACTTGCTGCTGCGTAGTCCCAACGCCATTGAGCGTGACGGATATCCATTAAAGCAGGTTCCATTTCTTCTTTAGTTGCACCTGCATCCCATGCCGCTTTCGCTTCAAAGTGAGCACGAACAACTTGATCTTCTAAACGACCCATTACATCTTTCACTTCTTTTTTACGTGAAGCAACGATGTCTTTAAGTTTTTCTTTGCTTTGATCGTGACAGTTTGCACATGTGGTATCAAATGCATCGAATGGGTTTTGGATTTGGTGGTCGGTGTAAACTTTACCGTCTTTACCTTGTACTTTAGGCATGTGACAGTCGATACAAGTTACGCCGTTTTTACCGTGCATACCTAAAGACCAAATTTCAAAGTCAGGGTGTTGCGCTTTTAACATTGGTGCTTTAGAAAGAGAGTGAGTCCAGTCACTGAAGCCGATATCATCATAGTATTTTTCGATGTCATCAACAGTTTGACCGTTATCCCAAGGGAAGGTTACTTGTTTTAAGTCGCCCGCGAAGTAGTATTCAACATGACAGTTTGCACAGATTTCAGCACGTTTTTCAGTGCGAGCAGCTGTGTTAAAACTTAAGTTAGCTTGTTCTTTACCTTCAGCTTTTGCTTTTGCTTGAAGTGCATTATTTAAGTGATCTAATGCACGAAGAACGTGTGGACGAGCAATACGTAATGCAGGTTTGCCTTCAGCAAAGTCTTTAGAGGTCGTATCGTGACAGTCAGCACAACCGATCGAGTTGACAATTTCTGGTCCACCTTTAGCCCATTTGGCACCAAAGTAACCATCTTCACCCCATTCTGCAATTAAACGAGGAACGTCTGGACCTTTACAAGTCCAACATGCCATTGGTTGAGGGCCATCATTTGCATTTTTGGGCGCACCAGTACGTAAAATATTACGTACATCTTCTACTGCATAAACGTGACCACGAGGTGCGTTATATTCTTTTGCGAAAGAATAGCCCCCCCATAACACGATTAAACGAGGATCTTGTTCATTAGCATAGATGATTTTGTCGCCTTTTTCAGTCGCTTTCCACGAATTGAATTGGCTAGGATATTTCTCAGCAAATTTTTCATTCACTGCTTCGATTTTTAAATTAGGGTTTGGTGCTTCCACAGGTTGTTCAACAGGCTTGTATACCATTTCAGCCATCGCTGAGTTATACACACCTAAAGCTGCGAAAGAAGTGGCCAAAACAAGGCTTTTTCTCAATGCGTTCACGATAATCACTCCATTAGGAAAGAATAAAAAAACAATTTTAAATGCGAACAATTCCTATTAAGCTTTTGAATTCACTCATAAAAATAGCTCAACGCAAGCATAAGATACCAAAAAGCAGTAGTTTTCCTAAGGTTTTTTTTCAAAACTTTGAGGTTGATCAAACTTTAAAATAAAAATACTCATAAAGGGGTATGAGAGGATTAGGGAAGTGGTAGGTGAGTTGCATATTAAGAGAAAAAAGTGCGGTCAACTTTTACATTGTTTTTGACTTATATAAAGACGATTCCATGCTCATTATTACTGACTTTGACCTAATTTTAATGAGCATTCTTTTTACGCAAACGATACCTTGTATAGAAAATGTAAATTTCTCGTGAAAAATGGTATAAAAAACGATCATTTTCTTGATCTTATAGATGAGTCAGTTATACTCCCAGCACCTTATTTTTTCCCCAGCTTGTTCCTATTTGTTGGGATGTGATGAATACCTAAATCTATTTAACTTAGGAGAACTTTCTTATGAACAAAGTATTTAAGATTATTTGGAACAAAACGACACAATCTTTCGTCGTGACATCAGAATTAGCGAAAGGAGCCGTAAAAGCTTCTTCAAACTCCGAACAACGTGTAACAAGCGAAACACGTTTATCTTCTCTTTTCAAACTTTCAGCATTTGCACTTTCTTTGTCTGCAGTGATGATGCCGGCACAGGCTCAAGTGCATGTTGGCGATGTTGATCCTGTTAATGTTGCAGCAACGGCTATTGGTATTGGGGATGCAAATACCAAAGCATCAGGAGAAAACTCTACAGCGATTGGTAATTCTGCAAATGTTACTTCTGCGGGACAAAACTCCAAGGCGATTGGTAATAATGTAACCGTATCAGAAGCAAATTCTAGTGCTACAGGTAATAATGTAACTGTATCAGGAGCAAACTCTAGTGCTGCAGGCAATAATGTAACTGTATCAGGAGAAAACTCTAGTGGCGCAGGTAATAATGTAACTGTGTCAGGAGCAAATTCTAGTGCTGCAGGTAATAATGTAACTGTATTGAGTGCAAATTCTAGCGCGACGGGAAATAATATTACTCTTGAAAACCATGCTTATAATAATTTATTAGCCATGGGGAACAATATTAAAGTGGTTCATGCAAATTCTAATGCAATTGGTAATAATATCAATGTGTCGCATATGAATGCATCTGCAATTGGTAATAACATCAGTGTGTCAAATCTGAAATCTGTCGCAATTGGTAATGATATTACGGCATCTGGTTCTAGTTCAACTGTATTAGGTAATAATATCACCAATTCTAAAGACCAAGTTATTGCGGTAGGGAATGGTATTACAGCTCGTTATAAAGATAGTATTTTCTTAGGGGATAATACGGGCGTAGCAGGCACTAATAATGGCGAACGAAATATATTAATAGGGAAAAATGCTCAAGTTGGCGATGCATCTATATCTGGATTAGTTAATCAAGCTATTGCAATTGGTGCAGGGGGCTTGTTAACACCAAATAGCAAAGATAATATTACCCAAGGTGCTTGGGCTCGAGGAGATCAATCAATTGCAATTGGTGGTAATGTTATTGCTTATGGTAATGCTTCTGTTGCAATCGGTGGAGATGATACAAATGGAGCAGCTGCTACTAACACAAAATACATAAATTCTAAGAATCAAGAAGTAACAGGTAGAGTTGATGCTGCTTTTGCTTCATTAACTGGTGGTGACCTCAATAAGCCATCTATGTACCAAAATACAAAAGCAGGGGAGATAGGGGTTGCCATTGGCTCAAAATCGGTAGCTGGAGATCTTTCTGTTGCACTGGGAACTGTAGCTCGTGCAGATAATACTAATTCGGTAGCTTTAGGTACAGGTGCAAATGCAAGTTTAGCTAACTCTGTTGCGATTGGTGGCGGTTCTAAAACAGATAAAGCGGGGGTTGCCTATACTACTCGTACTATTTTAGGGACAACTTATACTTGGGCTGGTGGTGCGGACACTATCGCAGGGGACGTTGTTTCTATTGGTCAAAAAGGCTATGAACGTCAACTTATCAACTTATCACCAGGTGATATTTCTGCAAATTCGACTGATGCAATCAATGGTTCTCAGCTTTATGCTGCGATGGCAGAAATTGAAAAAATTCGTTATTTCTCGGTTAAATCAAATGTAACAGGTAACCAGGATAATACGGGGGCCTCAGGTGAAAACTCTATTGCAATAGGCCCAAATGCGAGTACAACGAATACATCCAATGCATCCTTAGCAATTGGTTATGGTGCAAAAACATCTGCAGATGGCACAATTGCACTAGGTTTAAATTCTCATGCAGATGATACCGCAGCTGTTTCTATCGGTAATGGAAGCCAAGCAAATAAAAAATCATCAGTGGCGTTAGGTACAAATGCACAAGCTGGAGACGATTATACTGTTTCAATTGGTGTTAATTCTAAAGCTACTGCAGGATGGGGTGTGGCTCTTGGTGGCTACGCAGAAGCAGCTAAAACAGGGTTAGCATTTGGTTATCAAGCAAAAGCGACGGGTGTGCAGGATGCCATTGCGTTGGGTTCTTTTGCTAATGCTACAGGAGCAAATGCAATGGCATTAGGTGACCATTCAACTGCAGCAGTAGCTAATTCTGTCGCATTAGGTCATGATTCCGTTGCTGGTTCAAATACTTTTAACGACTCATCTGATCATGCAACATTTAAAAATGATGGCGGTACTGATACAAATGTGAAATTCCAAGCTGGTTTGGGAAGTAATGCTGGTGGTGCAGTTTCTGTTGGTAAAGAGGGTTTTGAACGTCAAATCCAAAATGTAGCAGCTGGTCGTCTTTTAAGCAATTCAACTGATGCGGTTAATGGCTCTCAACTTTACGCAGTACTAAACAACAGTGGTTTTAATGTATTACAAAATAATGATTATAAAGCTAGAATTAACAATAATAATGTCGTTAATTTTAAAAATGGCACACAAACAACTGCAGTTGTAACGAAAACTGCAAATGGAACTGATGTGACGTTTAATGTAAATACAACCACGATTTCAGCTGGTGACAATGGACAAGTTAAGACACCAGTTAACGGGGATGCTCCAGTGACAGCAACTTCTGTTGCAGATGCAATCAACAATACTTATTGGAATGTTGTTGCAAATGACAATACTAAAGAAGCGGTTAAGGCTGGCAATACGGTTAAATTTATTGATGGTAAAAATATTTCTATTTCTCAGAATGGTAAGGAATTTACTATTGCAACCAGTAATAATGTAAGTTTTGACCATGTTGATGTTGGTCCTATTTCAATCGATAAAGATGCAGGGGTTAATGCGGGTAATAAAAAAATCACTGGTGTCGCCGCTGGTACAGATGATACTGATGCAGTCAATGTTTCACAATTAAACAATGCCGTTAATGCAGCTAAAACTGGAGTAGTAGCAGGTAAAAATACGACGGTTGAAAAAACAACAGGCAGTAATGGCGAGAGTATTTATAAAATTAATGCCGTAGATACATCAGCGAACGTGACAAGCAAGTCTGGTGCATTAACAGTAAAACCAGGTGAACCTGTTTTAGATAAAGCTGGTAATACTACAGTGACCAATTATGATATTGATTTGTCAGATAAGACGAAAGAAGATATCAAAAAAGGTGTTGATGCGAAAACCGCGGTAGACACAAAAGGTTTAACTTTTAACGGTGATAGTGGTTCAACTAATGTGGAAAAATTAGGTTCGACTGTTACGATTAACGGTGATGAGAACATCACCACTGAAGCAACAGATGATAAAGTTACAGTTAAATTAAATAAAGATATCACCGTTGATAGCGTTAAAGCAGGTGATACAACCATTAACAATGACGGTTTAAAAATTGCTGGTGGTCCGAGTGTAACTAAAGCAGGTATTAATGCTGCGGGTAATAAAATTAGCAATGTTGCAGATGGCGTTGTTAATAAAAACAGCAAAGATGCAGTGAATGGTAGTCAGTTATACGAAGTGAAAGAACTGGCGAGTAAAGGTTGGAATGCCAAAGCGAAGAAGAAAGACGGCTCTACTGGTGAAGTAATAAGTGATATAAGTGATACCGAAGTTGCTAATGTAGCTCCAGGTGCGACTGTAAACTATATTGCTGGTGATAATATCAAACTTGAACAGAATGGTATTAACTTCACTATTTCTACGACAAAAGACTTGAAAGCTGAAAATGTCACTGCGAAAACAGTTAATACCACAACGATTAATCTTGGTAAAGATGAGAATTCAACGCCAATTACAGTAGTAAGTGGTAAAGATGCAGCACCAAACTTGGATGGTAAAACACCAAATCGTATGAACTTTGGTGGTGAAACTATCGCAACATTAAGTGATGGCTTAAAATTTGGCGCAAACGTAGGCGATGTTTACGGTGCGAAATTAAATAGCCAAATCAATGTGAAAGGCGCAGATAGTAACACAAACTGGAGTGAGTTTGATGGTGGCGATAATGTGATGACCAACATTGATAAGAGCGGCAATATTCGTGTAGGTATCAAGAAAAACCTTAAAGTGGAAAGCGTAACGGCAAACAAATTCACTGCGGGTGATACTGTGATTGATGGTAATGGCGTAACTATTAAAAATGGTCCAAGTATGACTAAAAATGGTATTGATGCAGGTAATAAACAAATTACCAATGTTACACCAGGACGCATTGCAGCAGACAGTACTGATGCGGTAAACGGCAGCCAATTACACGAAGTAAAAGCTGACATGAATAACAAGATCAACCACTTAAATGGTCAAGTGAACAAGTTAGGTAAACGTGTCAATGCAGGTACAGCAAGCGCGTTAGCGGCGTCTCAATTGCCACAAGCTTACATTCCAGGTAAGAGCATGGTATCTGTGGCAGCGGGTAATTACCAAGGTCAAAATGCAGTGGCACTAGGTATGTCACGTATTTCAGACAACGGTAAAATCATTATTCGTTTAGCCGGTACGAGCGATACTCAAGGTAAAGTGGGTGTAGCAGTTGGTGCAGGTTACCACTGGTAATTTATCGTTAATAAACAAAAGGCATGGGGAACCATGCCTTTTTTGTTACTCAAAGAGCGGTCGATTTTCATCCTGTTTTTCGTATAATAGGATGAGTTAACTCGGAGAAGAATATGATTATCGGACCTTACATCAATGCTCTGGCAATTATTAGTGGTGCAGTTATTGGAGCGGCGCTCGGTGGACGTATTCCAGAACGTTTACGCACTAATTTAACCTTAATCTTTGGTTTGTGTTCCATGGGTATGGGTATTGTGATGGTGGCGAAAACCACCAATATGCCAGCAATGATTTTATCGGTGTTATTAGGGACGATAATTGGCGAGTTGCTTTTATTGGAACAGGGGATCAATAAACTGGCATCATCATCCAAAGGCCTTGTTGAAAAAATGTTCCCTGATAAGCCAAGTAGCATGAATAGCCAAGAAGAGTTCTTATCTAAATTTGTTGCGATTGTGGTTTTGTTTTCATTTAGTGGAACGGGGATTTTCGGGGCGATGAATGAGGGGATGAGTGGTAATTTTGATATCCTCATTGTGAAATCCTTTCTAGATTTCTTCACCGCAATGATCTTTGCTACATCGCTTGGCATTTCTGTAGCAAGTATTTTTGTGCCACAAACATTAGTTCAAGTGATTTTAGCTTATTCTGCGGTGTTTATTATTCCTTTTGTGACATCGGAAATGCGGGGTGATTTTGCGGCAGTAGGTGGTATGTTAATGATTGCGGCAGGCTTTCGCATTTGTAATATCCAAATGTTCCATGTAGCGAATATGTTGCCAGCTCTTTTTCTCGCCATGCCGATTTCTCATTTCTGGAGCACCTTTTTCTAAAAAATAGGCGTGTATAACGCCTATTTCTTTTTCTGACAATGTGGGCAATAAAAGCTATTGCGTTGCCCAATAATCATACTTTCAATCTTAGAGCCACATTTTGGACAAGGTTTGTCTTTGTTTCCGTAAACTAATAATTCTTGCGCAAAATACCCGGGGCGACCATCAGGTTGTAAGAAATCTTTTAATGTTGTTCCACCTTGTGTAATGGCTTTGACTAATACGTTTTTAATCGTTTCAACGAGCAAAGCACATTGGTTTCGCGTGAGGTTTTCGGCTAATTTCATGGGGTGTAAACCACATAAAAAGAGCGTTTCATTGGCATAAATATTTCCTACACCCACGACGACAGCATTATCCATTAAAAAGGTTTTAAGTGCGGTCGATTTTTTGCGTGATTTTTTAAAAAGGTATTCGGCATTAAATTCATCTGAAAGTGGTTCAGGGCCAAGTTTTAGGAAAAGATGAAAGTCGTCTAAGCTTTCAGTCCATAGCCATGCACCAAAGCGTCTCGGGTCGTTATAACGCAGTAATTTGCTATTATTCATCACAATATCAAGGTGATCGTGTTTATCAATAGGACTGTCATGAGGCACAATTCGAACGGAGCCAGACATCCCTAAATGGCCAATGATGTAACCTTTTTCTGTGTGAATAATGAGATATTTCGCACGACGAGAGGTATCCAAAATTTTGACGTTTTTGAGCGTTGTTAATTCTGGAGAAACAACCCAGCGTAATTGTGGTTGGCGCACTACAATTTTTTCAATGGTAAAACCTTTCAAATAGGGGCTGACACCGCGTAGGGCAGTTTCGACTTCAGGAAGTTCAGGCATAGATAATCTCAGTAATGAATTTATGGTATAAAAAAACCCGAACAATGTCGGGCTTTTTTTAAATCAGCAAAATTATTTGATTTTTGCTTCTTTATAGATAACGTGTTTACGCACTACTGGATCAAATTTTTTGATTTCCATTTTTTCAGGCATATTACGTTTGTTTTTATCAGTTGTGTAGAAGTGACCAGTCTCTGCTGTAGAAACTAAACGGATTTTCTCACGAGCGCCTTTAGCTGCCATGTTTTAGCTCCTTAGATTTTTTCGCCACGAGCACGGATTTCAGCTAACACTGCATCAATGCCTTTTTTATCGATAATACGCATACCTTTCGCAGTTAAACGTAAGGTTACGAAACGGTTTTCACTTTCAACCCAGAAACGGTGAGTGTGAAGGTTTGGAAGAAAACGACGACGTGTCGCATTCAACGCGTGTGAGCGGTTGTTACCCACAGCTGGACGCTTGCCTGTTACTTGACAAACTCTAGACATAATAATCTCCAATAATTTAAATATAAGCTCGAGCTTATGGTTCGGATAATGAAGCTTAAAACTAAGCTTGCTTCCTCGTCAGGTCGCAGTATCCGACCCACTTACTATATTAAAGGTCGCAAATTATACTGACTTTATTTTCATTTCTCAAGTCTAAAAGCGATTTTTCCGTCTTTAAATGGAAATGAACGATAAAAAAATCATCAAATTCCCTAAAACTATAACAGATTATGCTCTGCAAAAGAATAACAAGTGCCTTTGCCGACAATAAAATGATCCAAAATACGAATATCCATTAACTCAGCAGCCTCAATAATTTTTTGTGTGATCATTTTGTCAGAATAGCTTGGTTCTGCCAGACCAGAAGGGTGGTTGTGAGCTAGAATTAAGGCGGCAGCATTGCAGTAAAGGCTTTCTTTAATGATTTCACGTGGATAAACATTCGTCACATTAATTGTGCCTAAAAATAACCGTTCTTTTTTAATTAAGCGATGTTGATTATCTAAAAATAACACCATAAAAATTTCACGTTCTTCGTGATGAAGCTCTGCTTGAAGATAAAGTTTTACCGTGGATGTGTCGCTAAATACGTGCTCTATCAGCAATTCTTGTTTCAGATAACGCTTTGTCATTTCTGTGGTGGCTTGCAGTTGAATAAACTGCGTAATGCCTAATCCTTTTACTTTGCAAAAGGCTTCTTTATCTGCGCTTAATAAGCTTCGAAGAGAGCCAAAATGTTGCAGCACGTTATGTGATAATTCCATGACAGGGCAACCTTTAATCCCTGTTCGTAGAAAAATAGCGAGTAATTCGTGATCTTCTAGGGCTTCAACGCCATATTTCAGTAATTTTTCACGAGGCATTAAAGGAGAGTTTGTCTGCATATTAAGATGATGAAAAGAAAAAAGTGCGGTTAATTTTCAGGATGTTTTCAACCTTTGCGAGAAAACAGTTTTATTTTTGGAACAGCGATCGCAAAAATAAAATTTTTTATTGGCGAAATTTGAAGTAAAATAGGCGACCTTAAGTTGTTAAGTACTAACACACAAAACATATCCATTCTATTAAGTTGCAGCGGAGTAGCAAATGAGCTTGAGCGGAAAGCGTATTGTTGTCGGGATTACAGGAGGCATTGCCGCCTATAAAACCATTGAGTTTATTCGTTTATTACGCAAATCTAACGCAGAAGTTCGAGTGGCTTTAACACCCGCTGCCGCTGAATTTGTCACACCTTTAACGTTACAAGCTATTTCGGGCAATGCGGTTTCTCAATCTTTACTTGATCCTCAAGCTGAATTAGCTATGGGGCATATTGAGCTGGCCAAGTGGGCTGATGCGATTGTGATTGCGCCAGCTAGCGCCGATTTTATTGCGCGTTTAACTGTTGGAATGGCAAATGATTTACTGAGTACGATTTGTCTCGCGACAAGTGCACCTATTTTGCTCGCACCGGCTATGAATCAGCAAATGTACCGCCAGGCGATTACACAACAAAATTTGACCGCCCTTTCTGTGCGAGGTATTCATTTTGTTGGGCCAAATAGTGGCTTTCAAGCTTGTGGTGATGTGGGCGCGGGTAGAATGTCCGAGCCCTCTGAAATTTTTGAATCACTTCAATCACTTTTTGCTATTCAACAAGATTTAGCTGATTTAAGTGTCACCATTACGGCAGGCCCGACGCGTGAAGCTATCGATCCTGTTCGTTATATTTCTAATCACAGCTCAGGTAAAATGGGCTTTGCAATTGCCGAGGCCTTTGCAAAACGTGGGGCAAATGTCACCTTAATTGCAGGGCCTGTTAATCTGGCTACACCGAAAAATGTTCATCGTATTGATGTGACAACCGCCCATGAAATGTGGCAAGTCTCCCTTGAAAGTGCGGTCAAAAATCGCATCTTTATTGGCTGTGCTGCTGTGGCTGATTATCGAGTTGCGGAAGTTGCTGATCAAAAAATTAAGAAAACCAATGATAATGATGAGCTTTCTCTTAAATTGGTGAAAAATCCAGACATTATCGCGAGTGTAGCAAGTTTAGAAAAAGATCGTCCATTTGTGGTGGGCTTTGCAGCTGAAACGCAAAATGTCGCTGAGTATGCGAAGAGCAAACTTCAACGCAAAAATTTAGATATGATTTGTGCCAATGATGTATCGGGTGGGCAAGTATTCGGACAAGATCAAAATGCCTTGCAGATCTTTTGGAAAACAGGCGAAAAAGCGTTGCCGTTAGCTGATAAAAATAAATTGGCAGACGTGTTGGTCACTGAAATTGTTGCGCATTATCACAAATAAAATAGGCTCAAAATTTGTTAGATTTTGTGACCGCACTTTTGTATGACAGATTTCTTTTAAAGGATAAATAAGCATGAAAAAAATTGATGTAAAAATTTTAGATAGCCGTATTGGCAACGAATTTCCTTTACCAACCTATGCAACCGAAGGTTCAGCAGGTTTGGATTTACGTGCATTGCTTGAAGAGGGTATTGAAATTCAACCAGGCGAAACCAAACTTATTCCAACAGGTCTTTCAATTTATATTGCCGATCCAAATCTTGCAGCAGTGATTCTGCCTCGTTCGGGTTTAGGTCATAAACACGGTATCGTATTAGGTAACTTAGTGGGCTTAATTGATTCAGATTATCAAGGTCCATTAATGGTATCGGTATGGAATCGTGGTCATGAACCGTTCAAAATCGAAGTTGGTGATCGTATTGCACAATTAGTCTTTGTGCCAGTAGTACAAGCGGAATTCAATATTGTCAGCGAATTTACCGAAACTGAACGCGGTGAGGGCGGTTTTGGTCATTCAGGTAAAAAATAAACTATGGTAGAACAATTATCTCTCGTAGAAGTTGATGAGATTGCGGCGGAAATCAAACCGCCAAAAATCGAAAAACGTACGGTAAAAGAACGTCGGCAACAAGTGTTGACGGTGCTTACCCATATGCTGCATTCTGAACGCGGAATGGAGCGTATGACAACAGCACGTTTAGCGGAAGAAGTGGGTGTGTCAGAAGCGGCACTTTATCGTTACTTCCCAAGTAAAACCAAAATGTTTGAAGCGTTGATCGATAATATTGAAGCGAATTTATTTAGCCGTATCACCACATCAATCCGTAATGAAACAAACACCATGAACCGAGTGCGTGATATTATGCAGATGATCCTTGACTTTGCACGTAAAAATCCTGGTTTGACACGTATTTTGACAGGACATGCCTTGATGTTTGAGGAGCCACTTTTACAGGCTCGTGTCGCGCAATTTTTCGATCGTCTTGAAATGCAATTTGTGAATATTTTACAAATGCGAAAATTACGCGAAGGGCGGGGTTTTAACGTTGATGAACGCATTATTGCGGGGCATTTAGTGACCCTTTGTGAAGGGCAGTTTATGCGTTATGTCCGCACAAACTTCCGTTTAGGCGCCAATCAAAGTTTTGAACAGCAGTGGCGTTTTCTTGAACCGCTTTTGCTTAATTGACTTTAGTTGATAAATATATGATTATTCCGTGGCAAGAATTGCCAACCGAAACCTTAGAAAATATTGTGGAAAGTGTGGTACTTAGAGAAGGTACCGATTATGGTTCACACGAATTTTCTTTAGAACAAAAAAAACAACACCTACTAAACAAGATTCACAATGGAAGTGCTGTGATTGTTTGGTCAGAGTTACATGAATCCATTGATATAAAAGATAAAATGGAATTTCTAAAATAAATCAATAGGAGCTTATATGTCAGAAAATGTCGAATTATTAGAAGAACAAAAGCCGCAGGACGATGATCAGCAGCGAGATCCTGCTCTGGATTGGTTCCTTACTCACTGTCATTTACATAAATATCCAGCAAAATCGACCTTAATTCATGCGGGTGAAGATGCCAATATTTTATATTTCTTAATTAAAGGAACCGTGATGGTTTCATCGAAAGATGATGAAGGCAAAGAGATGATCTTATCTTATTTAGGTGCTGGACAATTTTTTGGTGAAGCAGGTTTATTTGATGAAGGCTCGAAACGTTCTGCTTGGGTGAAAACGAAAACGCCTTGTGAAATTGCAGAAATTTCCTATAAAAAATATCGTCAGCTGATTCAAATTAATCCTGAGATTTTAATGTTCCTTACCGCTCAGTTATCAAAACGCCTGCAAAATACATCGCGACAAGTGACAAACTTGGCCTTTTTGGATGTGGCAGGACGTATTGCTCAGGCGCTTATGCATTTAGCAAAACAACCTGAAGCTATGACGCATCCTGATGGTATGCAGATTAAAATTACACGTCAGGAGATCGGTCAGATGGTAGGCTGTTCGCGTGAAACCGTAGGGCGAATCATTAAGATGCTGGAAGATCAAAATCTCATTCATGCACACGGCAAAACCATTGTGGTTTATGGCACAAGATAGCAAAAATAACCGTCTCTAATCAGACGGTTATTTTGTTTTTGTTACATTGATGTGATAGTTGAAATGTCTTTGTTAATTTTTATACGAAAAGCGAAAAAATACTTCTTTTAGTGCAATATCTTAATTGACAAAATTGCGGAAGACTTCTATCATAATACTGCCTTCCAACGTGGTTTGTTTGGAAGTCAGGATTGGTCTCCTGAATATAATAAGTGGCTTTTAAAAGATACTTAATCTTTTAATTTTATATCGCAGACTGGAACCCCAGAGATGCTTTAAATCTATGGTGGGCTAGGTAGAAATCCCGCAGGGATGCGATGCAGTAAGCCACTTGCTGTTAAGACCAATTCTGCTTAGTTCCACCACCCTTCAAAACAATCTTCAATTTTCAAACATTCATCAAAATCACTTCAAACGAGAAATTCTCGGTTAAAGTGCGGTCATTTTTTACTTTATTTTTGGCAAAAAAATACCGACCCATTTCTGAGTCGGTATTTCATTTGGTGTATTTTATTTTACTTTTTGTTTCATGGCTTCTGCCACAAGTTCAGCTTCAGGGCCGAGAACCACTTGTAAGCCATCGTTACCGATTTTCACGATACCTTTTGCGCCAAGAGACTTAAGCTGTTCTTCATTAATTTTGTGTTGATCCACTAAGCTCAAACGTAAGCGAGTGATACAAGCATCAATATTTTTGAAGTTATCTGCACCACCTAAAGCATCAATAAATTTGACCGCTCTTTCTTCGCGAGATTGGCTTGCTACTGGTTGTGCAGTAGTGGTTTCTTCCGCTTCTTCGGTACGACCTAATGTTTTTAAGTTGAACGCTTTAATTGCAAAACGGAATACCACGTAGTAAATCACGAAGAATACTAAGCCTTGTACGATGAGCATATACCATTCAACGGCTAATGGGTTGCGTGATGAAAGCACCATATCCACGAGACCCGCACTGAAACCGAAGCCTGCGATCCAATGCATTGTTGCGGCGATAAAGACAGAAATACCGGTTAATACTGCGTGGATGAAGTAAAGCACTGGCGCAACAAACATGAAAGAGAATTCTAATGGCTCGGTGATACCAGTGAAGAATGAGGCAAACGCACCGGCAAGCATGATTGATGCGACTTTCGTTTTTTGGCTTGGTTTAGCACTGAGATAAATCGCTAATGCCGCACCCGGTAAACCGAACATCATGACAGGGAAGAAACCAGCTTGATACATACCGGTTACACCAACTGTTGCAGTACCTTCAGCAAGTGATTTTGCACCACCTAAGAAGTTTGGAATATCGTTAATGCCTGCAACGTCAAACCAGAATACAGAGTTTAATGCGTGGTGTAAGCCAACCGGGATGAGTAAACGGTTGAAGAAACCGTAAAGACCTGCACCAACCGCACCTAAGTCTTTAATACTTTCACCGAATGACACTAAACCGCCGAAAATATATGGCCAGATGTAGAGCAATACGAAGCTGAGAAGCATCATGACAAAAGACACAACAATCGGCACGAGACGTTTTCCGCTAAAGAAGGAAAGCGCTTTTGGCAATTCCACTTGATAGAAGCGGTTATAAAGTTCAGCCGAAATCACCCCGATCAAAATCCCAATAAATTGGTTATTGATTTTCCCGAAAGCGGCGGGGACTTCACTTACATCGATATGTTGTAGTTGAGCAACACTGCCAGGTGAAAGTAGAGTGGTTACCACATAGTAACCCACTAAACCTGAAAGCGCAGCGGAACCATGTTTGTCCTTAGATAAACCGAAAGCAACGCCAACGGCAAAAAGCAGGCCCATGTTATCGATGATAGCACCGCCTGATTTAATTAAAAATGCAGCAAGTTGACTGTTAGCTCCCCAGCCATCTGGATCAAGCCAATAACCAATACCCATCAGTACAGCTGCAGCTGGTAAGACCGCAACAGGTACCATTAAGGCTTGCCCAATTTTTTGCGCATAACCTAACACATTCATTTTTTTCTCCTATTTATAAGTAATGAAGTATTACTTCATATTCTAAAGTAAAAAAAAATATTTTGTACAAATGTGGTAACTTTATCTCAAAATTGAGAAGCCGATCACAAATTTTGAAATTGTACTTCAAAAAATATTTTTTTATGGTGCAAGTTTTACTGCGTTTTACTATAATGACCAGAAAGCCAAAAAGGAAACCAAGTGTTACTGTCTAATGTAGGAGTTTATATGTCGAAATTATCACATAATGAAGTCTTAGATAAAATCAAATTTGGTCTTATTGCTTCTTGTCAGCCTGTCGATGACGGCCCGATGGATAAACCAGAAATCGTGGCGGCCATGGCACAGGCTTCTGTTATTGGTGGCGCAGCGGGCTTGCGTATTGAGGGTGTAGAAAATCTTAAAGTAACGCGCCCTACTGTGAATGTACCGATTATTGGTATTGTGAAACGTGATTTACCTGACAGCCCTGTACGAATTACCCCGTTTTTGCATGATATTGAAGATTTAGCGAAAGCTGGTGCAGACATTATCGCTGTGGATGGGACAAATCGCCCTAGACCGGTAGATATTGAAAGTGCGGTCAAAAAAATCCACGAATTAGGCTGTTTGGCCATGGCGGATTGTTCGAATTTAGAAGAAGGCTTGTACTGTCAAAAACTGGGTTTTGATATCGTGGGCAGTACGATGTCTGGCTACACAGGTGGTAGTGTGCCGGAGGAGCCTGATTATCAATTAGTTAAAGATTTGAAAGCTGCAGGCTGTCGAGTCATGGCGGAAGGACGTTATAACACCCCTGAGTTGGCGAAAACAGCAATTGAAATTGGTGCTTATTGTGTGACAGTTGGTTCTGCATTAACGCGTTTAGAGCATATCGTAAGTTGGTTTACCGAAGCCATTCATTCAGCGAAAAAATAAAGGAAGAAGACATGTCATTAACAGTGGATAGTGGTCAGACATTACAGCGTTGTTTGGCATTAGATATTGGTGGCACAAAAATCGCTTCTGCTATAGTGAAAAATGGTGAGATTCAACAGCGAAAACAGATTTCCACGCCACAGGATGATGCCGCGCAAGCGATGCATCAAACTCTTGCTCAGTTGCTAAAAGAATATGAAGGACAGTTTGATTATGTTGCCGTTGCTTCAACGGGCATTATTAATCAAGGCATTCTGACTGCACTTAACCCTAAAAATTTGGGTGGATTAGCCCAATTTCCGCTAAAAGACAGCATTGCGCAGCATACTGATAAACCGATTGGGTTGCTTAATGATGTGCAAGCGGCAGCCTATGCAGAGTATCAACTACAAAATCCTGGGAATGTTCAAAACTTTACCTTTATTACGGTTTCCACAGGCGTAGGTGGCGGTTTAATTTTAAATCGTCGTTTGCTCACTGATCCAAACGGCATTGCAGGACATATAGGTCATACTTTGGCCGATCCTAATGGTCCCGTTTGTGGCTGTGGTCGCCGTGGTTGTGTTGAAGCCATTGCATCTGGTCGCGCGATTGAAGCGGTTTCTTCTCAATGGGATGATCCTTGTGATCCGAAAGAAGTTTTTGCACGTTTTCGTCAAAATGATGAAAAAGCGACCGCACTTGTGACTCGTTCAGCCCAAGCCATTGCGAATTTAATTGCAGACTTGAAGATTGGCTTAGATATGCAGAAAGTCGTAGTTGGCGGTAGTGTCGGATTAGCAGAAGGTTATTTACCGTTGGTTCAATCTTTATTAAGTGAACTTCCCGCTGTTTATCACTGCGAATTAGAAAGTGCTAAATTCGGGCAAGATGCTGGCTTGATTGGTGCAGCTTACTGGGTAAAAGATTGCTTATTACAAGCAAAAAATACGGGAGTGGTTTATGGCTAAAAATGGCAATATTTTAAATACCATCAGCTCGTTATATCGCAGTTTAACGAAAACTGAAAAGAAAATTGCGGATGCAATTTTATTGAATCCCGATCTTGCGGTGCAATGTCCTCTAGCTGAAATTGCGGCTCATTTAGAAGTCGGGGAAGCGACCTTTGTGCGTTTTTGCCGCACTCTCGGCTTTAAAGGATTTAGTGATTTTAAATTGGAATTATCCATCGAGCTTGCGACTAAAGATGGCAAAGATAACACCGTATTAGATTCAGATATTACCGATTCTGACAACTCATTGAATATCGCGCATAAGCTGAAATCTGCCATCAATAACGTGATGGATGAAACCATTAATTTATTAGATTTTGAGCAGTTGGAAGAAGCAGTGAAAGCTATTCAGCAAGCCAATCGTGTCTTTTTATTTGGTGTAGGTACATCCGGTATTACTGCGGAAGATGCCAAAAATAAACTGATGCGTATAGGTGTGCAAGTGGATGCGACAGGTAACAACCATTTTATGTATATGCAGGCATCTTTATTGACGAAAAAAGATGTGGCAATTGGTTTGAGTCATTCCGGTTATTCTCAAGAAACCACTCATACCATGAAAATCGCCAAAGAAAATGGCGCCAAAACCATTGCGATTACGCACAGTTTGCGTTCCCCCATCACAGAATATGCCGATCTGGTTTTAGTGAATGGCAATAAGCAAGGCAAGTTACAAGGCGACTCTATCGGCACGAAGATTGCTCAATTATTCGTATTAGATTTGATTTATGCTTTATTGGTACAGGCATCGCAGGAAAGTGCGGTCAAAATAAAGCAAAAAACATTAAATGTCATTTTAGAACAACGTATTAAATAGGAGAGAAAAATGCGTAACTTAAAAGGTATTTTTAGTGCGTTATTAGTATCATTCAATGAAGATGGCTCTATCAATGAAAAAGGCTTACGCGAGATTATTCGCTATAACATTGATAAGATGAAAATTGATGGTTTATATGTAGGCGGCTCAACAGGTGAAAACTTTATGCTTTCTACGGAAGAGAAAAAACAAATTTTCCGTATCGCGAAAGATGAAGCAAAAGACCAAGTCGCATTAATCGCACAAGTGGGTAGCGTGAACTTACATGAAGCAGTGGAATTAGGTAAATATGCAACCGAATTAGGCTATGACAGCCTTTCTGCGGTAACTCCGTTCTACTACAAATTCAGTTTCCCTGAAATCAAACATTACTACGACACTATTATTGCGGAAACAGGCAATAACATGATCGTGTACTCAATTCCGTTCTTAACAGGTGTGAACATGGGTATTGAGCAATTCGGCGAACTTTATAAAAACCCGAAAGTGCTTGGTGTGAAATTTACCGCTGGGGACTTCTATTTATTAGAACGTTTGAAAAAAGCTTATCCAAATCACCTCATTTGGGCTGGTTTTGATGAAATGATGGTTCCAGCCGTATCTCTTGGTGTAGATGGTGCGATCGGTAGTACATTCAACGTAAACGGTGTACGAGCAAGACAAATCTTTGAATTAACCAAACAAGGTAAATTGGCTGATGCGCTTCAAGTGCAACATGTGACCAATGATCTTATCGAAGGCATTTTAGCGAATGGCTTATATCTCACTATCAAAGAGTTATTGAAACTAGAGGGTGTAGATGCAGGTTATTGCCGTGAGCCAATGACAGCGAAAGCAACACCAGAGCAATTAGCAAAAGCGAAAGAGTTAAAAGCAAAATATTTATAAATTAATGGAAAAGTGACCGCACTTACTTCTTTCCTCTTTCTATCGGAGAGGAAAGAATGTCGGTGTGGTACTGATAAGGAAGGTTATTATGCGTCTCATTCCTCTGAACAATGAACAACAAGTCAGCCGTTGGGCGGCGCGTCATATTGCTGATCGAATTAATCATTTTAAACCTACCGCAGAACGTCCTTTTGTATTAGGTTTACCAACAGGTGGTACGCCACTTAAGACCTATCAAGAATTGATTAAATTAAATCAAGCGGGAGAAGTGAGTTTTAAACATGTGGTGACCTTCAATATGGATGAATATGTGGGCTTACCAAAAGAACATCCAGAAAGCTATCACAGTTTTATGCATAATAATTTCTTCAACCATATTGATATTCAACCGCAAAATATCAATATTTTAAATGGTAATACCAATGACCATGATGAAGAATGCCGCCGTTATGAAGAAAAAATTAAATCTTATGGCAAAATTCATTTGTTTATGGGCGGTGTAGGTGTTGATGGCCATATTGCCTTTAATGAGCCTGCGTCTTCTTTAAGTTCGCGTACCCGTATTAAAACCTTAACGCCAGATACTATTATCGCGAATTCTCGTTTCTTTAATAACGATGTAAATCAAGTACCAAAATATGCTTTAACAATCGGTGTAGGGACATTACTTGATGCAGAAGAAGTGATGATTTTAGCAACGGGTCATAATAAAGCCTTAGCCGTACAAGCAGCCGTAGAGGGCAGTATTAATCACCTTTGGACAGTGAGTGCTTTACAGCTTCATCGTCATTTCGTTTTGGTATGTGATGAGCCAGCATTGCAAGAATTGAAAGTCAAAACAGTGAAATATTTTACTGAATTGGAAGGTCGCGCGATTCATAGTGTGTTATAAGTGCGGTTAATTTTAATTGGATTTTAGGAAGGTATGATGAAGTATGCATTAATTAACAGCGTAATCTACACGAAAAATGAAGTGTTAAGAGATTATGCAGTGGTTATTGAAGGGGAATATATTCAATCCGTTATTCCACAAAGCGAATTAGAAAGCGGGATTAAAACTATTGATTTAAAAGGTCATAATCTCACTGCAGGTTTTATTGATTTACAATTAAATGGCTGTGGCGGCGTGATGTTTAACGATCAAACAAGCGTGGAAACATTAGAAATTATGCAAGCCACGAACTTAAAATCAGGCTGTACCAGTTTCTTGCCAACGTTTATTACTGCACCAGATGAAGATATTAAACGCGCAGTAAGTATCATGCGTGAATATTTGAATAAGCATAAAAATCAAGCGCTTGGCTTACACATCGAAGGGCCTTATTTGAGCTTAGAGAAAAAAGGTGTGCACCGCCCGGAATATATCCGTGAAGCGACGCCAGAGATGAAAGATTTCTTATGTGATAACGCGGATGTTATCACCAAACTGACCATTGCCGCTGAAAATCCAACGGTACAATATATTCCTGACTTTGTAAAAGCGGGTATTATCGTATCTATAGGTCATTCTAATGCGACTTATGAAGTAGCAAAAGCCGCCTTTCATAAAGGGGCAACCTTTGCGACACACTTGCATAATGCCATGTCGCCGATCAGTTCAGGACGAGCGATGGGCGTAGTTGGCGCAGTGTTAGACTCCGATGTTTACACGGGAATTATTGTAGATGGCGTGCATGTGAATTTTGGTAACGTTCGTTTAGATAAAAAAGCGAAAGGTGACAAACTTTGTATCGTGACCGATTCTCTTGCTGCTGCAGGTGCACCACCTGAATTGGAAACTTTCACTTTTGTAGGAAAACCGATTTATGTGAAAGAAGGTCGTTGCTACGATGCAAACGGTACGATTGCGGGTGCATCAATTACCATGATGGAATCTATTAAGAATGCTGTAGAGTATGTAGAAATTCCATTAGCGGAAGCAATTCGCATGAGTAACCTTTACCCAGCAAGAGCGATTGGCGTAGATGACCGTTTAGGCTCAGTTGAAGCCGGAAAAGTAGCAAACTTGGCGGTATTCACAAAAGATTATGATGTGATAGGTACCGTATTGAATGGTGAATGGAAACCAAACTAAAGTGAGGTCAAAAATAGCATTGTTTTAAACGTAATCCGATCCTTAAACCGATCGGATTATTTTTTATGGTTGTAATTCGGTGATCTTACCGGTATCCACTTGGAACAATTTTCCTTTTCCCACTTGCATCTCTTTGAGCTGGCCTTGAGTGATGGCAGTAACAAAGACTTGAGATCCACTTTGTTGCAAGCGTTCAGCTAGAAGCGCACGTTTATGTTGATCCAACTCTGAGGCAAAGTCATCAATTAGAAAGATACAATGACGTTGTTTTTGAATCATTAAATGCTCACCTTGGGCTAAACGTAGCGCACACATCAATAATTTTAATTGACCACGAGAGAGTACATCTTCCACGGGGAGTCCATTGGCTTTAAAACGGAAATCGGCTTTTTGTGGACCAGAAACCGTATAGCCAATGGCTTTATCTCGCTCAAAGTTTTGCGCCAATAATTCACCATATTCTGTCTCTTTCTCCCAGCCTTGATGAAAGCTAACAGTAATTTCTAATTCAGGTAAAAATAACTGGCAGGTTTTTTCGATCTCAGGACGTAAAGCCTCCGCGTATTCAGCGCGCCAATCACTCACTTGATGGGCTAATTTAGCTAATTCAATGTCCCATATTTTTATTGCAGAATAAGGCTGATTTTGACTGAGTGCGGCATTTCGCTGCTTTAATAAACGGTTTAAGGCGACCCAAGAGGAATGAAAGCTATTATGGTGGTGGAATAAACCCCAATCTAAAAATGCACGTCGAAAACTAGGACCACCATTTAATAGGGTAAGTCCTTCAGGCGTAATTAATTGCATGGGTAAAAGGTGTGCGAGATCGGCAATTTTATTGCCGTCTTCACCGTTTATTTTGGCAATGGTATTACCTTGACGAAGTTTTTGTAAGCCAACAGACCATTGATGCTGACTTTCTTGAATTTGGCCAAAAAGCGTGAAATGAGGTTCGTCGTAAGAAATGATGCGATTTGCGACCGCACTTTTGAAAGAGCGTCCATGTCCGAGATAAAAAATTGCTTCTAATAAGCTCGTTTTTCCGCTGCCGTTGTTGCCGACTAAAAAGTTAAAGCCGTGATCAAATTCAAGATCTACGGCATTTAAATTTCTAAATTTTTCAACAATTAAGCGGGAAATGGCCATTATTTCTAGAGGCGCATTGGCATAATGACGTATTCTGCGCTTGCATCTTCGCTGTTTTCAATTAAGCAGCTTGATGACGCATCAGTGAGACGGATACGTACTTGTTGGCATTTTAACGCATTCAGTACATCTAAAATGTAAGTCACATTAAAGCCTACTTCCATTTCTTCACCTTGGTAATTTACATCCACGATTTCTTCTGCCACTTCGTGTTCAGGGTTAGATGCGGTAATTTTAAGTTGGTTTTCACTTAAGTTTAAACGCACACTACGTACACGTTCATTTGAAAGAATCGAAGCTCGTACAAAAGCTTGTTTTAAGGTTTCCCAGTTTCCTTCTACGATACGCGTTGCATTACGTGGTAAAACGCGACGGTAATCAGGGAAGCGACCATCAATGAGTTTTGAGGTAAATACAATGTGGTTTAAGTGGATACGAAGATTATTTGTACCAATTTGCAAACGAGCAAGTTCATCACTGCTTTCTAATAGGCGATTCAGTTCTAATACCCCTTTACGTGGCAGAATAACCGAATGAGTTTGCAGATCTTGATCTAATTCAATCGTACAAACAGCAAGACGGTGACCGTCAGTTGCAACAGTACGTAGTAAATTACCTTCGGTTTCAAATTTCATGCCGTTTAAGAAATAGCGGGCATCCTGATTTGCCATTGAAAATTGGGTTGCTTCAATTAAGCGACGTAAGGTGCTTTGCGGTAAGGCAAAATCCACTTCAGATTGCCAATCCGTTAGATTTGGATATTCTTCAGCAGGCAGAGTAGTGAGATTAAACTTACTGCGACCAGATTCTACAATGGCGCGATCTTCTTCAAAGGTGACTGTAATTTCAAATTCATCTGATAGCGTGCGGCAAATATCTAAGAATTTTTTGGCCGGAATAGTGAAAGCACCATCTGCCGTTGAAGAAGAAAGTTGAGTATAGCTAGAAAGCTCAACTTCAAGGTCTGTACCTGTAATCGTTAAACGGTTATCTTCAATTTGTAATAACACGTTATTTAATACAGGAATATTCGGACGATTGCTCAATACGCCACAAACTTGCTGTAAGGGTTTTAGTAGATTTTCTCTTGAAATACTAAATTGCATCATTGGCTCCTTATGCAGATAAGGTGCGAATTAAATTCGCCCAATCTTCTTGAATACTGCTGTCTTTTTCACGGAATTTTGGCACTTCACGACAGGCATTTAAAACTGTCGTATGGTCGCGTTCAAAGGCTCGGCCTATTTCCGGTAAGCTTTTATTGGTTAATTCTTTTGCTAACGCCATCGCAACTTGGCGTGGGCGAGTGACTGATCTTACTCTGCTTTTTGATTTTAAATCAGCCACTTTAATTCGATAGTATTCTGCCACGACTTTCTGAATATTTTCAATGGTTACCAAACGTTCTTGTAAGGCAAGAATATCTTTTAATGTGTCACGAACAAAATCAATATCAATGTGACCACCTTTGAAGTCTTGCATCGCTTTTACGCGGTTTAAGGCACCTTCTAATTCACGAACATTGGTGCGTAAGCGTTGGGCAATAAAGAATGCCACTTCTTCTGGCAGCTCCATATGATGTTCTTCTGCTTTTTTCAGCAAAATCGCAACACGAGTTTCTAAATCAGGTGGCTCAATCGCAGTGGTTAAACCCCAACCGAAACGAGATTTTAAACGTTCTTCAATTTTTTCAATTTCTTTTGGATAGCGGTCAGAGGTCAAAATAATTTGACGACCAGTTTCAAATAAACTATTGAAAATATGGAAAAATTCCTCTTGCGTTTTTTCTTTCTCTGCAAAGAATTGAATATCATCCACTAATAATGCATCAAGAGAACGATAGAATTTTTTGAATTGATCCATTTTATTATCACGCATTGCTTTTACCATGTGCTGCATAAAATTATTAGCATGGATATAAAGCACACGAGCATTCGGTTTATTCGCTAAAATGCCATTACCGATTGCGTGTAATAAGTGAGTTTTACCTAAACCTGTACCACCATATAAAAAGAATGGGTTTGCGGTTGGTTCACCAGGTGCTAGGGCAAGTTTTTGGCCTACTGCACGAGCAAGCTGATTTGATTTACCTTCAACAAAGTTTTCAAATAAATGTTTACGATTTAGATGCGATTCAAATTTAGTCGGCGCATCAGATTCTTGCTGAAAATTCACCGCACTTTCTTGATGATTAGTTGTTTGAGTTGAGGACGATTCAACAGATTTTGGAGCAGGTTTTACCCCTTCTTTTACGATAATTTGTAAATTTGGATTTTTAGCAAGAGCTTGGCAAATTTGATGAATTTGAGCCAAGTAATGATTTTCCACCCAGCTTTTCACAAACATATTTGACGCATATAACACCACTTGATCTTGCGAGATGACATCCGCTTGTAATGGGCGTAACCACGTGCTGAGATCCATCGGAGAAACCTGATCTTGTAGTTGTGATAAGCAATCTTGCCATAGGGTAGAAAGGCTCACGATAAATTATCCTTATGTTATATGCGTATAAAATAAAAGCCGCAAAAGTGCGGTTAAAAATCGAAGATAATTTTACAATAATTTAGGCAAAAGATCTTCTGTTGGTCGTCAAAAAAAGACAAAAAGGTTGCTTGAGATTTTGTCCAAAATCCGTATAATCCCCACGATTTTAGAAGAAACGGAAGATTATTTCGGAATTTTCTCTTTTCTTATTTGACGAAAGCCCAATTTATGATTAAAATTGCGGTCTATTTTTTATAACCCTTGTTGTGTTTTGAATATCAAAACAGTAAACCATTTTGATTTAGGTAGATTACAATGAAACGTACATTTCAACCTTCTGTATTAAAACGTAGCCGTACTCACGGTTTCCGTGCTCGTATGGCAACTAAAAACGGCCGTCAAGTTTTAGCTCGTCGTCGTGCTAAAGGTCGTAAGAGTTTATCTGCATAATCACCTCTTTTAGTGATTAAGCTAAACTTCTCTCGGGAGTTACGATTGTTAACTCCCACTCAATTCAAAAATGTCTTCGAACAACCGTTTCGAGCAAGCACCCCTGAAATTACCATTCTCGCACGCAAAAATAATCTTGAGCATCCACGCTTAGGTTTAACTGTGGCTAAAAAACATCTTAAACGAGCACATGATCGTAATCGTATCAAACGTTTAGTTCGTGAAAGTTTTCGTTTATCCCAACATAATTTGCCTTCTTGTGACTTTGTCTTTGTGGCGAAACGTGGCATTGGTCAGCTTGATAATAAAACGTTTTTACAAACTTTGGATAAATTATGGGCACGTCACATTCGTTTGGCACAAAAATTTTCATCGCTTTAATTAAGTTTTATCAAGTAGCGATTAGCCCTTTAATCGGGCCCCGTTGTCGTTTTGTGCCAACTTGTTCTTGCTATGGTATTGAGGCGTTAAAAACACATGGATTGTTAAAAGGTAGTTGGCTTACGCTAAAACGTGTATTAAAATGTCACCCCTTAAGCGCCGGTGGATTCGATCCTGTTCCGCCGAAAAAGATTAATAATAACGATGAGAAAAAATAATGGACTCAAGACGTAGCCTATTAGTGCTTGCACTACTCTTTATTTCTTTCCTTGTTTATCAGCAATGGCAACTTGATAAAAATCCACCTGTTCAACAACAGACCACGGAACAAACAACAGCCGCCTCTTCTGATGTCCCGGCAAGTTCTTCTTCATCTGCTGAAGTAGTGGCAGATTCACAAACAAAAGGTCAAATTATCACATTAGAAAATGATGTACTCCGTTTGAAAGTGGATACATTAGGTGGTGATGTAATCAGTTCTGAACTATTAAAATATGATGCAGAATTAGGTTCAAAAGAACCTTTCGTCTTGTTAAAAGATACAAACGAGCATGTTTACATTGCACAAAGCGGTTTAATTGGTAAAAACGGGATCGATACAAAAGCAGGTCGCGCGCAATATCAAGTTACTGGCGACAATTTCAAATTAGCAGAAGGTCAAAATGAACTTTCAGTGCCATTAACATTTGAAAAAGATGGTGTGACTTATCGTAAAATCTTTGTGTTAAAACGTGATAGTTACGATGTAGGTGTTAACTTTGAAATTGTGAACCAAAGTGGTAGTGCAATTGAAGTTGAACCTTACGGCCAATTAAAACACACATTAGTTGAAAGCAGCGGTAACGTGGCAATGCCTACTTATACCGGTGGTGCGTATTCTTCTTCAGAAACCAATTACAAAAAATACAGCTTCAGCGATATGAAAGATAAAAATCTTTCTATCGATACCAAAGCAGGTTGGGTTGCTATTTTACAACACTATTTCGTATCAGCTTGGATCCCAAATCAAGATGTAAATAACCAACTTTATAGTATTACAGACAGCAAAAATAACGTTGCGTCTATTGGTTATCGTGGCCCAGTGGTATCTGTTCCAGCGGGTGCAACAGAAACAATTACCAGTTCATTATGGACAGGTCCAAAATTACAAAACAAAATGGCTGAAGTGGCTAACCACTTAGACTTAACCGTCGATTACGGTTGGGCATGGTTCATCGCAAAACCATTATTCTGGTTATTAACGTTCATTCAAAGTATTGTATCTAACTGGGGTGTGGCAATTATTTGTGTAACCTTAGTGGTGAAAGCGATTTTATATCCGCTCACAAAAGCACAATACACTTCTATGGCGAAAATGCGTATGTTGCAACCGAAAATGCAAGAAATGCGCGAACGTTTTGGTGATGATCGCCAACGTATGAGCCAAGAAATGATGAAACTTTACAAAGAAGAAAAAGTAAATCCACTTGGCGGTTGCTTACCATTAATCCTTCAAATGCCAATTTTCATTGCATTATACTGGACGTTTATGGAAGCGGTTGAGCTTCGCCATGCGCCATTCTTTGGTTGGATTCAAGATTTATCGGCACAAGACCCTTACTACATTCTCCCAATCTTAATGGGCGGATCAATGTTCTTGTTACAAAAAATGTCACCGACACCAGTTGCCGATCCAATGCAACAAAAAGTGATGAATTTCATGCCGTTGATCTTCATGTTCTTCTTCCTCTGGTTCCCGGCAGGTCTAGTACTTTACTGGTTAGTATCTAACTTAATCACTATCGTACAACAACAAATGATCTACCGTGGTTTAGAGAAGAAAGGGTTACATACCCGTAAGAAATAACAAATAGAAGGCATCGAAAGATGCCTTTTTTCTATCATTGATTGATATATAATCACATGGGCGTATTAATGCGCCCTCTCATTTTTTTATCGCAGATAAAAGTACGGTCAATTTTTAGTGAGTTTTTATGAAAGAAACAATCGTCGCACAAGCGACAGCGCCTGGTCGTGGCGGTATTGGTATTTTGCGTGTATCAGGCCCAAAAGCGGTTGAAGTTGCACAAGCAGTACTAGGTAAATGTCCTAAACCTCGAATGGCAGACTATTTACCTTTTAAAGATGCCGATGGCACAGTTTTAGATCAAGGTATTGCACTTTATTTTAAATCACCGAATTCCTTTACTGGTGAAGACGTACTGGAATTACAAGGCCATGGTGGACAGGTGGTATTAGATTTGTTGCTAAAACGAATTTTACAACTTGATGGTGTTCGTCTTGCGCGTCCAGGTGAGTTTTCTGAACAAGCTTTTTTAAATGATAAATTAGATTTAGCTCAAGCAGAAGCCATTGCAGATTTGATTGATGCGACTTCGGAGCAAGCCGCTCGTTCAGCATTAAAATCATTGCAAGGTGAATTTTCCAATAAAGTGAATCAGTTGGTGGATTCCGTCATTTATCTTCGTACTTATGTGGAAGCCTCGATTGATTTTCCCGATGAAGAAATTGACTTTTTGGCAGACGGTAAAATCGAAGCAAAATTACGAGAAATTATCAATCAACTTGATTTAGTCCGTAGCGAAGCGAAACAAGGCTCGATTTTACGTGAAGGGATGAAAGTGGTGATTGCCGGTCGTCCGAATGCAGGTAAATCAAGCTTACTGAATGCTTTAGCGGGCAGAGAAGCGGCTATTGTGACAGATATTGCGGGAACGACGCGTGATGTGTTGCGTGAGCATATTCATATTGATGGCATGCCTTTACATATTATTGATACCGCAGGACTTCGTGAAGCGACAGATGAAGTTGAACGTATCGGGATCTCGCGTGCGTGGACTGAAATTGAGCAAGCCGATCGTATTATCTTAATGTTAGATAGTAGCGATCCTGATAGCCAAAATATTGAAAAAATGCGGTCAGAATTTTTATCAAAATTGTCTAATAACATGCCGGTAACCATTGTTCGTAATAAAGTAGATTTAAGCGGTGAGGCAGTTGGACTAAAAGAAGAAAATGGAACAACGACCATTTGTTTATCGGCTCAAACGCATCAAGGCGTAGATTTATTACGTGAGCATTTAAAACAGGCGATGGGCTTCCAAACCGGCATGGAAGGTGGCTTCTTGGCACGTCGACGTCATCTTGATGCTTTAGAAAAAGCGGCCGAACATTTACAAATTGGGTTAGTTCAGTTAACCGAGTTTCATGCAGGTGAATTATTGGCGGAAGAACTTCGTTTAGTACAAGCTAATCTGAGTGAAATTACGGGGCAATTTACCTCGGATGATTTACTCGGAAATATTTTCAGTTCTTTCTGTATTGGAAAATAGGTTTTAGGTTATGACTTTTCATATGTTGTGGGTCATAGCTTTGGGGCTTTCTATGGATGCATTTGCGGTATCCATTTCCAAAGGTTTGGCAATGCGCGCTTTTCGATGGAAACAAGCACTGGCCATTGCATGCTGTTTTGGGCTATTTCAAGGCATTATGCCGGCAATCGGCTATGTTGTCGGACTACAATTTAGTCAGATGATTCAAAATTGGGATCATTGGATTGCCTTTGCTTTACTTGCGATTATCGGTGTGAATATGATTCGAGAAGGGCTGAGCTCAGATGATGAACCTGCTCCCTCATTGATTAGTTTAAAGCACCTACTAACACTTGGTGTGGCAACGAGCATTGATGCGTTAGCCGTTGGTGTCTCTTTTGCTTTTCTTTCCGTGGACATTTTGTTGGCTGTCTTCATCATTGGTTTAATCACCTTTGTTATCTCTTTTATTGGTGTAAAGAGCGGTCATTTTTTTAGGGAAAAAATTCAAAAGCAAAGCAGAGATTTTTGGCGGTTTAGTGTTATTAGTCATGGCTGTGAAAATCCTACACGAACATGGTGTTTTTTAAGTGCGAATTTTCGCCTTTTAGATTATAATCTTACGAACTTTGTCTTTTTTAAAAGGGTAATAATTGAATGTTAATTGAAAAAATGCATGGCATCGCCCATAGTTTTATCGGAAAAGCGATCTTTGCTTTAATTCCAGTTTCATTTTTGATTGGTGGGATGTCAGGTTATCTGTATAGTAGCAATGATAGTTTTGCGGCAAAAGTAAATGGCGAGACTATCTCTCAACAAGATTTCTTAAATCGTTATAACCAAGAGTTTGAAGCGCGAGCTCAACAAGAAGGCGAGAGCTTCCTAGCGAAAACTGACTCTGTAGAATTTGTGACTGCACTTCGTCAAAATTTAATTCAACGTTTGGTGGATCAAGAATTAATCCGTCAATATGCCAAAGAATTAAAATTAGGTGTAAGTGATGAGATGATCAAACGTGCGATAGTGAGCGATCCTAACTTACAATCTAACGGTAAATTTGATAACGCGCGTTATCAACAATTATTGACTCAAAATGGTTTAACATCCGATACTTATGCGGCTATTTTACGTAATGCATTAACACTTGAACAAATGCAAAATGGTTTGGCTGACAGTGAGTTTGTTGTACCAGCCCAAGTAAAAGATAACGCACAAGTCTTTTTCCAAAAACGTATCGCTCGTCTTGCAACTCTTCCATTAGCCGATGAAATTGCAAAACAAAAAGTAACGGACGAAGAAATTAAAGCGTATTACGATGCGAATGCGAAGTCACTTGTTCAACCTGAACAAGCGAAAGTGCAATATATTAGCGTTTCGGCAAATGCATTAGGTAAATTACAACCAGTAACTGAAACACAAATTGCGCAATATTATCAAGAAAATAAAGCGCAATTCATTAGCCAAAAATTAGCACATATTCAATTATCAACTGAGAAAGAAGCGGATGCCGTTTATCAAGAACTGCAAAAAGGCGCTGATTTTGCTGAGTTAGCAAAATCAAAATCTCTAGATAAACTTTCTGGTGCTCAAGGCGGTGAATTAGGTTGGGTAAAAGACAACGAATTACCAAAAAACTTTGAAGATGCGGCATTATTATTAAATGTAGGCCAATACAGCACACCGGTTAATGTGGATGGGGCTTACCATATTATTTTAGTGCAAGATCGTAAAGAACGTAGTTTAGAAGAAGTGAAAGAACAAATCGCAGAGACTGTACGTAAAAACTTAGCAGAAAGCCGTTTCCAAGCGGTAGAAAAAGCGGTTCGTGAAAAAGCAGCAGAAAGCAGCGATTCTTTAGCTGCGGTAGCTGAAGCGGCAGGTGTGAAAGTAGAAGAAACGGATTACTTTGGTAAAAATAATGTCCCTGCGGCATTAAATTTCCCAAATGTAACTTCTGCTATTTTTGAATCTGATATTGCAAACGGCGGTGCAAATTCTGAGCCATTAACTGTAGGTGAAAATGAATTTGTAGTGGTACGTATCGTGGATCACAAAGATGAAGGTTTACAAAGCCTTGATGAAGCAAAATCAACGATTGAGCAATTCTTAAAACGTGAAAAAGCCGATAAAGTATTAGCTGAAAAAGCAGAGCAAGCGGTTAAAGCACTATCAACTGATCCTACCAAATTACCAGCAGGTATTAGTTTTAGTGAACCACAAACCTTTACGTTAATGGATAATAAAGATCCAATGCTTTATGAGGGTGTATTTGCTATTGCTAAGCCACAAGATGGTAAAGTGGCTTACCAAGTTGCTCGTAACAGCAAAGGTGATGTAGTTGTAGTTGCTCTAGAACGTGTAGAAGAACCGACTTTAAGTGAGCAAGAATTAGCGAAATTTAGTACTCAACTTGTTCGCGCTCGTCAAGGCGAATTGCAAGGGCAGTTAATGCAAGCATTACGCGAAAGAGCACAAATCGAGATTAATAATACCTTTATTAATCAAGATGATTCAGAAGAAGGTGCGGCTCACTAAGCCGATTGAAATGTCATTCATCATCAATTTCTGATGGAAAATAAAAGCAAAGTGCGGTAAATTTTGACCGCACTTTTTTATATAAAATAAGGAGAAGACTATGGCTCAAGAAACCATTTTCAGCAAAATTATTCGTAAAGAAATTCCTGCCAATATTGTTTATCAAGATGAATTAGTGACCGCATTCCGAGATATTTCACCTCAAGCGAAAACCCATATTTTGATTATCCCAAATAAAGTCATTCCAACGGTTAATGATGTGACAGAACAAGATGAAGTTACCTTGGGTCGCTTATTTACTGTCGCGGCTAAAATTGCTAAAGAAGAAGGCATTGCCGAAGACGGTTATCGTTTAATTGTGAACTGTAATAAACACGGTGGACAAGAAGTATTCCATATTCATATGCATCTTGTTGGTGGTGAACCTTTAGGTAGAATGTTGGCGAAATAATGAAAAAGATCCTAATTACAGCAACGGTATTATTTTTAACGGCTTGTTCATCTGCACCAAATATTGTGGGAACAAATAAACCAATTTTAAATATGGCGGCAAATTTAGCACCCGCTTTAGATGTTGATTTGTCTGATAATACGGCAGCTTTAAAAAATAAAACCACGCAACAACTTAATGTGCTTTACCATCTTTATTGGTATAACACACAAGGTGTAACGCAAGTTTGGCCTAATCAGCAAGAAAGCCAATCAGGCAATATTTTATTGCAACCACAAGAGAATAAAGTGTTTGAACTACCAAAACCAAGCATAGAAAGTACTAATTATCGTCTTTATTTACAATAGTTTATGTCCACACTATTAATTGACCTTGAAGGTCATGAGCTCAAACAAGAAGAAGTTGAATTACTGGAACATCCTTTAGTTGCCGGTTTGATTTTATTTACCCGCAATTTTTATGATCGTCAGCAAGTTCAAGCGCTAATTAAATCCATTCGTCAACGAGTGAAAAAGCCTTTATTGATCACAGTTGATCAAGAAGGTGGTCGTGTGCAACGTTTCCGTGAAGGTTTCACTCAGCTCCCCGCAATGCAGGCTTTTGCGGCGTTAGTTGAGGACTCAACTCAGCAACAACAAATAGCAAAAGAAGCGGGCTGGCAAATGGCGGCTGAAATGGTGGCGTTAGATATTGATTTGAGTTTTGCTCCTGTGTTGGATTTGGGGCATGAATGTCGTGCGATTGGCGATCGTAGTTTTGGCTGTGATGTAAAAAGTGCGGTCAATTTAGCAGCAGCTTTTATTGATGGTATGCACCAGGCGGGCATGGCAACAACAGGAAAACACTTCCCGGGACACGGCCATGTTTTAGCCGATTCTCATCTTGAAACCCCTTATGATGAGCGCGCAAAAGAAGTGATTTTTAATCATGATATTTTGCCATTCCAGCAATTAATTCAACAGAGTAAGCTTGATGCGATTATGCCGGCTCACGTGATTTATACACAATGTGATAGCCAGCCAGCAAGCGGTTCGAGTTATTGGTTAAAAGAGATTTTGCGTAAACAGTTGGGATTCCAAGGAGCGATTTTCTCTGATGATTTAGGCATGAAAGGCGCAGGCTTTATGGGCGATTTTGTGGCTCGCAGTGAAAAAGCCTTGAAGGCTGGTTGTGACTTATTATTGCTTTGTAATGAACGTGAAGGTGTCATCCAAGTGCTTGATAATCTGAAGTTAGAGGAAACAACGGCGTATTTCGCAGCACGTCAAGCTCGTTTGAAATCACTCTTTAAACAAAAATCCTTTGATTGGTCAGAACTCACCAAAACTTCGCGTTGGATTGAAAATCATCAAAAACTGACCGCACTTCAACAAGAGTGGCTTGCTTCTAAATGATTGATTGCCATCATTATCAGAAAGGCGATTGCCGTTCTTGTCAATGGCTTGAAATATCTTATGAAGAGCAACTCGCCAAGAAAGAAGAGCATCTTAAACAACAACTTGCCAAATTAGATTGTGATGATTTAATTTGGCATCCGCCTTTTTATTCCTCTGAGTCAGCTTTTCGTAATAAAGCAAAAATGGTGGTAAGTGGCGCGGTGGAACGTCCCATTTTAGGTATTTTACAAGACCCGAATGATCCACAAAGTGCGGTGGATTTATGTGATTGCCCGCTTTATCCGCAACGCTTTGCTGAACTCTTTCTGATTCTAAAAGATTTTATTGGACGCGCGGGTTTAGTCCCTTATAACGTGGCTAAACAAAAAGGTGAGCTCAAATATATTCTGCTCACAGAAAGCCAACATACAAAAAAATTGATGTTGCGTTTTGTATTACGTTCAGAAACTAAATTGCCGTTAATTCAACGTGAATTTGCAGGGCTATTGGAAAAATTACCACAACTTGAAGTGGTGAGTGTGAATATCCAACCCCAACATGCAGCGATCTTAGAAGGTGAGAAAGAAATCTTTTTGACGAACCAACATACTTTATTGGAAAGTTTTAATGGTATTCCGCTCTTTATTCGCCCTCAAGGTTTCTTTCAAACGAACCCGCTAGTAGCACAAGGATTATATGCAACGGCGCAAGATTGGGTGCAAGATTTGCCGATTACTAAACTTTGGGATCTCTTTTGTGGAGTAGGTGGTTTTGGACTTCATTGTGCTAAAGCTTTACAGGATAAACATCAACAAGAAGTGGAATTGATCGGGATTGAAATTTCTCCATCTGCTATTCAAGCGGCGACTCAATCTGCTCAGGTGTTAGGGCTAAACAACGTTAAATTCCAATCTTTGGATGCCGCTAATTTTGCTTTAGCACAAGATGAAAATAAACCGGATTTGGTGATCGTCAACCCGCCTCGTCGAGGTATCGGAAAGGAACTCGCTGAATTTCTCAATGAAATGCAACCGCACTTTATTCTTTATTCTAGTTGCAACTCGATTTCCATGGGAAAAGATTTGCAGCATCTAACCAATTATAAACTTACTCAAATTCAATTATTTGATATGTTTCCGCATACAGCGCATTATGAAGTACTGACATTGCTGAAACTCAATTCCTAATAAAAAAGCTAACATCTCTGTTAGCTTTTTTTATTTAGAAATTTGACCGCACTTTTATCTTGCTATAAATCAGTGCAAGCAAGAAGAATGCTGCTTGTAGCAAAATAATACACGCGCCCGTGGACGCATCAAAATGATAGCTAAGTAGTACGCCTAATAGGCTTGCAGTCACTGCGCTGATAATCGCGATAATAAGCATCTTATCGAAGCGATTCGTCAGGGTTAGTGCGGTGATACCCGGTGCAATTAGCATCGCTACAACCAAAATAACCCCAACGACTTGCATCGTACTCACAATGGTGAGCGCGAGTAATGTGAGCAAGCCATAGTGCAATAATTTAGGTGAGAGCCCAGCAACGCGAGCATGGCTCGGATCAAAGCAGTAAAGCAGAAAATCACGACGCTTTAATCCAAGTAAAATAAAAATGATCAAGGCAATAATTGCCGTTTGAATGAGCTCTTCTCGGCTTACACCCAATACGTTACCGAATAAGATGTGTGTGAGGTGTTGTGAGGTTTGGATTTTGGTGAAAAGTACCAAACCAATGGCAAACATCCCCGAAAATACAATCCCCATCGCGGTATCTTCTTTGATACGGCTGTTTTCTTTTAAATAACCCACCCCTAAAGCGCAGGCAATACCAGAGACAAATGCACCTATCACTAATGGAATACCAGCTAAAAAAGCTAAGACAATGCCAGGTAGCACAGCATGGGAAATGGCATCGCCCATCAATGACCATCCTTTCAACACCAAATAGCAAGAGAGTAGTGCACAGATCACAGCAACCACTAATGCGGTGAGTAACGCATTTTGCATAAAGGCAAATTGAAATGGCTCAACGAAAATAGCGAATATTTCACTCATGGGCCACCGCCTTACGTCGTTTTTGACTGATTAATCCGTATTTAGGCGAGAATAGAAAAGCCAATAAAAATAACAAGGTTTGTAATGTTACGATGACACCACCTGTTGCGCCATCCAGATAATAGCTTAAATAGACACCGACGAAACCAGTGATTGCGCCTAATGCTACGGCAATTTTGATAAGAGTTTTGAACTTGTCAGTAAGTAAATAGGCGGTTGCGCCTGGTGTGATTACCATCGCAATCACTAAAATCGCCCCGACAGTTTGTAATGCCGCAACGACACAAGCACTCAAGAGTGTAAAAAAGAGAACTTTGTAAAACAGTGGTGAAAGTCCAACTGTAATTGCTTGTGTTTCATCAAAGAAAATCAGTAACAGATCCTTCCAAAAAATAAGCAATAAGACCAAGCAAATCAACATAATGATGGCTACTTGATAAATATCTTCATCGGCAATCCCGAGGATATTACCGAGAATGATGTTTTGCACATTTATCGAGGTTGGATTCAAGGAAATAATCAGTAAACCTAAGGCAAAAAAGGTACTGAAAATAAAGCCGATAACGGCATCTTCTTTGAGTTTAGAAATGGATTTGATCCATAAAATGGAAAGTGCGGCCAAAATGCCGGCAAAAAAAGCACCTAAAGCATAGGGGAGTGAAAAGGCATAAGCTATCGCCACACCCGGAACCACGGAATGAGAGAGCGCGTCGCCAATTAATGACCAGCCTTTCAACATTAAATAGGCAGAAAGAAAGGCACAAATGCCACCAACTGTGGCACTTATCCACATGGCTTTTTGCATATATTCATAGGAGAAAGGTTCCAGTAAATATTCAAGCATGGTTTATTCCTTGTCAGACGGTGGCAGACGACAGGATTTTACAGCTGTTGCAGGCGGATCATTTTTGGTTTCACCATAGAAGACAACTGGGCGTTCATCATCGGTAAGCACGGTGACAGCACGTTTATCTTCATCATTATGCAGATCTTCACCCAATAATTTGATGTGTCGTAATACACCACCAAAGACTTTTTCCAAATTATGCTGATTGAATGTATCTTCCGTTTTACCGGCAGCAATTACAGTACGGTTAATCATTACCACTTGGTCACAGAAGTCTGGTACAGAACCCAAGTTGTGGGTAGAAACTAAAATTAAATGGCCTTCAGCACGTAATTGGCGAAGGAGTTCCACAATGGCATTTTCAGTTTTAACATCCACGCCTGTAAAAGGCTCATCGAGTAAGATAATCTTACTTTGTTGTGCTAATGCTCGAGCCAAAAATACGCGTTTTTTCTGTCCACCAGAAAGCTCGCCGATTTGTCGTTCAGCTAAATGCTCGATGTTTACTCGTTGCATCGCTTCGAGCACTTTTTGTTTATCTTCCGCTTTTGGAATACGCAAAAAGTTCATATAGCCATAACGCCCCATCATGACAACATCATAAACGGAGACTGGAAATTGCCAATCGACTTCTTCCGCTTGCGGCACATAGGCAACCAAATTTTGTTTCAATGCTCGATTAATTGGCAAACCACAAAGCGCAATATTGCCTTGCTGTGGCTTGATTAAGCCCATGATGCTTTTGAATAGCGTTGATTTTCCGCTCCCATTTACGCCGACAAGAGCACAGATGGTTCCCCCTTGTAATGCAAAGGTAACATCATAAATTGCAGTGTGCCCGTTGTTGTAACGCACGGTTACATCATTAACGGAAATAGAAGCGGAAAGTTCAGTCATTATTTTTCAAATCCTTTGACTATGGTGGATACAGTGACATTCAGTAAGTCAATATAAGTTGGTACAGGACCGTCAGCGGCAGAAAGAGAATCGACATAAAGTACGCCGCCGTATTTGGCACCGCTTTCTTTCGCTACCTGTTGAGCAGGTTTGGCTGACACGGTACTTTCACTAAATACCACTGGAATGTGATTTTTTTTCACTAAATCGATAAGTTTACGTACTTGTTGAGGCGTACCTTGTTGTTCAGCGTTAATTGGCCATAAATAGCCTTCTTTGAGATCGTAATCTTTCGCTAAATAACTAAAGGCACCTTCACTGGTCACTAACCAACGTTGGTCGGCAGGAATCTGTGAGAGTTTTTCACGTAAAGGTTTATCGAGCTGTTTGATTTTTTCTGCATACGCCGCTGCATTTTTTTGATAAGTATCAGCATTTTGCGGATCGTATTTAACTAATGCATTTTTGATATTTTCGACATAAATCAACGCATTAGATGGCGACATCCAAGCGTGTGGGTTAGGGGCATCTTTATAAGGGCCTTCATAAATAGAAAGTGGCGTGATGCCTTCGGTTACCACAACGGCTGGTTTATCTTTGATATTTTGGAAGAAACGCTCAAACCAACGCTCTAAATTTAATCCGTTCCATAAAATTAAATCAGCAGATTGAGCTTTTACAATATCTTTAGGGGTCGGTTCATACTCGTGAATTTCTGCACCAGGTTTGGTGATAGATTCCACCGTCGCGGCATCGCCTGCAACATTTTGTGCGATATCCTGAATAACCGTAAATGTGGTTACCACTTTAAATTTCGCTTCGGCTTGTAAAGTAGCTAAACCTAGAGCGATAACAGATAGGCTTTTAAATAAATGCTTCATGAGATCTCCTTAAAAATAATGATCGATTAGCATTCTGCAGAATAATACCATTTTTTATAAGGCTTTCAAATGAAAATAATTATCAAATCGATAGGTAATTAAAATTAAAAAGCGGAAAATTTTGTGCAAAATTGACCGCTCTTTTTGAAATGATTAACCACCAACTTGTTGTATTAGACGATCCATGCCGCTTTCATCATAGGCTTCTTCGTATTGGGCTTCATCAGCGGTAAAGTTTTGCATGCTACGCCCAGCAGTACAACCATATTGTTCTAATTTTCCTTTCGTAAAGTTGCTACGAAATGCGGACGAATGGTTATTTAAACTGATCACACCGATGGTCGAGTGATTACATGGATTCTTATTCACGAAAACTAAATTATAGCCAGATTCGCGAATGTAGCCGGTTTTATTAATTGCCGCATCGAAGACTTCTTCACGCACTAATTTATTGGTGTTTTTGACGAAAACACTACGTCCACCCGCTTGAATGAAGGCACTCGGCATATTAGAAAGGTTTTTGATTTGTGCTTTATTGAGCGAGTATTTGGCTAGCTTAACTAAATCCATTGCACTTGAAATGTTACTGTCAGATAAACCTGAGCTATCTGAAAAGCGAGTAGAGCGCATGCCTAATTCTCGAGCTTTTTCATTCATTTTTTGAATAAATTGCAAACGGCTCATGCCCGCAGAGCGAGAAAGCGCATGAGCAGCATAGTTATCAGAATGAACGAGCATTGCTTTTAATAATTCATTACAAGAAATCGGCGTATATTTAGGTAATTTTGTATGAGTGCCTTTGATGTAATCGAAATCATCGTCAGTAATCGATGCAGTACAGTTTGCGTTTCGATTATTTTCAAGAAACACGTTTGCCGTCATTAACTTGGTGACAGAGGCGATAGGTTGCACATGATTTGGCGAGCTACTTTCTAACACTCTATCATGAGTGAAATCATATACGATATAAGATTGTGCCGTTGCGACTGCGGGCACTAAACACAATACAGAAAGAACTTTTTTTAACATATCTTCAATATAACTAACTCAGAGAATAAAACGAAGTGCACATTCTATCAGTTTTTGTAGGGGTTTGGGATGTGTGAAAGAGAAAAAATTTGAAGTTTTTTAACCGCACTTTTTTCTTTCATTTTTTTGATTTTTACGATGCTGATCGCACAGAAGTACGGTTAAATTTTTCGTTGTTTTTCAAATCTGCTAGCTTATCCGTCGGTAAATCTGTAAAATCTCGGCTCATTTTTAATATGCGAACTTTTTGTTGCTCAATTCTGAGTAACATCATCGCCGTAATGTGTAATAACGAGGCTTTATGTTAGAACAACCCCTTTCATCCGAAACGAATACCAAAAAGATTAATTTAATGGATTTAACGCGTCAGCAGATGCGTGAGTTTTTTGCGGAATTAGGCGAGAAACCATTTCGTGCAGATCAATTAGTGAAATGGATTTATCACTTTGGCGAAGATAACTTCGACAATATGACCAATATTAATAAGAAATTACGAGAAAAATTAAAAGCGGTCGCTGAAATTAAAGCGCCAGAAGTGGCGGTTGAGCAACGCTCTGCAGATGGCACCATTAAATGGGCGATGCAGGTAGGTGAACAGCAAGTTGAAACGGTCTATATTCCTGAAGCAGATCGAGCAACACTTTGTGTTTCTTCTCAAGTAGGCTGTGCGTTAGCTTGTACCTTCTGTTCGACAGCACAACAAGGTTTTAACCGTAATTTAACGGTATCTGAAATTATCGGCCAGGTTTGGCGTGCATCAAAAATTATCGGTAATTTTGGTGTAACGGGTGTACGGCCAATTACCAATGTGGTGATGATGGGCATGGGTGAGCCATTACTGAATGTGGCCAATGTTGTACCTGCGATGGAAATTATGCTGGATGATTTCGCGTATGGATTGTCCAAACGACGCGTGACGTTATCCACTTCAGGTGTCGTGCCTGCGCTCGATATGTTACGCGATAAGATTGATGTGGCATTAGCGATTTCACTTCACGCACCGAACGATGAATTGCGTGATGAAATTATGCCGATCAATAAAAAATATAACATCAAAATGTTGATGGATTCGGTGCACAGATATTTAGAAGTATCGAATGCTAACCATGGTAAAGTGACTATTGAGTATGTGTTATTAGATCACGTGAATGATGGCACAGAGCATGCGCATCAATTAGCTCAGGTACTAAAAAATACACCATGTAAAATCAATTTGATCCCATGGAACCCATTCCCGGAAGCCCCTTATGGTAAAAGCTCAAATAGTCGTGTCGATCGTTTCCAAAAAACCTTAATGGAATACGGTTTTACGGTAATTGTGCGCAAAACTCGTGGCGATGATATTGATGCCGCTTGTGGTCAGTTGGCGGGGGATGTCATCGACCGAACCAAACGTACCGCAATGAAGCGTAAGTTTGGCGAAGGTATTGACGTAAAAGCGGTTAACTAAGCTAAATATAGCAATACTTGTAAAGGGAAAACTGCCCGGATAAGAGTGATAAGAGAGAGGAGTGATAAGATGAAATTAATCCCAATTAACATTCTAAGTGCGGTCATTTTTCCTTTTGTTTTTTCGGCTTGTGTCTCTCAGTCTTCCGTTGACTTTAATAAACAACAAGCAGCAAAAGCCAGAGTTGAACTGGCATTAGGCTATCTTCAACAAAATGATTTTGTTCAAGCAAAACTTAATTTAGATAAAGCCCTTGAACATGATGAGCGATATTATCTTGTGCACTCAGCACTTGCGCATTTTTATCAATTACAAGGCGATACGGAAAAAGCGAAGCAAGCTTATTTACAGGCGATCAAGTTAGATGATAAGCAAGGTGATGTGTATAACAACTTCGGTGCATTTTTATGTGGACAAGGTGAGTTTGAACAAGCTTATTCACAATTTAATGCGGCACTCGCTGCGCCGAATTATTACCATCAAGCGGATACTTACGAAAACATAGCGCTTTGTGCTTTTGCTGGAAAACAAACCGATGTTTATCAACAGGCATTGGATAAATTGCGTCAAGTTGATCCTTCTAGAGCGGAAAAGCTCCGTTCACTCAAATAATCATTGCCAAAAGCCCCTTTCGACTTTAGAATTTAGCATTTAGTTTTTTATTGCTATTTCTTTATTTTATACCTATGAATACAATCCTTAAACAAACCGAAAAAACAGACATCTCCTTTGGGGATAAACTTCGTCAAGCTCGCGAAGCGTTAAATCTTTCTCTAGAAGATGCGGCAAAGGCGATTTCTTTGCGCCCAAGTATTTTGGAAAAATTAGAAAATAATGAATTTGTCCAAAAAAATGTGCCATCAACTTTTATGAAAGGATATGTTCGTAGTTATACGAAATTTTTACGTATTCCTGAGAGCGAATGGGCGCATTTAACCTTTGGTGAAGCATACAAAAACGATTTAAGTAAAAATGCACGCGCGACGCGTTCAGTAAACCAATACTCTTCTCATAGTCGCTGGGTCGGCACACTTACAACCATTATTTTACTCGCAGCTGTTGGGATGACAGGCTTATGGTGGTGGCAGAATTATCAAAAATCAAACGAAGAACGTGATAATTTAGTGCAAACCTACGTTGAAAAAGAAAAAACAGCAGAGGTACCGGTTACTCATTCGAATGACATCCCAGTCGCGGTGAATAACCAGCCTTTAACGTCAAATAATGAAACAGCACCTGTAACGGAAGCAACAAATAATACAGCTGCTGAACCTGTTGTTTCAACTACTCAAGAAAATCAAGCTCAACCGATAAACACAGAAATTTCAACTGTAACAACTTCAGCACCTACCGTTGAACAAGCTCAAGCATCTGTTGTGGAACAAACATTACCTAACACAGAACCTACAACAGAGCCAACCGTACCAGATGCTCAAAGTGCGGTTGAAAATCCAGCTATTTCTGAAGCACCAACCACAGCAAAAGGCGATCTTGTTATTGAGATCACAAAAAATTCAAGCTGGATTAGTGTGAAAGACCAAAATCGTAAAGTTTTAGCGCAAAAAGAATATAAACAAGGCGAAGTCTTAACCTTTAATGGTAATGACTATGCATTGATTATTGGTGCGCCGGGTAACGTTCGTATTACTTATAAAGGCGAGGCGTATCCGCTTACCGTTGATGGCCGTGTGGCTAAATTTAAATTACCAAAACCTTAACGAATAATTTACAAAAGAATGTCTGCAGTAAAACCTACTATCAAACGTCGTGAATCGACAAAAATTTATGTGGGCAATGTACCAATCGGTGGTGATGCACCGATTGCTGTACAATCCATGACAAATACTCGCACAACTGATGTTGAGGCGACCGTTGCACAGATTAAATCGTTGGAACGCGTCGGCGCAGATATCGTGCGTGTTTCTGTACCTACCATGGATGCCGCCGAAGCCTTTAAAATCATTAAACAGCAAGTGAATGTGCCATTAGTAGCGGATATTCATTTTGACTATCGTATTGCGTTAAAAGTGGCTGAATATGGGGTAGATTGCTTACGTATTAATCCAGGCAATATTGGTCGTGAAGATCGTATTCGTGCAGTGGTGGATTGCGCACGCGATAAAAATATCCCTATCCGTATTGGTGTTAATGCTGGCTCATTAGAAAAAGATATCCAAGAGAAGTTTGGCGAGCCAACACCTGAAGCCTTATTAGAGTCAGCATTACGCCATGTTGAGATTTTAGATCGTTTAAACTTCGAACAATTTAAAGTGAGCGTAAAAGCATCTGATGTTTTCCTTGCGGTGGAAGCTTACCGTTTACTGGCAAAAGCTATTAAACAGCCACTGCATTTAGGTATTACGGAAGCGGGTGGCGCACGTGCGGGCTCAGTGAAATCTGCTATAGGATTAGGTATGCTATTAGCGGAAGGCATTGGTGATACCTTGCGTGTCTCTTTAGCCGCCGATCCTGTAGAAGAAATCAAAGTTGGTTTTGATATTTTAAAATCGTTACGTATTCGTTCTCGTGGAATTAACTTTATTGCTTGCCCAACTTGCTCTCGTCAAGAGTTTGATGTGATTGGCACCGTTAATGCGTTAGAACAACGTTTAGAAGATATTATCACCCCAATGGATGTGTCTATTATTGGTTGTGTGGTAAATGGCCCGGGTGAAGCATTAGTGTCTGACCTTGGCGTGACCGGCGGTAATAAGAAAAGTGGCTATTATTTAGATGGCGAGCGTCAAAAAGAACGTTTTGATAACGACGCGATTATTGACCAATTAGAAGCAAAAATTCGTGCCAAAGTTGCACAACAAGATCCAAAAAATCGAATTATTTAAGGAAAACTCGTGGCAAAAAATATTCAAGCAATTCGTGGGATGAATGACTGTTCCCCAACTGAATCTCCACTTTGGCAATGGATTGAAGGGCAGGTTCGCCAAATTTTAAGCAGCTACGGCTATTCAGAAGTACGTATGCCAATCGTGGAAAGCACACCATTATTTGCTCGTGCAATCGGTGAAGTAACCGATGTTGTCTCAAAAGAAATGTACACATTCTGGGATAATGATGAGCAATTAACACTTCGTCCTGAAGGTACAGCTGGATGTGTGCGTGCTGCGATTGAGCACGGTTGGATTTATAACAATGAACAACGTTTATGGTATATGGGACCGATGTTCCGTCATGAGCGTCCACAAAAAGGTCGTTACCGTCAATTCCATCAAGCAGGTGTGGAAGTATTTGGTATTTCAACCCCTGAAATTGATGCTGAGTTAATTATTTTAACGGCACGTTTGTGGAAAGCCTTAGGTATTGATCAACATGTTTCTCTTCAATTAAATTCGATTGGTTCATTAGAAGCACGTGCAAACTATCGTTCTGCATTAGTGGCTTTCTTAGAAAATCACCAAGATTTAATGAGCGAAGAAGAGAAAGAACGTCTTGTAAAAAATCCATTACGTATTTTGGATACTAAAAATCAAGCATTACAAGATGTATTGGACGGCGCACCAAAATTATTGGATTATTTAGATGATGAAAGTCGCGAGCATTTTGCACAGTTATGTGGTTTATTAGATGCGGTTGGCATTCAATATGAAATTAATCCAAAATTGGTTCGTGGCTTAGACTATTATAATAAAACCGTATTTGAATGGGTGACATCAGCATTAGGTGCACAAGGCACCGTATGTGGTGGTGGACGTTATGACGGCTTAGTGGAACAACTTGGTGGCCACGCAACAAGTGGCGTCGGTTTTGCAATGGGCTTAGAGCGTTTAGTGCTACTCGTTCAAGAAGTGAATAAATCGATTCCGGTAAAAAGTGCGGTAGATATTTACATTGTTTATCAAGGTGAAGGCACAACATTAGCTGCATTCCAACTCGCTGAAAAACTTCGCTCAGAATTACCGCACTTAAGCACCATGTTGCATTGCAGCGGCGGTAACTTTAAAAAACAATTTAGACGCGCTGATAAATCAGGTGCAACCCTTGCCCTTGTGCTCGGTGAAAGCGAAGTGCAAAATAATCAAGTGGTGGTAAAACACTTACTTGGCGAAGCTGAGCAACAAACCATTGATGTGGCCAATTTAATTGAACACGTGAAAGCTCAATTTTAATTTTAGAAGGATAGGAAAATGGCATATACCATTGAAGAAGAACAAGAACTGAATCAGTTAAAAGAGTGGTGGAAAGACAATGGCAAAGCCATTATTGCCGCTTTTATTCTTGGCGTAGGCGGGATGTTGGGCTGGCGTTATTGGCAGTCTTATCAGGCTAATCAAATCATGCAAGCGTCTGCTGAATATGATGCGTTAGTTTATGCCACAAATAAAGATGCCGCGGCACAACAAGCTAAAGTGGCTGAATTTGTGAAAGCGCATGATAAAACCAGCTATGCAGTATTTAGTTTATTAGATGAAGCAAAAGGTTTTGTAGCAAAACAAGATTACGCCTCTGCTGAAAACAGCTTGAAACAAGCGATTGCTCAATCACAAGATGATATCTTAACGTCTCTTGCTGCGCTTCGTTTGTCTGCTGTGCAATTCCAACAAGGTCAATTTGATGCCGCATTAGCAAGTCTAAATCAAGTGAAAAACCAAGGCTTTAGTGCGCGTAAAGATCTTTTAGCGGGTGATATTCAAGTCGCAAAAGGCGATGTGAATGGTGCTAAAGCAAGTTTTGAAAATGCACAGAAAAACGGTAACCCGTTAGAAAAACAAATGGCGCAGATGAAATTAAATAATCTGTAATATTTTAATTAGCCCGAATTGCTCGGGCTTTTTTATTGGATTTTTGATCTGATGATTCAGAAACCTATCGTGCCGCCACCTGTTATTTTTCTTGGTTGTGCACTTATCATGGCATATTTGCCCAATCCTTATCCATTCTCAACCAATGTGCTCATTGCTTATTTGCTCGTATTGATTTTTTCCTTTGTTGCTTTTTTCAGCCTTTGGCAATTCTATAAAAGTAAAGCAAATATCAATCCAATTCACTTAGAAAAAAGTGATGTATTTGTAGCAAATGGTATTTATCGCTTTAGCCGTAATCCAATGTATTTAAGCTTATCGGGTTTGTTAGTGGCATGGGCGGTTTATTTGCAAAGTGCGGTCAGTTTTATTGGTATTTTTCTGTTTATTTATTTCATCACACAATGGCAAATTAAGCCTGAAGAATACTGGTTAGAGAAGAAGTTTGGTGAGTCTTATTTAGCTTATAAGAAAAAAGTTAGACGTTGGATTTAACCAATAAAAAAATCGCCTAAAAAAGGCGATTTTTTACATTTTAAAAAGCGATTATTTAGCTGAACATCCGCAGTTTGCTAATTTTTTAGCTAAACGCTCTGCCACGAAATCCCAGTTCACTACGTTCCAGAATTCTTTGATGTAGTCTGGACGACGGTTTTGGAATTTCAAGTAGTAAGCGTGTTCCCAAACGTCTAAACCTAAAAGTGGGAAACCTTCACAACCTGCGATTTCTTTACCCATTAATGGAGAATCTTGGTTTGCGGTAGAAACAACAGATAATTTACCTTGGTTAATTACTAACCATGCCCAACCAGAACCGAAACGAGTCGCTGCAGCTTTTTCAAATTCAGCTTTGAAGTTTTCTACAGAACCGAAATCACGTTCGATAGCGGCTTTTAAATCACCTTGTAAAGTAGTGCCTTTTTTCAATGATTTCCAGAATAAGCTGTGGTTTGCGTGACCGCCTGCGTTGTTACGTAATGCAGTACGTTTTTCAGCTGGGATTTTATCTAATTGGCTGATTAATTGGCCTGCACACATTTCAGAAAATTCAGCAGGTAAAGTTTCTAACACTGCATTTGCATTATTTACATATGCTTGGTGGTGTTTAGAGTGGTGAATTTCCATTGTTTGTGCATCAAAATGTGGTTCTAACGCATCATAAGCGTAGCCTAATTCAGGTAGAGTATAAGACATAATATGTTCCTTTTTTAAATGAAGTTAAGGTAATGTTTTTGATAAAACAACATCAAAAAGTAACTAAATAGTAGCAGAAAATTTGATTTAGATCAGTAAATCTTTTAATTATTTGATTATCTGATGAAAAAGCTAGGAAAATTTAGTTTGTTTTAAATCAATAAACACACCGATCTACGTCTAAATAGTTATACCTTTTAGCCCTTAAAATCTCGTCAAAATTTCCCCTTGTGGTAGAATACCCGCTGATTTTTCATAAGATTTTATTTTTAAGGCTGAGACTATGTTTCCTGCTCATCAACTTCAATTAGAACAATTGGCGTGCCAACGTGGCGATCGCGTGTTGTTCACTGATCTTTCACTGCAATTTCAAAGTGGTGATTTCGTGCAAATTGAAGGGCACAATGGTATCGGTAAAACAAGTTTATTGCGGATTTTAGCCGGCCTAGCACAACCTGTAGAAGGTAAAGTGCGGTGGAATTCAGAAGAGATTACAAAACAACGCGAAGAATACCATCATCAGCTACTTTATCTCGGCCATCATTCTGGTGTGAAACCTGAATTAACGGCATGGGAAAATTTAAAATTTTATCAGCAGATTAGTCAAAGCCAACAAGGCACCGATATTTTATGGGATGTGTTGGAAACAGTAGGTTTACTTGGACGTGAAGATTTGCCGGCAGCTCAACTTTCAGCGGGTCAGCAAAAGCGCATTGCCTTGGCGAGACTATGGATATCGGAAGCACCACTTTGGATTTTGGATGAACCTTTTACAGCAATAGACAAAAAAGGGGTTGAAGTTTTGACCGCACTTTTTGAAAATCATGCTAAAAAAGGTGGAATGGTGATTTTAACGAGCCATCAGGAAGTACCAAGTAGCCTATTGAAGAAAATCAATCTTGCTGATTATAAATATAACCCTTAGATTTTTATGATATTTTTACAGATTATAAAGCGAGAGCTGAAGATTGCGACCCGTAAGCAAGCGGAAATTTTAAATCCGCTTTGGTTCTTTTTGATCGTCATCACGCTATTTCCATTAGTTATTGGGCCGGATCCTAAGTTACTTTCTCGCATCGCACCTGGCGTTGCTTGGGTGGCGGCATTGCTTTCAGCATTGTTGTCTTTTGAACGCTTATTCCGAGATGACTTTATTGATGGTTCTTTAGAACAATTGATGCTTACGGCTCAACCTTTAGCATTAACGGCACTTGCAAAAGTCGTTGCACACTGGTTGTTAACGGGTTTGCCGTTGATTCTACTTTCTCCGATTGCCGCTTTATTGCTTTCATTGGAAGTGAATATTTGGTGGGCACTGGTGCTTACACTCTTAGTGGGCACGCCGATTTTAAGCTGCATTGGTGCAATTGGTGTGGCATTAACGGTGGGGTTGCGTAAAGGTGGCGTATTGCTGAGTTTACTTGTGGTACCATTATTCATTCCGGTTTTAATTTTTGCTTCAGCAATTTTAGATGCCGCTACGTTAAATCTCCCTTATGGTGGACAACTTGCTATTTTAGGTGCAATTTTAGCTGGCGCGATAACCTTATCGCCTTTTGCGATTGCCGCTGCACTACGAATTAGTTTAGATAATTAATCATCATGACGGTGAAAGTGCGGTCAGATTTTTAACTGTTTTTTATTTTTTGAATTAAGGATCTTTTATGTGGAAGTGGTTACATCCTTACGCAAAACATGAAACCCAATATCATTTATGTGGCAAATTAAGTCCATTTTTTGGTGTGATTGCGGTTTTATTATTGGCTGTTGGAATCGTTTGGGGTTTAGCTTATGCTCCGGCAGATTATCAGCAAGGCAATAGTTTCCGAATTATGTATGTCCATGTGCCGGCAGCGATTTGGTCAATGGGTGTGTATGGTTCTATGGCTGTGGCTGCCATTATTGCGTTAGTTTGGCAAATTAAAGCCGCTCATCTTTCAATGATAGCCATGGCACCGATCGGTGCAATGTTTACCTTTATTGCCTTGGTAACAGGTGCAATTTGGGGTAAACCAATGTGGGGAACCTGGTGGGTATGGGATGCACGTTTAACTGCTGAACTCATTCTTTTCTTCTTATATATTGGTGTATTAGCGCTTTATTCTGCATTTTCTGATCGTGCTGTGGGTGCAAAATCAGCGGGTATCTTGTGTATTGTTGGTGTAGTGAATTTACCAATCATTCACTTTTCCGTAGAGTGGTGGAATACCTTACATCAAGGGGCAAGTATCACGAAGTTTGAAAAACCGTCGATTGCAACGCCGATGTTAATTCCACTGATTTTATGTATTTTTGGATTTTTATTTTTATCCATTTGGTTTACGCTTGTGCGTTACCGCGTTGAATTGCTAAAAGAAGACAGTAAACGTCCATGGGTAAAAGAGTTAGCAAGTAAGCTGAAATAGTTTTTTATTTTTATTTTAGGGAGCGGAAAATGTTTTTCCAAAGTTGGAGTGATTTTATCAATATGGGAGGCTATGGTTTTTATGTGTGGCTTTCCTATGGCATTAGCCTCGTGGCAATGATCATTTTGGCGATACAAAGCGTCAAGGGGCGTAAAGCAGTATTAAAAGAGGTGTTACGCGAGCAACAACGTGAAGCTCGTTTAAACCAAGCAAATAAAGGAAATACGCTATGAATCCAAGACGTAAATCAAGACTTTCGATCATCATCTTTGTGATTTTAGGTATTTCGATTGCGACAGGTTTGGTGCTTTATGCGCTTCGCCAAAATATTGATTTATTTTATACCCCTTCGGAAGTTGTAGAAGGGAAAGACGGAAATCCTGATCAAAAACCTGAAGTTGGGCAACGTATTCGTGTTGGTGGTATGGTGGTTGAAGGCTCTGTTAGTCGAGATCCGAAAAGTCTCAAAGTTCGCTTTGATGTGAATGATATTGGTCCATCAATTACAGTTGAATACGAAGGTATTCTGCCGGATCTTTTCCGTGAGGGACAGGGTATTGTTGCGCAAGGTGTGTTAAAAGAACCAACCTTATTAGAAGCAACAGAAGTGCTTGCTAAACATGATGAAAATTATGTGCCGCCAGAATTAGGTGAGAAAATGAAGAAAATGCATAAACCAATGGGGGCAGAACTAAAAGGCGAGAGTGAAGCCGATCGTCGTTATAAAGAAACCCAGCAAAAATCGCAAGAAGGTCGCTAATGATTGCTGAATTAGGAAATTATGCGCTTGCTTTAAGCCTTGCCGTTTCATTCTTTTTAGCCATTCTCCCATTATGGGGAGCTGAAAAAGGTCATCCTCAACTTATGTCATTGGCTCGTCCAATGACTTATGGTTTATTTTTTACTTTAACCATTGCGTTTGCAGCATTGTTCTATCTGTTTGCTGTAAATGATTTCAGTGTGCAATATGTGGTAAATAACTCTAACAGCAGCTTGCCGATTTATTATCGTTTATCTGCAGTTTGGGGCTCACATGAGGGGTCATTATTACTTTGGATTTGGTTATTAACACTTTGGGGTGCAGCAGTAGCCTTATTTAGCAAACACTTGCCACAGGAAGCAGTAGCTCGTGTATTAGGTATTATGGGGATTATTAGCATCGGCTTTTTACTCTTCGTATTATTTACCTCAAATCCGTTTACCCGTACATTCCCTGACTTCCCAGTAGATGGCAGAGAACTCAATCCAATGTTGCAAGATGTGGGCTTAATTTTCCACCCACCATTACTTTATATGGGATATGTTGGTTTTTCTGTTGCTTTTGCCTTTGCGATCGCATCATTAATGACGGGTAAATTAGACTCAGCTTGGGCTAGATGGTCACGTCCTTGGACGATCGCTGCTTGGGTGTTTTTAACACTCGGGATCGTGCTCGGTTCTTGGTGGGCATATTATGAGCTCGGCTGGGGTGGCTGGTGGTTCTGGGATCCAGTAGAAAACTCTTCTTTAATGCCTTGGCTTGCGGGAACCGCATTAATCCACTCTTTAGCGGTGACTGAAAAACGTGGCTCTTTTAAAGCTTGGACTGTGCTTTTAGCGATTTTGGCGTTCTCCCTTTGCTTACTGGGTACATTCTTAGTTCGTTCCGGTATCTTAGTGTCAGTACACGCCTTTGCTTCAGATCCAACACGTGGTTTGTATATTCTTGCTTATTTGGTTGTAGTGATAGGTGGCTCGTTAACCTTGTATGCTTATAAAGGCAACCAAATTCGTTCGCATGATAATGCAGAGCGCTATTCTCGTGAAACGTTATTATTATTAAATAACATCCTATTAATGACCGCACTTTGTGTGGTGTTCTTAGGAACGTTATTGCCGTTAGTTCATAAACAATTAGGTTTGGGATCTATTTCGATCGGTGCGCCATTCTTTGATCAAATGTTCTTGATTATTATGACTCCGTTTGCCTTATTACTGGGTATTGGACCGTTAGTAAAATGGCGTCGCGATCAGTTCTCTGAAATTCGTACACCGGTTGTTGTGAGTGTCATTGTGATGGCGATTGCAGGTTTTGCTTTACCGTATTTCTTACAAAATAAACTCACCGTCAGTGCTGTGCTTGGTACCATGATGTCTGTCATTATTGTGTTACTCAGTCTCTACGAAATGAAACAACGGGCAACACACCGCGAATCTTTCTTTAAAGGTATTACCAAACTTTCTCGTTCCCATTGGGGGATGATTTTGGCTCACCTTGGTGTAGCGATGACCGTTTGGGGAATTGCCTTTAGTCAAAACTTCAGTGTAGAACGTGATGTGCGAATGGCTGTGGGTGATACAGTGCAGATTGCTAATTATGACTTTAAATTTGCTGGCGTGAGTGATGCAAATGGTCCTAACTATATGGGCGGTAAAGCACAAATCGACATTTCAAAAGCGGGTAAACCAGAAGCAACATTATTTGCTGAAAAACGTTTTTATACCGTCAGTAAAATGCCAATGACGGAAGCGGCAATTAATTGGGGCTTTACTCGCGATCTTTATGTCGCTTTAGGTGAAAAAATAGATGATAACTCATGGGCACTACGTCTTTACTATAAACCATTTATCCGTTGGATTTGGATTGGCGGATTGTTTATGGCATTAGGTGGCTTGCTCTGTATGTTTGACCGTCGTTATCGTTTTAGTCGATTAGTTAAACAGTCTTAATTGTAATAAGGGGCGTATGCCCTTAGAAATAGATGTGAAATAGATGTGAAATTGATAGTGTTATGAATAAAAAATTACTTATCCCACTTATTATTTTTCTTGCTGTGGCTGCTGCTTTTTTAGTTCAGTTAGGACGTAACGCGCAAGGTGATGATCCAAAAGCGTTAGAATCTGCGCTTGTGGGAAAACCAGTGCCACAGAAAACATTAACGGATTTATTGGAAAATAAAACCTACGGTAATGAAATTTTCCAACAAGGCAAACCGATTCTATTAAATGTGTGGGCAACTTGGTGTCCAACTTGTTATGCCGAGCATCAATACTTGAATCAATTGGCTAAACAAGGTGTAACAATCATTGGTATCGACTATAAAGATGAATCACCAAAAGCGATAAAATGGCTGAAAGATTTAGGCAATCCTTATAGTCTTGTGCTTAAAGATGAAAAAGGTTCTTTTGCATTAGATTTGGGGGTTTACGGCGCACCAGAAACATTTATCGTGGATGGCAAAGGTGTGATTCATTATCGCTTAGCGGGTGATGTGAATGAACGCGTTTGGAATGAGACCTTAAAACCGATTTATGACAAACTCGCGGAGAAACCATAATGAAAAAATCATGGCTTTTTTTAACCGCACTTTTTGTGAGTATCTCGGCGACAGCTTCCATTGATGCATTGAATTTTGCTTCACCAGAGCAAGAAAAGGACTATCATCAATTAACACAAGAATTACGTTGTCCACAATGTCAAAATAACAATATTGCCGATTCGAATGCAACCATTGCGGTAGATATGCGTGGCAAAGTGTTTGAGTTGTTACAAGAAGGCAAAAAACGAAGTGAAGTTGTAGATTATATGATTCAACGTTATGGCAATTTTGTGACTTATGATCCACCAATGACGACGTCAACAATCGTATTATGGATTGCCCCAATTTTGTTAGTGTTGATTGGCATTTTATTTGTATTTAAACGTAAATCAAAAAGCCCAAGTGCGGTTAATTCTGATGCGATTTTAGATGACGAAGAGAATGCGCGTTTATCGGCTTTACTCAAAGAAAAGGATAAATAATGAATTTTGCATTAAGTATTATTGTGCTCACTTTAGTGGTGGCATTGATTTGTTTTTATCCCTTGTTGCGTTCAGTTAAAGCGAAAGAAGACAAAAAGCGTGATGAATTAAATAAAGCATTGTATTTTTCTCGCTTAAAAGAGATTGAGCAAGATAATCAGCAAGGTTTAGTAGAGAACGTTGAACAACTTAAACAAGAGCTACAAAAAACATTGTTGGAAGATATTCCTCAACAAGAAACACAAACGCTCGATAAAAATGCCAAAAATTACGGTAAGTTATGGTTTGTTTCTGGTTTATTAGGTTTGGCTATTATTGCTGGCGGGGCTTATTTCCCTTTGGGATCTTGGAAAGCCGAAGATATGATGGAAAAAACATTGGCAAAATTACCTTATTTCTTTGAACGAATCAAAGAAGAAGACACAAACCCAATGACGGATGCAGAAATGCAACAATTTTCTACCGCACTTCGTTTGGATTTACAAAAAACACCAAAGGATGCTAAAAAATGGTGGTTGCTAGGTCAGGTAGGGATGAATTTAGGTAATGGAAAATTAGCCTTTGATAGTTACCAACAAGCGAATAAGCTTGAGCCGGATAATTTAGATTATAAGCTTTCTTATGCGCGTATGTTAATGTCTTCTGAAGATCAAACGGATAAACTGAAAGGTAATCAGCTTTTACGTGAGATTATTCGTCAAGATCATTCTAACCCTGAAGCATTAAGTTTACTTGCTTTCAGTTATTTTGAAGGTGAGGATTATAAAATGGCGGCAGTAACCTGGGCAATGATGTTACGTTTATTGGAACCAGATGATCCTCGAGTGCCAATGCTTGAGAAGAGTATTCGTGCTGCACGTGATGCCCTTGCTTTACAGGAAGAAGAAAAAGCAAAAAGCGTCACCCCGGAGAAATAATGAAACCTCAATTATTAGGTTTTCACCATATTGCGATTATTGCTTCGAACTATGCACGTTCGAAGCATTTTTATATGGAGATTTTAGGGGCAAAACCGCTAAATGAAACTTATCGGGCAGAACGAGATAGTTATAAATTAGATTTAAGTTTTCCGGATGGGAGTCAAATAGAGCTATTTTCTTTCCCAAATCCGCCTCAAAGAGTCACCAACCCTGAAGCCTGCGGTTTACGGCATTTGGCATTTAAAGTCGATAACATTGATGAATATGTTGCTTATCTTCTGGAAAACAGTATTAATTGTGAACCAATTAGAGTTGATGAATTAACTGGAATGAAGTACACTTTCTTCCGAGACCCAGATTATTTACCTATTGAGTTATATGAAAATAATTATTAACGTAGAAAATCAAATTATTATGAGTCATATTAAGAAAAAAATTGGGATTTACTCTTTTTGTATTTTAGCAGCGTCAGTTGTTTCAGCCGAAGGTAGTAGTGTTGTATATGCAACAAAGGTAAAAACGCCTGAAAATAATCTTTCAGTTAATGTTTCTGAAAGTAATATTTCTGAAACAGTGAAATATATTGATGGAAAAGGACAGAGAAGTTTAGATCCTAAATCTGAAAAAGATATGGAAGAGCTGGCCAACAGTGTTGAATTTGAAGTATATAAATTTAACGAAGTTGCGGCATCTAAAACAACGTTTCTGTCACCCGCGGGAATCTGTAGTGGTTTTAAAAGCACAGATGGTGTAGATGTAACAAATTCTAGTAATTATTACATTAAGCCAAATGATGCAAGTGAGTATTATGGAAGCGTGTTAGGGGCGACAATTTATAAACAGGGCGAAACGAAAACCTCGCAGTATGTACCTGTTTATGCAATAAAGAATGCCAATGTAGCGAAATACATTGAAAATAACGAAGATCCGAATGTTAGAAGAAAGGCGAACGAACGGATCAAAGAAGGCAGAGAAACACTTAATAAAGTGGTTTGTAACAAAAGGTAAAATTTATGAAAAAATTAATCTCTATTGCAGCATTAGCTGTTTTAACTGCATGTACTGCACCTCAGGAAGCTTCAAGTATTGGTAATGGCGCTGCTGCGTATGATATGAATACTGTACAAGATTATAATTCTCGAGTAACAAGTGGTAATACTGTTACTGCTCGAGAAAAAGCGAGAGTCGCACAAAGAGATAGCGTTCCAAATGAAGTGAATGCAAGCGATCATCGTCCAAAATCAACTGGCTATTCTCGCTATCCTGTAGCGATTATGCCTGCATTTGGTTATTGCCACCATTGCTGGTAATTAAATGACTAAAAAAATTAACCGCACTTGAAAAAGTGCGGTTATTTTTTATCTTTCTATAAGTTTAAAATGGATTTCACAAATGGAATGGTCAGATTTCGTTTAGCTTGTAGTGAAGCTTTATCGAGTTTCACTAATGCCTCTTTTAACGTTGCCATATCACGATCTAAACGAGTAAATATAAAATTGGCAGTCTCATCTGAAAGCATAATGCCTCGCTGATGGGCATTTTGTTTCAATACAGCGAGTTTTTGTTCATCGCTGAGTGGAATCAATTGATAACTTTCTCCCCATTTTAAACGAGAAGCCAGATCCGGTAATTTAACGGGGAGAGCAGTTGGAGATTGATCTGCACTGACAACCAATAAGGTTTTGCCATTGGCTTTGATACGATTAAAGAGATCAAATAAGGCTATTTCCCATTCTGAATTTCCAATAACCGCTTGCAAGTCATCTAAACAAACCAACTCTTGCTGTTCTAAATGTTCAAAAACCGTAGTGGAGAAATATTGTGATTTGCTCAATGGAACATAAATCGCACTTCGTTGTTGCTGAATATATTCATTACAGAGTGCGCGTAGAAAATGGGTTTTTCCGACGCTTTGGTTTCCCCAAAGGTAGAAGAATTGTTGCTGTAAATCAGTCATATTTTGACGCAAAGAATTGAGCAATAATGCATTATTATCGCTATAAAAATTCTCAAGCGTTTCATCATCAATTTGATGAATAGGTAAAGAAAGTTGCTGATTCACGGATTAACGAGTTGATTTAAAATAAAAAAGAAAGGGCTAAATTTTCATTTAACCCTTTTGTTTGGGAAGTTTTATTCTACTTCATTTTTTGCTTTTGGCAAAATCAAGTTCAGTACAATCGCGACGATAGCACAAAGGCTAATCCCTTTCAGGGAAACAACATCGCCGACGTTGACAAACATATTACCGATCCCGAAAGTCATCACCACAGAAATAATGCAAAGGTTACGAGGTTCAGTCACATCTACTTTACCTTTGATTAAGGTGCTCATTCCGACAACGGCAATTGAACCGAATACCAACATCATAATACCACCCATTACGATGGTTGGAATTGTAGAAAGGAATGCGCCTACTTTTCCACAGAAGGAAATTGCAATTGCCCATACCGCAGCCCAGGTCATAATGTTTGGATTAAAGTTACGAGTTAGCATTACAGCACCCGTTACTTCAGCATAAGTGGTATTCGGTGGACCACCAATTAATGATGCAGCAGCAGTTGCCACACCATCACCTAATAATGTACGGTGTAAGCCTGGTTTTTTAAGGAAATCTTTACCTGTTACAGAACTGATTGCCATAATACCACCCACGTGTTCAACGGCTGGTGCGATAGCAATTGGTAGCATATAAAGAATCGCTTCTAAATTAAATTCTGGTTTGGTTAACTCAGGTAATTCAAACCATTTTGCGTCTAAAACAGGTTGGAAATTAATTAACCCTAGGAATAAACAAACCACATAGCCAGCAACAATACCAAACATAATTGGAATCAGTTTCATCATACCTTTAGCAAATACCGCAACAGAAAGGGTAGTGACTAAAGTAATCATAGAAACCAATACAGAGTGCTCATAGCTATATGCACTGTTTTTACCTAATGCCATATCCACAGCAACGGGGGCAAGCCCCATACCAATAATGATAATTACGGGACCAACAACAACAGGCGGGAAGATGCGCTCAAGTGCAGCACTACCGCGTAATTTTACTAAGGTTGATAGTGCGAAATAGACTAAGCCTGCACAAGCAAGTCCACCCATTGTGGTTGGGATGCCCCAAGTTTGTACGCCATATTGAATAGGCGCAATAAAGGCAAAAGAGGAGGCCAAGAAAATAGGGACTTGTTTACCAGTACAAAGTTGGAAAAGTAGTGTACCGATACCGGCGGTAAGAAGGGCTGTATTAGAATTTAATCCAGTGATTAAAGGAACTAATACTAAGGCGCCAAAGGCCACAAATAACATTTGTAAACCGACAAACGCTTGTTTGCCCATGCTTTGCACCTCAACAGGTGCGGTTGTAGTTTGATTACTCATTTAGTTTCAACTCTCGGTTTGAATTAACTGAAAGTGCGGTCGGTTTTAATGCTTTTTTAGCTTTTGTGTTTTCACGCACGGAAAAAAGACGGCTATAAATGCCGTCTTATTAAAAGGGAATTATTTCGTCCCAAAAATCTTATCGCCAGCATCACCCAAGCCAGGGATGATGTAGCCTTGTTCATTTAAGTGATCATCAATCGATGCGCAATAAAGTTCGATATCTGGATGTGCTTTTTCTAATGCTTTGATCCCTTCAGGCGCCGCGACTAATACTAATACTTTGATGTGTTGGCAACCTTTTGCTTTTAATAAATCAATTGTGGAGATCATTGAACCACCGGTTGCGAGCATTGGATCCACAACGATAGCTAAACGTTCTTCTAAATCGCTCGCGAGTTTTTGGAAATAAGGAACGGGTTCAAGGGTTTCTTCATTACGATAAATCCCAACCACACTGATACGAGCACTTGGAACATGTTCTAATACACCATCCATCATGCCTAGGCCAGCACGTAAAATTGGTACAACAGTAACTTTTTTACCTTTGATACGTTCGATTTCAACTGGGCCATTCCAACCTTCAATAATCACTTTTTCTGTTTCAAGATCGGCAGTGGCTTCATAGGTAAGTAAGCTACCCACTTCAGTTGCAAGCTCACGGAATTTTTTGGTATCAATATCAGCTTCGCGCATCACGCCTAATTTATGTTTAACAAGCGGATGTTTAACTTCAACGAGTTTCATCTTTTTTCTCCCTTTTAAAAAACAAATCGGAGAATTCTATATCAGAAATATTGAATTTCCTAGTGTTTTTATTATGACAGTTCGGTATAAAAACAATGATAAAATTGACCGCACTTTGCTATTAAATACATCCACCACAGCTCCCACAGCGCCAATCTTCCTTATTCACCGCTTTATAGAATGCTCGTATGGTTTCTTCTTCTAAAGGGATATTGTGCTCGATAAAAACATCAGAAAGCCAATCGATGTTTTCCACAATCCAATCATCTTCCATTAAGCCTTCTCGGTAAAGCTCATCTTCGGGATCTATAAAATTATAAATATTATTTGTTCCCATATCTTTATCACGGCGTTCAAGTGGCAGTACTACAGGTAAACCGAGATAAGTAATGTCCCAATGACCTAGACATAGCGTATTGCCCTTTGATGACCAACTCGCGTTGAATGGATTGTCACTCATGTTGAAATGTTATAAAAAAAGTTGAAAGTATGAAGAGTATAGATCTAAAGACAAATTTAATCATACTTAAAAGAAGGTAAATGGTTTGATGGAGATCAAAGTGCGGTCAGAAAATTTAACGGATTTTTCACAAATAAAAAGCGGCCAGTTACTTAGCCGCTTTTGCACGATAATAAATTTAATTATGCTGCTTTTTTAGGTTTAAAGAATACCATCGTAAAGATTTGCCAGAAGAAAGCGAGAGCACCGAAGATGAAGACAACGTCGCCACCGAAACGAACCCAACGTAGGGTATCGAATAGAGGTTGTTGCATAAATTCTTCACTACGTGCATACCATAAGCCTTCAGAGATACTTGCATATCCTTGGATAATACCGATAGGTAATAAGCTTGATGCGATCATTAATACTAAACCGCCATTTAATAACCAGAAGCCCCATTTCATTAACTTATCGTTAAATGGTGTATCCGGACGTAAATAACGAGCGATTAAGAAGACGAAGCCTAGTGCTAAGAAGCCATACACACCGAATAATGCGGCGTGAGCATGAACGGCAGTCGTGTTCAAGCCTTGGATATAGTAAAGCGAAATTGGTGGATTGATTAAGAAACCAAATACGCCAGCACCTAACATATTCCAGAACGCTACGGCAACGAAGCAGTAAAGAGGCCATTTTAAGCGTTCCATCCAAGGTGTTTTTTGTTGCATCGCCCAGTGTTCCCAAGCTTCATGACCTAGTAACACTAAAGGTACCACTTCAAGCGCAGAGAATGATGCACCTACCGCAATAATTGGAGTGGTTGCACCTGCGAAGTATAAGTGGTGGAAAGTACCAGGGATACCACCGATTAAGAATAACGCTGCTTCAGTAATAGTTGCCACAGTTGCAGTACGACGTGAAACTAAACCTAAACTTACAAAGATGAATGAGAGTGCCGCTACAGAGAATACTTCAAAGAAACCTTCTACCCATAGGTGAACTACCCACCAACGCCAGTATTCCATCACAGAAATGTGAGTGTGCTCGCCATAGAATAATGCTGGGCCATAGAATAAACCGATCGCAATTACTGAGGCGAAGAATAATGCCAATAAGTTTTTATCACCAGGTTGTTTGAATGCATTCACTGTACCGCGAAGCATTAAGACTAACCAGAATAAGATGCCTGCGAATTTCACTGCTTGCCAGAAACGACCTAAGTCAATGAATTCATAGCCTTGGTGGCCGAACATGAAGCTCCATTCTTCAGGGAGAATATGAGCAATTGCTAAGTAGCTACCAGTGAATGAACCAACGACTAATACCACTAATGCCCAGTAGAGAACATCCACACCCAATTTTTGGAATTTCGGATCTTTACCGCCATTAATGATTGGTGCAAGGAATAAACCACCGGCTAAGAATGCCATTGCAATCCAGAATAAGGCAGCTTGAATATGCCATGTACGCACTAATGAATATGGGAAGTATTGAGAAATATCAATACCATAGAATTCCTGACCTTCAACCGTATAGTGTGCTACAACCGCACCTAATGTGACTTGCAATACGAAAAGAGCAAGCACAGTAAAGAGGTATTTACCTAACGCACGTTGAGAAGGAGTAAGTTGTAATTTCGTGAGTGGATCGAACTCAGGCATTGGCGGTTCTTTTTCATCTTCACGTTTTTTGAATGACCAAATCCATACAACAAAACCAATACCTGCAATGAGGAATACCACACTCGCAATAGACCAAATCACGTTTTCTGGTGTTGGTACGTTATTAATTAACGGTTCATGTGGCCAGTTGTTGGTGTAACTTGCGTGAGTGTTTGGACGTTCAGCTGATGCAGTCCATGCTGTCCAGAAGAAGAATTTAGCTAAGTCTTTACGAGCTTGTAAATCAGGAAGAGTATTATCCTTCATCGCAAAGTGTTCACGAGTGACTTTAGTTGCAGGATCATCACCATATAAAGAAATGTAGTATTGTGCAGTTTTTTCCATTGCCGCTAAACGGGTGTTTGAAAGCACAACAGTACCGTTTTCAACTTTGCTACCACGATATTCTTTGGTTAAACGCGCTTTTAATAAAGTTTGTTGCTCATCATTTAAATCAGAGAAGTTTTTACCAAATTCTTGATTCGCTGTAATATCCAACCAGTTAGTTAATTCACGGTGAAGCCAATCTGCCGTCCAGTCAGGCGCTTGGTATGCACCGTGCCCCCAAACAGAACCCACTTGCATACCACCAGTGGTTTGCCAAGCGGTTTGACCATGTAAAATATCATCGTGAGTAATCACTTTTTCACCTGATTCAGAAACATATTGTTGCGGAATTGGTGGTGCTTCACGATAAACTTCGAACCCGTAGTAGCCGAGAATAGAGAATGCCCCAATCAATACGGCGACTAATAGGTACCAAAACTTTTTATACTGTCCCATTTTATCACTCCTAGATTATTAGAAAATATGATGCCATGATGGTTAACTTTCCGAGAATAGCCATCAAGAGCTAGATTTTACGCGAAGTAAAATACCCGAGCAATTATATCGACTATCAAGTGATGAAAATATTACCTAAAACTGAGTAATTTAATCTGGTAATAGGAAATGCTAACTAAAAAGATAAAAAATGCGGCCAAAAATCTATTGATTTTTGACCGCACTTTATTGGAAGAAGGGATTAACGTTTAAACATACCACCTAAACCACCAAGGCCACCTAAGCCGCCTCCGCCCATTAAGCCTTGCATACCGCGCATCATTTTCGCCATGCCGCCTTTACGCATTTTCTTCATCATACGTTGCATTTCGTCAAATTGTTTCAGCAACTTATTCACATCTTGCACTTGTGTACCAGAACCTAATGCAATACGACGACGGCGAGATCCTTTGATAATATCTGGATTGGCACGCTCTTTTAAGGTCATGGAATTAATGATGGCTTCCATTTTGATGAACATTTTGTCATCCACTTGATTTTTGACATGATCCGGTAAGTTTTTCGCACCCGGTAATTTTTCAAGCATCGACATCATGCCACCCATTTTTTTCATCTCGCGGAGCTGTTCACGGAAATCGTCCAAGGTGAAATCATCACCTTTCTTGAATTTCTGTGCCATTTTTTCCGCTTTTTCGCGATCCACTGAACGTTCAAGATCTTCGATAAGGGAAAGCACGTCGCCCATGCCTAAAATACGCGACGCTACGCGATCAGGGTGGAATGGCTCAAGGGCTTCTGTTTTTTCGCCCACACCAAGGAATTTAATCGGTTTACCGGTGATTTGACGAATAGATAAAGCCGCACCGCCACGTGCATCACCGTCCACTTTGGTTAAGATAACCCCAGTAAGCGGCAAGGCTTCATTGAAGGCTTTTGCTGTATTTGCTGCGTCTTGACCGGTCATTGCATCAACGGTGAAAAGCGTTTCAATTGGATTTAATGTCGCATGAACTTGCTTGATTTCATCCATCATCTCGCTATCAACGTGTAAGCGACCTGCCGTATCCACAATTAACACATCGTAGAATTTGAGTTTAGCGTCAGCAAGTGCCGCTTTGGCAATCTCTACAGGTTTTTGTTTGACATCAGAGGGGAAGAAATCTACACCAACAGATTGTGCTAAGGTTTCAAGCTGTTTGATCGCCGCAGGACGATATACGTCGGCAGAGACTACAAGCACTTTCTTTTTATGACGTTCGCGTAAGAATTTTGCTAATTTACCCACGCTGGTGGTTTTACCCGCACCTTGTAAACCCGCCATTAAAATAACTGCGGGTGGCTGTGTCGCCAAGTTTAAGCTCTCATTGGCTTCACCCATGGCTTTTTCGAGCTCACGTTGAACGATTTTTAAGAACTCTTGGCCAGGTGTTAAGCTTTTATTGACTTCTTCGCCTAACGCGCTTTCTTTTACTTTGGCGATAAATTCACGTACGACAGGTAAAGCAACATCAGCTTCTAATAACGCCATGCGTACTTCGCGTAGCGTTTCTTTAATATTATCTTCAGTTAAACGCCCTTTACCGCTAATGTTGCGTAGCGTTTTGGAAAGGCGATCCGATAAATTTTCAAACATTTTAAATCCTGTTTTTTCTTAAAAAATTGCCGTGATTATACCGAAATTTGGGCGTTTTTCATCATTTCAAATAAAATTATGGCGATCTAGAGAAAAGATCCGTTAAAATAAGAATAATTCCTAGTAAAGAGAACGCATTATGTGGTTTGCCCTTTTTTCGATTATTTTTTATATTCTTAGTCTATTGCTGATCGCTCCATTTTTGATGAACTCATCAGAAGGGAAGTTGAGTCAAAGCAAAACTCCATTTTTTTTGACCGCACTTGCTGCAATTATTCTGCATGTTGTCAGCACTTTCCCTTTGTTAGAGGATTTGGCCTCAGGGCAGAGTTTTACGCTAATGGAAATCGCTTCTTTAATGAGCGTAATTATTGCTGCCTTAGCGACGCTTTCAATGTTTCTGGTTTCCACGATGTGGTTTGTTTTACCTATCGTGTATGCGTTTTCGATCATTAGCTTGATCTTTGCGACATTCTTATCAAGCCATATTATTCAAATGTTGAATCAGAACACATTGATGTTGTTCCATATTGGCTTGTCGCTCTTTACCTATGCGGTTTGTTTTATTGCAACGCTTTATGTGATTCAGTTAGTCTGGTTAGATCGCAATTTGAAAAAACGTAAAATTCAATTTTCGCCCGCAATTCCACCATTAATGGCGGTAGAACGTCATTTCTTCTGTTTATTTGCGATGGGAGAAGTTTTACTCACGCTGACTTTAATTTCAGGGACTTATCATGTATTACAAGCGGTGACTCTAGAAAATCTGCACAAAGCGATTTTCTCTTTCCTTGCTTGGATTAGTTTTGGAATTGCTTGTTTTGGTCATTGGCGATTAGGCTGGCGTGGAAAAAGGATGATTATTTACGCAATTTCAGGTATCATTCTGCTCACGATTGGCTATTTCGGTAGCCGTTTGATTTAATCGAAATCAAAGAACAGGTAAAAAGTGCGGTGAAAATAACCGCATTTTTTGTTGATTAACGAACAAAAGGATTTACCCTTGGACAGTATCCCCCTTAGTACTTTATTTATTACACTCATTATTTGTTTAGTTTTATCAGCCTATTTTTCCGGCTCAGAAACCGGCTTACTCTCTCTCAATAAATATCGCCTTCGTTTTATGGCGGAACAAGGTAATAAAGGTGCACAAAAAGCAGAAAAACTGCTCGAAAAGCCAGATACCTTGTTAAGTTTTATTCTGATCTTTAATAATCTTGTTAACATCAGTGCTTCAGCTATTGCAACCATGATTGGTATGCGTTTATATGGCGATGCAGGTGTGGCCATTGCAACAGGTTTATTAACCTTTGTGATGCTTGTTTTTTCTGAAATTTTCCCTAAAACCGTCGCGGCAATGCATCCTGAAAAGGTGGGATTATTTTCAAGTCATATCTTGGTCTTACTATTAAAAATATTTTATCCGCTAGTTTGGTTAATGAATATTTTCACGAAAACGTTAATGCGAATGGTGGGTTTAAAACCCGATATGCAAAAACAAGTGATTAGCCGTGAAGAACTTCGTAGTATTGTATCGGAAGCGGGAGAAGCTACACCGGATGAACAGCATCCACAAATGTTGCTCTCTATTTTAGATATGGAAACCGTGACCGTCGACGATATCATGGTGCCACGTAATGAAATTGCTGGGATTGATATTGATGACGATTGGAAAGCCATTATGCGTCAGCTTAATCATGCACCACATAATCGAATTGTGTTGTATAAAGGCAGCCTTGATGAGCAAGTATTAGGTATTTTGCGTGTGCGTGAAGCGTTTCGTTTGTTATTAGAAAAAAATGAATTTACTAAAGAAACCTTATTACGTGCCGTCGATGAAGTATACTTCATTCCAGAAGGGACACCACTAAAAACACAATTAGCGAATTTCCGTACGAAAAAAGAACGTATCGGTTTAGTGGTGGATGAATATGGTGATATTAAAGGATTAGTCACACTTGAAGATATTTTAGAAGAAATTGTGGGTGATTTTACAACCACTACTGCACCGACTATTGAACAAGAAGTCGTTCAGCAATCTGATGGTTCGATGATTATTGAAGGCTCGGCAAATCTTCGTGATTTGAATAAAATGTTTGGTTGGGAATTAGATACAGAAGATGCACGCACCTTTAATGGTTTGATTCTCGAGCATCTTGAAGATATTCCTGATGAAGGAACTGTTTGTGAAATCAATGGCTTAAGAATTACCATTTTAGAAGTCAGCGATAACATGATCAAGCAAGCAAAAGTGGAGAAGTTAGCCTCCTAAATACGGCTTTTTCTGACCGCTCTTTTGTTTAATTAGTACGTTATTTTTACAAAGGATTGAATATGACGGATGAGATTCGTTTAACGCAATACAGCCACGGCGCTGGTTGAGGCTGTAAAATTTCGCCTAAGGTGTTAGGGACAATTTTACAGACAGAACTCGAAAAATTTGCTGATCCCAATTTATTAGTGGGAAATGAAACAGCGGATGACGCTGCGGTTTATGATCTTGGTAATGGTACTGCAATTATTAGTACCACGGATTTTTTCATGCCGATTGTGGATGATCCTTTTGATTTTGGTCGTATTGCTGCCACCAATGCCATTAGCGATATTTTTGCAATGGGCGGTAAGCCGATTATGGCGATTGCCATTTTAGGATTCCCTATTAATAAATTGCCGGCAGAAGTGGCACAGAAGATTGTTGATGGTGGCCGTTTTGCTTGTCATCAAGCGGGGATTTCACTGGCTGGTGGACACTCGATTGATGCGCCAGAACCCATTTTTGGTTTAGCGGTAACAGGCGTTATTGCAACGGATCGTGTAAAACGTAATGCCTCAGCAGAAGCAGGTTGTAAGCTTTATTTAACCAAACCATTAGGTATCGGTGTGCTGACTACTGCAGAGAAAAAAGGCAAATTAAAACCAGAACATCAAGGCTTGGCAACGGCAGCCATGTGTCAAATGAACCTGATTGGTAGCCAATTTGCAGAAGTTGCAGGTGTAACCGCCATGACGGATGTAACTGGTTTTGGTTTATTGGGGCACTTAGCTGAAATCTGTGAAGGCTCAAATCTCAATGCGGTTGTGCATTTTGATAAAATCAAATTATTAAATGGCGTAGCAGATTACATTGCAGAAGGTTGTGTACCAGGTGGAACTAATCGCAACTTTGAAAGCTATGGTCATAAAATCGGTCCTCTAACCGATTATCAAAAGGCGGTACTTTGCGATCCTCAAACTTCAGGTGGCTTGTTGATTGCGGTTAGACCTGAAAATGAAGCGGAAATCTTAGAGATTGCGAAAAAAGCCGGTATTGAGCTTAGCGAGGTTGGGGTATTAAAACCTCGTCAAGAAGGTGTATTGGTTAAAGTCGAATAAATTATTTTCGTCAAAATAAAAGTGCGGTGAAATTCACCGCACTTTTTTATTCTTTATTTTCCTTGTTTTCTTTGTTGTTGGAATACATCGAGTCAATAATATGACGATAGCGTTCCATAATCACTTTTCGGCGTAATTTGAGTGTAGGTGTTATTTCACCAAGTTTGACGCTAAATGCCTGAGAGAGTAGCGTAAATTTCTTCACTTGTTCGAAGTGCGCCAATTCTTTTTGAAGACTTTCAATACGTTGTTCAAACATCTTGATAATTTCAGAGTGTTTGAGTAATTCCATGCGATCTTGATACTTAATATTCAGTTTTTTCGCATATTCTTCTACGCTATCAAAACAAGGCACGATCAACGCTGAAACATATTTTTTTGCATCAGCAATAATCGCAATTTGTTCGATAAATTTATCTTTACCAATTTTCCCTTCAATATATTGTGGCGCAATGTATTTACCGTTAGAAGTTTTCATCAATTCTTTAATGCGGTCGGTAATAAATAAATTACCTTCAGCATCAAATTCACCGGCATCTCCCGTTTTTAAGAAGCCATCTTCAGTGAAGGCTTGGACCGTTTCTTCAGGCTTTTTATAGTAACCTTTCATTACCATGCCACCACGAACCAGAATCTCGTTATTTTCCCCAATTTTAACTTCGGCATTTGGCATTAATTTACCAATAGAATTCGGATTAAAATGATGGTCATCCCAGCAAGAAACGGTAGCTGTGGTTTCTGTCATGCCATAACCGAGTTTGATATTAATCCCAATGCTATGGAAGAAAAGACCAATGGTTGGTTCTAATTTTGCACCACCGCAAGGCATCATTTTAATACGTCCGCCTAACAATGAACGCAGTTTAGACAGTACCAGTTTATCAGCAAGCGCATAGCGTTTTTGCAAGAAGAACGGGATTTTTTTATTTTGAGAGAGAAGATCAAAACGTTTTTGCCCCACTGCAATCGCCCAGTGGAAAATCATCTGACGAATAAAAGGGGCTTTTTGTACTTTATCAAGCACGGCAGAATAAATTTTTTCATAGAAACGCGGTACTGCACACATAAAGGTTGGGCGCACTTCTGTTAATGTTTCACGTACTTGATTGGTATCTTCGAGATAACAAAGGATTGCTCCACGATGTAACACATAGGCAACCCAAGCTCGCTCAAAAATATGGCTAAATGGTAAAAAAGAAAGTGAAACCTCATCTTGATTAACATCTAATGCAATATCATGGGCTTCAAGTTGATGAGCCAAGTTATTGTAATCGAGCATTACGCCTTTCGGTTCACCTGTTGTGCCAGAGGTGTAGATGATCGTGAATAAATCATCCATCGTTTTATTTGCCAAGCGAGTTTCAAATTCAGTCTGAAATTCGGCTGTACTTAATTGAATTAAATCTTCCCAATGGCAAGAAAGAGTGTTTTCACTCAGTTGAATTTGTTCTTTCATGGCCACGATTTTTTGTAATTGTGGACACTGATGCGCAATTTCTAACGCTTGATCATATTGTTCTTGATCGCCAACAAACAGAATTTTGACATCGGCATGATTTAAAATAAATTCTGCCTGTTGTGCCGTATTGGTTGCATAAATTGGAACGGTGATAGCTCGGACTTGAAGTGCCGCAATATCGGCGATTGTCCAACGTGACATATTGTGCGCAAAAATTGCAATTTTATCTTGTACTTGAATATTGCAAGCAAGAAAAGCTAATGAAAGCTGATCAAGCTGTTGTTGGAATGAGTTCCATGAAATATCTTTCCACAAGCCATTAATTTTATGGCGAAGTGCGGTTGCATTTTGACGAGTTTTTGCCTGCTGGCGAATTCGATTGACGAAATGACGTTCTAAATTCATATAAGCCTTATTTGAGCGAACAACTGTACGCTAATATAAACGAAATAAATTTAAAATCTAGTAAAATGTTATTATTTTGTGAATATAGAATAAATAATAGACATATTATTTTTCTATTTTTATATTGAAATGAGTAATAAAGAATATATAAAGTATTGAGAAAATTTAAATTGATTAGAAATAAAAAACCGCTCTAAAAAGAGCGGTTAATTTTTTAGCTATTTTAATTAGCCTTTGTAGTTGTATACGTGTGCAACTAAGTCTAATACTTTGTTTGAGTAACCAGTTTCGTTATCGTACCAAGATACTAATTTAACGAAAGAATCAGTTAATGCAATACCTGCATCAGCATCAAATACAGAAGTTAAAGTACAGCCGTTGAAGTCTGTAGAAACTACTGCATCTTCAGTGTAACCTAAAACGCCTTTTAATTCGCCGTTGAAAGTTTTACCTTCAGCTGCATCTTTGATTGCTTGTTTGATTTGTTCGTAAGTTGCTGGTTTTTCTAAGTTTACAGTTAAGTCAACTACAGAAACGTTTGGAGTAGGAACACGGAACGCCATACCAGTTAATTTACCGTTTAATGCTGGTAATACTTTACCCACAGCTTTCGCAGCACCGGTAGATGAAGGGATGATGTTTTGTGATGCACCACGACCACCGCGCCAGTCTTTAGCTGATGGGCCATCAACAGTTTTTTGAGTTGCTGTGGTTGCGTGAACTGTAGTCATTAAACCATCTTTGATACCGAAAGTTTCGTGAACAACACGTGCTAAAGGTGCTAAACAGTTTGTAGTACAAGAAGCGTTAGACACAATGTCTTGACCTGCGTATGCACCGAAGTTTACACCACGTACGAACATTGGTGTGCTATCTTTAGAAGGACCAGTTAATACGACTTTTTTCGCACCAGCAGTGATGTGTTTGCGTGCTGTTTCATCAGTTAAGAATAAACCTGTTGCTTCAACTGCAACATCAACGCCGATCGCACCCCAGTTAAGGTTTGCAGGATCACGTTCAGAAGTAACACGGATAGTTTTACCGTTTACGACTAAGTTACCGTCTTTAACTTCAACAGTACCGTCAAAACGACCGTGAGTTGAATCGTATTTCAACATGTAAGCCATGTATTCAACGTCGATTAAGTCGTTGATACCTACAACTTCGATGTCATCGCGATGTTGTGCTGCACGGAATACGATACGACCGATACGGCCGAAACCGTTGATACCAATTTTAATAGCCATAAGATTTTCACCTTCTATTTTTTAAGTTAAACAAAATCGTTGCTCTAACGAGTTCCCGTGGATTATAGCATGGGCATTTTGATAAAAAAAAGGGTATATACCACTTTTTTGTGATCTCGATCACTTTTTAACAATTTGGTAAAACAAATGAAAATTTGACCGCACTTTTCATTTTCTTTTTGTATAATAAAAACAAACAACAAGAAGAGGTTTCAATTATGTCTCAAGGTAATTTATATATTCTTTCTGCACCAAGTGGGGCGGGCAAGTCATCATTAATTTCCGCATTATTAGAAAAAAATCAAGGCACGAAAAAAATGGTGTCTATTTCACACACAACGCGTTCTCCTCGTCCAGGCGAAAGTCATGGTGTGCATTATTATTTTGTTTCAGTAGAAGAATTTGAAACCTTAATTGAAAAAGGCCACTTCTTAGAATATGCAAAAGTGTTTGGTGGTAATTATTACGGTACTTCATTGCCAGCAATTGAAGAAAACTTGGCTAAGGGTATTGATGTGTTTTTAGATATTGATTGGCAAGGTGCACAGCAAATTCGTCAAAAAGTACCATCTGTAAAAAGTATTTTCATTTTGCCTCCCTCATTGCCTGAATTAGAACGTCGCTTGATTGGACGTGGACAGGATAGTAAAGAAGTCATTGCGGAGCGAATGTCAAAAGCAATCAGTGAAATTTCGCATTATGATGAATATGATTACGTTATTGTGAATGATAATTTTGAACAGGCATTGACAGATTTGCAAAGTATTTTACAGGCAGAACGTTTGACTAAAGCTTATCAACAAACAGAAAATGCAGACTTAATTCACCAGCTACTAGCAAAATAACCTTGAATTGAGTACAATATTTCTCTTTATAGACATTATTTTTAACATCGGAGTAAAACATGGCTCGAGTGACTGTGCAAGATGCAGTAGAAAAAATTGGTAACCGTTTTGATTTAATTTTAACCGCCGCTCGTCGTGCGAGACAATTAGAGCTACATCAAAGTGAGCCGTTAGTGCCAGAAGATAATGATAAACCAACTGTCATTGCATTACGTGAAATCGAAAAAGGCTTAATCAACCAAGAAATCATGGATGCAAAAGAGTATTTAGATGCAGCAGCTTCTCAACGTAATGAAGAAGTGGCAGTGGCGTTAATCACAGAATAATCTCATTAAAGTGCGGTCAAAATTAAGCTTATTTTGGCCGCCTAGTCTTTCTCTCTACAAAAAGTCAGGTGTCCTTTGGAATTGTTTGCCAATTTAGATCGAATTATTCAGGGGTATTTGCCCGCCGATAAAATTGAATTAATCAAACGTGCATTCGTTATTGCGCGAGATGCTCACGAAGGACAATTTCGCTCAAGTGGCGAACCTTACATTACGCACCCCGTTGCAGTGGCTTCAATCATTGCGGAAATGCATTTAGACCATGAAGCTGTCATGGCTGCATTATTGCATGATGTTATCGAAGATACCCCTTATACCGAATCCCAATTAAAAGATGAGTTTGGCGCTAGCGTAGCCGAAATTGTAGATGGCGTATCTAAACTGGATAAATTGAAATTCCGTACCCGCCAAGAAGCACAGGTTGAAAACTTCCGTAAAATGATTTTAGCGATGACTCGAGATATTCGTGTCGTCTTAATCAAACTGGCTGACCGTACCCATAATATGCGAACACTGGGCTCATTACGTCCAGATAAACGTCGTCGCATTGCAAAGGAAACCCTAGAGATTTACTGTCCATTAGCCCATCGTTTAGGCATTGAGCATATCAAAAATGAATTAGAAGATTTATCTTTTGAAGCCATGCATCCTCGCCGTTATGAGGTGCTTAAAAAGCTCGTCGAACAAGCGCGTGGCTCTCGGCAAGAATTGATTCAACGTATTTCTAATGATATTTCACAACGTCTTGATAATGTAGGCATTACAAATCGTATTTGGGGACGTGAAAAACATCTCTATAAAATTTACCAAAAAATGCGCACGAAAGATCAGAAATTCCATTCTATTATGGATATTTATGCTTTCCGCGTTATTGTGAATTCGGTGGATGATTGCTATCGCGGGTTGGGGCAAATGCATAGTTTGTATAAGCCTCGCCCAGGTAAAGTGAAAGATTATATTGCTGTGCCACGTGCAAATGGCTATCAAGCACTACAAACCTCGATGATAGGCCCTCATGGTGTACCCGTAGAAGTTCATCTTCAGACTGAAGAAATGGAACAGGTTGCTGAAATGGGCGTTACCGCTCATTGGGTGTATAAAGAAGGTGGTAAAAACGATAGCACCACTGCTCAAGTACGTGCTCAACGTTGGTTACAAAGCCTGGTAGATATTCAACAAAACGTGGGTAACTCCTTTGAGTTTATTGAAAACGTAAAATCTGAGTTTTTCCCGAAAGAAATCTATGTCTTTACGCCGAAAGGTCGTATCGTTGAATTACCAATGGGCGCAACAGCTGTCGATTTTGCTTATGCCGTGCATTCTGATGTGGGAAATCATTGCGTTGCGGCAGTGGTAGAGCATAAACCTTATCCGTTATCACAAGCTTTAGAGTCTGGTCAAACTGTTGAGATTGTAACCAGTGAAAATACTCATCCAAGTGTCAGTTGGCTAAACTTTGTGGTGACCGCTCGCGCAAGAACTCGTATTCGTCATTTCTTAAAATTATTGCGTGCAGATGATGCCGTTCAAACGGGTAAAAAACAGCTAGAAATGGCCCTGAAACCACATTATCTCTCTGAGGTTTCTGAAGAGAAAATCCAAGCAGTACTGAATGAATTGAATCTCTCAAGTCTTAATGAGCTTTTTATGGAAATTGGTGTGGGCAATCAAATGTCGAGCGTTATTGCTCACCAATTAATGGATGAAGCTATTGAAATTGATGTGGATGGCGTTTCTGAAAATACGCAAAGCACACTAACATTAAGCCGAGATGGTGAAATGAAAGCGTCTTTCGCTCAATGTTGTCATCCAATTCCGGGTGATCCTATTGTGGCCTTAAGCACTGCGAAAAAAGGCGTAGTGGTACATCATCAAGCTTGTTCTAATTTAGCGTCAAGTAATACGAAAGATTTTACTGCCGCAAAATGGGAAGAGGCTGAAAGTGCGGTCAATTTTGATGCTGAATTACACATTGAAATGCTTAATGAGCAAAATGCATTAGGTAGCCTCATGACAGCCGTCACGACTTGCGAAAGTAATATTCAAAGTATTTGGACAGAAGAATTAGAGAATAATGTGCTATTAGTCATTATCCAAGTCGGCGCAAGAGATATCTATCATTTAGAAAACATTATGCGAAAAATCAAACAAATTACCAGTGTGATTCGTTTGAAGCGCAATATTAATGAAGCATAATGAGCACACAACTTCTCGATGCCGTTCCTTTAACCACTTTATCGGGTGTAGGTGCGGCAATCTCCGATAAATTAAGCCGCCTTGGAATTCATAATCTCCAAGACTTACTTTTTCATTTACCAATCCGTTATGAAGATCGCACGAGAATTACGCCCATTGCCGATCTTCGTCCTGAACAATATGCCACTATTGAAGGTGTTGTCCAAACTTGTGAAGTTGCCTTTGGGCGCCGTCCTATTTTAACCGTAAGTCTCTCTGATGGAACAAGCAAAATTATGCTTCGTTTCTTCAATTTTAATGTAGGGATGAAAAATAGTTTTCAGATTGGTACGCGCGTCAAAGCGTTTGGTGAAATTAAACGCGGGCGTTTTATGGCGGAAATTCATCATCCTGAGTATCAAATTATACGGGATAATGCGCCATTGGTTTTAGAGGAAACGCTCACACCAATTTATTCCACAACAGAAGGTTTAAAACAAAATTCATTACGTAAGCTAACCGATCAAGCCTTGGCTTTACTCGATAAAATCCAATTAACGGAAATTTTACCTAATGAATTTAATCCACATCCTTTTAGCTTAAAGGATGCTATTCGATTTTTGCATCGTCCACCGCCAGATATCTCATTAGATGTTTTAGAGAAAGGACAGCATCCGGCACAACAACGACTTATCTTTGAAGAACTTTTAGCACACAATCTTGCAATGCAAAAAGTGCGGTTGGGTACGCAGCAGTTTTTAGCGTTGCCATTGCATTATCAAACTGATTTGAAACAACGTTTTCTTGCATCTTTGCCGTTTCAACCAACAAATGCTCAAAATAGAGTGGTGGCAGATATTGAACAGGATTTAGCGAAAGATTATCCAATGATGCGCCTTGTTCAAGGGGATGTAGGTTCGGGGAAAACATTAGTGGCAGCCTTGGCGGCCTTATTAGCGATTGATAATGGCAAACAAGTGGCTTTAATGGCGCCAACGGAAATTTTAGCAGAACAGCATGCCAATAATTTTCGTCGTTGGTTAGAGCCTTTTGGTATTGACGTCGGCTGGTTAGCAGGTAAGGTGAAAGGGAAAGCTCGTCAAGCCGAATTGGAAAAGATTAAATCTGGTGCGGTACAAATGGTGGTAGGCACGCATGCTTTGTTCCAAGAGGAAGTGGAATTTGCGGATTTAGCCTTGGTGATTATTGACGAACAGCATCGTTTTGGTGTACATCAACGTTTGATGTTGAGAGAAAAAGGCGAAAAAGCAGGATTTTATCCACACCAACTGATTATGACAGCTACGCCAATTCCGAGAACATTAGCGATGACGGTTTATGCCGATCTTGATACGTCGATTATTGATGAATTGCCTCCAGGTAGAACGCCGATTACGACAGTTGTTATTTCAGAAGAGCGTCGTGATGAAATCGTTACTCGAGTCAAAAACGCCTGTATTAATGAAAAGCGTCAGGCTTATTGGGTTTGTACCTTGATTGATGAATCAGAAGTGCTAGAAGCGCAAGCAGCCGAGGCTATTTGGGAAGATTTAACGAAAGCGTTGCCGATGCTTAAAATAGGCCTTGTACATGGGCGAATGAAGCCGCAAGAAAAACAAGATATTATGGCTGCTTTTAAAAATGCAGAACTTGATTTGCTTGTGGCTACAACTGTGATAGAAGTGGGCGTGGATGTGCCAAATGCCAGTCTCATGATCATTGAAAATGCTGAGCGTTTGGGCTTATCACAACTTCATCAGTTACGTGGACGAGTAGGGCGTGGCAATACGGCTTCTTTTTGTGTCTTAATGTATAAACCGCCGTTGGGTAAAGTGTCGCAAAAACGTTTACAGGTATTACGCGATAGCCAAGATGGCTTTGTGATTTCGGAAAAAGATTTAGAAATTCGCGGACCTGGTGAAGTGTTGGGTACCAAGCAGACGGGTATCGCCGAATTTAAGGTGGCGAATTTAATGCGCGATCGTAAAATGATTCCAACTGTTCAACATTATGCTAAAGCATTAATAGTGAAATATCCGGATGTGGCAGAAAGTTTAATCCGCCGTTGGCTAAATAATCGAGAAATTTATTCGAATGCCTAAAGTGCGGTTATTTTTGAAAGAGTTTTATAAATGAATAAATCAACGGTACTTTTCTTTGATTCTGGAATGGGGGGCTTAAGCGTTTATCGGGAAGCGAAAAAGCTCATGCCAGATAACCATTATTTGTATTGCTTTGACAATGCAGGTTTTCCTTACTCAGAAAAATCAGAAGAAACAATCATTCAGCGAACATTGGATATTTGTAAAAAAATTAATCAGGATTATCCACTTGATGCCATTGTGATTGCTTGCAATACCGCGAGTACGGTGGTGTTACCACCTTTGCGTGAACAATTTTCTATTCCAATTGTAGGTACCGTGCCAGCCATTAAGCCAGCAGCAGAAATCTCACAAACGAAACATATTGGTCTATTGGCGACAAAGGGCACGGTTAAACGCCCTTATGTTAATGATCTTATTCATCAGTTTGCCTCCCACTGCATAGTTGAACGATTAGGCTCAACTAAATTGGTTGAAATCGCAGAGCATAAAATCCAAGGAAAATCGGTCGATTTGATTGCATTGAAAAATGAATTAACTCCTTGGGCCTCAATAGATAATTTGGATACAATTTGTTTAGGCTGTACCCATTTCCCTTTAATTAAAGATGAAATTCAAATTTGCTTACCTCAAGTGAAGAATTTTATGGACCCAGGATTCGCTATTGCCAGACGTTTGCAGTATTTACTTGATAAATTAGAAGTGCGGTCAAAATCTGAGGTAAAAAATCAGGTTTTTTGTACGCAAGATGTAGAGAATAAACACCAATTAGAACAAGCGTTGGCTCTCTGGGGATTTGATGGAATTACCGTTTTAAAATGATTTTTTCTCGTCATGTTGGTGCGTTTGTAAGCAAATAGCAAAAAATTTACATTTTTTTACAAAAAGATCTTGCAAAGGCATCTGAAATGCCTATAATACGCCCCATACAACGACGCGCTGTTGTGACTCTTAAGAAAA